>NZ_AP038807.1:3047500-4085762 GCF_055378385.1 Maribacter sp. C-4077
GTAATTACCGATATCAGAAACAGTTTTGCACATCCCGATCGACTTCCCTATTTTCAATTGACGCCTTCCAGGAAGCCTACCTTGGAAACAAAAATCAAGCAACTCTTGGATGCAGGGGTCGTATTGTTAATAGGAACGGATAGTGGCATCCCGATGAAGTTCCATAGTCAATCAACATGGCATGAATTTGATGTTTGGGTAAATGAGTTTGGAATCGACCCAATGTATGCCATTAGGGCAGCTACCTATTGGCCCGCGTTATGGATGGGCGTTGCCGATAAGGTTGGGACCGTAACTCCTGGTAAATACGCTGATATCATTGCGGTAAAAGGTGATGTTCTTCGTCATATAAACATTTTGCAGGACGTTGACATCGTATTTAAAAAGGGCAAGCAGTACAAATGAATTTGAATCAACTCTTCAAAATAGGAAATCAAGTTACAGAAGAACGTTTAAACTCCTTGTCTCACTTTTGCGGTGTTATTGCCGCTTGTATAGGTCTTATTTTTTTATGGAAAGATAATAATCATAGGTCGGTCTATTCGGAATTTAGTATTGGGGTATATGGTATAAGTTTAATAGTACTTTTTGCGTCTTCGACATCGTATCATTTTGTTGACAATCCTAGTTGGAAAAAACGCCTTCGAATTCTTGACCACATCAATATCTATTATTTGATTGCTGGTACCTATACCCCGGTAGCCTTGATAACTTTGGTAAATGGAAACGGTTGGACCTTATTTTACATTGTATGGGCAATTGCAGCATTGGGAACAGCATTAAAAATTTTTTATACGGGGCGATTTGAATTTATTTCTCTGTTGCTATATCTGGTAATGGGATGGTTGATCGTCTTTGACCTTAAAAATCTTCTTGCAAATTCTACTTCCCTTGGTCTGACTCTTTTGTTTCTTGGAGGCATATTTTATAGTGTTGGAATTATATTTTACGCAATACAAAGAATTCCCTACAATCATTTTATTTGGCATTTGTTCGTTTTGGCAGGTGCCTTTTGTCATTGGTTCTTTTTATATACCGATGTAATCTAATTTTTTAAATAATTGTCTAACTTGAATATTCGATGATTATTCGAAACTATTTTATACTTCTCCTTATTCTTTTTGTCTCATGTAAGAAGGATTATCCTGAAACGGATGTCGACTTGACAGCCTATATTTTACAGGATGGATTTAAATTAAAACCCATTGCCTCAGAACCTTTACTCATAGCCCCTGTAGCTATGGATTTTGACAATCGAGGAAGAATTTGGGTCGCCGAAATGAACGGTTATATGAATACCATGGAAGGCAAAGGGGAGGAGTTGCCACTGGGAACGATTAAAATTTTGGAGGATAGGGATGGTGATGGCGTTATGGACCATGACAAAAAGTTTTTGGATAGTTTGAGATTGCCCAGGGCCATCGCCCATGTCTACGGAGGCTTATTATATGCGGAACCCCCCAATCTTTGGTACGTTGAAATACAGAATGACAGACCGGTTAATCGCATATTGGTCGATTCTATGTATGCTCCGGACGGTAATCCGGAACATCAGCCCAATGGACTTATGATGAATGTGGATAATTGGATATATAATGCCAAATCGCACTTTAGATACCGCCGAGTAAATGGGCTATGGGTAAAGGAACCTACTACTTTTAGAGGGCAATGGGGAATTACCCATGACAACTTTGGGCGTTTATACTACAATGATAATTCCAGACAATTATTGGGGGATTATGTTTTGCCAAACAGAACTACCCGTAACAAGTTCTTGAAACCAGCCCATAGCGTACATAAATTGCTAACGGAAGACCAGAGGGTGTACCCATTACACGCCAGTTTGGTCAATAGGGGATATGCCGAAAGTATTTTGGATAAGGACAGTTTGTTGGTAGATGTAACCGCAGCTTGTGGACCGCTGGTATACAGGGGAGGAATGTTTCCATTGGAATATGTCCAGAACGTTTTTGTCTGTGTGCCCGAGGCAAACCTAGTCAAGCGTAATATTTTGGAATTTCATGGCGACAGTACCAGTGCCTATCAGGCTTGGCAAGGAAAGGAGTTTTTAGCGTCGACTGATGAAGGCTTTAGACCCGTAAGCCTATCCAATGGTCCGGATGGGTCTTTGTATATTGTGGATATGCATAGGGGCGTAATTGGTCACCATGCGTATTTGAGTCCATACTTCAAAAAGAAGGCTAAGGAAAAGTCCTTGGATACCATTATCAACAGGGGTAGGATCCTAAAAGTAGAAAGTGAAAATATTTCAATTGCAACCCCAGTAAACCTCGAGACAGCTACAGATGAGCAGCTTTTAGAATTTCTAAATCATTCGAACGGTTGGGTCAGAAATCGAGCCCAGCAACTTTTAATAGACCGAAACAAGAAAGGATTGGTGAACTCCTTAGTCAATTTGGTGAAAGAAAAGGAACCCAGTATTTCGCAAATTCATGCATTATATACGTTGGAAGGAATGGATGCCTTGGATTTTGATCTTTTACTTCATGTTGCTAAAAATGGCGAAGAACAACTGGCTGTCCATGCTATTGTTTTGCTCGAATCATTTGTAAATAGCAATAATACTGCCGATTTCCTTGAATTGGGGAATGGGATAATCAAGGAAAAAAGTCTATTTAAAGATATGTATTTGGCCAGTTCATTGGGTATTTGGACGCATGGATCCAAAGAATTGCTAGCGCCTTTGCTTGTGGAGTATAGTATTTTATATAAGGGAAATCCTATCATATCCGAGGCTTTGGTAAGCGGTGCCGAGGCCATACTGGAAGATTATAAGGTGATTTTGGACCAAATTGACTTTGATAGGTCATCGATTTTGTACCAAATGCTATTGGAAAGCATACAAAATAAAGCCGATGCTATTCTAAATCCAATTTACGTAAGTAAGGGATTGAAAGAAGATCCTAGAACCAAGGGTGCAAAAATCTTTAGGCAGATTTGCGCTGCATGTCATGGCATCAACGGAGAGGGAAATGAGGGGCTTGCTCCGCCATTGGTACATTCAGAGTATGTTTCCAAGCCTATTGAGCGCTTGGCTTTGATAATTTTAAATGGATTAAAGGGACCCATCCATGTAAATGGAAATCGGTATGAAATGAATCAGGCTATGCCAGGGTTAAAGAATAACGAAACGTTATCGGATAAGGACATAGCAGATGTAATTACCTATGTGAGCAATGCATTTGCGGATAACCCTCAGTGGATTTCGGAAGAAAGCGTAGGTGAATTAAGGAAAATAGAATCCCAGGATGGGAATGAATTTACCGAGGCTGAACTGTTGGAACTCGATTTTGAAAATTAAGTGACTAGGACTTCATTGGACTATCGTCACATTCTAAATCTCCCGTTGCATATAACAATCCATTGAGCAGAAATGAAAGTATGCTAGGGTTTTCATAGCTCTGTGGATTATGTGAAGGGGCGGAGTAAAAGACCCTACCTTTTCCAAACTTTTTTATCCAAGCCAAATAACTTATGTTTTTGGAAACTTCTTTATTTTTTCCTTCTATTTTTTCCGTCTCCATATATAGCAAAGGCTTAAAATCATACTCAAAATAGGCGTTGTCAAAAAAATAAGGTTCGTCCACATGTGCAAAGCCTTCCCCATCAAAGGCTCTAAGAATAGGATGGTCTTTATCCGCCAGTTTGATTTGGATCAACTGCTGTTTGGGATGATAATCAAAACTTCCACCCACCAATTCACTGAATTTTTTGGATTTGTTCAGCATGGTAATGCCACCGTGAAGTACCACCAAACCGTTACCTTCCCGGATGTATTGCAAAAGATTGGTTTCATATTGCTCGGCTTTTGACCAAGCCGCATTAGCATTCAATTCTTTCTTAAAAACGTCGTAGAAGAGATTTCTAAAATCTCTTTCGGAACAATTGTTATTCAATACGATCGCATCAAATTGCTGGATATTTTCCTTGTTGAACATGGCAACATCCTTGGAAGTTGTGATGTCAAAATTTTCACTTTTTTCCGCTATACCTTTGATTACGGCCTCGGTGTGTGGAACCGTCCAATGGTCAAACCCGGTGAATAGGCTAAAAATCAACACCTTTTTCCTTTCTTTCAATTTTGGATAATCATTCGGTAATTTGGATACGATGGAATTTGTCCATTCCTGGGTTAAATCGAAAGCTTCCAGATCTTGTGAAGAAACCTCAAGACACAGAAATAGCAAAATAAGGAAATAGACTAAAGTTCTCATACGTTTAAAACTAGGTTAATAACTTGATTCTTAAACATTTCCTATTGTAGAGGCATTTAACTTACCATAACAAATCCCTCTATGAGGGTTTCATTTATTTATTTGAAATGTATTGGAATATACGTCTGTTTTTCACGAATGTAAGTAATTAAAATTTCTTTATTGAGGCCGCATGATGGGATATGAATTTCGAATATCTTATTTTTAGCGCGAAAAACGTTCGTCCCCGGATTACTGGATTCCGGTGTGTCGTTAAAACTTAATTTACTTAAATGACCGATTTATTTTCCCTAAAAAATAAGATTGTTGCACTTTCTGGAGGAACGGGAACCTTGGGCGGATCTATCGCCAAATACTTGATCGAGCAAGAGGCTCGGGTAATTTTACTGGGAAGGTCAACAAAAAAATTAAGGGATAAAAAAAATGAACTCGATAGCATTTCCCCGGATCGCACATTTACTTTTGAAGTGGATGTTTTAAATGAGGAAGCACTTAACGAAGTTCGGGAGGAGATTGCCCAAAAGTTCGAAACCTTGGATGGGTTGATTAATCTTGCCGGGGGAAATATCCCTGGAGCTACTTTAAGTGCCAATCAGAGTATCTACGACATCGCGATTTCGGATACACAAAAGGTCTTGGATATCAACCTGTTCGGAACGGTCATACCTACCATTGTGTTGAGCGGACTTATGGCTAGGCAAGGATACGGTTCCATTATAAATATTTCTTCTATGGCCTCAAAGCAGGCTATTTCAAGGGTTTTGGGCTACTCGATGGCCAAAGCGGGCGTGGATACCTTTACCCAATGGATGGCCAATGAAATGGCTTCCAAATTCACGAACAGGATTCGCGTAAATGCCATCGCTCCTGGTTTTTTTATCGGAAATCAAAATAGAAGCCTTTTGACCAATGAAGATGGCACCTACACGGAGCGCGGAAACAAAATAATCAACAATACGCCCATGGCCCGTTTTGGGGATGCTTCGGAATTAAATGGTATGGTCCATTATTTATTGAGCGAGGCTTCCAGTTTTGTAACGGGTGTGTGTTATGATGTGGATGGTGGTTTTAATTCTTTTTCAGGAGTTTAATGGAATATTTAAAAAAGACATTTAGGTGGTTTGGACCCTCTTTTGGGGTTCGATTGAGCGATATTAGGCAAATAGGTGTAGAAGGTATTGTGGCTGCCTGTCAGGATATACCTTTGGGAGAGGTTTGGCCAATTGAAACCGTAGCATCCCTGAAATCTGAAATTGAAAGTGCCGGATTGGAATGGTCCGTGGTGGAAAGTGTGAACATCCATACTTCCATTAAATATGGTCTTCCGGATAGGGACCGATATATTTCCAATTACATTGAAACGCTTAAGAATTTGGCAAAGAACGATATAAAAGTCGTTTGCTATAATTTTATGCAACTGATCGATTGGACACGTACCAACTTGGATTATAAATTGCCCAATGGGGCATCGGCGTTGCAATACGATCCACTGGCCGCGGCAGCTTTCGATTTATATATCCTTAAACGCGAAAATGCGGAAAAGGACTATGACGAAGGTTGTTTAAAGGAGGTAGCCTCCTTTTTCAAAAATTTATCGAACGAGGAGATTTCCAAACTCGAAAAGTCCATCCTCGCCGGAATGCCGGGTTCAAGAAAGCTTATCGATTTGAACGAATTCAAAAAAAACCATGAAATCGTTTTGGGAATCAGTAAACAACAACTTCAGGATAATTTGGCCTATTTTCTGAAAGCTGTGATTCCTGAAGCCGAGAAATTAGGTGTAAAAATGGCCATCCATCCAGACGACCCACCATTTTCGGTATTTGGGGTACCAAGGATAGTTTCCAATTACGAGGAACTCAAGTTTTTGTTGGATGCCTGTCCTTCGCCCAGTAACGGATTAACATTTTGTTCCGGTTCCTTGGGGGCCTCTTCCAATAATGATTTGGTGAAGATTATCAAGGATTTTGGTGATAAGATACATTTTATCCATTTGCGAAATGTACAAAGACACGGGAATGGAAGCTTTTATGAGGCGGAACACCTAAACGGTTCCGTTCCTATGCAAAAAGTGATGAAAGCTATCGTTGAGGAACAGTTAAAAAGAAATGAAAAGGGTGGTATAGTTAATATTCCCATGCGACCCGATCACGGTCATGTGCTTTTGGACGATATCCAGAGACAGGACGAGTTCTATTCCGGATATTCCTTAATAGGAAGGGCTATGGGACTTGCCCAATTATCAGGACTTGAAATGGGTATTCGGGAAAGCCTTCTTTAACAAAGGGGTTTGTTTGGGCTAGGGAAACACGGGGTGCTACTTTTCTATCAATGCCTTTCCAAAATAGAACCCTAAATAAGGGATTCAAGGTTTTAGTATATCCCTAAAATCTTCAAAAAATGCCTCCACATGATTCATGTTTTCATTAAAAAATAACATGGTCTGCAGCCAGGTATTTTTGTTGTGGATGGATACACCTTTAATTTCAACATAAATTCTGGAAATTTCCTTATGGTTTTCCAGCAAGTGGTATTCTTCGAATATTGCACTGGGCCAGTAGTCCTCCAAAAGAACGGATTTCAAGGATAGGAATTTTTCCCATAGCAATATACGTTGTTCAAGGCCTCCCTCCACATCAATGGATACCAAGGCTTTTTTGGAGTCAAAAGTAAATTTAAAGGTCAGCCCCTTTATTTTGGTTTTATAGAGTATCCATTTTTTGGGATATGATTTACCATAGGAAATCCAGAATTCCTCCCTGAGTCTTCGTGATTCCTCTTTGCTGAACATTAAATAAAATAGGCTATGATTATTCCAAGTACAATGACCACTAGTTTTCTTAGGTTGAATTTATGTCCTTCTGAACTTTCAAATAGGATTACCGTAGAAATATGGAGTAAAACCCCAATGACAATGGCATTAATGAACATCAGGTTATCCATTATAAAACCAAAGGATTGCGATAGATAGGTTCCCAAAGGTGTCATCATCGAGAAAAGTAGTATGAACAATGCCGATGCAATTGTTTTCATTTTGGAGTTCAATAAAAAGAAGCTCAGAATTACGGCGATGGCTATCTTGTGGATCAGGATTCCATAGATAATACTGTTGTTTTCGGAAATGGGAATACCCTCCAACAACGAATGTATGGAGAGACTTCCAAAAAGCAACCATGGAAAGTTAGTATCGGTTTTGGACAAATGAACGTGTCCATGCTCCGCACCCTTGGAAAAGAACTCCAGGAATATCTGTAGTAATATCCCCAACATGATAAATATTCCTATACTTTTGGTATTGGAATGCTCGTACACTTCCGGCAGCAATTCAAAAATGGTCAATGCGAGCAAGAACGCCCCGCTAAAGGCCAGTAATAATCTAAAATGCTCCTTTTTTTTGGGTTTGGTAAAGAAAACAAAAACAAAACTTAGCAGTACACCAAGAATTGGCAGAATATAAATCATGTAAAGCAGGGTTTGTTGCCTAATTGAGAATGGCGAATCTTTGCTGCATCAAAATTAACGTATTTTTGTTGTATGCTAAACAATGGGTATGGGGAATAATTTTAGGATGGTAGCCAAAACACTTTTTGGCTTTGAAGAAATATTGGCCAAGGAACTTAGGAACCTTGGTGCAGGAAATGTTGAAATTGGGATTCGCAATGTGGCCTTTGACGGCGATACCGGATTCATGTACAAGGCCAATCTATGCTTGCGGACCGCTATTAAAATTATAAAACCCATCGCCACCTTCTCCGTATTAGGGGAGGATGATCTTTATAAAAAGATTTTTCGGATGGACTGGGCCGAATATTTGTCCGTGGACGATACGTTTGCCATTGATGCCACTGTTTTTTCCGATAATTTCACCCATTCGCTCTATGTTTCCCAAAAGACCAAGGATGCCATTGCCGATAAATTCCGAGAAACGGATGGCAAACGTCCCAATGTGGATGTCAAGAACCCGGACCTAAGAATCAACGTTCATATTCACAAAGATCAATGCAATGTTTCCTTGGATAGTTCCGGGGCCTCCCTGCACCATAGAGGCTACAGGACAGCGACCAATATAGCCCCCATTAATGAAGTCCTTGCTGCCGGAATTCTATTGTTGAGCGGGTGGGACGGCCAGTGTGATTTTATGGATCCTATGTGCGGCAGTGGAACCATGCTGGCGGAGGCGGCCATGATTGCCTGCAATATTCCGGCGAACATCAACCGGAAAGGTTTTGCATTTGAAAAATGGCCCGACTTTGATGCAGATCTTTATGAAAAAATTATCGAGGCAAGTCTCAAAAAGACCAGGGAATTCCATCATAAAATCATCGGAATGGACAAAGCTCCCTCAGCGGTAAGAAAGGCAACGGAGAATATTGAGAATGCAAACCTATCGGATTATATAGAAGTAAAAAGGGATAACTTTTTCAAGACGGAAAAGGAGACGGAAGGACCCTTACACATGTGTTTCAATCCGCCGTACGGCGAACGTTTGGACATCGACATGCAAAACTTTTATGCCTCCATTGGTGATACCTTAAAACAGGGATATCCCGGCACCAACGCATGGATGATTACTTCAAATCTGGATGCCCTGAAATTTGTTGGGCTAAGACCCTCACGCAAAATAAAGGTATTCAACAGTCATTTGGAGTCCCGTTTGGTACATTATGAAATGTATGAGGGAAGTAAGAAGGCGAAATATAATAAAACTGGAAATACAGAGGCATGAGTTTGAAGCAAAAGGCATTGTTGTTCAATTTTTTGGGATTTGCCGTTATTTTCCTCCTATTCCGGTTTGGACTTTCTTATTTATTGGCCATCAAACCGGTATACATTTCGGTACTTTCCGCAGTTTTGGCAATGGTTATTGCCCCAAAATTTGCCGTCGCTAGCATTGAGGGTGTTCCAAAATTGTTGATGAAGTGGATTTTCCTGAAGGGTTTTAAGGAATTGTGATTATTGCTCAGGCTCCAGTTCCTTGGGCTGTTTTTTCTTTTTGTAGAGGGGTAGGAAATAGGAAATGGAATAATTATAGCCTACACCAAACCGGGTACCGTCCGTGACCTTGTTAAAACCTGGAATCCAAAGGTTGGGAAACCGATCGTCCCCACCGTCAGAATTGAAAACCAAAATTCCCAAACGAACACTCGCTCCCAAAAATATATTTGCGAAAAGTTCCACTTTGGTACCAAAAAGTGCCTCTACCCATACGGCGGACCTTCCGGAAAATTCCTCCGCTATGTTGGAGCCTTCTGCAAAATCCGTCGGATTCCAGTACCTGTTGGAATTGAAATATTGATAGTTGTTCAAGGTCTGACTAAAACTGCTAAAAGCCAATCGGCCTCCATAATAGAGCAAATTTTGTTCCCCGTACCAGTTTTCATAGGTATTGTTGTCAAACCCCAATTTGAGGTAGCCTCCGGTTGTGGTGAAATTATATAGGTCTTCCTGTTTGGTCTTGTCTTCCGTACCTAGTTCAGCGGCCAGGTACAGTTTTTCAGTAAGTCTATAATCGGCCACAATTTCAAACCCCGTATAGTTCTCGTCCAAAGTACTGATAAAGGGCCTACTAAGGTCGATTCCCGCACGCAGTCCGTAAGCCTGTTTATATTCCAAGGTATCCTTGGGCTGGGTATCAATGGGTTTGCTTTGGGCAAAACCAAACATCAGTCCGAATAGAAATAAGGAATTAATGAAATATTTTAACATGGGTGGAGTCTGAGTTTGTAATATTGGCCCTAACGATTTCTATATCCAAGATCCAATTACCGGAGCCGGATTGTAGGTTGGTCCTAAGACTGTCATAATTGACAATAAATCCGCAGGCACGCGATGTAAAGTCCTCTAGGCGTTCATAATTGAAGGTCAGGGTATCGATATTGCCAGTTTCTTGTCCGCCATCGTTTGTGGCAGAGTTGGAAATCATCAAAAATGTGGTTGCATCCGTTTCCGTTCTGAGAGGGATTTGGACGTTGTTCACATTGGACCGGTCTGTAAATGTATTGACTGCAGTACTTTGCCCTTCACCCAAAATGCGCAGGGCGGTGACATTTTTGTTTGCGGTGGGGTTGGCCGCATCAAAAAATTCCAGAACAAGCAACGGGGTATCACCCTCAACACAAATGTCATCCTTCTCACAGGAAGCCACAAAGACGATACACAATACCGCGAACAAGACCAAACCTAACTTCTGCATGCTAATTTTTCTTTTCCAAAAGTACGACATTTTCAACGTGGTGCGTCTGTGGGAACATATCCACGGGCTGAACTTTCACAACCTCATACCAATCTTTCATCAGCTCAAGGTCCCTAGCCTGGGTAGCACTGTTACAGCTTACATAAACGATACGTTGTGGGGAAATGTTGAGAATTTGTTGCACCACATCTTTGTGCATGCCGTCCCTTGGGGGGTCGGTTATTATGACATCCGGTTTTCCATGTTGGGCGATGAAACTATCGTTGAAGACATTTTTCATATCCCCCACGAAGAAAGCCACATTATTAATATTATTTCGTTCCGCATTTGCCTTGGCATCCAGAATTGCGTCCGGAACGGATTCGATCCCAATGACTTTTTTGGCCTTTTTGGCAACGAATTGGGCTATGGTTCCTGTTCCTGTATAAAGATCATAAACCAATTCGTCCCCCGTAAGCATGGCGAAATCCCGGGTTACTTTATAAAGTTCGTAGGCCTGCTCAGAATTCGTTTGGTAAAAGGATTTTGCCGTAATCTTAAAGGAAAGGCCTTCCATCTCTTCAAAAATATGGTCCCTTCCAGCAAAACAAATCACTTCTTGGTCGTAAATGGTGTCGTTTTGTTTTGTGTTGACTACGTAGAGCAAGGAAGTAATGTCAGGGAATGTAACCTTTAAATGATTTAGCAGTAGTTCTATTTGAGGTTTGTCTTCCTCAAAAAACTGTATCAATACCATCAATTCCCCCGTCGAAGCGGTGCGTATCATGAGGGTCCGCAGCAAACCATATTGATTTCTTGGATTGAAAAAAGTAAGGTCGTTTTCCTGTGCGAATTTTTTGGTTTCCGACCGTATGGCATTGGATGGATCTCGTTGTAGATGGCATTTTTTTATGTCCAGGATCTTGTCCCACATGCCTGGTATATGAAAACCTAGGGCGTTTTTGTTATCGATGTCTTTGTTGGATTGGATTTCATCCATGGTAAGCCACCTGCTGTCCGAAAATGAAAACTCCATTTTGTTCCTATAAAAATAGATGTCCTTGGAGCCTAGAATGGGTTGAATTTCGGGTAGATCCAAATGGCCTATTCGCTTTAAATTGTTCTCAACCTCTTTTTGTTTATAATAAAGCTGGTGATCATAGCCCATATTTTGCCACTTGCACCCGCCACAAACACCAAAATGTTCGCATTCAGGTGCGACCCGCTTTTCCGAGAGGGAGTGGAACGCAACGGCTGTACCCTCAAAATAGCTTTTTCGTTTCTTGTGCGTTTGCACATCCACCACATCGCCCGGTACGGCGTTATCCAAAAATACGATTCTTCCATCTGGGGCCTTCCCCAAGGTTTTCCCCTTGGCACCGGCGTCCACGACTGCTACATTTTCAAAAATGAGTCTCCTTCTGTTCTTTCGCATGCGGCAAAAATAATAGGTTTCTTTGGATTGAAGGTTAGGATAGGCATACTATTAACAAGTGCGTTGACACCCTTCAAAAAAGCTTTAAAATGAATTGGAATATTTGTACTTTTGAAACTCTACAGGGATGATTTCTCTCCCACGCTGAATTTTCGTTCCGATGCCCATCGGGATAGCGAAAGGATAAAGGTACAGAAGGAATTGCTAAAGTCTTATTTAAAGTAATTTTATCATGTCAGTTTTAGAAAAAATCACTTCTGAAGATGCCATTGCATTGGAGGATAAGTACGGGGCCCACAATTACCATCCGTTGCCCGTAGTTTTGAGCAAGGGAGCCGGCGTATATGTGTGGGATGTGGAAGGTAAAAAGTATTACGATTTTCTTTCGGCCTATTCTGCAGTAAACCAAGGGCATTGCCATCCCAAGATTGTTGGGGCCATGATGGAGCAGGCCCAAACCTTAACGCTCACTTCCAGGGCATTTTATAATGACAAATTGGGCGCGTTTGAAAAGTATGCAACGGAAACTTTTGGGTTTGATAAACTCCTGCCCATGAATACAGGTGCCGAAGCCGTAGAGACCGCCTTGAAGATCTCTAGAAAGTGGGGGTATGAGAAGAAACGGATTCCGGAGAACGAAGCGGAAATCATTGTGTGTGAAAACAATTTCCATGGACGGACCACCACGATCATTTCCTTTTCCAATGATCCTATTGCACGAAGGAACTTTGGACCTTATACCAAGGGCTTTCTAAAAATAGCATACGATAACCTGCAGGCCTTGGAGGAAGCTTTGAAAGACAACCCCAATGTAACCGGATTCTTGGTGGAACCTATCCAAGGTGAGGCCGGGGTGTATGTTCCGTCCGATGGGTATTTAAAAAAGGCGAAGGAACTTTGCGAAAGATATAATGTGCTTTTCATTGCCGATGAGGTACAGACAGGCATTGCGCGTACGGGCCGACTTTTGGCCACCTGCGGTAATTGCTCCTGTTCAGATAAGCATTGTAGCGGTACTCCAGAGGTAAAACCCGATATTTTAATTTTAGGGAAGGCATTGTCCGGTGGGGCCTATCCTGTTTCCGCTGTATTGGCTAATAACGATATTATGGAGGTCATTAGACCTGGTAATCATGGTAGTACCTTTGGGGGCAACCCAGTGGCCGCTTCCGTTGCCATGGCCGCATTAAATGTCATTAAAGAGGAGCAATTGGCAGAAAATGCCCAAGAACTTGGGGAACTGTTCCGTGCAAAACTGAATGAATTCATCCCCAATTGCGATTTGGTTACTGCGGTGCGGGGTAAGGGCCTTTTGAACGCTATTTTAATCAATGATACCGAAGAAAGCTCCACGGCATGGGATATTTGTATGGCCTTGAAGGAAAACGGTTTATTGGCGAAACCTACGCATGGTAACATCATCCGATTTGCGCCACCACTGGTAATGACCAAAGAACAGCTACTGGATTGTGTCGGCATAATCATCAGAACGTTGTCCGAGTTTAAGAAATAAAAAAATCCCCGAAATTCTTCGGGGATTTTTTTCTCTCGATTCCTATTATTTAAAAATTACCTGATGACATTACAAGGGCTATGATTGCCCCAAAATAAATAATGGTAAAAATCAAATAGATCAAGGCGAGGCCCAATCCAATATAGGAAAGGATCCTTCCTGTTTTTGCATTTTCATATCCGCTGTACGAATTGCCGACTTCAGACCGATATATGTTCTCCGCTTTTTTGGCATTGCTCAGTCCTATGAAACTGAAAATAGCACCAAAAGGACCACAACAGAAAATGGTCAAAACAATGGACAGAATGCCAAAAGTTAGGGCATTACTTGCGCCGGGTAGTGGTTGCATATTCATAGTTGACTACTCTTCAATTCCCCACTGTTCCATCATTTCCCTTTGTTGTTCCATAATGCCGTCCCAACCGATAGTGCTTATTTGGTATATCACGCTACCTATGTAATATACGCTTAAAACAATTCCTATAATGGCCAGAATCTTGCCAATGTTGATTGTCTTAAAGTTGGAGTACAGTTCAGGGTTTTCCTTATAAATCCTTTGTGATTTAAGGGCCAATACCAAGGCTATCACCGCTGGGATGATCCCAAGACCAAAACACCAGCAACAGATAATTCCAAAGATGGATAAAACGATAATCGCTATTTCATTAGGTAATTTTTGTTGTTCCATAATTTTTAAAAGGTTTGGTTAGATAAATTTTAAAATAAAGTTAATGAATACGGCCGCAGTGCTTATAAACATGAGTGAAAACGTAATATTGGACTCGTGCTTAAAGTTAAACCTATTTCTCACTAGTAAAAACGCGAACAGGGCAATCAAAGGATATATGGCAGGATACATTTTAAAGGCCTCCACAAATTCGCCCTTAAACAAAAACAACAGGGACCGTTGTAATCCGCATCCCGGACAGTCCACACCCAGAAATTGCTTCGTAAAACAGGGAAGCATGTACTTCTCAATGTTGAGTATATATAACAATGCCGATAGTTGCATGGTGCGCATTATACAGAAGCTGAAAATTACCACTATTTTTGGGTAAACAAAATAAAAAATGGCTCAATTTGAAATAGGGGATAGGGTAGAGGCAATTGACGATGTCATATCGGGAACCGTGACACAAGTAAGCGGTCATATGGTTACGCTCATGACCAAGGACGGATTCCCCATGCAATTTCAGGACACGGAATTGGTGCTGGTCTCCAATGACATAAGGGTAAGTAATTTTGAGGTGGCCCAGGTAAAGAAGGAAAAAGAGCTTCCCAAAAAAAGAACTAATAAAAAGGTCAAGCCCAAGGAAAGAAACCTACCAAAGATGGAAGTGGACCTACATATTAATCAGTTGGTGAAAAACCCAAAGCCCTTGAGCAATTTTGAAATGTTGAACCTACAACTGGACACTGCGAAAAGGCAGCTTGATTTTGCCATTGGCAAACGCATACAAAAAGTAGTGTTTATACACGGGGTGGGCGAGGGAGTCTTAAAGGAGGAATTGTACTCCTTATTTAGAAAATACGAATATGTAAAATATTATGATGCCGACTACCAGAAATATGGATTAGGAGCCACCGAAGTATATATCTTTCAGAACTACTGAAAACTACAATTTGGTCGTAACCGTACCGAAATCATTGATGCGTAAGTCTGTAATCCTACTTTCATCTTCGGTTACCAAAGAAATGCCGCTTAGACGTATGGTGTGTTCAAAGGTAACGGAATCCACGGGCGCTGTAGTTATAAAAACGACCCCATCCTGAGCAATGATTTCCTTGGTGACCACAGGTTCAACAGGTGGCACATCGTCACAGAAATAGTTCGAGGAGACCGTGCCCGAGAAGATTCGGTAGGTCACGGAACCCGATTCCGTAATGTTCACGGTAATGTCCTCCGTAGTAGCCTCGTTTTTTATCGCCCCATTGGGCAATTCAAGAATCAGGGCCTCGTCCCCATTGATCTTGAACAGCACATTGGCCGAAGTTACGGAGACCCCACCGCAACTTTGCACGGAAGTAATACTATCGAAATCCAGGGTTTCTATTTCCAAATCCCCATCGTCACACGAAAGGAAAAGCGCAAACAGCGCTAAGACAACATACTTTTTCATCCACCAAATTTAATTGAATTATTGGATATGGCTCAATCGGCCCAACACCAATTAAGTTTAAATTAACAGGGCCAAGGTTTGGAACCTGGTGTAGAAATAGCATTGATATGATTTATAGTTTTGGCATATCCTCCCCTTATATCAAGGCATTTTCCTTTATTTCAATTATTTTTGCGGCACTAAAGAAATCTGATTCAGGAAGTCATGAAGCACGTATATCTTGACAATGCCGCTACTACCAAGGTTCGGGACGAAGTAATATCTAAAATGCAGGATGCCTTGGCCAACAATTATGGTAATCCATCCTCTACGCACAGTTACGGTAGAACGGCGAAAACGGCTATTGAAAGCGCCCGTAAAACCATTGCCAAATATATGAATGCGCTACCTTCTGAAATTATATTTACGTCCGGGGGCACGGAGGCGGACAACATGATTTTACGAAGCGCCGTGAAGGACTGCGGGGTAAAGACAATTATCACCTCAAAAATTGAACACCATGCCGTACTGCATACCGTGGAGGAAATGGAACAGTCCGGCCTACTTGATGTTTTGTACGTTCGTTTGGACCAGGTTGGAAATCCAGATTTGGAACATCTACAGGAACTATTGCAAAAGGACTCGGGCAAAAAACTTGTAAGTCTTATGCATGTAAACAATGAAATAGGAAACTTGTTGAATATTAAAAAGGTCGCCAAAATGTGTAAGGAACACGGGGCCTTGTTCCATTCGGATTCCGTGCAGTCCATTGGACACTACCCTTGGGATGTAAAAGAAGTCCCTGTCGATTTTCTAGCTGCCGCCGCGCATAAATTTCACGGCCCCAAAGGGATCGGTTTTGCCTTTATTCGCAAGAATTCCGGTCTTAAATGTTTGATATCCGGAGGTTCCCAAGAGCGCGGTTTTAGAGCGGGAACGGAATCCTTCCATAACATCGTAGGCTTGGAAGAGGCCTTTGTTTTGGCCTATGATAATCTTGAAAAAGAGCAGTCGTACGTAAAGGAATTAAAAGGGTATTTTGTGGAAAAGATTAAAACCGAGATTCCGGGAGCCAAGTTCAATGGTCTTTCCGGAAGTCTGGAAGAAAGTACCTATACCCTTGCCAATGTCTGTTTGCCCGTATCTCCAGAAAAGGGTTTAATGCTTCTTTTTCATTTGGATATTAAGGGAATTGCCTGTTCCAAGGGAAGCGCTTGCCAATCCGGTAGTGATTCCGGTTCCCATGTGCTCAACGAAATTTTAAGCGGGGAGGACCTAAAAAAACCTTCTCTAAGGTTTTCGTTTTCAAAGTACAACACCAAAGAGGAAATCGATTACACGATTGGGGTGCTTAAGGAATTTACCCTCCAATAGCAAAAACCTTTTATTGGCCTCTGTCCCTTTTACGTTCCCGTTCGTATGGGAATTTTCGAATGGCAAGCTTCATCATCCGATCTATCAGGTCATCGGTATTCTTGCCGGTCTTTTTGTTGATTTCCTTTTCATATTTCCAGAGAAGTTTGCCCGTATCGCCATCACTTATCTTAACTCCGATCCTTCCATAGTCCGCAGCTCCAGAGAAATAATCGGTTATACTAAAATCCGTGGAAACTCCCTTGGACAATAACACGTTCAAGTCTAGCGTGCCACTGATAATGGCATCTACGCCCAGGATCTCGCTCAGTTGTTTGGTGGTATAGACATCTATATTGCGGTAATCAATGTTGTGCTGGGCAAGAATCGCCTTGGTATCCTTAATATTCTGGAAGTCCACCGGAAATTTCTTTTTTTTCTTTCTTTTGGAAAAATAGGTTTCAAAGGCATCCTGAACGGCATATCCCTCTTTTTCCTCTAGGGATTGGATATCTTCTTCGGATGCATTTTCCCTCAGGTCCAAATTGGTAAGGAAGGGTAGAATGGCCAGCATTTTATGGTCATCGCTCATTTCATCGAAACGAGGGTTTTCATAAATGTTTTTTTGAGCGTTTAAGGAAAAGGCGCAAAATAGGGAAACGTAAAGTATGAATTTCTGCATTTTTCTATATCACAGTCGCATTTGTAATCTCAAGTTAAGAACCCTGGATGTGAGATAGTTTGGTACGGCAAACTCATTTTTACTATCCACGTCCCTTACCCATGTATTGGTTATCGAATTTTGATTGTTGAACAGATTGAAAATTTCAAAACCAACATTCAAATTTTTGAAAGCGTGTAACCAGTGGCTTTCGGGAAAGGTTTTGTTCTTATCGGCAAAAATATAGGAAATTCCTAAATCGGCACGTTTATAATCTCTTAATCTATTCTGAAAAATATAGGGGTCCGCATAACTGGGGGAACCCCCTGGTACGCCCGTGCTGTACACCAGGTTCAAATACATTTTCAGCTCTGGAATGTTGGGAATGTAATCTTGGAACAGGATCCCCAGTTTCAGCCTTTGGTCCGTTGGTCTTGAAATATAGCCTCTATTGTTCCTATTTTCCTTGGTTTCCATATAGCCCAAGCTTACCCAGGATTCGGTTCCGGGAACAAAGGCGCCGTTGAGCCTTACTTCAGCTCCATACACATAGGCCTTCGCATCGTTATTGGCGCTATATCGAATACGAACATCCTCCAATGTGTAGGGATTCACATCGGTCAATTTTTTATAATATCCCTCGCTGATCATGGTAAACGGCCGTTCCCAAAGCAAGAAACTATATTCATTCCCAGCAACGATATGAAAGGATTTCTGGGCTTCCACATAGGGATTGATAGTACCCGTGATATCCCTTAACTCCCTGTAGAAAGGAGGTTGTTGGTAAAGGCCCGTGGCAATTCTGAACAGCATGTCTCGCTTCCAATTCGGTTTTATGGCAATTTGGGCCCTAGGGCTTACAACGGTATGCGACACTTTTTCTACATTCTGTCCACTGACCGTCCAGTGATGGGCGCGTATGCCTACATTATAATACAATACGTTGGAGTTCCACGCTGTTTGGGTGCCCATTTGTACAAAACCGGAAAACCGATTAGTCTTAACAAAATTTAGGGCATTAATACTTTGATAGGCCTCCAAAGGCGCTAAAAATGGTTCCTCTGGTTGGTTGTTCACAAAAGATGGTCCAGGAGGTCGTACCGAAAACCCTAAGGAATCGATGAATTCAGATTCCCGCAGTTGGTCCCTGATATCCTCATGGGTATATTTTACGCCCCATTCCACATTTGTTTTATCCTTCCAATGGCTGCCCCTGTGGGAAAGATTGACTATGAGTGCGTCCAAATCGTTTCTGGCACGGTTAAACTGGGAACCCACACCGCGACTGTTGGTGGGCTGTCCAAAATTGTCGCTCCCCAAATTACTATCCACTTGGCCCAATAAATAACTCGCAATAACATCCGAGTATTCTTCCTCCGTGGTATGATAAATGGAGCCTAACAATTTTAAGGTGGTATTTTCATTTATAAAGTAGTTTCCCTTAAGGGCTCCCAATGCCGTTGCAAAGCGGTTGTTTTCCTTTCCTTCATAAAAAATGGTCAATGCCCGGGGGTCCGTAATGGTTCCAAAGTTGGTCTGTCTCTGTCTCGGTTCATTTCTATAATTGTTGACCGATATGTTTCCTAAAAAATTTATATTGAACTTGTTGGAAACCTGATAGGTGATAAAACTTTGTAAATCCGTAAAGTTGGGTTGAAGACTTGCCTGAGTCTGGAGACTGTTCAGTAATAGAGAATTGTTTCGATACCGGAAACCCGATGTGCTACTCAGTTTCTTGTTTTTGGAACGTGTGTCCATGGAAACATTGGCCCCTAAAAAGCTAAAGTCACCCGTGAGGTTAAAACTGGTTGGGATTTTGTATTTGATATCCAGTACGGAAGAGAGTTTGTCCCCATATTTCGCCTGAAAACCTCCAGCGGAAAACATGACCTCCTGCACAAGGTCGCTGTTGACAAAACTAAGGCCTTCCTGTTGTGCGGAACGAATTAAAAAAGGTCTATATACCTCAATATCATTTATGTAGACCAGATTCTCATCGTAATTTCCCCCGCGAACGGAATATTGGGTGCTCAATTCATTGTTGGAGGTTACGCCAGGCAACAGCTTTAGAATATTCTCCACGCCGGCATTGGCACCAGGTATTTTTCTGATCTTTTCGGGGGAGATGTTCAGGATTTCCATAGGCTCCCTTTTGCCAGTGGAAGTAACGGTAACTTCGTCTACTTGCAGCACATCCAATTTTAGAACCGGGTGAAACTCAAAGGTCTCATTCGTATTCAACAATAATTTTTCAAGAATGACCTTTTGGTGGCCAATATGTGAAAAAGTGACGGTCGTTTCTACATCGGAAACCAGTTCCAATATATAGAAACCTGTGTCGTCCGTAAACGTTCTGGAACCGCCCGATGTAATCTCGACATTGGGCAAGGGGGTGTTTTCCTCATCCAACACAATTCCTGTTATGGAGGCAGTTTGGGCGGCCACAATAATGCAAAAAAGCATTATTGGGACGAAAATGATGTTCCTAAGCTTCAAAGACTTTAATTTCTGTAAAAAGGTGTGGCCAAGGTACTGGTATTACCCACATTATCAGTAACGGTAACTTCCAGTACACATTGCTTTTTATCCAAAATTGAATCGTCAAAATTATAGGTAAGCGTATTCGTTTTTGGCTCATACTCCATCAATATCCATTCCCCGTTGAGCGTGGCGGAATAACTGTCCACCCCGCTGAGGTCGTCCGAAATATGGACGCTGAGATATCTGTAGTTGTTCAGCCATTGTTTCTCCTTGAAGTTCTTTGTACGTATTTTGGGAGGAACGGTATCCTTTGCCAAGGTATAGGTGCCCAGATTTCTAGTCCTTGCCGTAAATGTATTTCCCCGTTTATAGGTATTCAAATAACTAGGGTTCAACTGATTATCCAATCTTGCTATGAACAATTGTTTTCGTTCTTCTTCCGGATATTTATCCACGTCAAAGGTGATAGTGAAATTCCTGTGCGCTGGAACGGTGTTTCTATGGATGGTAACCGTATCCCGGCCTTTTTTCAAATCGATGTAAAAGTCCTCGTAAAAAGTATTCTCGGGAAAATAGACCTTTGCCCCGCCAAGGTCATAGTTGTTGGGTTTCTTGGCGATAACAAAATAATCCGTCCTATCATCCTCCTTTTCAATTTTTATTTCTTCCTTTTTCCCTTCCAAGGGAATGTTGAGGGTAACCTTGTTCCCTTTGAAGTCGGAAATCAGTAGTTGCAAGTTGTAGCTCAAACCCTCGCTCACCTCAATAATGCCATTATTATAAAGTTCCTCGTAAATGCTCAGGTAATTTCCAGGGGATTTGAACAATTTTTGGATTCGTTCCCTATAGCGTCCAAGGTGGTCATAGTCGATGAGTGTATTGATATACCTGGTTTCGCCAAAGGAAAATGATTCAAAATCGTAGGAGCAGTATGTTTTACCGTTTACCGAAAGCGATACGGCGTAGACCCCATTCTTGTTCGCGGCCATATCCAGACGGTCATATCCCACAAAACCGACGCCTATTTTTCCCAGGGCGTTTACGGTGCTCGCCAAATAGGTCCCGTCCGCTTGCCGACTAAAATTGACTTGGACCTTTTCCCGGCTCTGGTTCACTTGCGAATTATCGGAAAGTGGATAAACAAAAAGTTTTTCCAAGGTAGGGTTTGTGGCATCGGGGATATCGATTCCGTAAAGCATTGGATTGGTGGGTTTTTCCGAAATACTACTACGAATTTCAAAATGCAGGTGCGGACCGGCGGAACCTCCCGTATTTCCACTGTACGCGATGAGCTCGCCTTTTTCAATTTTTAGTTCTCCATAATCAGGGAAGGCTTCAACTTCAAAGGATTTTTTATTGTACTGTAGTTTTTTTACATATTCCTCAATTCTAGGGGAAAATTTCTGAAGGTGACCGTAAACCGAGGTGTATCCGTTGGGATGCGCTACATACAGTACCTTGCCATAGCCCCAGATGGAAACCTTTATCCTTGTGATAGTACCATCGGCTATACCATATACTGGCAGCCCTTCACGTTGTTGTGTCTTAATATCGATTCCCCCATGAAAATGATTGGAGCGAAGTTCACCGAAAGTACCTGCCAAAATAAGCGGGATATCCAACGGTGACCTAAAGGCGTCCTGGGGATAGTTTTCTTGGGTGAAACCAAAAGTGGAAAATAATAATAGGAGTCCAAGGGTAAATCTCTTCATAGCAATGTTACGTTGCTACGAAAATAAATAATAGGCTTCAATTGGAGAAAGCTCCGTATGCCAAAAATGAAATTGGCCCCAACGCTCCTATTTATTGAGGTTGTCCAAATGGCCCCAAGAATATTTCTGAAAAGTATTGCTAAGTCAGCGAACGAATGTTAACTTTGTGTAAATCGCATCGAATTTTTGTATGGGCGAATTAATTCAAATCGTTGATTCCTTAGAGAATAAGATTAGCAAGTTGCTCCATAGATTGGAGGTTTTGGACAGGGCTAACAAAACGTTGGAGAATGAATTGAAAAATGTACGGTCCAATCAGGAAAATGCCCGTAAAACGGTGTCTGAATGGGAGGAGAAATACAATTCGCTCAAACTGGCAAATTCAATGCTTGGCAGTAATACAAACAAAACAGAAGCTAAGCTTAAAATAAATACATTGATAAGGGAGTTGGACTATTGTATAGCACAGCTTTCGGAATAATGTACATACTATGTCTGAAAAGCTCAAAATAAAGCTCTCCATTGCTGACAGGGTCTATCCATTGACCATTGACCCAAGTCAGGAGGAAGGTTTGAGAAAGGCGGCCAAAAATATTGAACAATTGGCCAAGAAATTTGAGCAGAACTATGCCGTGCGGGATAAGCAGGATGTATTGGCCATGTGCGCCTTGCAGTTTGCCTCCAAAATTGAGCAGAAGGGGATAGAACAGACAAAGGGAACCAAGGAAGCTGAGGAGCGTTTAAAGGCGCTCGCGGAACTGGTAAATTTGCAGCTTGCCTCAAAATAAAAACGTTCTTTTAAATACATTAAGTTACTGCCCACATTGGTAATACCTTTTGACGAACTCAACATTAATTAAGTTAAAAAGGGTGAGTTTAGATTGTAAAAGCAGGCCTTACTCGTATAAGGATCCTTGATCAGTCTGTTAGCCCTAAACCTGTTTATCGGAGTTTGTACAAAACTTCTCCAATGTGGGCTTTTTTTTAAAATATAACACTATGGATAGTACAATAATTATAATAGCGGCCATTGTTGGTTTGGCCATCGGTTTTGCCATCGCCAAGTTTATGGAAAAGGGCAAGGCCTCCAAAACCATCGCCAATGCAAAAAAGGATGCCGCCCAAATTTTGAAGGAGGCGAAGATAGAGGGAGAAAACATTAAAAAGGATAAGATACTACAGGCCAAGGAGAAATTCTTGGAGCTTAAGGCGGAACATGAGAAGGTCATCATTGGGAAGGACAAGAAAATAGGGGAGGCGGAAAAAAGGACACGAGACAAGGAGTCTCAAGTGAGTAGCGAACTTGCCAAGAACAAACAGCTCAATTCCCAACTTGAAAACAAGATGAAGGAAGTTGAGCATGCCAAGGAGTTTTTTGAAAAGAAGCAGGCCGAAGTGGATAAGCTCCATAAGAGCCAAGTGCAGCAATTGGAGGTCATTTCCGGTCTTTCCGCTGATGAGGCCAAAAGTCAATTGATCGAGAGTTTGAGGGATACGGCCAAGTCCGATGCTATGGGCTATATACAGACCACGTTGGAAGAGGCCAAACTTACCGCCCAGCAGGAAGCTAGAAAAATTGTTATCAATACCATACAGAGGATTGGAACAGAGGAAGCGGTGGAAAACTGTGTATCCGTTTTCAATATTGAATCGGACGATGTTAAAGGTCGTATCATTGGTAGGGAAGGAAGGAATATACGGGCATTGGAATCAGCTACCGGAGTTGAGATTATTGTAGATGATACACCGGAGGCAATTATTCTATCTTGTTTTGATTCCGTACGAAGGGAAGTGGCCAGATTGTCCTTGCACAAGTTGGTTACCGATGGAAGGATACATCCGGCAAGGATAGAGGAAGTAGTTAAAAAGACGGAGAAGCAGATAGAGGCCGAAATTGTTGAAATTGGGAAACGTACGGTTATCGATTTGGGTATCCATGGGCTACATCCAGAATTGATCAAAGCCGTGGGAAGGATGAAATATCGTTCCTCTTACGGGCAGAACTTGTTGCAGCATTCCCGCGAGGTTGCGAAACTTTGTGGCGTTATGGCATCCGAATTGGGCTTAAACCCAAAAATTGCCAAAAGGGCCGGTTTGTTGCATGACATTGGAAAGGTGCCCAACACGGAGGCCGAAGTTGAAACGCCTCATGCTATATTGGGTATGCAGTGGGCCGAGAAATACGGTGAAAAACCAGAGGTATGTAATGCTATTGGCGCCCACCATGATGAAATTGAAATGAAGACACTTATATCGCCGATCGTTCAGGTATGCGATGCCATTAGTGGTGCGCGTCCAGGAGCAAGAAGACAGGTCCTAGATTCCTACATTCAACGTTTGAAGGATTTAGAGGAGATAGCCTTTGGTTTTGGCGGTGTTCAGAAAGCTTATGCCATCCAGGCCGGGCGTGAGCTACGGGTAATTGTGGAGAGTGAAAAGGTCAGCGATGAAAAGGCCGCACAATTGTCCTTTGAAATTTCACAGAAAATACAAACGGATATGACCTATCCAGGTCAGGTAAAGGTAACGGTGATACGGGAAACAAGGGCCGTGAACGTTGCCAAATAAATCGGCAAGGAGGCTATAATGCCTCCTTTTTACTTTTGTGATTCCCTGTTAATCCATAGCAATAGGGAATTTTTTTCTTCAAGTGTGAGGGCGTTATTTTTTCCTTTGGGCATTTTGTTTTTTACAAAGACCTGCTCATTGATTTTAGACACCAGACCGTTCATGTTATCCAATGTAAAGTGATCAAGCCTTTTCCTAGTCATATGGCAGAAATTACATTTGGAATCCAAAACGGAAAAGGCCTTGTTTTGAATGGGATCCTGTGGCTCAACCGAAATGGGTAATTCCGAGGGTCCGGTTAGAGCATCAAAACTAAAATGTATTCGGTCGTTGTAGAAAAAGTGAACCCAAATTAACAATGGAAAAACAAAAACCTTGCTTTTGACCATTATGTATAATTCTAATGGAAAAAATCCTTGAGGCCGTCCAAAATGCTTTGCACGGCATAAGAGGCCAAAATTAGTCCCATAATCTTACTGATTACCGTAATGCCATATTCACCGATTCTTCTTTGTACTATGTTGGCGGCAAGTAACAACAAGCAGGTTAAAAATATGACTACCAAAACCAAAACGGTAGTTATTACTTGCTGATTCAGAGCGTATTTGTGATTGTCAGTCATCAAAACAACGGCCATGATAGCACCAGGGGAAGCGATGCTTGGTATTGCCACCGGGAAGATAGTAACATGTTTGTAATCCGAGATTAAATGCTTTTCCGATTCTGGTTTACCGTCGCCAAAAATCATGGTCAAGGCAAAGAGAAACAAAATAACGCCACCCGAAACTTGAAAGGCATCTAGTGAAATCTCCATGCCTTCAAGAATAAGTTGGCCAATGACGATGAAGAACAATAATATGAAGAAGGCGACAATGCAGGCTCTTACTGCAATCTTTCTCTTATGAAGCCTGTCAAAGTGTTTGGTGGCCTCCAAATAGACGGGAACTGAACCTATTGGGTCAATTACTGCAAAAAGAAAAAGGATGGTAGTGATTATTTCCTTCACATCATTTTATTTGGTGTCCTTGGGTAGTAAATGATAAACCTTGCTGTCCATAGGTTGAAATCATTACTGCTTCAAAAATAGGGTAGGTGCTCTCAGGTTCAATTGCCCAATCGAAAATAAAATTAGCTCCAGTGCCCCCCTTTTTATCAAATTCCGCAATGACTATTTCCAACGTTTCCAATTCGGAAATTTCTATAGGTTTGTTGATATAGGAATGTATTTTATTTCCGTGGGTGTCAAAATAGTCGGCTTTTAAAAGATAGAGCTTCCTTTTGTCATCTGTATTGCGCATGCTTACGGTCGCCGTTAAATCAATGGAGGTATGCTCCGTGTAACTGTATATCTGTGAATAAACGGATAAGTAAGTGCTTCCGGTAAGCAATGAATCTTTTTGGACAAGATTTACTTCCTTACTGCTCCAATCAATTTTGGACAAAGGTTCCTCGGTTCTTTCCTTACCGGAATTACAGCTGATAAGTCCAACGAAAAAAAGAAGCATTAAACTAACTATTCGGATTTTCATATCCCGTATTTTTTGGTGGAACAGTGAAGTGTATAATCATAAAGAACTGTAAAACAGGAAGTATTGGATTATTCCTCTTCAGGGGCGTCGTTAGCTTCTTCGGCATCCTCCTTTTCCAAGTTGTTCCTTAAGATATTCAACTTCTTAAGTTTCGTTTTCCAGGAGTCCAAGGCTTCCTTATGTTTTTCAACCCGGTTGATTACATCTTGGACCAATGGATTGTTTTCGGAATCGTCTGAAAAAAACTGTAGGTTATTCTCAAGCTGTATTATTTCGTTTTTGCTTTCCTCGATTTTTTTCTTGATAAAGCTACGTTCCTTTTGAATGGCTATTTCTTGGTTGTCCTCTTCCTTGAGCTTTTGAATTTTATTTCCATATTTCAACAACTCCGATTCTTGGGGGCTTACCTTCAATTTATTGAACAGGGCGTCGACTATTTTATGAAACTTTTGATTGATGTTTTTTTGTTTGAAGGGAACATGGCCAATGACCTTCCATTCCTCCAGCATTTTTTGGATTTCCTTTATGTCGCTTTCCTTTTTACCGCTCAGTTTGAAATCCTTTAGGCTTGCAAGGATGGCCTCTTTTTTATTGAGGTTCTCCATCTCCTCCTTATAGGAATCATTTTTGGAGGCATGTAATCTATCAAAATAATGGTTACAGGCAGTCTTGAAATCCTTCCAAAGTTTATCCGAATATTTTCTGGGGACATGACCAATTTTTTTCCACTCGCTTTGAATGCGTTTCATTTCATTGGTCGCGGTTTCAAAATCCTCACTGTCCTTGAGAGAAACCGCTATATCCAATAAGGCCCTCTTTTTGTCCAAATTGTCCTGTTGGTCCTTTTTAAGGTTTTTATAAAACGCGTTCTTGTTTCGGTTAAAGGAACGCACCGCATTCTTAAAGGAACTCCATGTCTTATCATTTTCTTTTTGGGGGACCTTTCCCGCCTTAAAGAATAGTTCCCTAAGTTCTTCCAGATGCTTGATCTGCTTTTGGATGCCCCTGTGATTGTTGGCCACATTTTCCGAAAGCTTAACAATTTCCTGGATTATTTCGTTTTTCCTTTCCAGATTTTTCTCGCTTAGTTTGTCCAGTTCCTTAAAATACTCCTGCCTTCTTTCATGAATGGCCTTGGTAGCACCGCTAAAACGCTCCCATACTTCTTCCCTATGTTCCTTGCCCACGGGTCCAATGTCCTCCTTCCAAATCTTGTGCAGCACCTGTAGTTCCCTAAAGGCTTTGTTGAGGTCCGGCTCCACGGCAAGGGCTTCGGCACGTTCCACGATTTTGAGCTTTTCCTCCAGATTATGTTTGAAGTCCAGATCTCTGAGTTCCCGGTTCAGGTGAAGGAAATCATAAAAAATCTCGATATGGTGGTGGTAGGTTCGCCACACATTGTTGTATTCGGCTCTGGGGACCGGACCGGCATTTCGCCAATTTTCCTGAATCTCCTTAAAGGTTTTGTACGTGGTGTTCATATCCTCTTCCATGTTTACAAGACCTTTCAAGCTCTCTATAAGTTCCAATCTATACGCCAAATTTTCCTTATGGCTTTTCTCAAGGTTCTTGTAATACTGGTTTCGCTTTTCCTTGTAATCCGTATATACCTCGTTGAACTGACGCTTGGTAACGGAATTGTACCGAAAGTCGATTTCATTGCCTCCATTGGCCACGAAATCCTCTTTTTTCTGTTCGATAAAATCCTGAAACTTCAGATTGAATTCGTCCTTAATGGTGTCCACATGCTTCCTAATGGCCTGTACTTTCTCGTTCCTGACCAATTTTTGAAGTTCACCAACGAGATTTTCCATGGACATGGAATGGTAATCCAAAAACGGAATTTCATGTCGCTTTTGGGTTTCCGTATCCTCGGCATCTTCGGCGTTGCTTTCATCGATTTCGTCCTGGACATCCACCTCTTTTTCGGAGGCTTCCTCTACCGATTCGGTATGTGTCTCTTCCGATTCATTCGCTACAAGGGGTTCATTTTCAGCATTGTCGGTTCTTTCCTCGGTAGGTTCTTCTAGAATGGAATTATCGGCCTTTACAACTTCGGTCTTTTCCTCGGCTACGTTTTCTTCGGTTATTTTTTTCTCGTTTTCTTCAGACATCATGGAAAATTAGGTGTCTACAAGATAGTGACAACCTAAATAACTGCAAAGTTTATGGGTTTTCTTTTTGTGGGCCTAGAATACACCTATGGTTATGCTAAATGTAACATAGTTAAAACCATAGTGTTGGAAAACGATTGTGGAAACCAATCATTAGTCCTGTTCATTCCAGATTTCCCAGGCGCGTTCCGCCTGTAGTTCCAACATTTTCAATCCGTTCAATATGACAGCGCCTTGGGCTTCCCCCAATCGTAGAAATTCCGTTTTTTCCGGATTGTAAATTAAATCGAACAGGAGATGTTTTGGTCCCAAATAGGCATAGGGTAGGGCAGGTTTGTCCGTGATATTGGGGAAAGTACCCAAAGGAGTACAGTTTATGATCAACAAATGCTCTTTTATAATTTCTTCCGATAGCTCTTCGTAGGTAAAATTACCCGACTTTGATTTTCTGGAAACAAATGAAAACTGGATGCCTAATTGCTTAAGCACAAAGGCAATGGCCTTGGATGCGCCACCTGTTCCCAATATCAATGCTTTTTTGTGGTAGGTTTTGAGAAAAGTTTCCAAGGATTTTTCAAAACCATAGGCATCGGTATTGTATCCCTTTAAATGATTTCCCCGGATTTTTATGGTATTTACTGCGCCAATTT
The DNA here is from genome assembly GCF_055378385.1 of Maribacter sp. C-4077. Classification (NCBI taxonomy): domain Bacteria; kingdom Pseudomonadati; phylum Bacteroidota; class Flavobacteriia; order Flavobacteriales; family Flavobacteriaceae; genus Maribacter; species Maribacter sp. C-4077. The sequence continues at coordinate 3,076,023 of NZ_AP038807.1, forward strand.
CCGCTGCCGATGCATCAAGGGCATCCAAAAATGGAAGTACTTCCTGCTTGTAGGGAATGGTAACATTTAAGCCGATGAGATTTTCGGTGTTGGAAATGACCGATTCAAAGTCCGCTATCGACGGGATATCGAAGTTTTCATACCGATGGCTGTCCAGACCAAGGGCCTCGAACTTTTTTGAAAAATAACCTCTTGAAAAGGAATAGGAGATATTTCTACCCACCAACCCGAATCTATGCAAACCGTTTCCTGTTTTTTCCATACCAATCCAAAAGTAACAAAATACCAACACCCACAACTATGAAGAAGAAGGCCCACCAGGTTTCGGTCAACCCAAGATCTGGAAGATAGCGTTCGTAGTTCATGATGATTTCTTTTCCGTTAGAGTCCAAAAGAATAGTACCATCTGCATCCTCCTTAAAAATTGTTTTTTTCCAAGGCCATACTACGCCCAAAGACCCCGTTATAAACCCTAGAATTACGGCGGTTGAAATATGTTTGTAATGTTTGAGCACATAACTGAGAATATGGGACAAGGTTACCAATCCGGCCGCGGAGCCCAAGGTGAATACCGCAAGAATCTTCAATGTCCTAAGGCGTTCCGCATTGGAAACGAAACTAAAATCCCCCACAAACACCTCTGAAAAAGTGTCGTAGAGAGCGTTTACGGAATCTACCAGAAGCAAAACGTAATTACCTAGCAAAATCAGGATGAACGAACCCGATAATCCGGGAAGTGTCATACCCGATACACTGATCATGCCACAGAAAAAAATGAACAACAGATTGTCGTTTTCCTTTGCGGGACTCAAAAAACTAATGGCCACGCCTACGGCAAGCCCCAATAGGGCGGCTGGAACCGTTTTTTTTGTCCAATGCCCAAAATCCTTTCCAATGTAATAAATGGACCCTATGATCATCCCGAAGAAAGCCGCCCAAACATAAAGTTCCTTTTTGACCAAAAAATAATCGAGCACTTTTGAAACACTGAAATAGCTCACCAACATCCCGAAAATTAGGAGCGAAAGGAAAGAGCCGTTTATATATCTGTAAAAACTTTTGAACCTACCAGCGATCAGAAGCTTAAAAGCCTTGATATTTACCTTTTGGAGGGAATAAATGAATTCTTCGTAGAATCCGGCAACGAAGGCCACAATACCGCCGGACACTCCGGGCACTTTATTGGCGGCGCCCATACATAGTCCTTTGACCACTAAAAATAGTTTGTCCAGTAAAGTTCTAGTATCGCTCATTTGGGACCTTGCCTATTTTTTGGAAGCTGTTCTTTCCAAGATAAAAATAAGGGAAAATCCTATGAGGGCCGCAAGGATGGCATATAATATTTGGGGATCACCCTCATAGTTGAAAGGGGAAGTATTGGTGTCGATAACCACGGTTTTTTCTCCAAAAACCCTAGTTTCCAAGATGCGCTTCCATGGCCAAATTTTATTGAGGGATCCTAGAATGAAACCCGTTAATATTGCCAAGGTCAAATTCTTATAATGGGTGAACATCCACTTTAGCAATCTTGCAAAACTCAACAGCCCGAAGACAGCCCCCAGACCCACAGTGATGATTATTGCAAAATCTTTTTCATGTACCGCATCCAATATGGTTTTGTAGGACCCTAAAAGCACTAAAATGAAGGCTCCTGAAATTCCGGGTAAAATCATTGCACATACGGCCAAAGCTCCAGAAAGAAAAAGATACGGAAGGCTGTCAATATTATCGCTTGGTGGGAGGGTGGTAATGTAAAATGCAACAAAGGCTCCCAATATCATGGCAAAAACGATTCCAAGATTCCATCGTTTGATTTCCTTGCCCACAAAAAAAACACTGGCCAGCACCAATCCAAAAAAGAAGGACCATAGCAAAATGGGCTCGTTTTCCAATAACCAACTTACCAAGGTCGCCAGTGAAAAAAGGCTTATAAAAATGCCGATGAATAGTGCCAATAGAAAATTTCCGTTCATGGATTTCCAAACGGCCTTAAAACCATCCTCTTTCCACGTATTTAATAATCCAAGATTAATATTGTTGATGGCTGTAATCAACTCTTCGTAAATCCCTGAAATAAAGGCAATGGTGCCGCCGGAAACGCCGGGTACTACATCGGCCGCCCCCATGGCCATTCCCTTAAGTGTTATGAATAGGTAGTCTATTAAATTTCTATTTCCCATACAATTTTGGAGTGAAACGTCAAGAAGCTTTTTTGTAGTTCGCTAAAATAGTATTAATCCACTCTGAATTGCTGTATTGGGGAAATTGTTTGTTAAAAAGTTGGAGTTGATTTCGTTTTTTGTCCAGTTTCAGGGCATCCAGAAGGCATATTCTGGCATTGATAAAATCTTTAATGATTAGGTTAAACCCAACCGATTTATAAATAATTTTCAAATTTTTTGGATAAAACTCCCTTCCTTGCGCCAGGATTTGCAAGGCGGACAGTGTGTCTCCGTTAAAATGCGCTACATCGGCCCATTTCAACCACGTGTCCAATTCATAATTTCCCAGATCTACCACCTGCTTGTAAGCGAAATCTGCTTGGTCGTAATTTTCCAAGGCGTAGTTGATATTGGCACATTTCTTCCAATACAAAGGATTTTCCCCGTCAATGTTCAACGCCTTGTTTATGTAATAAAGGGCCTTCTCGTAATTCTTATTGTTGTAATAAAAATTGGTAATTGCCAACCAGCCTTTATCCAACAAAGGATCTTCGTGTACGGTTTGGTAGAAATAGTATTTGGCCATTTCCTTGTTCTTCAACTTTTCATAACACTTTCCAATACGTAGGAATGCATGGGAAGTGGGATCCTCAATATTGATGGTGGTCTCGTAATTCTCTATGGCCTCCTTGTATTTCCCTAGTTTCTCCAGCACTTTTCCTTTTTCAAAGTAGGCCCCTATGAAGGTGTCATCGGAGATTATGGCAAAATCGAATGCCGTTAGGGCCTCGGGGAACATACGCTTTTCGTAGTACTGCTTGCCCAATTGGTGCCAAGCAACTTGACAATATGGGTTTTTGTCCAGGTATTCGTTGAGGTAATAAATAGCCCCGTCGTAGTCTTCCAAAAATTCAAAGCAATAAATGACATTGTAGAGCGACGAATAATCCTCGTTATCGAATTCAACACAGCGCATAAAGCTTTCCTTCGCCAATTTAAAATCGTCCATGAACAAATATTCCATGCCTAAGAGGGAATAAATGTCAAAAGAATCGGTCGTTAGTTCCAAAGCCTTTTGCAATAGGGAAACCGCTGCCGCGTGATTGTCCTTTTTTGAAAAGATATTCGCCCTTTGGATGTAGATTTCCTCATTGTTCCTATCCAACATCTCCAGTTCGTCCAATAATTTTTCGGCGTTTTCCAAATGGTTTTCAAACACCATGACCTCCACTTGCAAAAGTTTCAGTTCAATGGAACATGGATGCTGTTGTAAACCTATTTTAATACCTTTTTTGGCTAGGGAAATCTTACCGTTGTTCAGGTAGTGGTGCACTATGTCCTCAAAGTCCTCCGCGTCAAAAAAATAGACGTCATCGGTCTTAAGCATAGATTCAAACTTGGTAATGGGCTTGTCAGGTCTTTCGTTAGATTCTAACGCCATAGGAACGTTTTGGTTAAACTATGGATTTAAAATTAAACTTTTGTTGATGCTTAGTACCCCAAATAGGCGGTATATTATTAACAAATTAGTTAACAAAATATTGTCAGATTCCGTCAAGAATGTCAAGAATAACCCTACATCCCTTGCGGATTTCATCCATGGAAATGGTCAATGGAGGAGAAATACGTACGGCCCTTTTTTCAAACAACAACCAAAATAAAATCAGGTTTTTCTCTTTGGCTTCTAGCACCAATTGATCGGCTATTTCCGGAGTTTTCATAATCAATGTCAACATGAGTCCCTTTCCGCGTATCTCCTTGATTTTGGGATGTTTCAAACATTCCCTGAACAGTTTTTCCTTTTCCAGGGTATCTTCGATCAAGGTCGTTTGCAAAAGGGTTTTGAGCGTCGCCAAACTTGCGGCGGCTATCACTGGATTTCCTCCAAAAGTGGTAATGTGTCCCATCTTGGGACCGTCGCTCAAGGTATCCATGATGGTCTTGCTTGCAATAAAGGCACCTACGGGCAAGCCCGATGCCATTCCCTTGCCTATTACTAGAATATCGGGTTCACAATCAAAATGTTCAAAAGCGAAAAGTTTGCCCGTCCGGCCAAAACCGGGCTGAATCTCGTCCAGAATCAATAAAGCGCCAACTTCTTTACATCGGTTTCTGATTTTTTTGAGATAGTTGTTTTTTGGCAAAATAAAACCCGCTCCTCCTTGGATGGTTTCCAGCACCACACAGGCCGTTTTTTCCGTGATGAGATCAATATCCTTCAAATTATTGAACCGGATATGGTGCACATCCGGTAACAAAGGTCTAAAAGGGGCCTTACGTTCCTCATAGTCCATTAGGCTGAGACTACCCATGGTATTGCCATGGTAGGCGTTATGGGCGGCAATAATCTGTGACCGACCCGTATAGCGTCTGGCCAATTTAAGGGCTCCTTCCATAGCCTCAGTTCCGGAATTCACCAAATAGGTCACTTCCAGGTTCGCAGGTAGCTGTTGTTGCAATAATTTGACGTATTCCGTGGCAGGGGATTGGATATACTCCCCGTACACCATTACGTGCATATACTTCTGTGCCTGTTTTTGAATGGCCGCTACAACGGCTGGGTGGCAATGCCCCAGACTGCAGGCAGATACCCCGGCAACAAAATCCAGATGGGCATTTCCGGCAACATCGTAAATATAGCTCCCCTTGGCGTGTGAAATTTCAATCCCCAACGGATATAGGGAAGTCTGTGCCTGATATTTGAGAAAATCCTCTTTCATGAATGGGGTCGATTATTTTCTCGAAGCATCTTTTTGCCGGGGATCCGTAGCCTTGGTATTGGGAAGATTGTTCACGGGATCGCTCTCATTTTTGCTCCGCTCTTCTTCTTCGGCATCTATGTCAATGGGATTGTCAATTCCCCGAATCGTGACCAACTCAATGTTGTTATCGTCCTCATCAAAAATGTCGTCCTTGGTCATGATGCGTTCATCGCCGCGCCAAATAAAGCCTTGGAGTTTTCTACTGTTTTCGGGTAGTTCCGCTTCCGTGTAGATGGTTCCATCGGGATTGGTAAAAAACGTGAGGTCCTCCACATCGTTATTGGCCATGGTTATTCTGATAGCACTACAGACTGTTTTGTCAATGCCAATAAGCTCATCGTCATCGTTGTACATGTAATAGATCACCTCCGTATTCTGTACCAGGTCTATGATCTTTAATTCGTTCTCTACAAACTGACCGTACAGATTGATTCCCTTCGCCTGATTATACCCTTTTTTACTGATGCTGTCCAGAGAAATGACAAAGGCATTTTGTAAAACTTTTAATGAATCCAACTTTTCCGTTTCCAAGTTGGAAATAAGATGGATACTGTCGCCTGTCATCTGGTTGGCCCCGTTCCATAAAATGGGATTTTTAATCAGTTGGGTAATACCCGTTTTTTCTTCGGAATGAATGGAATCACACTTGCCACTAAGGTCTTTTTTGAAAAACTTGGCGTTTCTAAACGCACGCGTAATCCTAGCCTCCGGTTTACCGGTAACCATCAAGGTATCGCCATGGACATAGAGCGAATCCAGTTCTTGAACCAAAATAGAGACAGCCCTTTTTGTCGCAAAAACCGAATCTTTCGCTTTATGGACTTCGGCATAGTGAGCTCTTATTACTCCATTGTTTATGGTGTCCGTAACGGTGATATTGTTGGTGGCTGATGCGAATTCCCTGGCCTTGTTAAAATAAACGCTATCCCCCTCTACGATGCGATTGTTATAATTGATTTTGGTATTTTTTATGAAGTAACCACTCTCCACCTTGGTGTCGTAAAACCCCCGTTCGCAGTAAATTTTATAGGTTTCCCCAACAATGGTGGACGGCCCATACATATAGGCATTTTTGGAAGTCGTGTAATAATCCAGTTGCTCCGAATCCAAAATATATTCAGGATTGTCAATATGAACGCTGTCCAAGAACTGATATTTTTTCTGTTCCATGAAATACCGACCGATTCTGCTGGTTAGGGTATTGGCCGAATCTATAACGGTGCCATTATCTTGATAGTAGGCTTCCTGCTTGATACGGTCCAACCGAAGTGTATCGGTTCGTAGGGTCATATCGGCGTTTTTTAACACGACATTGCCCCAGGCTTTGGCCAATTTTTCATCTCCCTGATAATTGATTTTTTTGGCCGTCATTTCTACGGAATCGCCTTGTTTTAAGAGCACGTTGCCAATCGCCTCCAGCCGATTTTCACGCTGAAAATAAATGGCCACGTCGCACCATAGGTCGGCCCCTTGGTGTTCAAATTGGACCTGTCTTTCATCCTTGCTAAAAATGGAGGCACCGGGATATTCGGTTTCGTTTTTGGTGAAGTTGGCCCCATAAACAATATTGATTTGTTTAGGTTCCTCTGGGGGTTCCTGCGCAAAAACGGATATGCTTACAAAAAGGAACCATGTTCCCAATACGGTACTACGCAACACGAATTTTTTTTCAAAAATAGGATTTTTAGTGGTGGCTGGCGCATCCTTAGCATTCTTTTAGGAAACCTGGATTCCTATTCGTTTGCTTTGGGAACTAAGTTCTAAACCCGTTTTTCCATTAATAGCTGGACTATTTTTGTACCGGTTTCTCGCCATTAGTGTATGAGTTTTGGCTTTTGGTTCAATTTGTACTTTTGGCCAAATCCGGAATTGTTGGGTTCATAGGGACTCGCCAAGGTAACGTTCACCCCATCTTCCGGAATTTTATCCTCTTTCCCCAATGCCCAAAAAATTCCGTTCATGGCAATTTTGCGCACCTGCGGAAGTTTAAAATCATAAGGGTGGCCCAAGGTGGTAAAAAATACGCGCCCTGCTTTCCCACTGTTACCGGTATAACTTTTGGTCCAGGCTACGGGGTTGGTCAGTGGAAATTTATCCAAATTTCCATCTATTTCATGTTGGGACTTGGTGGAGTATCCTTTTAGAATAGGTTTTGAGTCGCCATATAAACTCCAATCCCCACCATCCACATGATAGAGCCAGGAATATGCCTCAAAAGGTTTAAACCCGTTGAGGATGGCATTACTGGAATCGATGGCGGATATTTTCGTAACGGGAAATTTGCCGTCGTCAAAATGACCGTGGTGGGTAATCCATTGCTGACCGAATACTTTGGTAGGCCATTCATTGTTCCAGTATTCCAAGGTTGGATCATCGTATTTGAAGGCGTGGGTCGATGTTCTAAAGCCTACGATCGGCTTTCCGGATTCCACATAGTTTGAAATGTAATCCCGTTCTTCTTTGGGCAATTGCCTGTATCGGGTAAAGATCACCATTAAATCTGCATCTTCCAATGCTTCCAAATTTGAAATATGGTCCAATCTGTTGGGGTCTATAGTCCCAGTGGAGTCCAAAGCATAACAAACAGTGACCTTGGCGTTCAATTCCCTTTTAGCTATGGCCGCCAGCATGGGCATGGATTCTTCGGAGCGATATTCCTCGTCCCCGGTTACGAACACGATATGTGGGGGATTTTCAGTTTTCTTTTGTGCCAATTGGGGCTCCTTTTTTTCCTCCTTGCAGGCGAAGGCCAGTATCACAAAAGCAAATACCATTAAGTGTCTGAAATTGATTCGTTCTTTCATACTTTTAAAATTAGGTTTAGAGCTTCATTTTTAAACATTTCCTTTTGTAGAGGTATTTTACTTACCATAACAAATCCCTCGATGAGGGTTTCATGGTCTTCATTTAAATACTATTTCATAGGATGTTCCTTCAACAATTCATCCGGGGTGTAAAAATCGTTTCGGTCTTTGGTGGCTTCCCTGACACGTTGTACCGTTTCGGGTTGCACGACAGACGCTTTGTTTCCAAATGCATTGCGAACATAGGTCAGTACCGCCGCGATTTCCTCATCGTTCAATAGACCTTTAAAAGGCATCATAGGAACCTGACCGTCATAGTGATTGCCCATGACGTCCATGGGCCCGTACAGGCCATGTAAAGCCAATTTAATAAGTCTTTCTTCATCGCCGGTAACCCATTGTTGATTTACCAAAGTTGGATAGCCAGCCTGTTGAAGACCGGTACCACTTTCTTGGTGGCAGGTAATGCAATAGCCCTCCGTTTCATAAATTTTCTTTCCTTGGGCAAACACCTTTAAATCCTCCCCTTCAAGCGTAGTGATGAGGTTTTCTTCTTCTGTGGTGTCCAAGAAGTTACCGGTAAGTCTTGTTTCGGCGAACTTATAGGAATCTTCCATCCATGTGTCTAAAGGATGTTGACCCGCAATTTCCAGAATTTCCAATCCTTTCTCTTTTGGTAACCAGGAGGCGGCCGTTATCGCTTCCAAGCGTACACGGCCATGTGCATCGGCAGCCGCTGTCTTTAAAAGTTCCTGTGCATTGTCCAGTTGATGTCCCATATATCTGAGAACGCGTACCGAGGCTGCCCTGACCCTATGGTCCTGCGATTGCAGCAGGCTTTCAAGCAGGTTTTTGTCCACCTTGTTCAGTCCCCAGGTTACCCACAAGGCTTCCAATCTGTGGTGTTCAAAATTTTCCTCCGATGCATCTAGGTTGTTTACCCACGTTTTTAATTTTTCCAAAACTTCATCAGTATTTCTGGCCCTAATTTCGCGTCGGGTTCTGTATCGGGTCCTATATTCTGGCAGTTTTAGGTTTTCCAATAAGGTCTCTATGGATGCCCCGTCGATTTTGGCCGGTTCAACTAAAGGTCTGGAAGGATAGGTGATCCGGTAAATCCTGCCGTGGACATGGTCCCTCAAAGGGTCGCGTGCATTGTGCTGCATGTGGCCGATGAGTACATTGTGCCAGTCTACCACATACAGGGAACCATCCGGGGCGAATTCCATTTCTACGGGCCTAAAGTTTTTGTCCGTACTGCTGATGAGGTCCAGCCGATGTTTTGTTTTATATCCCGTACCATCTTCCATCACTTGATGTTGCTTCATTCCCAAAAACCCGATGGAATTTGCCAGAAGCATATCGCCCTGGACTTCGTCCGGAAAATGCCTGCTGGAGATAAATTCCATGCCGGAGGTAGGCCGTACCCGATGCGCTTCCTCGATAAGGTCCTCTGTCAACGGAGATGCTACACCATAAATCGATTTTAAGGTGCTGGGCATCATCCAGTTTACCGTAGGCCCCGAAGTATGTAGGAAAAAGTCCTGTCCCCAGTCGTCAAAAGCGATTCCCCACGGATTGGGAATGCTCACTTGAACGGCTCGCTCCAATTTTTTTCGCTGTGGATTGTATCGGTAAAAGCCTCCATTGGTGCCTCGTACGGGACCGTAGGAAGTCTCCACGTTGGTGTGGAGAAACACTCCTTCGGCCATATAAAAAGCCCCGGAAGGATCCGCACAAAAAGCGGAAATGGCATGATGGGTGTCATGGTCATCAAAACCGCTGAGCAGGATTTCGATATTATCCGCCTTGTCATCGCCATCGGTATCGGTTAAAAGTTTAAGGTTCGTTCCCTGACTCAGGTACACACCCTCTGGGGCAAACTCAAAACCTATGGGCAAATGAAGGCTGTCCGCAAAAACCGTTTGCTTATCCGCTTTTCCATCGTTATCGGTATCCTCAAGAATGATCAGTTTATCGTTCGGTTTGGCATCGCCTACACGATAATGTGGATAGGAGGGCAGGGTAGCCACCCATAATCGGCCTTTATTATCGAAGGAGATTTGTGCGGGGTTGGCCAAATCCGGAAACTCCTTTTCGGAAGCGAACAACTCCACTTTATATCCCTCCGGGACCGTGAGTGTTTCCAATGCGTCCTCCCCGTATTTGTAACTGATCATTTCTCCTTCGTCCGCTAGATTGTAATTTGTTTCTACTTCGGGGAGTACCGTGGTCCTGGCATCGGCCATAGAAATATCGTAATTTTTATTTTGAAGGATGGACCAGATGGCGGTATCCCGGATTGCGGTCATTTCCCTGATCTTCAATTTTTCATAGGGATAATTATCGGGTCCAAACGGGTCGTACCTCCTTCCATAGGCGTGCACCCCGTTGGGAATTTTATAGTCATTATGCCAATAGAAATTCTTTTCGTTAACCATTTTGTTGATGGCCGTTCGTTTGGAGGCGCTACCGGCTTCGGGGATTCCTGTAAGCTGTTCCACAAGGTAGGCAGCAAATTTTTGATACCCTTTTTCATTTAACTGCGAACCATCTATCGTGTAGTCATCGCTATCTACAAACCACTTCAAGGTTGGCGTATATACATCCAAAAAGGGCACTTGGTTCTTTAGACTTACCTCTTTGATGGCATCTGTATACAACTTAAGATTTTCATTCTCCTTTTGACCGTTGGGTAGGTCCATCTTTTGGGAAAGGTCCTCAAAAGCGATGGGTGAGATAAGGACCAGTTTTGGACTCGTTTTTCCATTATAGGCCTGATTCTTGGTGTGTTGGATAAAGGCCTCCAATTCACCTTTAAAATTATCCAACCCCTCCGGACCTTCAAAGGATTCGTTGTAGCCAAAGAATCCAAGAACGATATCCGCCTCCAATTGTGTCAACCATTCATCCGGTGAGGGGAAGAATCCTTCGCTTCCGGAATTTTGGGCCAGTTCCGTTTGGAATTTCTCCGCGCCCGGAAACGCCCATGGATTGTTTCTGGACGAATGTGGCCTGAACCCGGGGGTGTTTCCGCCATCGCACATGTTTCTTATCCGCAGGGAGTCCTCTGGGAATCTCAATTGCATTTCGGTCTCAAAAAAACCGTAATTCAGCATTCTGGAACCTAGGTTGTTGCCAATAAGAACGATGCTGCTTTTAGGATTTATTTCGACTAAAGGCTCTTTTTGATTTTTACAGGCGGCAAGGAAAATCAATAAAAATACTAACGGGTAGGTAAACTGGCGTTTCATTGGTTGAATAAAAGTGCAATTAAATATAGTCATTATGTTGAACTACCTCAAAAAGAACAACAACTAACAGTTGCGTATAGAAACAAATAGACCTGACAGGTTTTAAAACCTGTCAGGTCCAGTTTTTCAAATTTTAGTCGTGTTTCAAGGTGGGCACTGGATGAATTAAAAATCCCGGTAATCCCCAGCCAAATATTGATTGGCCTCCTCTTCGGCGAATTTTGCGTTTTGGGCATCCCAATGTAGGGTTTGGTTGGGGAACCTTCCGGCAATCACGCCCAAAAGGATAGTTTCCGTAAGCCTTGAGGCATAGGAAAAGGGTGCACTACATTCCGCTTCGCCCAAACAGGCATCCACAAATTGGTGGTAATGTTTTGGCCCCTCCGAAGCATAATCCCTAATGGGTTTCCCCATATTGTTCGCTTGCTCCACTTGCGCAATTTCTTCGGAAATATCCACATATTCCCCATCCACTATTTTCTGTGGAAGCTGCATGAAGTGCGGCAGTAGGAGTCGGCCCTTATCGCCAACGAACATAGCCCCCTGCTCAGGGAGTTGTCCCGCTTCGGCAATTCCGGCATCCAAGGAAATTTTATTTTCTTCGGATTCTTCTTGGTTCGCATTGGAACTTTCTCCCGTACTAGCAACGCTATTCGGTAGTTTTAGGTCCTCGTGCATTTCCGGTGCTCCAGGTCCGTCATACCATATCCATTTTAAGGATTCCGCCGTATGCTTGGTGCCGGGGAATTCGTAGGTAACGATATTTTTTTCAGGGAACCCAAAACCGTTCGGTTCCCTACATTCATTTTTGATGGTTCTGGGAACGCCCAATTCCAGTGCGTTATATGGGGTATCAAAAATGTGAACACCCATATCGCCCAAGGTTCCACACCCATAGTCTACCAACTTTCTCCAGTTTCCGGGGTGATAGACTCCTTCCTTATAAGGCCTTTTTGCCGATGTTCCCAGCCAAAGGTTCCAGTTGAGCGTTTCGGGTACCGGGTCAGAACCTTCGGGTTCCGGTCCGTCATATCCCCAGTTTTTGGGCGACCAGGCATGTACCGTATGAACCTTTCCAATGATGCCCGACTGTATCAAAAGCGTAGCCAGTTTATAATCATAAAAGGAATGTACCTGTATTCCCATTTGGGTTACCAAACCTTTTTCAGCTGCCAATTTGTTCATCGCTCTGGCTTCGGAAACATAATGTGTCAAGGGTTTTTGGCAATACACGGCCTTATCCATGTTCATGGCCATCATGGATGCGGGTGCATGGGTATGGTCTGGCGTACTTACGATTACGGCATCTATCTCATCACCAATTTCTTCCAACATAACCCTATAATCCGTATAGGTCTTTGCATTGGGATGCAACTTTTTGGCTGCTGCCAGATTGTTGGCATCCACATCGCATAGGGCGGTAACATCCACTTTGGGGTGCGAGGAAATATCCCTCAAATCCTCTCCTCCCATATTGCCTACACCTATATGCGCGGTTCTGAGTCGGGTTAATGGAGTTTTTACCACTTCTTTTTGCTCTTCCTTACAGGCGATTAAAATTGATGGCATGATAGCCGTGGAGGAGGCCAGTATAGCCGATTTTTTTAAAAATTCCCTTTTTTTCATTTTGTTGGTCTATAATTTTTTGATTTTGATATTTCGAAACCAGATCGGACTGGAATGGTCTTGAAGGCCGATATATCCCGTTTTGTATTTTCCGTAGTCCTCGCTATTTTTCCATTTGTCCGAATTCTTGCGTTCGTACCAATCTTCGGACCATGGAACGAAGGACAGTACCATTTGGCCGTTCAGCCAGTGCTCAACTTTTTCCGGGGTGAAGACAATCTTGGTAGCGTTCCATTCCCCTACGGGATGCAGTATTTTTTTGCTGGCATCTGCGGCGTGCATGGCATAGTCCGAAGCTGTTTGTTGTAGCGGCTTCAGTTCTTCCGGTTTTTCCGTGTAGCCCAGGCTCTTGTTGTATTCGGTAAGGTCGTGGATTTTGGCGTAGTTTTCATCATCGATCAATTGATATTCCGGAGCAACTTCCGGGGGACCGCCATAGCCTTCCTTTAGGTGGTAAAAAATTCCGCTATTACCGCCTTCCGGTAACTTCCATTCTAGATACAGTTCAAAATTTTCGAACTCTTCCGCACCATAAATTATATCCTTTCCCCCAGTGTAATCCTGTTCCAATCCCAATTCCGTATCAAAAGTGAGTGCGCCATCCTTCGCGATCCAGCCTGGTGGGAGTTCCTCCCCGTTATAGGCCCGCCATCCTTCGGTACTTTCACCATCGAATAGCACAATCCATTCGTCCGATGTTTCCTGTTCAACGGTTTCCTTGGGGCTGTCATCTTTTTTATCGGTTTTACAGGAGATGATTAAAATAAAAAGCAGTGGGAGAAACTTGAGCTTAGTCATTTTTGGTTTTGTAAGTTATTTGGTTTGATTGGTAATTTAATAAAAAAAGGATAGCGATACTGACTTTTGTCAATATCGCTATTCTAAAATTTATGAATTCTATGTTCTTACCTATGTATCGTTTGGGTCCTGTCCGGTCCCACTGAAACGATCTTAATTGGTACTTCCAATTCTTTTTCCAAAAATGAGATGTATTCTTTTAATGCTTTAGGGAATTGCTCTTCTGTTTCCATTTTGGTCAAATCCTCTGCCCAACCGTCCATTTCAGTGTAAATAGGCGTCACGTTTTCTGCTTCAATATTGAATGGAAGATGCTCGATTTTTTTTCCTTTGTAATTGTAGGCGGTGCATACCTTTAGTTTTTCGAATCCGCTAAGGACATCCCCCTTCATCATCATCAACTCCGTAACACCGTTAATTCGAACGGCATATTTAAGGGCCACCAAATCCAACCAACCACACCTTCTAGGCCTTCCCGTAGTTGCCCCAAATTCATTACCGACCCGTCCCATGGTTTCACCAACTTCATCGAACAGTTCCGTTGGGAAGGGGCCACTTCCAACCCTTGTTGTATACGCCTTGAAAATTCCCTTGACCTCCCCAATTTGGTTGGGAGCAATTCCCAATCCCGTACAGGCTCCTGCCGCCGTGGTGTTGGAAGAAGTTACAAAGGGATAGGTTCCAAAGTCAATGTCCAGTAAGGACCCTTGAGCGCCTTCGGCCAATATCTTTTTACCGGCTTTTTGGGCCTGGTACAGATATTCCTCACTATCAATGAAGGTCAGTTCCTTAAGTTCCTTGACCGCCATAAAAAATTCTGCTTCCAACTCTGCCAGGTCATATTGAATGTCCACATCGTAGAAATTGATCATGGCCTCGTGCTTGTTGGCCAAGCTACGGTATTTTTCCTTCCAATCGTCCAGTTCCAAATCGCCAACGCGCATACCGTTCCTGCCCGTTTTGTCCATATATGTAGGACCGATTCCCTTCAAGGTAGAGCCAATTTTGGCCTTGCCTTTGGCCGCTTCGGATGCGGCGTCCAACAACCGGTGCGTGGGTAATATTAAATGGGCCTTCCTGGAAATCAACAGGATGGTCTTTATGTCCAGGTTGAACTTTTTTAGGTTGTCCAATTCCTTTTTAAAGATGACAGGGTCAATGACGACGCCGTTTCCAACCACATTTATGGCATTTTCATGGAAAATTCCGGAGGGGATGGTATGTAGAACGTGTTTGATACCGTCGAATTCCAAGGTGTGCCCGGCATTGGGACCTCCTTGAAATCGGGCGATTATGTCATAATTTTTTGTGAGTACATCAACAATTTTTCCTTTTCCTTCGTCCCCCCATTGTAGGCCCAACAATAAATCTACTGCCATTTAAAATAAACTTGCTTGGTTAGTTATTTGTGTTTTCTGAATTATTTTTTACTCCATAAAAATAGAGCGAATGTGTATTAATCTTTATATCGAATACTTCCTCTATCGTTTTTTTGATAGACTGGATCCGTGGATCGCAAAACTCCATGACTTCACCCGTATCCGTTAGGATTACATGATCGTGCTGCCGGTCAAAGTAGGACTTTTCATATTGTGCCTGGTTTTTTCCAAATTGGTGTTTGCGCACCAATTTACAGTCCAATAAAAGCTCAATGGTATTGTACAAAGTGGCCCTGCTAACACGATAGTTTTTGTTCTTCATTTTTATGTAGAGCGATTCAATGTCAAAATGATCCTCACTATCATAAATTTCTTGAAGGATCGCGTAGCGTTCAGGCGTTTTTCTATGTCCGTTTTCCTCCAAAAAAGTGGTAAAGACATTTTTCACTATTTCCTGATTCTTCTCGGAAGCCATACAAATAAAGTTAATGTACAAAGGTACAGTTAAATTTTTATTCCTTTCCAAGAGCCCATTCAAGAATTTATCAAATGTTATCCATGCCCTTGTTAGCGGTCAAAATCGAAATCCAAAGGGCTAAAATGCTCTTTTCCGACTATGCAAATAGGGTGTCAAATTCCAAATTTAAAATGACTGTAAAACTCTATAGTCGGGTTACTTTGTCTATGCCGTTTATTTGCTGAAGGTTCTCGGTGAGCTTGTTCAGGATACCCTTGTTTTTTACGACTACGGTAATTCTTCCGGTGAAGGTGCCGCCGTCTGTGCTAAAGTTGAGGTTGCGCATGTTTACGTGCATGTTGTCCGATATTACTTCGTTAATCTCACTGACCAGTCCAAGATTGTCGATGCCGGTTAACTGAATATCGGCCTTGAATTCTTCCTGCGTGGAATCTACCCATTTCGCGCTGATGATGCGGTAGGCATAATTAGACTGTAAGGAAATGGCATTGGGACAATTCTTTTTATGCACCTTGATGCCTTCGGATACGCTCACAAACCCAAAAACGTCGTCACCGGGAATGGGGTTGCAGCATTGTGACAGCTTGTAATCCAATTTTTCCTCTTCCTTGCCAAAGACCAAAAGATCGTATTTGGAGGTAATCTCCTCCTTGTCGATATCCTCCGGTGCCGGCGTCCTTCTGATCCTGTTTTTGAAGAAACTGATAAAGGCATTGCTGTAGGAAGATGCAAAATCACGAATCATTTGATTGTCTATGGAACCGATACCCACCCTGTAGAACAGGTCCAAACTCGTCTTCAGCTTGAAAAAAGTCACCATCTTATTGATGGAATCCTCGTTCAAGGTAATTTTTTGCGACTTTAATTTTCTTCGGAGTATCTCCTTGCCTTCCTCCGCAACTGATTTTTTCTCTTCCCGTAAAACCGATTTGATCTTTGCCCTGGCCCTCGCAGTGGTGGCGTAATCCAACCAGTTCTGGTTGGGTTTCGCCTGTTCCGATGTAATGATTTCTACTTGGTCTCCACTATGCAGCGTCGTATTTAGCGGTACCAATTTACCATTGACTTTGGCACCACGGGTCCGCATACCCACTTCTGTGTGGATGTTGAAAGAAAAGTCCAGTGGTGTCGCTCCTTTGGGGAGCGATTTTAATTCGCCTTTTGGGGTAAATACAAAGATTTCTTTGGAGTAAAGGTTCAGTTTGAACTCCTCCACAAAATCCACCGCGTTTGAATTGGAATTTTCCAAGGCCTCCTGAAGTTTGTTCAGCCAGACCTCGATTCCCTGTTCCTTTTGGTCGCCGTGCTTGTACTTGAAATGTGCGGCATACCCTTTTTCGGCAATCTCGTGCATGCGCTCGCTTCGTATCTGTACCTCCACCCATTTTCCTTTAGGCCCCATCACGGTGATGTGCAAAGCTTCATAACCTGTTGATTTTGGAGAGGATATCCAATCCCGCAAGCGAACCGGGTTGGGTGTAAAATGATCGGTTACGATGGAGTATATCTTCCAGGCCAAAAACTTTTCGTTCTTGGCATCGGATTTATAAATGATACGGATGGCGAACTTGTCATAGATTTCATCAAAACCTACATTTTGGGTCTTCATTTTACGCCGCATGGAGAAAATGGATTTCATACGGCCTTTGATGTAATAATTGAGCCCTTCCTGTTTTAGGGAATTGTCTATGATATCAGAAAAGGCATCTATGTATGCCTGTTGCTCCTCTTTGCTTTCCTCTATTTTGCTTTTGATATCATAATAAACCTCAGGTTCCGTATACTTTAGGCTCAGGTCCTCCAATTCCGTCTTTATGTTGTAAAGCCCAATTCTGTGCGCTAACGGAGCGTAGATGTATAAGGTTTCGGAGGCTATCTTCACCTGTTTGTGCTCCGGCATGGAATCCATGGTGAGCATGTTGTGGTAGCGATCGGCAATCTTTATGATGATGACCCTAACATCGTCGTTCAGGGTCAATAACATTTTTCTAAAATTCTCCGCTTGTTGGGAGATGTTCATATCCTTTTTTAGGTGGGATATCTTGGTGAGGCCGTCCACAATACGTGCCACCGTTTCCCCGAACATCCTGTCAATATCGTCCAGTGTGTACGGTGTGTCCTCCACAACGTCATGCAAAAGGGCTGAGGCAATACTTACAGCATCCAAACCAATTTCCGAAGCAACGATCTTGGCCACGGCAATGGGGTGAAACACATAAGCTTCACCGGATTTTCTCCGTTGTTCCTTATGTGCGTCCACTGCAACTTCAAAGGCACTTCGAATCAATTTCTTATCGTCATCCGTTAAGGTTTGGTAACTGATACGAAGAAGTTCCTTGTACTCCTGTGCGATTAACTTGTTCTCTTGTTCTAATGCAGCCTGTGTCATACTTGATTAAAATTAGCACAATCCTAGCTGTTAGACAACAAAAATTATGCCTTTAAATTTCGGATTCTTTCCACCAACGGTGGATGCGAGTAATGGACAAAAACATAGGTAGGGTGGGGGGTGAGGTTGCTCAAGCTGTTTTTTGAAAGCTTTTTTAGGGAAGTGATCAAGGGAGGTGCCGCAAAGGTGTTTTTTGCAAAATCGTCCGCCTGATATTCGAATTTCCGAGAAAAATAATTCATCAAAAGACCGGTAAGCTCAGAGATGGGACTATACAGGATTCCAAAACCGATCAGCGCCGCGTGAAAACTAGGTCGGTCAACCCCAACGGCCAAGGAAATACTAGGGTTGTTTATGAATAATGAAAGGATAAAGAGCATAAAGCCCGTAAGTAAAACCGATGTTATCAAATTAAAGATGATGTGGTTCTTTTTGTAATGCCCAATTTCATGCGCCAAAACGGCCACAATCTCGTCCTCTTCCAAATCATTGATGAGGGTGTCGTAGAGCGTTATCCTTTTTTCCTTTCCAAACCCGGAAAAGTAGGCGTTCGCCTTGGTCGATCTTTTTGATCCATTGATCACGAAAATATTTTTAAGCTCGAAGCCCACCTTGCTCGCATAAGCCTCTATTTTTTCCTTTAACGAACCGGTCTCCAGGGGTTCCTGTTTGTTGAACAATGGAACGATCAATTTGCTGTAAAACAAATTCATGAAGAGGGTAAAGACGGCGATCAATGCCCAAGTGTAAAGCCAAAAGCCTTTGCCGGCGAACTGAAAAAACCAAATGACCAGGGATAAAAGAATGCCGCCAATGACAATTGTCATTAACCAACTTTTAAGCTTGTCCAACAGAAAGGTTTTCACCGTTGTTTTGTTAAAACCGAACTTCTCCTCGATCACGAAAGTTTGGTAATAAGATAGGGGCGTAGCCAGAAAATCACTGCCGATCATAATGAATCCAAAGAACAGCAGGGCCTGTAGGATTTGGTCGTTGGTAAGATCCATAACGATGGTATCCACAAAACCGAAACCTCCAAAAACCAAAAAGGCGACAATCAATACGAGTGAAAAAACAGAGGTTACAATGCCAAACCTGTAATTGGCCAATTTATATTCCTGTGATTTTTTGTACTCTTCCGGATTGTAGACATCATGTACATCCGCAGGTATGGGATCCCTAAATTTCTTGGCATTGAGATAGTTTAATATTGTGGTAACAACAAATTCCCCTATGAGAATTCCCAGAATACAATAAAAAACAACGGTGTGGTCCATAAAGACTTTTGAAATTAACGAACGAATTTTGGTTTTGTTATTACAATCGCTGACGTTTCGCCTCAAAGATAAGTATTGCCGCGGATACCGAAACATTCATGGAATCGATGGCGCCTTCCATGGGAATGATAATGTTTTGAGTGGAATTTGAAAGCCATTCTTCACTGAGTCCGCTATGCTCCGCACCTACAACAATGGCTGTGGGCCCTTTGAAGTCGATCTCCGTGTAAGGTTTGGAAGCGGAAAGTGAGGCACAATATAGGGCAATGCCATTTTCCTTTAAAACTGAGATGATGGTAGCCGTATCTGCCATAAAAATCTTTCTTGAAAAAACACATCCTAC
The DNA here is from genome assembly GCF_055378385.1 of Maribacter sp. C-4077. NCBI lineage: Bacteria > Pseudomonadati > Bacteroidota > Flavobacteriia > Flavobacteriales > Flavobacteriaceae > Maribacter > Maribacter sp. C-4077. The sequence goes on from NZ_AP038807.1 coordinate 3,095,295, forward strand.
ACTTGACCGAATGATATTCGGATTGTAAAGATCCGTTTTAGGATTAGCGATAAAGACGGCATCCAGGTTTGCGGCGTCGGCCGTTCTTAAGAGAGCCCCAATATTCCCTGGTTTTTCTGGGGCCTCGGCTACAAGGATCAAGGGGTTTTTGGTTTGAAACGAAACCCCTTCCATGTTGTGGTTCTTGGCTTGGGCTATGGCGATAACGCCTTCCGTCGTATTTCTATACGCCAATTTTCCATAAACCTCGGGACTAACCGAAATCAAAGAAGCCTTCTCTATTTCTAAGGAAGTCTCCAACGTATCATATGAGATTAGTTCCGGACAAAATAATAAGGTGTCAATGGTATAGTTTCCATGGATCGCGAGTTCAATTTCCTTTCTTCCTTCTAGTACGAAAAGTCCGGATTTCTTTCGTTCCCTGGATTTTTCCTTTAGTGAAAGGGCCTTTTTTATCAGTGGGTTTTGTAGGCTGCTAATGAGTTTTATGTCCTTCATCGGCAACAAAAATAATTTAATCTGTTAACTAAACATGGTATGACCGACCAACTTAAAAACTAATTCCTGAAAAATGATAAAACAACTAGTACCAATCTGTATGCTTCTTATGCTGATGGGCTGTAAAGAGGCTGCCAAAGAGAAGAAGACCAATGAAACCATGGGTAAAACTACCGAGACAAGTAACGTAGTAAGCAGGTATCTGGGAGCGCTAGAACGCATATTTGATGCCCATGGGACGTATGGGGCATGGAAGGAATACAAAACGCTTTCCTATGAAATAGGGAAAGAAAAGACCCATGAAATCCATGTTGTGGATCTACCAAAAAGAATGGATTTGGTTACCATGGGTGCTGTTCAAATGGGTTTCGATGGTACCAAGGTTTGGCTCGCGGATCTGGAAAGAGACTATCAAGGTGACCCTGTATTTTACCACAACCTTATGTTCTATTTTTATGCAATGCCCTTTGTTTTGGGCGATGAAGGCATCAACTATGGGGATACAGCGGATTTACTAGTGGATGGCAAATCCTTTCCCGGGATAAGCGTTACCTATGATTCAGGTGTTGGTACGTCACCCAAGGACGAGTATTACCTTCATTACGACCCGGAGACTTTTCAAATGGCTTGGTTGGGCTATACGGTAACCTATAGAACTGGTGAGGATTCGGATACTATAAAATGGATTCGGTATGATGACTGGCAGAAAGTGGACGACCTTGTTTTGCCTAAATCGATTTCTTGGGTTGCCTATGAAGGCAGGGAGATGGGCGAAATACGAAATACCGTGCAGTTTGAGAATGTGGAATTAAGCAAGGAACCCAAGCCCAATGAATATTATGCAAAGCCCGAAGCCGGGGTTTTTGTCGAAGGAAAATCCCAAGATTGATTTTGTGTTTTTCAAACTTAATGAAAGGTTAAATAGGCCTTTGATTCGTTAGGTTCTTCCAGAATAATAAGTAATTTAGAGGTTCAGGTAAAATGGGCATGCCCATTGGACAAATTGGGTCAAATGGATTTACTTTTTTTTGGAATTGCAAAGGATATTGTTGGAACATCCCAATTGGACATGGATTTTGGGGAAGATGCCCCGAATTCTGTGGCGGAGCTAAAACAAGCCTTAAAAAAAAGATATCCCGAATTTTCGAAGTTGACCTCCTTGGCAATAGCCGTTAACAGCGAATATGCATCCGATGATGTTCAGCTTAAATCAAATGATGAGGTGGCGATAATTCCGCCCGTAAGTGGAGGCTAATGAATAAGATCATTGAAATAGTACAAGATTTGGATACCAACAAAGTGTATCAGGAATTATCCCATCCAAACAGTGGTGGCATCTGCGTCTTTGTAGGTTCTGTCAGGGAGTTTACCAATAACGAGCAAGTGATGGCGCTGGAGTTTGAGACCTACGAATCCATGGCTTTGAAGGAGATGGATAAATTGGCGGATAAAGCTTTTGAGCAATGGAAGTTGAACAAAGTGGTCATCAAACATGCGGTCGGGAAGAAAGAGGTCCAAGATGCGGTGGTCATTGTAGGAGCCTCATCGGCACACAGGTTGGAATGCTTCGAAGCATGTCGGTTCTTAATCGACACCTTAAAGGAAACGGTTCCCATATGGAAAAAGGAACTGTTCAAAAATAAATCGGTCTGGGTTTCTGCCCACCCATGAAAAGGAAGAGAAACCAACCGACTGTTGGCCATTTTGCATTGGCAACGCTAAAGCGTATATTGAAGGAATATGTTGATAGACAATCATAATAGAACAATAAATTACCTAAGATTGGCGGTTACGGACCGTTGTAATCTCAGATGCAACTATTGCATGCCCGCGGAAGGCATCAACTTTGCCAAAAACGATAAACTGCTCACCATTGAAGAATTGAAAAAACTGAGCAGTATTTTGGTAGGTCAGGGAATAGATAAAATCAGGATTACCGGGGGCGAACCTTTTGTGCGAAAGGATTTGATGGAATTGCTAAGATACTTGGCAAAGTTGGATGGTTTAAAGGATATTTCGGCAACCACGAACGCAACCTTGATAGGGCCGTATATCGATGAGCTAAAATCCTTGGGCATCAAAAATATCAATGTGAGCCTGGATGCCATCAATAAAGCAACTTTTGAGAGAATCACTCGCAGGGACCAATACGATACGGTCCATAACAACCTGATTCGTTTGATCAGTGAAGGATTCAACGTACGCATAAATTTTATCGCCCTTGACGGACAAAATACCCAGGACATTCTGCCCATTTTGGAGCTGGCGAAGCACTATCCGGTATCGGTTCGGTTTTTGGAGGAAATGCCCTTTAATGGAGGTTCAAAAACCTTCCAAAAAATAACTTGGGACTACAAAAAAATACTGGAGCATATTAGGGAAGCCCATCCCGATTTCTACAATCTGGAATCACCAAGCACTTCCACTTCCATAAATTACAAGATACCCGGTCATATGGGAACTTTTGGGGTGATACCTTCGTTTAGCAGGACTTTCTGTGGTACCTGTAACCGACTCAGGGTTTCGGCCACGGGCGATGTTATTACCTGTTTGTATGCAAAACCCAGCGCAAACCTAAGGGACATTATGAGAAGTGAAAATGCGAAATCCAAAGTGGAAGAACAAATTTTGAAAGCTGTTGGCAGTAGGGCAAAAACCGGTTTTGAGGCCCAAGAAAAATATCGGGAAGTCTTTTCCAATTCCATGACATCGATTGGAGGGTAAGCCATGGAGAATAAATTATCACATATCAATGCATCCGGTAATGCCGAAATGGTAGATGTTTCGGAAAAACAGGTAAGTTCAAGAATTGCCATTGCTTCTGGTAGGGTACTATTTCCAACGGAAGTTTTTAAAGAATTGCAACAGCAGGACTTTTTGGGAAAAAAGGGAAGCATCGTGCAGACTGCAGTGATTGCAGGGATACAGGGAGTCAAGAAGACATCGGAATTGATTCCATTGTGCCATCAGATCAACCTGACAAAAATAGATGTGGACATCGTTCCGGACGATAATCAATTTCTGATTACCTGTACCGTAAAGTGCGATGGAAAAACAGGGGTGGAGATGGAGGCACTTACCGGCGTTTCCGTGGCCGCCTTGACCTTATATGATATGTGCAAGGCATTGTCCCAGGATATTGTGATTTCTACGATACAGTTAGAAAGAAAATCAGGAGGAAAAAATGACTACGAACGATAAGATTTATGGATTGGTGCTTTCCGGAGGGAAAAGCACCCGGATGGGTCAGGACAAAGGATTGATTTCCTATCACGGCGTGCCACAAAGGGAACATTTGTACCGCCTTTTGGAGGTTGTTTGCGACAAAACCTTTATGAGTGTTCGGCACGATCAGCAAGGAGACATTCCGCCCACGCTCAATACCATTTTGGATAAAGACGAATTTCGAGGTCCCTACAATGGATTGTTATCGGCACATAAGGAATACCCAGGTGTTGCATGGTTGGTTTTGGCATGTGACCTTCCTTTGATTGATAAGGAATCCCTCATGGAATTGATAGGAAAAAGGGACACCAAAAAGATGGCCACCGCCTTTGCACAAAGGGAAAATCCGCTACCCGAACCTTTGTGCGCTATTTGGGAGCCGGAAGCCTTACGAACTTCGATAGCCTATTTGGAAGCGGGCAATGGTACCTGTCCCCGAAAGTTTTTGATTAATAATGATGTACTGCTCGTATTTCCTAAAAGACCGGAAGTTTTGTTGAATGCCAACTCCCAAGAGGAGTATAAGGAAGCGGTACAAAAACTGGAAGCCTAATGGAAGGTAGGTACCATAGACAGACCATTTTACCCGGTTTCGGGGAAAAGGGGCAAGCGGCTTTGGCAAAGGCTAGGATTCTAGTGGTAGGAGCCGGAGGCCTGGGCGTGCCGGTACTGACCTATCTGAATGCCATGGGAGTGGGCACCTTGGGAATAGTGGATGCCGATCTGGTTTCACAGTCCAATTTACACAGACAAGTACTCTACACGGAGGCCATGATAGGTAAGTCAAAAGTGGAAATGGCAAAAGAACGATTATCGGCACAGAATACAACCACTTCAATCCATATCTATAAAACCTTTTTAGCACCGGATAATGCCGAAAAAATTATTGAAAATTATGATGTGGTAGTTGATGCTACCGATAATTTCCCTACTCGATATCTCATAAATGACGTTTGCGTACTTCAAAAAAAGCCTTTTGTATATGGTGCTTTGCACGGTTTTGAGGGACAGGTAAGTGTTTTTAATTACAACAATGGTCCTACATATCGATGTTTGTTCCCAAATATGCCAAAGGCCGATGAGGTTCCCAATTGCAACGAACATGGTGTCCTGGGAATTCTTCCTGGGATTATTGGCAATTTACAGGCCTTGGAAGTTGTAAAGATTGTCTGCGGACTGGGCGGTGTACTAGCAGGGGTTTTGTTACTCTATGATGCGCTGTCGCAACGTATGCAACGCATGAAATTCGGACTAAATCCTGACAATCTAAAAATAAACGGGGTCCAGGATTCTTATAATTTTGATTGCGAAGTAGTATTGGAGTCCGTTGAGGCAGTTGGAATCCAAAACCTTATAAAGGATAAAAAAGTGTTGCTTTTGGATGTTAGGACGGAGCGGGAATTCCATAGGAAGCATATTGACGGTGCTAAAAATATTCCATTGGATGAATTGGAAAAAAGAGCGGGGGAGGTGGCCATTGAAAAACCGGTGTATGTTATTTGTCAGTCGGGTATACGTAGTAGGAAGGCTGTTTTAATGTTGCAGGAATTGTCTCCGGAAGGAAAATATATCAACGTGGCCGGAGGTATGAACCAATTGAACTCCTATGCAACTACCTATTGAGCAATTCGCACTCTTATGTTGCGGTTTTTTTGTGGTGGCAACCTTATACTCTTCAGTGGGATTTGGAGGTGGATCCAGTTACCTGGCCCTCTTAACCCTATTTTTAGGAAGTTTTTTTGCAATACGATCCATTGCACTTATTTGTAATCTGGTGGTGGTTTCTGGGAGCACCTATCTTTATTTTAAGAACGGACACGCCAAGTTGAAGGATTTTCTCCCTTTTATAATTACTAGTATTCCTTTGGCCTTTCTTGGAGCGTCGTTCCGCTTAAAGGAAAATATATTCTTTATTATTCTGGGTATCTCCTTGATTCTTTCGGCAACCTTTTTGGTATTGCAAACCTTTAATTGGGCAAAGTCGGTACCGGAGACCAAAAAATATCCGGGTTACCTGAGCTATTTTTTAGGGGCCGGAATAGGTTTTCTATCGGGTTTGGTAGGAATTGGCGGGGGTATATTCCTGGCACCGATCTTAAACCATTTACGTTGGGACAAGGCCATTAAAATAGCGGCCTTGGCCAGTTTCTTTATTTTGGTCAATTCGGTATCGGGACTCATGGGATTGGTAACAAGTGATTCCTTGTTCCTCCCTTGGTTGGAAACCCTATGTCTTGGAATTGCCGTGCTATTGGGAGGTCAGTTGGGAATACGTATCAGTTTGAAGCGACTTTCCGCGAACGGTATCAAACGGGTAACGGCACTATTGGTCCTGATTGTGGGAATTAGGGTGCTTTTGGTAAATGGATTCGGTGTCCTTTAAAATGAAAAGTGAAAAGTGAAAAATGGAAATTTAGAAGTAAGAATATAGATTTTAGAATGAAGTTAAACCTCAAATCTGAACCTTGAATTCTAGTGAAATAGTTGGATAGTGAAATAGTGAAATGTCACTTGAACTAAAAGCGAACAACCACCAACTAACAACGAAAAACGAACAACGAAAAGTGAAAAATTGAAATGAAAAATGATTTTTTTTGCTAAAGGCTAAAGGCTAAAGGCTACAGCGAAGAATGCAGAGTTAAGAGGTAAAAATTATTTCATTAGCCAACAACCAACAACCAACAACCAACAACCAACAACCAACAACCAACAACCAACAACCAACAACCAACAACCAAAAGCCAAAAATAAACAACAGTGATTACATTTAAGGAAGCATTGCAAAAGGTATTGGAACATCCCCTGAATTTAGGGAGTGAACACGTACCGTTGATGGATAGTATGGGTCGGTATTTAGACGAACCCATTTATGCTGACAGGAATTTCCCTCCTTTCGACCGCGTAACCAAGGATGGAATTGCTATCCAATTTGATGCCGTTATAGGCAAAGTTGAAACACTGCGTATTGAAAACATTGCCAGTGCTGGTATGGCACAATGTACCCTTCAAGATGAAACGGCCTGTATCGAAGTCATGACGGGTGCAGTATTGCCCAAGCACACGGACACGGTCATAATGTACGAGCATCTAACCATTGAGAATAATCGTGTAACCATCAATGAAACGGTTACCAAGGGTCAGAATATTCACTGTGAAGGGAGCGACGAAAGCAAGGGAACCCAAATATTGTCGGAAGGAACCAAAATAACCCCTGCCGAAATTGGAGTGATGGCCTCAGTGGGAAAATCGAATGTCTTGGTGAAAAAGGTCCCACGCGTATGCAGCATCGCTACAGGGAATGAATTGGTGGATGTTGATGTACTACCGGAACCCCATCAGATTAGAAAATCAAACAGTCTTACGATGGTATCGGCCTTATCCGATTTGCGAATCGAGGGAAGTTCCTTACATCTTTTGGACGATAAAAAAAGTATTGAAGATGGTCTTTCATCCGCCTTGCGTGAAAATGATGTCCTGCTGTTGAGTGGTGGCGTATCAAAAGGTAAGTTCGACTTTATACCGGAAGTGATGGAAACTCTAGGTGTGGAGCAGCTATTTCACCGGGTGGCGCAGCGCCCTGGAAAGCCCTTTTGGTTCGGGATCCATAAGGAATTCAATACCGTTATATTCTCCTTCCCCGGGAATCCGGTATCGACCTTTGCCAATTATCATTTATATTTTTTGCCGTGGCTGTTTCGTTCCTGGGGAATCAAAATAGAAAATCAATTTGCCAAATTGACCGTTGAACTGGACATTAAACCTCCCTTGACCCGATTCATTCAGGTAAGTACGCATTGGCAGGACAGCTGCCTACAGGTTACACCGGTGGTGGAGAATGGTTCCGGTGATTTAACAAGCTTGTCCCGTGCCGATGGCTTTATTTGCCTAGAACCAAGAGATTTAAAATATACAAAAGGTGAGCTGGTATCTTTTATTTCCACAAGGTAAACTTTGAAATTGCTGTTTGCAAAAGATTACTATTTAATCTCTTATTATTGGAATGAACATAAAATGTTATCTTGGTTTTGCTATAAAGTAAACGATTATCATTCATTCCTAAATAAAAGTAAATATGAACCCCATTATTAAAAATATATTAGCAGTAATTACGGGAGTTTTAGTAGGAAGCATCGTAAATATGGGTATTGTCATGATTAGCGGTTCTATAATACCGCCGCCGGAGGGAGGAGATATTACAACCATGGAAGGATTGAAAGCGACAATACACTTGTTTCAACCAAAACACTTTATATTTCCCTTTCTCGCTCACGCATTAGGAACTTTGGTCGGTGCATTTGTAGCCGCCAAAATCGCAGCAGCACGTCCTTTATCCATAGGTTTGATAATTGGGGTTTTCTTTTTGATTGGAGGGATAATTAATATCACAATGTTGAACGGGCCAGTATGGTTTACCATTTTGGATTTGGTTGGAGCCTATTTGCCAATGGCGTATTTAGGTACAAGATGGGCAACTAGATAATGGAAACCATTTATTTTTAAAAAAATTTTTTTCTTTCAGGCGAATTTTCCCCTACCTCATTGAAAGTTGTGCAAATACGACATTAAATAATTTTTGAACGTTTCTGACTAATTATCAAAGGGTAGAAACCTCTTACGTTCAACAGCGACGGAATCAACCTTTTGCTTAGTGTAATAGACAGGAAAATACTGATCCTTGGCCCAAGGTTCAAACAGATTGCTATAAAAAGGACTCTCTGGATTGCCGGATTGCCCCGGTCCATTGGTAGCTTGTGCGGCATCCCAGTCCCCGGTATTTACGATCATCCGGAAGGAGGCACCGCTCGACTGGTTCATATTGCCTCCCGTTGATCCCGGTGTGGTGCCGCTGCCGCCCCTGGGCAAAGGGCCTAGATTGAAAAGGGTGTCACGCATAGCTTGGTTAACAACCTTTCCCAAGGCATGCTCGATATATACGTGTTTGTTTTTTGCCTGACCGTACTGCCATTTTTCCATATCCGCGCCCAATCTGTTTTCCAGGTCATCGATGGCTTGTTGAAAGGACTTTTTTAATAACTCGTTTCTATTTTCCTCTGTATCGCCCCCAAAAACTATTTTAGGATGTGAAACATATTCAATGATTGTTTTAAGTTGCAACGAGGTCACAATATGTCTTGCTTCTTTGGGAATGACCAAATCTTCCATCATTTCTGCCAACGAATCCTCCCAAGCTACATAGATGGCCGCGGGAATGGAATTCGGGTTCAACGTAAAATCCCAATCCTCCAATTTCGTTTTGGCCTCTTGGTACGTACCGTCCAACGTAATTTTATTTAGCAAGGGAACAAGTTCCTTTGCAGGTAGGGAAAGAAAGTCGGTTTGTAAGGCTTTAAAATCCTCCATGGTAAAGTCCGATTTACTACTTAAAACATCTTCGATCCTGTTACCCCTGTAAGGATCCGACCATGAAAAGCCAATGGCATCCCAATGTTCATAATCGGGTGGGGTAACATTTTGGTTGGCGGTGGCAATAAAGCCTTTGTCAGGGTTATGGTCGTTCGGTTTTTTAACAATGGGCAGATAACCGTCCCACTCATAGGTTCCATCCCCGGGTACGGGGACCAAACCGCTAAAATTTCTCCGGATAGGGGCAATGCCAACGGCTTGCCAGCCGATATTCCCTTCTTTGTCCGCCCAGACCATATTTTCCCCTGGAATATGGCTGTAGTTGCAGGCTTCCCGAAATTCCTCCCAATTTTTGGCCTGGTCCATTCGTAAGGATGCCAAGTACGGGGAGCCTCCAGGCTCCAACCAAGCACAACGAACGGCATAGGCAACGTGGTTTTCTATATCGATTAGGGTCACTGGGCCATGTTGGGTGTAGTGTAGATTGACAATGGTGTCTTTTTCCCCTTTTATCTTAATGGTTTCCTGAATGGTTTTCATATCCACCCATGCTCCTTGGTATTTATACTGATTCTGATTTTCAGGATTGAGTTCATACACATAAAGGTCTTCACCATCGGTTTCAAAAACAGTCAATCCCCAAGCTCCATATTCATTATGTCCGATTGATATACCCGGGATTTCGGGTTCCCCTCCGCCAATAACATTCCAACCCGGAGCGACCAAGTGGGCCATATAGCGCAGGGAAGGTACCGCAATGGTTCTGTGGGGGTCATTGGCCATAAAGGTGTTGCCATCCTTGGTGCGGCTACCGTTAACTACCCAATTATTACTCCCAATAGACAGGGAATCCCTGTTTTTTTCCTGATTTTCGATAAGAAGGTTGGCCACTTCTTGGCCTCTGTATTCGGGTTGGATATCCTCCGGGGCGAACTTTACCGATTTTCTATAGGCATTGTAAAGCTCCAAAATATCCTGGGACAGAAGTTCCTTGTTAATTTTTTTGTCAATGGTCAAGTCAGGATCTTTGGGGTGTAACCAAAATAATTTCTTAGTCATTTGCGGTCCCATTTTTGCGACCGCCCTACCAATTTGTAACTCATCATTGATATTTCCCAACAGGCCTTGATGTCTTGATATCACCACCTCTGGCGTCCATTTTTGGGGAAGTATGTCCAATATCCTGAACTCTATGGGAAGGCTATCAGGATTTTGCAACACTTCGTCAATATAGGCATTCACTCCATCGGTATAAGCAGTTATGATTTCTACGCCATCCTCGTGATAGTGGTTCATTTCCGTTTCCATATCTCCCCGAAACTGGAAGAGTCGGGTGCCAATATCCCGCTTCAATTCACGTTCTCCAAGAATTTCCGCCACGGTACCCGTTGCCTGTCTACGCCAAATTTCGAACTGAAAAAGTCGGTCGGCCGCCGCCGCATAGCCTTGGGCGAAGAAAAGATCATGTTGGTTATTGGCGTAAATGTGGTTGATGCCCCATTGGTCCCGCACTATCTCTACGGGTTCTTTAAGACCCGCCAATTCTAACCCATTTTCCGATGTTTTGTTTTTCTTACAGGAAAACAAAACCAATAGACCAAAGAAGATTATTTTTTTCATACGGAAGGTTGTTATTTACACAAACAAAAAAGCCCGATAGCATACCGAGCTTTTGTTGATACTTAATTCGCTAACAATAAAGTCGATACCTACCGACTTAAATGTACACTTTTATAATCAGATTCCTAATCTAGTAATTAGATTGATTATAGTTTCTGTCCTCTTGAGCGCAGTAGAAAGGTCGACAGAAACATCTCGACTGCGCTCGATGTGACATATGAATAGAGTCGTGTCTTTTTAGACGGCCTCTTTGTTATTATTTGGTTCATTTCCAATTCAGTCGATACCTACCGACTTAAATGTACACTTTTATCTTTTTGGAAACGATTTATTCCCCCTCATATTTGCCCATGTATCGTTTCCACAATTCGGTTTGGTGAGTTTCAAGGGAAATATTCCTACCATCAATAAACGCATGGGTCAACTGGTTGGTGCGCATGTCCAAGGCATCTCCCTCCGAAATAAAAAGTGTGGCACTTTTACCAACTTCCAGAGTACCATAACTATCATCAATGCCCAAAATCTTAGCGGAATTCCCGGTAATCAACTGTAAGGCCTTTTCCTTATCCAATCCCTGTTGCCCCACTTGGCCAGCATAGAAAGGCAAGTTCCTGGTTTGGAAATTGGACGCTTCGTTGTTTTGTAGACCAACCAACAGGCCACTGTCCACCAAGAGTTTGGGAAGTTTGTAAGGAAGGTCATAATCGTCGTCATCAAAAACGGGAAGATTGTGGGTAAACTGAACCAAAACGGGAATATTGTTCTTTTTAAGGAAGTCGGTTATTTTGTAGGCTTCATATCCTCCTACCAATACAACTTCCTTGACTCCGTTGGTTTTTAATGTGTTTACGGCATCAATGATTTCCTTTTCCCCATCGGCATATACATACATTTTTTGAGTTCCATCCAGAACACCCTGCATTGCGGCAAAGGCGGGGTTCATCTCCGTAGGTTTTCCTTTGCCATAGGCCACGGAATTTTTGAGGAACGTAACTACCGTTTCAACATCTTTGCTATAGTCCTTATTGGGTTGGTATCCTCTTTCCTCGCCCATCCACCAACGTCCTTGGCGGAAACTTCTTGGCCAGTTTAAATGTACGCCATCATCTACCTTGATGGCTGCGTCCTCCCAATTCCAAGCATCGAACTGCACTATAGAGGAGGTACCGGAAATTCTTCCGCCAGATGGGGCAATTTGTCCAAGCAGAACACCATTGGGCCGCATGCTTTCCACCACCTGGGATTCCGCATTGTAGGCAATGAGACTCCGCACGTGGGGAATTAGTTCCCCAATCTCGTCTTGGTCGTCCGTAGCGCGAACGGAATTGATTTCGATGAGTCCCAAGGTTTTTGCCGGGGCAATGAATCCAGGATAGACATGTTTTCCTGAGGCATCTATGATGTTGCCTTTACGGGCAATCTTCATTTTGGAATCCCCCACAAAGGTGAGTTTGCCATCTTCGAACATGATCAATGAACTTTCAATGACCTCGCCATTTCCCAAATGGGCCGTAGCTCCCTCTATGGTAATAGCTTCTGTCTGCTTAGCGGCAGGTGTCTGTTGTGCCGATACTGGCAAATATGTTGCTATTGCCAGTAGTAGTATTAATATATTTTTCACACGTTTAAATTTTAGTAATTAGTTGATAATAAATAAATTATAAAATTAAGAACGTGTGCAACCACTCGCTGTACTCGTTCTCTCATTAAAAATTTTAAACATTCCCATTTATGAAGAAATTTTTAAAATTTTTTAATGCTCGTTTCATCTTACTAGGTATTTTCGATTTTAGAATTTTAAAGCGTTTCACAAGTGAACGTTTGTTTTACACTTTGTTTTGGACCTTGGGTCTTTTTGCCTCCGGCTTTCTCCTCCAACATCATTTTTACCAACTCGTTGCGTTCTTTTTTTATGGCTTCCCGCTGGGCTTTGTCCTTTTCCAAATCAAAGTAAGTGGTACCTTCAATGATGGTTTTTTCGGCTTTCGTATACACTGATAATGGATTGCCGGACCATAAAACAAGGTCAGCATCCTTTCCTTCCTTGATACTACCCACACGGTCATCCAGATGAAGGAGCTTCGCCGGGTTGATGGTCACCATTTTCCAAGCTTCGAGTTCCGTCATACCTCCGTATTTGATGGTTTTGGCCGCTTCCTGATTCAAACGCCTCATCATTTCGCGATCGTCACTATTTATGGCGACCGTGACACCTTGTGAATGCATGATGGCGGCATTATAGGGAATGGCATCCTTTACTTCGTATTTGTAGGCCCACCAATCGCTAAAGCTTCCTGCCCCAACACCGTGCTCGGCCATTTTATCGGCTACCTTATATCCTTCCAAGATATGTGTGAAGGTATTGACCCTAAACCCAAAGTGCTCCGCAACTTTCATCATCATATTAATTTCGCTCTGTACATAGGAATGGCATGAAATAAACCGTTCACCATTGATAATTTCTGCCAATACTTCCATTTCTTCATCATAACGATAAGGCTGTCCGCTTTTTTTCTTTTCGTCGTACTCTTTGGCACGTTGAAAATAGTTCATGAACACCTGCTCCACGCCCATTCTCGTCTGCGGGAAACGGGAGTAGCTATCCCAATTGGACTGTTTTACGTTTTCGCCCAAGGCAAATTTTATAAACTTGGGGGAGTTATCGTAGATAAGACCATCCGCTTCCTCACCCCATTTTAATTTTAGGATGGCCGAACGACCCCCAATAGGGTTTGCGGAACCGTGCAATAACTGAATCGAAGTAACCCCACCCGCCAGACTATGGTAAATTCCCATATGTTCAGGATCTACAACATCTTCCATTTTCACTTCTGCCGAGCTATTATGACCTGCTTCATTGACGGCAAGTGCCGCAATATGGCTGTGTTCGTCAATGATTCCGGCAGTTAGGTGTTTGCCTGTGGCATCGATGACCTTGGCGCCGCTGGCTCCCAAATTGGTGCCTATTTTAGCGATTTTTCCATTTTTGACCAACACGTCCGTATTTTCCAAAATTCCCGCTTCCTCACTGGTCCAGACCGTGGCATTTTTGAACAACAAATTTTCCTGCTTAGGTTTGGAGGTATAGCCGTAGCCCACATTTGGAAAGGTAACTGGCATTACCTTGGGAGCATCGGAAGCATCGCTGTCATCTTTGGATTTTTCCTCAAAACCTGATTTTTTGTTGGCCATAAAGGAGGTTTCCGTTCCGTCCGGCAATATCAACCTGCCGGAAAGATTGTCGGTATCCGGAAGCACCGCTCCTATCATCCGGTAGGTTTTGGCACCTTTATCGGCGGAAAAAGAAAAGGTCAGCCAATCATTTTCATAGGATATTTTTGAATCCAGTTTTACGGTATCCAGCTTTACCTCCATTTTGGGCTTTGCGAGTTCCCCAGTTATGGAAATATCATAGGTTTTACCTTCGGTAGTCAGGGTATAGTCACCCCGTATGTCCGTGATGTCCTTATTGTTGATGCTATTTTTATTCCCTTGTACCCAGTTTTCATAAAGGGTCGTGGACTTGTCAAAAATATCGCCCGATGTAATCAGGAAGTTTGCATGCGCCCCTTTTTTTAGGGTTCCAAGTACATTTGATTTTCCCAATATTTCGGCAGGAACCGTAGTTAGCGCCTCTAGGGCCTTTGTTTTGGGTAGGCCATATTCTATAGCCTTCATCAGGTTATCCTTGAATTTTGACATGGATTTTAGTTCGTAGGGTGTCAGGGAAAAAGTGACCCCATTTTCGGCCAGCACTTTCGGATTGGTGGGGGCCTGGTTCCAGTAGCGCATATCCTCCAAGGATACATACCCTGCCTGATAAGGGTCGGAAACATCATAGGCATCCGGAAAATTCAAGGGGATTATGAACTTGGCGTTGGTGGCCTTTATTTCATCAATGCGCTCAAACTCATTTCCACCGCCTAGAATGGTATATTGAATACCATAGGCGTCCCCAATTTTATCGGCACGTAGGTCGTTGCCCTTATCCTTGGCCTCAAAGATTTGGACCAGTCCCTTGTTTTTTATTAATGCCTCCAAGGATCGATCCGTTGTGGATGCATTTCCGTTTGCATACCAATTTGCGTCACTATACATCTGGCGCAACAAGGCTAGCGCACCCATTAGGGAGGTGGGGTAGGACTGTTGTTTGGTAACACTCTTTTCCAACGAAAAATATTGGGCGGATCTATCATCCAGTACCCTGTTGGCATCTGTACCCGCATTGTTCAGGGCGATGAGTACACCAGTACCCCGAGCGATTCCATCATGGATATGCGAATTCACCGCACCAAAACCCGCTTCAATCAATTCCTTCGCTTCTTTTTCGTCATACTTGAAACTGCCAATGGCATCGTTTTCGGGCATGATATGGTCGTTCCAGTAAAACCCTTCCCGAGTGGGCTCAAATTGCGGGGAACGTCTGCCACCACTGCTTCGCTTTGGTTGTTCTACCCCAAACTTGGAATAGATGTCTATAAAGGAAGGGTATATTGATTTACCGTTTAAATCCACCACGATTGTATTTTGTGGTAGTGTTACGGATGCGCCAACATTGACCACTTTGCCGTTTTGGATGAGCAGCGTTCCTTTTTGAATGACTTCGGTAGGGGTCACAAAAATCTTGGCGTTCGTAAAGGCCGTAAAATTATTGTTGTTCGCTTTCACGCCTTCGCTTTCAGGGAAGTAATCCTGAGAAAAGAGTAGGGCACTACACCAAAATAGGCATAGTGAAAAAATAAGTTTTTTCATTTTTGAGTTCGTTTGATTAGTCCTTTTAAAAGTAAGGTTTAATCATTGCTATCCGATGATTTTAGTTTTTTTTAACACTTAAAACGGCCAAATTGTGTGACTTTGAATACAGCTATTAAAATTTGGAAAATTTTATAACAAATTGATATAAATAGTATCAAATTGCTAAAGGTTTTACTCGTTTTGGTAAGCTAATTTTAAAATTGCCTGTATTCTAAAGCGGATATTTTTTGTGATAGGCTATCACAAGGGAAACCACCCCGTTGTAACTTTTAATACCCTGTTCTTGATTATTCGCCTTTAAAAAGGAATTGAAGATCGATTTGAATACGGGTTCCAAGGGGTTTTCATATTGTTCCCAAAACAGGGCCATTTCCTCAAAATTGGCCCGGACACCTGGATTGAGTTTTTGGAACATTCGGTCGAAAGTTTCTCTATTTCCACGCCGTACATCGCTGAGACAATATCCCATGACATAAGCATATGCTGCATATTGAAAATAGGGGTCCTTGTTTTTTGATGTTACCAAGTATCCAATGAAATTGGTCTCATTTTCGGCTGAATAACCCAATTGATGGCCAATTTCGTGTCCGGTGACAATGGGAAACCTAAAATTGGGCAGGATGCCGTTTACCTGGGCTTCATTGGTAAATGGGTTCAAGTAACCCGCGTAGCCCATATAGGTGAGTCCGGTGCTAAAAAGTGAGGTTTTCACGCTTGGATGTTCGTACCCCAAAAAACCGAATTCCTTGGCAAGCTCATGATAACCTTCAATGCTCATTTGAAACATTTCATTTTGGGAATAGGGAATGTTCACTTTTTCAAGGGTATCGCCAACCACATATTCTTGTATGGAATTTGTTTTTTGGATAAGCCTTTCCGTAAAGTCCAATAATTCTTGATAATCCTTGGTTTCGGTCAAACCCAATTTCTCCGATAGCGGTCTGCGATAATAATTAAATCCCCATACCAGATGGAATGTCAGGTAGGCAATGGACAGCACCATCAGCACATCCCTTAGAAACTTCAGTTTTTGTGTTTTGATAAAGGTCCATCGTCGGTATAAGTAAAAAATGACTGTACATATTAGAAGGAAATAGAGTAGGTCGCCCACGGAAAAAGGAATCCAACCAAAGAGCCATCTGAAAAATCCGGATATATGGGGATACAGCCCCATGCTGTAATAGGATTCTATGAAATCTGTGTTTTGGCCCAACCATTTTACAAGCATAATTTGGGGAATCAAGGAAACCGCGATTACGGTTTTTAAGGACATCTTCATGATTTCAAAAATAGGGATTTGATTTTATGGTATGTATTTTTACTGAAAAATTTCAATCTTATGAAAAACCAGATACTCGAATTAGAACCCAAAAACGTTTGGAAGAACTTTTCAAGATTGAATGCGGTTCCCAGACCTTCCAAAAAGGAGGAAAAGGTGATTCAATTTATGGTCGATTTTGGAAACTCATTGGGGCTAGAAACCTTGACCGATGCCGTTGGAAATGTCATTATCCGGAAGCCTGCAACAGCTGGTATGGAACAAAGAAAAACCGTCACCCTTCAGTCCCATTTGGATATGGTGCACCAGAAAAATTCGGAAACCGACTTCGATTTTGAGAATACCGGGATTCAAATGTTTGTTGCCGGTGATTGGGTGAAAGCGAAGGGTACCACTTTGGGAGCCGACAATGGTATGGGAGTCGCTGCCATTATGAGCTTGTTGGAATCCACGGAAATTGCGCATCCACCTTTGGAAGCCTTGTTCACCATAGACGAGGAAACCGGGATGACGGGAGCTTTTGGGTTAAAGGATAGTCTGTTACAAGGAGAAATTCTGTTGAATTTGGATACCGAAGAGGACGATGAAATCGATATTGGGTGTGCGGGGGGCATTGATGTCACAGCAACCAAATCTTATAATCAGACTCCTAGAATATCGGGGGAAGTCGGCCTGAAAATTACCGTAAAAGGACTTGCCGGGGGCCATAGCGGTATGGATATCCACAAGGGTCTGGGCAATGCCAATAAAATAATGAATCGGTTGTTGTTCCAAGGTAATGAATACGATTTTAGGATTTCTGAAATACATGGTGGGGGCCTTAGAAATGCCATACCCAGGGAAAGCGAATGTCTGTTAAATGTGGACGAAAACCAGCTGCCCGCATTTTTGGAAAAATTGAAGACCGAAGCACAAGCTATCAAAACCGAATTGGCGGTGGTGGAACCGAAACTCGATATTTGCTTTGATACAGTCATTCATCCTTTTGAAAAATTGATGGAATTGGAACAGCAGGAGCAGCTATTAAAAACTATTTATGGGCTGCATAACGGGGTTTACCGAATGAGTGCCAACATGGAAGATTTGGTGGAGACGTCCAACAATGTGGCAAATGTGACCGTTGCCAATGGCACGATAGAGATTGGTTGTTTGACCCGGTCTTCGGTTGAATCCGGAAAAATGGATTTGGCCAATGCAATAAAATCGGTATTTGAACTTGGAGGCTTTTCGGTTACATTTTCTGGGTCCTATCCCGGATGGAATCCCAATATGGATTCTGAAATACTCAAGACTGTCACATCGGTGTATAAAACACTTTTTGATGCCAAACCCAATGTGGTTGCTTGTCACGCCGGACTGGAATGTGGGATATTAGGACAAAATTATCCGGGGATGGATATGGTCAGTTTTGGACCCACCATCAAAGGGGCCCATTCTCCCGATGAACGCGTAAGCATCTCCTCCGTACAGAAATTCTGGAAGTTTTTACTGGAGGTACTAAGTCAGATACCTTTAAGGACGTGACGGGTTTGGTTTTTTTAGACCTGACAGGTTTCTAAAACCTGTCAGGTCTTTACATGTACTATTCCTGTATTCCCGTAATCTCCAAATCAAACACCAAATCTGAATTGGGAGGTATGGGTCCAGACCCCTGCGCTCCGTATCCAAGATGTGGAGGTATGAATATACGTACCTTGTCCCCAACGTTCATGCTTAAAAGACCTTCCCTGAAACCGGCGATTAAAGGTGATTCTGGACTGTAGTCCATAGGTATCGGCATGTAGCCGCCTCCCTGTAAACGTCGCTCATCGAACATGTCATATTTTCTGGCAACTTCTTCATAATTACTGTCAAACAAAGTACCATCCTCCAGATAACCGGCATACATTACGCCAACTTTTTGGCCTACTGCGGGTTTTTCGCCAGCGCCTTCGTTCAAAACAAGAATTTTTAGACCGGATTCCAAGGTTTTTGCCTCTTGCTTTTGAGTTTCCAAAGTGGATGAGAACTCCGATTTCATTTTTTCGATTTCGGCCCTTTTTGCGGCTTTTTCCTTTTCAATGGCAGCAAGACGTTCTTCCTCCCCGTCAAAATACTCTGTCATTATTTTTACGGCATCGAATTTTTTCGCTTCCTTTCCATTACGAATGATTTCAATGGTATTCATTTTTACGGGTTCCAAAGGCTTATTATTTCCGGGGGATACCTGTACGCCTGCGATGGAATCCACCACTTCCAGACCCTCTACAACTTCACCAAAAACACTGTGCCTGTTATCCAACCATGGGGTAGGAGCATGGGTGATAAAGAACTGGCTTCCGTTGGTCGCAGGCCCTGAATTGGCCATGGAAAGTATCCCTTTTTTATCATGGATGAGAGAGTCGTTGAACTCGTCCATGAATTTATAGCCCGGATTCCCGGTACCCGTAGCCAATGGATCTCCACCCTGTATCATAAAGTCCTTCATCACACGGTGGAAGGTAAGTCCGTCATAATACTTTTGCCCTTTGAACTGTTCACTAACAAAAGGGTTGTTGCCTTCGGCCAAGGATACAAAATTGGCCACCGTAACTGGTGTTTTTTCATGCTCCAGTTTCACGATAATATCGCCATGGGTGGTTTTGATATCGGCGAAAAGGCCATCGCCCAAATCCGCTCTCTGACTGGTTTTACAGCTTGCCATAAGCAAGACAAGGGCCGCCCATAGGTATGTTTTCTTTATCATAATATTTATTCTTCTAAATTATCCTGTTGTTTTTCTATGTTTAAAATTGTAATCGTCGATTTAAGGGGCACATTGGTGCCTATTTTATTATTGTCGCCATGATATCCGTAAGCTATGGACGAGGGGAAAAGGAAAGTGGCCTTTTCGTTTTCCTTTAACAACTTTACCGCCGCTCTAAGGCCCAGAAACAATTCCTGTTTGTCCACCTTATAAGTAAATGTTCCTATCTCATCTTCGGAATACAAGGTGTCGTTATCCAAGGTCAGAAGATTATATTTCATGGTAACAATATCATCCGTTTGGGGGGTATACTCCGTTGAGTCGTTCACCCTAAGGTAATGATACCAGGAACCGGAAGCACTATGGGTGTAATGCTTTAAAGAATCGATCTTTATGATTTCCTGGATTTTATTTTCTTCGGCCTCCAACAATTTTCTACTCCTTTCAATGGATTCCTTGAAATAACTGCCGCTTTTTCGCTGGACCGGTTTGCGAGGTTCAGGACCCTGACATCCATAAAGTAAAATGAAAACGAGAAGTACGCCAAGGGTTCTCATGCTGTCAACTCTTTTTTATAGTTGGGTAATAGGGATATAAAGTAATCGATGGTCTCTTGCAAGGATTTTTCGCTTTTGCCGCCAGCGGCATTGGTATGTCCGCCTCCCTCGAAGTGGTTCCGTGCAAATTCGTTCACTGAAAAATCGCCTACGGACCTAAAGGAAATTTTAAAGATCCCTTCATCCTTATTCTCGATAAAAATAACCGCAAAACGAATATTGTTCAAGGTAAGGCCATAATTCACGAAGCCCTCCGTATCGCCTTTTTCATAGTCGTACCTATCAAGTTCTTCCTGGGTCAACGTAATATAGGCCGTGTTGAATTCTTCAAGAATGACCATGTTCTTTAGGGCACAGCCCAAAAGGTGCAATCGGCTAGGCGAGTTGGTATCGTAGACTTTCTCGTGGATGGCCGTATTATCGGCCCCTTTGTCCATAAGTTCCGCAACGATGCGATGTGTCTTACTGGTAGTAGCCTTAAACTTGAAGGAGCCGGTATCCGTCATAATACCCGTATATAGGCAGTTTGCTATATCGCTGTCGATGAGATCACGGTCCCCCATGGCATCGATGAGGGTGTAGACCATTTCGCAAGTAGAGCTCATGGTTACATCGGAATACGTGATGACCGCATAGTCCGAAGGTTGCTGGTGATGGTCCACCATGATGAATTGTGCCGATGCATTTTCCAAACATTCCGCCATTTGGCCTACACGTCCAAAGTCGTTAAAATCCAACGTGAAAATCAAATCGGCATTTTCGATATACTTTTTTACTTCCGTATTATGCCTTTCAAAGTTCAAGATTTCAGTGGCCCCGGGCATCCATTTCAGGAACTTTGGAAAATCATTGGGAGCGAGTACTTGGGTTACATGACCTTTTTTTGATAGATAATGGGAAAGCGCCAGGGTGGAACCAATGGCGTCCCCATCCGGATTTTTATGCGGTACAATGGCAATCCTTTTTGAAGAGGAAAGCAATTTCTTCAACGCCGTTACTTGCTCAAAATTCATGGGCGCAAAGATACAATTTAATAGGAAAGCGAATACAGGACCCCCGTTCTTTTCACAAGGCATATTCTTTGAGTATGCTACTATAAAGTTGTGGTTCTTTGGGAAAAGCGTATTTTTGCGCAAAATTTTAGAATAAATGACTACAAATAGAACATTTACCATGATTAAGCCCGATGCTGTTGAAAATGGACACATTGGAGCTATTTTGGAAAAAATCACGGCGGCCGGATTTAAGATCATCGCCATGAAATATACCCAGTTAAGCGTACGGGATGCTCAGGAATTTTATGCCATACACAAAGAAAGGCCTTTCTTTGGGGAGTTGGTGGAATTTATGACACGCGGCCCCATCGTTTCAGCCATATTGGAGAAGGAGAACGCCGTGGAGGATTTTAGGGCCTTGATCGGTGCTACCAATCCTGCCGAAGCTGCGGAAGGTACCATCCGAAAGATGTTCGCTACGGATATTGCGGAAAACGCCATACATGGTTCTGATAGTGATGCCAATGCCTCTATCGAGGGAGCGTTTCATTTTTCCGGTAGGGAAATATATTGATAGGAAAATTTAATTTAAGAAAGTAAGGCTGTTCAAATAATGATTTGGACGGCCTTTTTTTGTGGCCTTCGCTTTGCTCCGGGAGACCGTATTGGCTTTTTGGTTGTTCGTTATTTATTATTTGTTGCTCGTTGTAGATAGTAGCTAGACGCCTTGTGATGAACGCTTTACGCTGAGCGCTTTTCGCTTAAGGCTAATAGCTTTTGCACAAAATTGTACATTGTAAACTTTTTACTATAAACTGCTACTGTTTGCTGCCAACTGTTAACTTATAACTGGTAATTGTTCATTGCCAAATGCACACTGAATACTGGCAACTGAAAACTGCTACTGCATACTGCCACTGATTTCTGTTCAACGCAGCACCAATTTTTTTATGAGCTCTTTGCCCAACTCCTCGTTCAGCATGGTGATAATCTTGGTCTTTCCATGGCTGAGTTCTTCCCGTAACACGGAAGAAGATAGGGAAACGAACAGCGTGTCCCTTTTAAGTTCCACATCCGTCGTATAATTTAATACCCCATTGCCCATAAGATTGGCCCACGCCGTACGAACATCCACCTTGTCCATTCCTTCCTGCAGGTTGTTCTTTTTTATGAAGGCGTATAGGGCATCCTGCATGCTCAAATGGTCGTTCTCTCTTCGGGACATGGTCAATCCAGTTTTATAGGTTCAAAGCGTTTGAAACGATATAGGATTCCTTCCGGATTTTCAACGGAAAATGAATCTTCTGTTAAAGATAACAACCTTTCCTGCCATTCGCTCAATGGATTTTCATAGCGCAAATAAAAAACACCGTTTTCTTGAACAATGTTAAAGGGTTCCGCATCGTCCGAAGTTTCAAACGTACCATCGAACCGGGGCACCATTTTTTTTCGGAATCCGTTATTTTCCTTAAACTCGATATAATCGACCACGGTATTCATCGGGTATTCCTTTTTGTTTCCATTAGGGAATTCCACTTCCTGAATTTCCCAGTATCCGTTTAAATGAAGTAAATCCTCCTGAGCGACCTTGTCAGTGCAGGAAACCCCGAATATCAGTAACAAAAACAGTAACCTGTTCATGGTTCAAAGTTTAAAAATCTTATACGACTGATGTATTTTTTTTACAACGGCTTCAGTCCGGTCGGCATGGGTGTCACTCACAAAAATCTGGCCGAAGTTTTCCTTGTTCACCAAGGAAATGATATGGGAAACCCTGTTTTCATCCAGTTTGTCAAAAATATCATCCAATAGCAAAATGGGATTGGTCTGTGACAAATTGCGCATAAAATGGAACTGTGCGAATTTTAAGGAGATCAAAAAGGACTTTTGCTGTCCTTGGCTACCAAATTTCTTGATGGGATACTCCCTAATGGAGAAATTTAAATCGTCCTTGTGAATACCCACGCTCGTGTATTGAAGGGCCCTGTCCTTTTCCAAGTTTTTCTGTAAGAGGGAACCCAGGCTTTCGGAGAGCAGTTTGCTTTCATACGTGAGGTTTACATCTTCAGTATTGTTGGTGATAGCCTTGTACTGCTCCTTGAAAATGGGTATGAAGTCCTCCAGAAACTTCACCCGTTTTTTGAATATTTCCGTACCGTAATTTTCCAATTGCCCGTTGTAAACGGATAATGTGGCCTTGTCAAAAGTATGGTTGGCGGCAAAGTACTTTAAAAGCGCGTTTCTTTGCGAGAGGACTTTGTTGTAATTTATCAGGTGTTGCAAGTACTCCTTGTCCGACTGGGCAATGACCCCATCCATAAATTTTCGGCGGACATCGCTCCCTTCCAAAATCAGGTCCCTGTCGGCCGGGGAAATGATTACCAGTGGCAATACCCCAATATGGTCCGCAAATTTCTCGTACGGTTTTCCGTTTCGTTTGATGATTTTTTTATTTCCTTTTTTTAAGCTACATACTATTTTTTCCTCTTTGTCCTCCTTTTGAAAGTGCCCTTCTATTACAAAGAAATCGGCATCATGCTTTATGTTTTGGGAGGAAACGGGGTTAAAATAGCTCTTGCCAAAGGATAGATGGTAAATGGAATCCAGGATATTGGTTTTTCCAACACCATTGTCCCCCACAAAACAGTTGATCTTGGAGTCAAACTCCAGATTCTTGGATTCAAAGTTTTTGTAGTTAAGAAGGGAAAGGCTCTTTAAATACATTAAAAGATTCGAGTTTTTATTGCGCAAAGTGCATCCATTGCTTGGACTTCCAAAAATAACGAATAAATACACTATTGGATTTCAATAAAAACTTTATTTTTGCGCGACCAATAAAAATAGAGATGGCAACATACAAGAAAAGAGGATTTAAGCCCAAAACAAAGGTTGAGGCTCAGGAGTTTGAAGAGCAGGAAAGTACTACCGCGGAAGTTTTTAGTTCGTTGGATGAAGGTGCTTCCAGGACCGAAGAATGGGTTTCTAAGAATCAGAATTACATCTTAGGAATCATTGGTGTGGTCGCCGTAGCCGTATTGGGGTATTTGGCCTATAATCAATTTGTATTGAAGCCAAAGGAGGCGAACGCCGCCAACGAAATGTATTATCCGCAGCAGTATTTTGACCAGGCCTTGAACAGCACCACGGCAAAGGATTCCCTGTTCACGCTTGCCTTGGAAGGTGCAGAAGGTAAATATGGTTTCTTGGATATCATTGAGGAATACAGTGGTACCAAGGCAGCCAATTTGGCCAATTATTCCGCAGGCATGTCCTATTTGAACATGAATAAGTACCAGGAAGCCATTGATTATTTGGAGGATTTTAAATCCGATGATGCCATTTTAGGGGCTCTGGCAAAAGGTGGTCTTGGAGATGCCTTTATGCAATTGGACCAACCCTCCGATGCTTTGGGCTATTACGAGGCCGCTTTCCAGCACAGCAATAACGAATATACAACGCCCAAATTCCTTTACAAGGCCGGGGTCACTGCCTTGGAAATGGGAAATAAGACAAAAGCTTTGGAGTACTTCCAAAGAATCAAGGACGAATTTTCGGGTTCCCAAGCGGCCACTTCCATCGATGCTTTTATCGGCATAGCCAAAACTGGCGCATAATGGCCACGGAGAACAAAAATCTATCGGAATACGATAAGGACACCATCCCAAACGCGAAGCACCTTCGGTTTGGGATCGTTGTTTCTGAGTGGAATTCCAACATCACGGAAGGGCTGTACCAAGGGGCCGAAATGACCTTGTTGGATTGCGGTGCCCAGGCGTCCAATATCATACGGTGGAACGTACCAGGAAGTTTCGAGCTTACCTATGGCTGTAAAAAACTGATACAACAGGAAAAACCGGACGCGGTCATTGCCATAGGGAGTGTCATACAGGGTGAGACCAAACATTTTGATTTTGTCTGTAGCGCTACCGCGCAGGGTATCAAGGACCTCAACGTACAATTTAATGTTCCCGTCATTTTTTGTGTCCTAACGGACAATACCATGCAACAGGCCATTGACCGAAGTGGTGGAAAACACGGTAATAAAGGTGCCGAAGCTGCCATCGCTGCAATTAAAATGGCCGTGTTGGGCAATTAGCCGTTTCCTTTTCATTCCATCTTACTTGCTCCATATTTTCATCTGTTCATATTTAAAATTTTTAAAAGGTCAGATGCAATTATTCACATCGCTGTTTATTGTATTTTCAAAAGGTGTTCATGAATCTTTGATTTCGCCAATAACAATCAAGGTGGGTATCAAGACTTATTATGGCTCATTTCCTAAATAATTCAGATTGCCAGGCAATGTGGCGTGTTAACAAATTTTGGGGATCCTTGTAAGGGGCTTTTTGCTATTTTGAGTAACTTTGAAGCTATGGGATTTCTGAGTAAAATAACGCGTTTACGAAAAAACAGAAGGTTCGAGTACAATCCTAGATTTTATGACGATAAGGGCAAAGGAAGCCCCTACCGGATAGAGCCCAAGTTTGATCAGTTTCGAAGTACCCTCAATAATCAACGGGGTTTGAAGAACAAGATCAGCAATGCCCTGGAAGATTCCCGAAGAGAGGGCGATAGAAACGTAAAAATCCGATTCGTGATTATCTTGGCCATTCTCATTTTGATTTTCCTATATATAATTGATTTCGATCTCTCCATATTTTTTTCCCGATAATGGCGGATATTATTAGACTTTTACCCGATCACGTTGCCAACCAAATCGCAGCGGGAGAAGTAGTGCAACGACCGGCCTCCGTGGTAAAGGAGTTGCTGGAAAACGCCATTGACGCCCAATCGACCGACATAAAATTGATCGTAAAGGATGGGGGGAAAACCTTGATTCAGGTGGTGGACAATGGCATTGGTATGAGCGATACGGATGCCCGTTTGAGTTTTGAACGGCACGCTACCTCCAAAATCCAAAAGGCCGAAGACCTTTTTAACTTGCATACCAAAGGTTTTAGGGGCGAGGCATTGGCGTCCATAGCGGCCATTGCACACGTGGAAATGATGACACGTACCGCTGAGGATGAGGTAGGTACCCATATAAAAATTGAGGGCAGTAAGGTTATAAGTCAGGAAGTTGCCGTAGTGCCCAAAGGGACTTCCATGATGGTGAAAAATCTCTTTTTCAATATTCCGGCACGGCGTAATTTTTTGAAGTCGGATCAAGTGGAATTCAGGCATATTACGGATGAATTTCACAGGGTGGCTCTGGCGCATCCGCAGGTTTCGTTCAGTTTTTATAATAATGGCAGTGAGGTCTTTAATCTTCCTGCCAATGATTTTAGAAAGCGCATCGTTCAGATTTTTGGGCGAAAGACCAACGAGAAATTAGTACCTTTAAACGAGGAAACCCAGGTGGTGAAAATTACAGGATACGTCCAAAAGCCGGAATTTGCCAAAAAGAGTAGGGGGGAGCAGTTCTTTTTTGCCAATGATAGATTCATCAAGAGTCCGTATTTGCACCACGCCGTTTTGGGCGCCTTTGAGGGATTGATAAAACCTGGAATGCATCCGGGTTATTTTATTTGTCTTGAAGTGGATCCGGCAACTATAGACATCAATATACACCCCACAAAGACCGAAGTGAAGTTCGACGACGAGCATACCCTGTACGCGTATTTAAAATCAACCATAAAGCATAGTTTGGGCCAGTTCAATGTGGCCCCGTCCCTGGATTTTGAAAAGGACCAAAATTTGGAGACCCCATACGATTTTAGGGACAAAGCGGTATCGCTGCCCAGTATAACGGTCGACTCCAGTTTTAATCCCTTTGAGAAATCGGGAACCAATAACGCATCCGGGTATTCCAGACAACCGAGTGCCAAGGGATGGGAAAGCATGTACCATGGCTTGGAACGAAAATTGCCCCAGCGGGACATAGGTATCCTGGAAATGGAATCCGAAGGTATCAATAACACTATTTTTGATACTTCGGTGGAAACCCAGGAATCTGTAACGACTACCTTTCAGCTACGAAAGAAATACATTGTTTCCACCATAAAGTCCGGGATGTTGATCATCAACCAGAGCAGGGCACACCAAAGGGTGCTTTACGAAAGGTTTTTAAAGAATATAACCATCAAGGAGGCGGTGAGCCAACAATTATTGTTCCCGCTGAATCTAAATTTTACCCGGGGCGAAATATCCATACTGAAGGAAATAAAAGAAAGTCTTTGTGCGGTGGGATTTGTCTTTGGCGATATTACCCCCGAAACGGTGGAAGTGAAAGGCGTGCCAGTAGTGGTTACGGAAAGTGAGGTGCAAATGATTATGGAACAGCTCATCTCAGATTTCCAAATGGAAGTTGCCGAAGATAGTTTTTCACAGGTGGACATGTTGGCAAAGACCTTGGCCAAGACCCTATCCGTTAAGACCGGGGAGGTGTTGGACGAACGTTCGCAGGTAGGTTTGGTAAACGACCTCTTTGCCTGCAAGGAAAGTGCCCTGAGCCCATTTAACAAACGTACCTATACCACGATTACAGAAACCGATATTGATAGAAAATTTATATAAATGAGCAGACTAACCGAGGCGATAAAGCACTTATTGATCATCAATATTTTATTTTTTGTTGCCACACAGATTTATGGGGACCAAATGTATCAATGGTTCTCGCTTTGGTTTCCAAAAAACGAGAATTTCGCAATCTGGCAAATTTTGACCCATATGTTCATGCATGGTGGGTTTATGCATATCCTCTTCAATATGTACGCCCTTTACGCATTTGGAACACCCTTGGAGCGTATGTGGGGTCGAAATAAGTTTCTGTTCTTTTATTTTTCTGCGGGATTAGGGGCAGCCTTGCTCCATACCGGGGTCAACTATTATTACTTTCAGGAAGGACTCAATGCCATCGTTAGTTCCGGAGTATCGGAAAGTTCTGTTATGGACATTGTTACTAGGGGGCAGTACAATACGGAGTGGTATAACATAGCTGGAAAATCAACTGTCGACAATTTTTTAAGCGCCTATCACACACCGGCCGTTGGTGCTTCCGGGGCCATTTATGGTGTATTGGTGGCCTTTGGGATGTCCTACCCCAACAGTGAACTTTTCCTAATTTTTCTTCCGGTTCCCATCAAGGCAAAGTATTTCATTCCCGTATTGATCGGTTTGGATTTGTTTTCGGGGATTACGGGCTATGGAATTTTCGGACAGGGAATTGCACATTTTGCCCATGTTGGAGGTGCGCTTGTAGGTTTTATAATGATGTGGTATTGGAAAAAGAATCAGTTTAACAATAATCGCTGGGACAGATAATGGCAGGATTCGATTTAAAATATCAATATGCACGCTTAAGTGTGGCCGAGAAGCTTATCGCAATCAACGTAGTGGTATATATTGTCAACGCACTTATTCCATTTCTATTTGGCTTCTCCAAAAACGCGATTGTCCAATGGTTTGAGCTGCCCAATGATTTCTTCGGGTTTTTGATGCAGCCCTGGTCCATTATTACGTATTCCTTTTTTCATGGCGGACTGGGACATTTGTTCTGGAACATGCTGCTTATTTTTTTTGTAGGCCGAATTTTTTTGAACCTTTTTGATGGCAGGCGGTTTTTGAACGTGTACTTTTTGGGCGTTATCCTTGGGGGCTTGTTTTTTATGCTGGGCTATAACATATTTCCGGCATTCTTTAATGTGAACGCCGCATTGATTGGCGCCTCGGCCGGTGCGAGTGCCATTCTTATCTTTATTTGCACCTATATTCCCAACCAGGAAGTACGGGTCATTTTCTTCAATGTAAAGCTCTGGTATATTGGAGTATTCGTTATTTTGATGGATTTGATCCAACTGCCCACCAGCGGGAATGCAGGGGGGCATTTGGCCCATTTGGGAGGTGCTTTGCTGGGATATCTGTACGCGAGTCAATTGTTCAAGGGCAATGATATAGGGGCCGGGTTTTCAAATTTTTTTGACAGTATTGCCAATCTATTCAAGCGCACCGAAAAAAAGGCTCCCTTAAAAACGGTATACAGGAACCAAAGTGCCCCTTCCAATAGAAGTACAACCGATTATGATGCCCAGAGCAAGCAGAAAAAAATTGATGCCATTTTGGACAAAATCAGCAAGTCCGGTTATGAAAGTCTTTCTAAAGCGGAAAAGGACTTTCTTTTTAAGGCAGGTAAGGAATAGATTCAAATTGGCGTATGACTCTCTGGGGTAAAACCGTTTACGGGTTAAATATTGTTTTTTCGTTGGCATTGCTATTGGCCTGTGTTGCACAATACATGAAATCGGCCACCCTTTCCTTCTTAAGCCTCCCTGTTCCCGTGTTGGTGATTTCAAACTTTCTATTTCTTTTATATTGGCTCATGGTCAAGCCAAAACGTTTGTGGCTCTCCTTTATCATTTTGGTGGTTGGCTATTTTAGCTTGGGCTCTTTTGTTCAGTTCAATACCGGGGAGGCGTATGACGATAATGCCCTAAAAGTCATGAGTTTCAATATACAGGGGTTTGAAGGGTTTCCGCGGAATTATGACCGACCCATTGTTCCCGAAATTGCCGAGTTCATCCAAAAGGAAAATCCGGACATTCTATGTTTGCAGGAGTTTGGGTATTACGGTTTGCGGAATGAGGTTTTTACCAAGTATCCGTACAGTTTTACAAATTACGAGGTCGGTTCACATGAAAAGGGGGTCTTAATGGCCATCTACTCCAAATACCCGATTATCAATAAAGGTGATATTGAGTTTCAGAACTCCTTGAACGGGGCCAGTTTTGTGGATGTAGTGTACCAAAAGGATACCCTTCGCGTATACAATCTTCATTTGGAATCCTTAAAGGTGCGTCCCAGAAGCCTGAAAAGGGAGCGATCGGATAGATTACTGGGAAGATTGCGGAATTCCTTTGCGAAACAGCAGGAACAGGCAGATTTGATCAGGGAACACATGAGCGGGGTGGGTCATAGCAAAATTGTTTGTGCCGATATGAACAATACCCAATATTCCTATGCCTATCAGGAGCTTAAACAGGATATGGCCGATACCTTCGTGGAAAAGGGAAACGGCTATGGTAGGACCATCAACTTTTGGAAATTCCCATTGCGAATCGATTTTATCTTGACCGACCCAAATATCGAGGTGTTGGCACATAAAAATTATAAGGTAAGTCTGTCCGATCACGAGCCCATCATGGCCGTCCTACAGGTTGTTTCGGATAAATAGGCAGTCGGCCAGATCCGCCACCATGTGGATTAAAAAGGCGATACCCCAGATTCGGGTGGTTTTCCAAAAAAGCATCAAACAATACATAGCGATCGCCCAATAAGTGTGCAATGGGTGGAAGTTGATACTACATCTATCGGCATCAAAAATGGGCGAAGCCAAAAGATGATCTACATCCAGAACAATTCCCGCTAAAAGTATCAAAGCCACTTTCAACCGATGTTCCTTAAAAAAAAATAAGGCAACAAGTATGGGGACTATAAAATGAATCCCGTAGTGTACCAAGAACCTAAGCATCGGGCATGGAAATTTCTATATCGGAAATATACCCGGCGGTGTTGGGACCTAAATTGAAAAGTACGTCTAGAATGCTCAGGTTGGGGATAAACCCATGTCGGTCTCCAAAAACCTGCACATATTCGGGAAATTCGTACGGCAACTCTTTTTTTGCATTTACCAAATACCGATAATCTTTTTCATACTCAAGGGAATAGATATCCGTGAATTCATCCACAAAGTCCAATTGTAGGCAATCACAGATGGTTTGGATGGAAGCCAAATTGAAATCCAAGAGGAGCTCGAATTCCTTTTCGTACAAAGGTTTGATTTCATCTTCGTAAAACTCGAAAAACGGCGAAGTTCTGTAAGCAGTTTCCAAGGTTCTCCAATGCTGGCGTTGCCATGGATAGGAATTGTCCAGTTTCACATCCTTGTAGTACTGCCTGCCTGTGGCACCTTTGGTGTGCACGATGGGAATGCTTAACAAATGTTTGCCCCTGTCCGTGCAGATATACGCCCGGTTCCTGTAGGTCTGTTTTTGATAGTTGTCCTGCATTTCCAGCACCACATTTTTAGCCTTTGTATACACATTTAAAAAAGCCACATTGGGAAAATAAGCAGGATGTAGTACGGTCATGGGTGCCTGTGGTTATTTTTGGGCCTTTTTGCGTTTCCAAAACCAGTTGCCCACGAAATAGGCCGCCAAGAGAATCAGGAAGTACTTAAAATAGGATTGTGGTTCGCCATCCCCGTTTACGGTCGTAAAGATGCGGTCCCATCTGGGGCGCCATTTGGACATGGGTTCCGTAAAGTTGTCAAAACTCATCCATATGAAAATAGGCGTTCCTACGATATGGTTCTCTGGTACATAGCCCCACGCCCTGCTGTCTTCTGAATGGTCCCGGTTATCCCCCATCATCCAATAATAGTCCTGTTGAAAGGTATACGTGTCAGCAACTTCGCCATTGATCACTATTTGGTTGCCGTTCACGTCCAGGGTGTTGCCTTCGTACTCGCGGATAATCTTTTTGTATAGCGGCAGTGTTTTTAGATTCAGCGAAACTGTCGCTCCTTCCTTGGGTATATAGATGGGACCCATTTGACTATAGTTCCAAGGGTAATCCGGACTTTGGGGGAAAAGGTTGATGCCCCTTCTGCCTTTGGGGACTATTTGCCGAACTACGGAATCGATACCCGAGTCCTTGCGTAGCGTAGCTACCATTTCATCCGTAAGGGGAACCAAGCGCTCCCGATCCGTTACCTCTTTAAGAGAAAGCCGATTATTTCTAATGACATCGGTTGGGAAGCCTGAACTGCCCGTATAGAGTTCCAAACCGCCATCGGCCAGTTGGTTAAATCCTTTTAAATAGGGATTTATAGCTTGGGCCTGTTGTTGGTTGACGGGTCCTGAAATGTATTTTCTGGTGAAATCCGTAATTCCTAATTGGTCCAACAGTCTTGAGGATACTCCTTTTTGGGCGTAAATGATATAATCATACTGAGGTTTGGCACTTCCGGGCAGTTCCAGCTGCTTGCCGTTTATGAATACATATCCATCGCGCACTTCCAGGGAATCCCCAGGAATGCCCACGCAACGTTTTACGTAGTTGGATTTTTTGTCGATGGGTTTTTTCACCCCGGCTTCGGCCCTGAAGAATTGGCGTACGGTATCCGCCGGCCAACTAAAAACTACAATATCGTTCCGTTCAACCTTTGTAAATCCGGGCAATCGAAAATAGGGAAGCTGCGGTTTGTTCAAATAGGACTTTGTTCCTATGAGGGGAAGGGTGTCATGCACCATAGGTGCCGCCACCGTAGTCATGGGTGTCCGGGCCCCATAATGGAATTTGCTCACGAATAAAAAGTCGCCCACACGCAAGGTTCTTTCCAGTGATCCGGTGGGTATTACATACGGTTGAATAAAATACGTGTGCACCAAAGTGGCCGCCACTACGGCAAAAACAATGGAACTTACCCATTCGCCCAAGGCCGTGCCTGGATGGAGGCTCCTATTTTCGATATATTTTACGTCCAATGCATAGTTCACATAGAAGATATAAAAGCCTAGGGTCAATACGACCAACCAAGATTCCACGAAGCTGTTCCTGCCATAGCTCCGTATGGTCTCAACCCAGATTACAGGGAACATCAACAGATTGATGATGGGAATGAACAACAAAATGACCCACCATTTGGGCCTGTTGATAATCTGCATCAAAACGATGGCATTGTAGACGGGTACAAGTGCCTCCCAGGGCTTTCGACCGGCCTTAACGTATAATTTCCAAGTTCCTAGAAAATGAATTACCTGTATTGCTAAGATGAATATGATCCACTGTGTGCCATTCATGATGTATACTTTTTACGCGATAATCGATATTTAATGCTCCCGCTAGGAACGTAATTTGATTGTATCTGTCTATTGAATATTCGTTTGTTACTTATTTTAACCCAGGTTTAACACATCCTTCATTGTGAAAACCCCTGTCTTTCCAAGAATCCATTCCGCAGCAATGACGGCTCCCAAAGCAAATCCCTCGCGGTTGTGTGCGGTATGTTTTATCTCAATACTATCTACAGCGCTAGCGTATTCCACGGTATGGGTACCCGGCGTATCCCCGATTCTCTTGGCCGAAATCGCAATTTGATGATTCCCCGGTTCGTCCAGCTTCCAATTTTTGTAATCGGTATGGGCAATAATTCCTTCCGCCAAGGTAATGGCCGTGCCACTGGGTGCGTCCAATTTTTGGGTATGGTGAATTTCCTCCAACGAAACGGAATACTGGGAAAGGTTTTTCATCATTTTGGCCAAATATTCGTTTAGTTCAAAAAAGATGTTTACCCCTAAACTGAAGTTGGAGGCATAGATAAAGGCTCCTTTTTGCTCCTTACAATGTTGGACAACCGACCCGAATTTGTCAAGCCAACCTGTGGTTCCAGAGATGACGGGAATCTTATTGTCAATACAATTTAGTATGTTTTCGTAAGCGGCATCCGGAGTACTAAAATCGATGGCTACATCGATCTTTGAGAAATCTACCTCTGTGGTTCCCACATCGATTTTGGCTACGATTTCATGTCCTCTCTCAACGGCCAACCGCTCTATCATTTTTCCCATTTTTCCGTAACCGAAAAGTGCAATCTTCATACTTAAAATTTTATGGTTAGGGCCATCCCGTAGGTGGGGTTGTTGGTAACGGCGTTCAGGTCAAGATACGGTTCAAAATCCAGGGCCAGATTGTTATCGATATTGAATTGCTTTAAGTGCGCATCCACATTGGCATCGATAATGTTCAAGCTATAGGCCACGATTGATAAAACCAACCAAAGGTCCCGGTCGCGCTGAAAACGTTCCTGTTGGTTTTCCAAATCACCATCGTCCAAAAAGGGAAAAACACCTTCGCCATTAAATTCATCGTCCGTAAACCCGGCCTGCCTTCTTTTAAAGGCCGTCCTGAAACGTTTGTAGTTATCGTTGTTCCAAGTATAGGCATAAACGCTTCCACCAATAGCTCCCCAAACAAGCGGAACCTTCCAATAGCGCTTGTTGTAGATTTGGCCCAGACCGGGCAGCACCGCAGAATAAAATGCGGCCTTGCTAGGAGCCAACGGATTTATATTCCTTGTTTTCTTGACGGTTAGGGAGTCGTCCATGATTAAGACATCCGTACTAAGTGCGTTGGAAATGGAGTCCGTTGCTTTTTCCTCCGGTTGCTCTTCCTTTTGGGAATAGGACGTTACTGTCAAAAAAAACAACAGGGAGAGTATTGAAAAGTGTTTATGCACCCGTAATCAACTTTTTTATTCGCTCGAATTCCTCTTTGGAATGAAAGGGGATGGTAATGCTTCCTTTGGAATTTCCGCTGGTCTTTACTTTGATTCCTGCGGATAGATGTTTGGAGATTTCCTCGATTCCCGATGCCACATAGGTTGGGGTCTCCCCCTTTGGTTTTACCGGTTTTGGCTCCTCTTTTTTGTGATAGTTCTTTACGGCATTCTCCGTATCCCGTACCGATAAATTTTGCCCTACGATTTTCTCGTAGAGGGCTATCTGGTCCTGCCTGTTCTCGATATTTACCAAGGCCCTCCCGTGTCCCATGCTCAAAAAGCCGTCGCGCATCCCGGTCTGTATAATGGGGTCTAGCTTTAATAACCTTAGGTAATTCGCGATCGTAGAGCGTTTTTTTCCTACCCGATCACTTAATTTTTCCTGGGTAAGATTAATTTCATCGATAAGACGTTGGTAGGAGAGTGCAATTTCAATGGGGTCCAAATCTTGTCGCTGGATGTTCTCCACCAACGCCATCTCCAAGGATTCTTGGTCGTTAGCGATGCGAATATAGGCCGGGATGGTATCCAGTCCTACCAATTTGGAGGCGCGATACCTTCTTTCCCCAGAAACGAGTTGGTATTTGTTGAAACCAAGCTTTCTTACCGTAATGGGCTGGATAACACCCAATTCCCGTATGGAAGAAGCCAGTTCCTGTAAAGTTTCATCGTTAAAATTGGACCGGGGCTGAAAAGGATTGACCTCAATATGCTCTAAATCCAGTTCAATGATATTACCAACGACCTTGTCGGCGTTTTTATCCGATGCAGATTGTATGTCATTATCAGGGTCCTTCAACAATGCCGATAATCCTCTTCCCAAAGCCTGTTTCTTTACTGCTTTTGCCATGTTATGCTGTCTGCTTGTTTTTCTTCACCACCTCATCCGCCAGGTTCAGGTAGTTCGTTGCCCCTTTGCTGGCCGCATCATACTTTATGATACTTTCACCGTAGCTGGGCGCTTCGCTCAATCGAACGTTCCGTTGGATGATGGTCTCAAAGACCATATCGCCAAAATGTTTTTTGACCTCTTCCACCACTTGGTTTGAGAGCCGTAATCTGGAATCGTACATGGTCAATAACATTCCTTCAATGTCCAATTGCGGATTGTGGATTCGTTGTACGCTCTTTATCGTGTTCAATAACTTACCCAAACCTTCCAAGGCAAAGTATTCACATTGAATAGGGATGATGACGGAGTCTGCGGCTGTCAGTGCATTTAATGTCAAGAGCCCCAAGGAAGGGGCGCAATCGATAAGGATATAATCATACGCATCCTTTATGTCCATGACGGCCTTTTTCATCATATATTCTCGTTCGTCCTTGTCCACCAATTCTAT
Organism: Maribacter sp. C-4077; assembly: GCF_055378385.1. Taxonomy (NCBI): domain Bacteria; kingdom Pseudomonadati; phylum Bacteroidota; class Flavobacteriia; order Flavobacteriales; family Flavobacteriaceae; genus Maribacter; species Maribacter sp. C-4077. The sequence continues at coordinate 3,130,929 of NZ_AP038807.1, forward strand.
TTCGATCGCCACCAAGTCTATATGGGCGGGAATCAAATCCACATTGGGTGAGGTGGTTGGGATGACGGCCTCTTTGGCAGTCTTTGTATGTTCCAAAAGCTGATAGGTGCCCAACTCGATACTGTCCACGTCAATACCCAATCCAGAGGTGGCATTGGCCTGGGGGTCGGCGTCGATCAACAGTACCTTCTTTTCCAGAACACCTAGGGAGGCAGCGAGGTTTACGGTCGTAGTCGTTTTACCAACGCCGCCTTTCTGATTCGCTATAGCAATTATCTTGCCCATATACTAAGTAAGTTAGGGTGTAAAAATACGATTATTTGTGGGGCTGATAAAAGGATTTTGTTAACACAAGGTGAATAACCAAACCCTTTTGATTAAAAAAGCGTTAAAGTTTTAGATATCAAAACTTTAGATGTGATACTTGAAATGTACTTACCGCTTAGCCGGATGGGCCTTATTCCTTTTTTTCCTTGAGCTTGAGGCTGTCCTCGTACTCAATCAAATAGATTTCCTCGTTTTTTTTCTTCAGGTAGTATTCCTCTCTGGCAAATTTTTCCAACTCGTCCTCATTGGACAGTTTTTCGATGACTTTTTTATCCTTGGCGATTTCCTTTTTTAAGAATTCCTGGGTCTTTTCCAACTTGTTTATTTCACGTTTTAGCTCCATGTGAATGAGCAGGGAGTTGGTGTCAAAGAAGACCATCCATATAACGAACACGGTTAGTACCAAAACATAGATGTTGGTCATGACCTTGAACCATTTTTTCTCCCTTAATTCCTTTAGTCCCACTAGGCTTCGGCTAATTTTTCGTTAATAATGCTCCGTACAATTTCAACGGCAACCGTATTGTATTTATTATTGGGAATGATGATATCAGCATATTCCTTGGTGGGCTCTATAAACTGGTCATGCATCGGTTTTATGACATTCTGATAATTGTCCAGGGTTTCGTTCAAGTTCCATCCACGTTCGTTCACGTCCCTTTTTAATCTACGGATGAGGCGCTCATCGGTATCGGCGTGCACAAAGATTTTTATATCGCACATATTTCTGATTTCGGCATTTGTCAAGATGAGGATACCTTCTACGATCATTACCTTTCTTGGATGGGTAGGTATGGATTTTTCTGTCCTATTACACTCCAAAAACGAATACACCGGTTGTTCTACGGATTCCCCCGCTTTTAGCGCCTTCAGATGATTTTCCAATAATTTGAAATCGATGGCACTGGGATGGTCAAAATTGGTTTTTCGGCGCTCTTCCAAAGTAAGATGTGAAAGATCATTGTAATAGGAATCCTGTGAAATGACCCCCACCTCGTTTTTAGGCAGTTCATTGATGATCTGATTTACCACGGTGGTCTTTCCGCATCCCGTTCCTCCCGCTATTCCTATAATGAGCATCCATCTAATATTTGGTCCAAAAATACATATTTGAACATCAAAATGGTACAAAACTTAAAATTGACGATCGGGTAACGGTCATTCTGGTATTAAGGGTTACTTTTGCGCCATGCAAAACGAACAGGTAAAACCTAATTTTGAATTTGTAGCGTTAATGGCCTCATTGATGTCCATCGTAGCCTTAACGATTGATGCCTTGATACCTGCCATTTCCGATATTGGCATGGCCATCCATAGCTTGGACCCGACCCAGAATCAGCTATTGATCATCATGATATTTTTGGGACTGGGCGTGGGGCAGCTCTTTTTTGGACCCATTTCCGATAGTTTGGGCAGAAAGCCCGTGGTATACATTGGTTTCGGGGTTTTCGCCATCGCCAGTATTATCTGTCTTTTGGCACCAAACCTAGAAATCATGATTGTTGGTAGGATTTTACAGGGTGTCGGGCTTTCGGCGCCAAGGACCATCAGTATTTCAATTATCCGGGATACCTACAGGGGGGATTATATGGCCAAGATTATGTCCTTCGTGACCGCTTTCTTTATATTGGTGCCGGTCATCGCTCCCGCTTTTGGGAAATTTATCATGAGTTTTTCAAGCTGGGAAGGCATTTTTTATGCACAGCTGTTTTTTGGTTTGGTGGTATGTTTTTGGTTTTATAAAAGACAGGAAGAAACCTTGAAACCTGAATATAAGGTACCTTTTAAAACATCGGTATTTACAAACGGAACCAAGGAAATTTTCAAGTATCGGGAGACGGTTTCCTGTACGATTATCTCCGGATTGATTACAGGTTCTTTTTTAGTGTATCTAAGCTCCGCCCAACATGTTTTTGAGGAATTATATGGCATGGCAGATAGCTTTCCGCTAATCTTCGCCGGACTCGCCATTTCCATCGGTTTTTCAACGTTGACGAACGGTACGCTAGTGTTACGTTTTGGCATGCGAAACCTATCTTTCGTGGCCTTGTCCGCCTTCACGGCCATCGCCCTTCTCTATAGTGTTCTATTTTGGAACAAGCCCGACCCAAGCGTGCCCGTATTGATCGGTTTTCTTTCGATATTATTTTTATGTTTGGGATTTATTTGGGGAAATTTACGGTCCATCGCCATGGAACCTATAGGTCACATAGCTGGTATTGGGGCGGCGATTACAGGTTTTGTCTCCACGGTATTATCGATTCCGATATCCATCTACATAGGAAAATTCATAACCGACTCCGTATGGGCCTTGTTCGCAGGGCTTGGTATATGTGGATTATTTTCAGTGGTCCTGTTCGTCGCGTTTAAGACAAGACCACTGTTTGCAAGTAATCAGGCGTATCAGTAGAATAAAACCCAGATTATGCATTAGAAAAGCTGTTACAACTAAAAATCGCTTTATAATAAAACGCTACGCTGTATTTTCAATTTCGCCATAGCGGTGCTATACCGAAATTTCCAAACCACTTTACTTTATTGCGCTTTTTACCTTCGCGACGCTCCCCTAATGCATATTCCGGGTTAAAGCGCCTCATCCATGATTTCCTGAACGATTTCAGGATTCAACAGCGTACTCGTGTCGCCTAGATTTGAGGTGTCACCACTGGCGATCTTGCGCAGTATCCGTCGCATGATCTTACCACTTCGGGTCTTGGGCAATCCGGAAACGAATTGGATTTTATCCAGTTTGGCAATAGGGCCAATTTGCTCCGTAATCTGTTGGTTGATTTCCTTTCTGAGATTGTTTTTGTCCCTGCTTTCCCCGGTTTCCTTCAAAATTATATATCCATAGAGTGCATTTCCCTTTACATCGTGCGGGAAGCCAACGATGGCGGATTCTGCCACGGCCGGATGTTCGTTGATGGAATCCTCAATAGGTGCCGTACCCAAATTGTGACCGGAAACGATGATGACATCGTCCACGCGACCCGTAATCCGGTAATAGCCAACGGCATCGCGCAATGCACCATCGCCCGTAAAATACATGTCCTTATAGGCCGAAAAATACGTATCCCTGTATCGTTCATGGTCGCCCCATATGGTTCTTGCCATGGAAGGCCACGGGAATTTAATGCAGAGCCTGCCATCGACTTGATTCCCTTTAATCTCCTGTCCGTTTTCGTCCATCAGGGCGGGTTGGATTCCAATAAAAGGTAACGTGGCATAAGTTGGGGTCGTTGGGGTCACGTACGGAATAGGGCTTATCATGATGCCGCCCGTTTCCGTTTGCCACCAAGTATCTACAATGGGGCTTCTTTTTTTGCCAACATTGTTATTGTACCAATGCCAGGCCTCTTCATTGATTGGTTCGCCTACAGAGCCCAAAACCTTTAGGCTGGATAGGTCGTATTTTTCAACATAATCGAGATTTTCCTTTGCCAAGGCGCGTATTGCGGTGGGAGCCGTATAGAACTGAGTGACTTTGTGTTTTTGGACCACTTCCCAAAACCGACCAAAATCGGGGTAGGAGGGGATTCCTTCGAACATCACGGTGGTGGCACCGTTGGCCAAAGGCCCATAGACGATATAGGAGTGTCCGGTAATCCAACCGATATCGGCAGTACACCAATACACGTCCTCTTCCCTGTATTGAAAGACATTTTTGAAGGTGTATGCGGTATAGACCATGTATCCGGCGGTGGTATGGACCATTCCTTTTGGCCTTCCTGTGGATCCCGAAGTGTATAAAATGAAAAGTGGGTCTTCGGCATTCATGATTTCGGCAACGTTATCGCCATAGGCATCGTCCAATAAAGGTTGCAACCAATGGTCCCTTTGGGGCATCATATCGATATCGCTATGGATGCGTTTCGCCACCAAAACCGTTTCTACGCCGGGGCAGCCTTCCAAGGCTTTGTCCACAATTCCCTTTAAATCGATGGTCTTGGCACCTCTATAGGAACCATCCGAAGTTATAACCAACTTACAATCGGAATCATTAATCCGTGTAGCGAGGGCATTGGAGGAAAATCCGGCAAAAACGACCGAATGTATGGCGCCAATTCTGGCGCATGCCAATACTGAAACCGCCAATTCAGGTATCATGGGTAAGTAGATACACACCCGGTCCCCTTTTTTGATGCCTTTTTCCAACAGCACATTGGCCATTTTGCATACGCGCTGGTGCAATTGTCTGTAGGTAATATGTTCCGCTTCTTCCTTGGGGTCGTTGGGCTCAAAAAGAATGGCCGTTTTATCGCCACGGGTAGGAAGGTGTCGGTCAATACAATTCTCGGTAATGTTCAACTGTGCACCTTCGAACCACTTTACTTCAGGTTTTCTAAAGTCCCAGCTCAGGACATTGTTCCATCGCTTGCGCCAAACAAAGTGCTCCTCTGCGATTTCTTCCCAAAAGGCCTCTGGATTACGAACCGATTTTCTATATACTTGATAATATTCCTCTAGATGTTTAATGTGATAGTTACTCATTTTTGTATGCTGATTTTACGCGATAATCAAAATTGAAAATAATCCAAAACTGGTCCGTCCCGGTTTTTAAAAATACGAATTTATTTAATGGTCTATGGCCTCTCCCGCACCGCTTGGAATCCGAATATCCTCCACAATCTCCTGAACATTATAGGGAGGGGGCGGGGTGAGTTTCATGACACTAATGGATACCAAAAAATTGGCGAGCATGGCAATGCTTCCAAAACCTTCTGGGGATATGCCAAACCACCAATCTTCTGAAGTTCCACCGCCAAACCAGTCGAACTTGAACTTGGTCATATAGAACAGCATCAAAAGGGTTCCCGTGACCATGCCGGCAATGGCCCCTTCCTTATTCATCTTTTTGTAAAAAATTCCAAGCACAATGGCCGGAAAAAAGGAAGCTGCGGCTAATCCAAAGGCGAGGGCGACCACGGCGGCAACAAAACCGGGCGGGTTGATTCCAAAATAACCAGCGATTACAACGGCAACCGTTGCCGATAAACGTGCCGCCCAAAGTTCCCCTTTATCTGAAATAGTGGGTTTGAATACTTTTTTTATGAGGTCGTGGGATACTGAAGCCGAAATCACCAATAGTAGGCCTGCCGCGGTAGATAACGCGGCCGCAAGGCCACCGGCCGCCACCAGGGCAATTACCCATGCGGGAAGGTTGGCTATTTCCGGATTTGCCAGTACCATGCTATCTGGATCTACGTAAAGTTCGTTTCGATTTTTATTCGCTACATACTGTATTTTACCATCTTTGTTCTTATCGTCAAATTGAAAGAGCCCCGTAGTTTCCCATTTTGTAAACCATTCTGGCATGGAACCGTATTCCTTGTTGTTAACCGTATTTATCATATTCGTTCTGGCGAATACGGCCACGGCGGGTGCTGTGGTATAGAGGATAGCAATAAGAAGTAGTGCCAATCCGGCCGATTTTCTTGCGTCCTTGACCCTTTTGACGGTAAAGAATCGGACAATAACGTGGGGCAGTCCGGCGGTGCCTACCATCAACGCCAAGGTAATGGCCAACACATCTATCATGGATTTTGAGCCGTTGGTATAGGCGTTAAAACCCAATTCCGTGGATAATCCGTCCAACTTGTCCAAAAGGTAGGTTCCCGAACCATCGGCCAATTTGGAACCCATTCCCAGTTGCGGAACGGGATTTCCGGTCATCTGGATGGAAATGAAAATGGCTGGCACCATAAAGGCGAAAATCAAAACACAGTATTGGGCTACCTGCGTATAGGTGATTCCTTTCATTCCGCCAAGCACGGCATAAAAAAGAACGATGATCATTCCGATGATGACACCGGTGTTGATGTCGACCTCTAAAAATCGGGAAAAAACTACGCCAACCCCGCGCATTTGCCCAGCTACATACGTAAAGGAAACGATAAGGGCACAGATAACGGCTACGATTCGGGCGGTTTTGGAATAGTAACGGTCCCCTATGAAATCCGGCACGGTAAACTTTCCAAATTTCCGAAGGTATGGCGCCAATAAAAGCGCTAAAAGCACATAGCCCCCTGTCCAGCCCATAAGGTAGACGGAACCGTCATAGCCCGCAAAGGCGATGATGCCTGCCATGGAAATAAATGATGCGGCGGACATCCAATCGGCTGCAGTGGCCATACCGTTTGCCAACGGGGAAACCCCGCCCCCGGCCACGTAAAAATCCTTGGTGGAGCCGGCGCGCGACCAAATGGCAATACCGATATACAGGGCAAAAGTAATTCCGACGAGAAGGTAGGTCCAGATTTGAACGCTCATAATTTTTTAGTTTGTGTGGTCTTTGGTTTTAGGCAGTCTTGGTGTTGTTTGAAAGCATTTTTAGAGACTATTCATTATAGCCATATTTTTTGTCCAGTTTGTTCATGAGTCGGACATACACGAAAATAAGGATTACGAAAACGTAGATAGATCCTTGTTGCGCGAACCAGAACCCGAGTTTAAAACCGCCAATTTTTATCGTGTCCAAGGCATCTTTAAAGAGGATACCCGCTCCATAGGACACCAAGAACCAAATTGTTAAGAGAATGAAGAGATATTTTACGTTTTCCTTCCAGTATGCGGAGGCTCGTTTTTGTTTGTCGGACATTTTTAGGAATTATCTAATTAAGATAGAAAATTAATGAAAATACTTCAATTGGGTAAAAAAATAACCCCGCTTGAGGAATCCCTTTTGGCACCTGTAACTGTTTTGAGTACATTAATTTCCTTTTCCGACCTCAATACCCCCATGAAGGCGAAAACCAGCGCTTCCTTGAATTCAATTATTTTTTTTTCCGGCACAACGACTTCTATATTTTTATTTAGTTTTTGCTTCAATGTTTCAATGAGAAAGGTGTTCAGGGCACCTCCACCGGTGATGAATAATTTTTGGGCTTGCTTTCCGGAATTCAAGGTCACTTGATGGGCAATTTTTTCGCAAATGTGATGAACGGCGGTGTGTAAAAGGTTCTCTGTACTGTCTTTTGTCGTTTCTACAATAGGAACGACCTCCTCCAAAAACCACTCATATCCGATCGATTTGGGGTGTGGCAATAAATAGTAATTAAGGTCATTGAGCTTTTTCAACATCTCAGGATTGATGTTGCCCGATTTTGCCATGGTCCCGTTTTCATCATAATCCAGTCCGATTTTTCTGGTGATGTAATTCAGGATCATATTCGCCAGGCCGATATCATAGGCAATCCTGCTACCTTTGGATTCAAAGGAGATGTTGCTGATACCCCCAAGGTTGAGGCAAAAATCATATGCACTGAAAAGCAATCGGTCACCGATGGGAACCAGGGGCGCACCCTGTCCGCCCAAGGAGAGGTCGTTACTTCTAAAGTCGCAGATTACTTGATGTCCGCAAGCATTGGCCAAATGCTGCCCCGATCCCAACTGAAAGGTGAGTCCTAGTTCCGGCCTATGATGCGAGGTATGGCCGTGGCTCGCAATAAAATCGGTCTCCAGATTATTTTCAGCGATGAATTCCTTGGCCCTTGCCCCAAGCCAACTTCCGTACTCGTTGTGCAGTTGCAGCAATTTTTCGGCCGATAGGTGTATGGCATCCTTGAGCTCGTTCTGCATTTCTTGGGTATAGGATATACTTTTTGTTGCCTTGATCTCGAACTCCCATCGGTCCTTATGTTTCCAAAAATGGCAAAAGGCCAGGTCCAGACCGTCCAATGAGGTGCCGGACATAATACCGATGACTTTGTATTTATTCATAGTTACGTTACGTTAATGAAACAGGTAATTTTCCATGCGCCTTTATTTTTCCCAAGAAATGTTCCGTGGCCACATCCTGAAACTCGGTAAAATCTTGATAGACCAATACGGTTGCAACGGATTTTTTTACATCAAAAAGGTTTAGGGAATATGGATTTCCAAAATAGTAAAGTACCACCTTCTTTTCCTCTAGCATTGCATTGATGAAATCAATTTCTTCTTGAAAGAAACCAAATTGGTTCGCGGGCTTCACTTTGGGCGGGGTTACCAGTAAAAGAATATTTTTCTCTTGTTTGGTTTCCTGTTTGGCTTCCTCCAAAAAGGATAGGATATCTTCCTTTAAAGCGTTTTCTTGGGAACGTTTTAGGGTAAGGGTACAAAAGTCTTTTTTTCTGAAAGATTTGATATCGGTTTCGGTGCCATGGTATACCGTGATGCTTTCCGTTGCGATTTCCTTGTTTAACTTACTGCTATCCGAAAGTTCGCCGAATCCCTTCCAAAATGGATTTCCCATCGCCTTTACCTTGAGCTTCCATACGCGTTCAAAGGTTTCTTCAAGCTGTTTTGCAGTACTATTTATTGCGATGGTCTCAATGCCTTCCTTTACGTGTTCGGCAAAGCAAAGGATATCGTTTCCTGCATTGAAGGCGAGCCATTCCAGCTCACCGGGCATGGGATAGATTTTTGAAACGGCATGCATGTTCAGGGCATCGGAGATGACAACGCCCTTAAAATGTAGTTCGCCCCGTAAAAAATCGGTACAGATTTCCCTCGAAATACTTGCGGGAGTATCCGAGCCATTTGCCAAAGCCGGCACGGACAAATGGCCCACCATTACGGCATCCACGCCTTCTGATATTATTTTTTGAAACGGATATAGTTCATTTTCCAAAAGCTCCTTCTTCGATTTATCAATGACCGGAATCCCCAAATGTGAATCTACGGAGGTATCCCCGTGTCCCGGAAAATGTTTGATGCTTGTCAATATGCCAACACTTTCCGTTCCTTTTATGTAGGCCAATGCTTTTTGCGTTACTTGTTCCCGGTCATCTCCAAAAGACCGATACCCGATCACAGGGTTGTTGGGGTTGTTATTGATATCCACTACCGGGGAAAGGTTCCAATGGATTCCGGCCGCCAAACAGTCCTGGGCAATCTTTTTCCCTACTTCATAAATAAGTTCCTCGTTTCCGGTAAACGCCCCCAAAGTGATGGCGTAGGGATATTGAGGGGTATTTTCAACGCGCATCGCCAAGCCCCATTCCGCATCGATTGCAATAAAAAGGGGATATTTTGATGCTGACTGATATCTTTTTATGAGGGATTTTAAGGTATCAAAACTTTGCTCGTTTCGTAAGACCTCCTTTTTACCCTCAAAATTGGTAGCCGCACTCGCCCTCGAATGAAAAAAGCAAATGCCCCCAATACCGTAATTCCTGATCAAATCTTCCAAGGCACGGATTTCTTCTTCCGTATCGTTGATAAACGCTGCGGGCATGAAAAATTGACCAATTTTTTCGGCAGTACTTAAGGTGTTTTTGGCTTCGGTATAGTTAGGTAACGACTTCATGTTAGTTATCGGTTTTCTTTCCGAATTCCGGTGGGTAGGTGATGTATTTCAATAATATCAAGGCGGGTAAGGCCGCGATAACGACCCAAATAAAGAATCCGTCGTACCCCAACCATTGTTGCATATATCCGCTGATCATGCCAGGAAGCATCATGCCGAGTGCCATAAATCCTGTGGCAATGGCATAGTGGCTTGTCTTGGACCTGCCTTCGGCTATATAAATAAGATACATGAGAAAAGCCGCAAAGCCGAAACCATACCCAAATTTCTCGAACATAACGGTGGCGGTTACTGGTATGACATGCGTGGTTTTGGTAATCGCCAAAAGGGCGTACAAAATATTCGGCAAGTTTAGGGAAAGCACCATGGGAAGCATCCATTTTTTGAGTCCGTCGCGGGAAATCAGGATACCGCCCAGAATACCCCCAATAGAAAGCATGATAACACCTGCCGTACCAAAAATGGTCCCTATAAGTTCCGTGGAATAGCCCAGCCCTCCTTTTTCCGGACTGTCCAGCATGAACGGAGCCGCCATTTTTACCAATTGTGATTCCCCTAGTCGGTACGTTAAAATGAACGCCAACGCGATTCCAATGTTTTTCTTCTGAAAAAAGGACTTGAACACTTCCAGGAAGCTTTTGGGTTTTTCGGTAACATTCGATGCTTCTGATTCATATTTTGGGGTCACAAAGAAATTGGAAATGGTGAGCAACAGCATTAGAACCGCCGCAGCGATCATGGTCATGCTCCAGGCCTTGGAATTGTCCCCGTATTTGTTTTCAAGGAATCCGGCCATGATAACGATAAGCCCTTCTCCTGTGACCATCGCCAAACGGTAAAAGGTACTTCGCATGCCCACGAAAAAGGATTGCTTTTTTTCCGTTAGTCCCAGCATATAATACCCATCCGAAGCGATGTCGTTCGTGGCCGATGCAAAGGCCGCCATCCAAAAACAGGCGAGGGTAGTTATAAAAAACATATTGGTGGGGATGCTCAATCCTACGCCCAATAAGGCAATCGCGATGAGCAACTGCATGGCCAAAAACCACTTTCGCTTGGTACTTTTAAGGTCTACCAAGGGACTCCAAAGGGGTTTCAATACCCAAGGGAGGTACAACCAACTGGTATACAGTCCAATGTCCGAGTTGCTGACGCCCAACTGCTTGTACATGATGACCGAAACGGTTACGACCAACACATAGGGCAGGCCTTGCGTGAAATATAAAATGGGCACCCAGCCCCATGCGCCCTTATCTTTTTCTGCCATACCCTGATATTTGATTTAAATGTAAAATTGTTGGTTGGGATTCCCGCCCATATCGGTCCAAAAAAGTAACCGCAATTCGCTTTCCTTTGAGAACCGACTTTGGTATTTGGACCTGATTTGATTCCGCCTCAATAAAAATCTTGTCAAGAAGTTTCTTGGCTTTTAATTCCGATGCCGTTCTTTTTCCCGATTTATATACAAGTGCATATTGAATTGCATCATTGTGCGCTATGGTCAATGTCAAAAAATCATCTGATTGTACCTTGCCGATAATGTCAATGTTTTCCGAAGGTTGTTTTTGTCCGCCATTAATTTCAGGTGTAAGGGCCGGCCATTTGTAATACTTTTTTTTCAAATAGGAAACCACGTCCGGGTTATTTTCCATTAGGGATTTTGCGCTGAACAAAATATTGCCTGATATCTCTGGGGTCTGCCTCGCCAATTTGAACTGGTTGGGCAATTCCTTTTTTTTCTCCCAGGCTAGATCGCTATTATTTCGGACTTTATAGGCACCATTGCCAATATATACTTGGGTATTCGCACTGTTCTTGGCCCACCAATTCACCAGGGTTTTATGAGAGGCCACAGGAAGCTCCAGGCTCCAATAGATTTGCGGGGCTATGTAATCCAGCCAGCCATTTTCCATCCATAGGAGCGGGTCGGCATAGAGGTTTTCATAGGTGGTCTGGCCCGCTTGGGTTTCGGAACCCCGTGGGTCTGTAGACTTATTTTTCCACACCCCGAACGGACTCACCCCAAAGGAAACCCATGGTTTTATTTCCTTGATCGTTGCGTAGCTTTTTTTTATAAGGCTGTCCACATTACTTCTTCGCCAGTCTTCCAAGGACTGATTGGGTAAGGAGCAGTTGTAATAGGTAGTGCTATCGTTGAACACTTCGTCCTTGATGGTGTAGGGGTAAAAATAGTCGTCAAAATGTACCCCGTCAATAGCATACGAACTGGTCAATTCTTTTATTATAGAGGTAAATTTTTCCTGTACTTGGGGCAATCCGGGATTGTAGTAGTATTTGGTTCCGTATTTGACCATCCAATCAGGATTCGTATTATAGTCGTGTTCAGGGCTTAGGATATCGGTATTCAAATCGAATGTGGCCCTGTACGGATTTAACCAAGCGTGGAATTCCAAACCACGGCTATGCGCCTGTTCGATCATCCATGCCAAAGGGTCTTCTTTCCACTTAGGGTTTTCCCCTTCCGTTCCGGTCAGAAATCGGGACCACGGAGCATATTCCGAAGCGTAGAAAGCATCCCCGGTGGCACGGACTTGCACAATCACGGCATTGTAGTTGAGGTTTTGATAAAAATCCAGAATTTTTAGAAAATCCTCCTTTTGTTTTTCGACCGTATCCAAGCCATTTTTAGGCCAGTCAATGTTCACCACCGTGGCTACCCAAACCCCTCGAAATTCCTTTTTTGGTTGTGGGATAGTGGAGGTAAGGACACCGCAGGAACTGGCAAGTGTCAAAAGGAAAACAACAATTAGCTTTTTGGGCATGGGAAAAATAAAAAGGGCCTATCGAAAATAGGCCCTTTTTTAAGAGTATTAAAATTTATGTCTTACAAAAGCTTCCATGGCCGCATAGGAAGACATGCCCAAAGCCTTGTATTTGTTTGCGGTATCCCTATTTCGCTCCTCGGCTCGCATCCAGAATTCGCGGGAGTCGTCCCCTTGGAACATAACCCCATCCTTTTGGGACTGATGGCAGAATATGGCATTTCTCTTTTTTAGGACCTGTCCCGGACTCATAGGAACGCACATTTCTATTTCGTTGATGTCCCATTCGTGCCAAGCGCCCCTATACAGCCACAACCAACAGTCTTGTATGAAAGGTTCCGGTTTTAGTCGTTTTAAGGCTTCTAGAACGGCGTCCAGACAGACTTTGTGGGTGCCATGAGGGTCTGCCAAGTCCCCGGCAGCATATATTTGATGCGGTTTAATCTGGCTTATGATATCTACCATTAAGTCTATATCCTCTTTAGAAAGATTGTTCTTTTTAATCGTTCCGGTTTCGTAGAAAGGCAGGTCCAAGAAATGGACGTTGGCATCCTTTAGGCCCATGTATCGGGTGGCGGCATAGGATTCGGACCGCCTGATATCTCCTTTTAACCTACGTAATTCCGGGGAATCGATTTGGCTATCCCGTTTGTTGTTGATTGAGTTGATGATTTTCTGAACTTTTTCAGAGGGGTTCAAGTTCATGGCGATTTCCGCGAATTTGCGGGCATCGGTATCGGATACGGCAATATTTCCGGATGTTTGGTACACTACATGCACTTCGTGGCCTTGTTCCACCAATCTATCGAAAGTTCCCCCCATGGAAATGACGTCATCGTCTGGATGCGGGCTAAAAATAATGACCCGTTTTTTGGCAGGTTCCGCCCGTTCCGGTCTGTAAGTGTCGTCCGCATTCGGTTTTCCGCCGGGCCATCCCGTGATGGTATGTTGTAGTTTGTTGAAGATCTGTATGTTGAGGTCATACGAATCCTCAATGGCGAGTAGATCGGCCATGCCGTTGTCGTTGTAATCCTTATCGGTGAGACTCAGAACGGTCTTGCCTGTCTCTTCGCAAAGCCAGATGATGGCCTTGGCCTTGAGTTCTTCCGTCCACTCGCAGGCATCTACCAGCCACGGGGTTTTGTTTTTTGTCAATTCCGATGCGGCCCCTGCATCCAGGATAAAGGTGCAGTTGGGATGGTTTTGTAGGTAGGTTGCCGGCACCTGCGAGGAAATTTCCCCTTCAATGGTTTTTTTGATGATTTCAGCCTTGTTTTCGCCCCAGCCCAAAAGCACGATCCGTTTGGCCTTGCGAACTGTGGCGATACCCATGGTGATGGCCTTCCTGGGAACGTTGGTTATTCCAAGAAACGCTGGTGCGGCGTCCACACGCGTGATGTGGTCCAAGGTGATCACCCTTGTCCCGGAATTATAATGGGAACCGGGTTCGTTGAAACCAATGTGTCCCGTTCTACCGATACCCAATAACTGAAAATCGAGTCCGCCGTAGTCCTTTATTTTCCGTTCGTAACCCAAACAATAGGCTACCGTATTCTCAGGGGCTACGGTACCGTCCGGAATGTGCACGTTTTCTGGGTCAATGTCGATATGGTTGAAGAGATGTTCGTGCATGAAGTAGTGATAGCTCTGAATATTGCTTTTTTCCATGGGCAAATATTCGTCCAAATTGAAGGTGACTACATTTTGGAAGCTAAGACCTTCCTCTTTGTGCATTCGTACCAGTTCAGAATACACACGAATAGGAGAGGAGCCAGTGGCCAGCCCCAAAACACATGTTCTTCCCTGATTTTGTTTTTTTCGGATGAGTTCCGCAATCTCTTCCGCTACGCGAATGGACGCTTCATTGGAATCCGAAAAAATGACGTTGTGGATTTTTTCAAATCGGGTTTCCTCAAATTGTCCAATGGGTTGGTGGCTTATGTCCCTCTTTTTTTTGACCATGGTGGTTTTCATAGAAAATTGGAATTATACTTTTTAAATTCATGCAAATATAGGCAATAAAAATATATTTTGCTGTTTTTTGCAATTTTAAATTGCTGTTTTTTGCAATATTAAATATTAAATTAATTGTCAGGACACAATAACGGAATAAAACGGCATGTTTAAATTTTAGTTATCTTTGTCCCAATTTCTATTTATTTGAATACCTATGTTAAAGGAAGAACGCCAACAAATCCTCTTGAACGAAGTAGAATTGCATAATAGGATTCTATTGACGGATATTGCAGAAAGCTTGGATGTTTCCATTGATACCATCCGTAGGGACGTTAAAGAACTGGATGCCGAAAACAAATTGAAGAAGGTTCATGGTGGTGCCATTTCCTTGGGTTTTACCAATAGCAATAGCAGGAATACAAACATCTATGCCCTGGAGGAAAAAGTTATTATCGCCCAAAAAGCCGTTACTTTGTTAAAGGACGGTGCGGTCATTTTTATCGATGGGGGTACCACCTGTATGGAGCTGGTACGGCTCATTCCGGATAATTTGAATTTGACCTGTTTCACCATCAGTCTACCGGTAGCCATGGAACTGTCCCACAAACCAAATGTAACGGTCATTTCCATTGGGGGACAGATTTCCAAGGAGGCCCAAATATCCATCGGTGCGAACGCCATTCATAATCTTTCTGAAATTAGGGTCGACTATAGCTTTATAGGTACTGGATATGTGGATGCCGTGTATGGGCTTACGGAGTTTGATTGGGATATCGTACAAGTAAAAAAGGCGGTCATAAAGGCGGCAAAAAAAACGGTTTTATTGTCCATTTCGGAAAAGCTAAATTCGCAGCATCGGTATAAAACCTGTGATATCAATACCATTAATACCATGATAACGGAGTTGGAACCGTCCGACCGAATGTTGGAGGTCTTCCGCAACTGTGACATACGCATCTTATAAATACCTTATGGAATACAAAAAAATTACGGAGTCACCCTCCAATCATGATTATTTGGAACAATTGGATACTGTTTCCATCCTCCAAAAAATGAACGAAGAGGATAAGAAGGTTGCCGATGCCGTCGCCCTGGTAATCCCCCAGATTACCCAGTTGGTGGATGCCCTTGCCGAACGTTTCATACAAGGGGGACGTTTATTTTATATTGGTGCGGGAACCAGTGGCCGCTTGGGGATTTTGGATGCTTCCGAAATTCCTCCCACTTTTGGTATGCCCCATGAACGTGTTATTGGACTTATTGCAGGAGGTGATACGGCTATTCGAAAGGCAGTTGAGAATGCAGAGGATGATACCCAACAAGCTTGGCTGGACCTAAATGAACATACAATAAATGAAACCGATGTTGTAGTTGGTATTGCAGCTTCGGGCACTACACCTTACGTTATCGGTGGTCTTGAATCGGCACAAAAAAATAATATCCTCACGGCTTGTATCACCAACAATCCGGGTTCTCCAATTACAAAGGTTTCCGATATTCCTATTGCTGTGAACGTGGGTCCGGAATTCGTTACGGGAAGCACGCGCATGAAAAGTGGTACCTCCCAAAAGCTGGTGCTCAATATGATTTCCACGGCCCTGATGATAAAGATCGGACGTGTAAAGGGAAACAAAATGGTCAATATGCAACTCACCAATAACAAATTGGTGGATCGAGGAACGAGATATATTGTAGAGGGTCTTGGTGTAAGTTATGACGAGGCCGAAGCTTTGTTAAAAAAACACGGCTCCGTTAAAGAGGCCTTGGAGGCCGGTAAATAGTAAAAGTGTTTGCTTTCCTGGATTTGAGAATTAAAAAATTCAAAACACTAAAACCAAAATGCCCAATGTCAAAATCCCAGTTAATAAATGGCTTACCCTAAAGGTTTTTATTTTTTGGGGTTTAGCCGATAAATCCCTTTTCCTTCCACTCCCACGTAAATTAGTCCGTCAGGTCCTTCTTCAATGGAACGAACACGTCCTATGCCGTCCATTAATTTTTCCCTTCTCGTAACCTTGGTTCCATTCAGTTCCAAGCGCTCCAAATACTGAAATGCCAGGGAACCTACAAGGACACTGCCTTTCCATCCGTTGTATTTGTCCGTGGTTATAAAGACCATACCACTTGGAGCGATGGAAGGTACCCAGTAATGAATGGGCTGTTCCATGCCTTCCATGTTGGTCTTATCCGTAATGGGCGTGCCGCTATAGTTGATTCCATAGGTTATCACCGGCCACCCGTAATTGACTCCTTTTTTGACGATGTTGATTTCATCACCGCCTCGAGGACCATGTTCGTTGTCCCAGATTTCACCGGTTTTAGGGTGTACGGCAAGCCCTTGCGGATTTCTATGTCCGTAGCTGTAAATGGCGGTTTTTGCACCTTTTTTCGCTACAAATGGGTTGTCCTTGGGTATACTGCCATCATCGTTTAACCTGTAAATTTTGCCACCGTCCCTAGTAATATCCTGAGGATTGACGTCCCGTTCCCCGCGTTCCCCTATTGAAAAATAAAGAAACCCTTTATCGTCAAAAACAATTCTTGACCCAAAATGTTGCCCTTTTGTGGTGTTGGGAACTGCTTTGTAGAGCACTTGGTTTTGGACCAGTTTGTCACCCTCCAGTTTGGCCCTCATGATAGCCGTATTTCCACCTTTGCTATCTCCTTCTGGGGAGGCATAGGACATATAAATCCATCCATTTTTTTCATAATCGGGATGCAGTTCAATATCCAAAAGACCACCTTGGCCCCGCTGATAAATTTTGGGTCCATTAGCGATTTTTGTCTTTTTTCCATTAAAAAATCGGATTAAATCACCGTTTTTTTCGGTTATCAGCATACTTCCATCCGGAAGGAACGTAAAGCCCCATGGAACCTGTAGGTCATCGACGAAAAGCTCTGCATCGAACGGAACGGTTTCTGGGGTAGAAACCTTGTTTTCAGGGTTTTGCGCGCAGGAAAAATTGAGCAATACAACGAAAAAACAAAAAAATAATACACTTTTTTTCATGTTGGAACGTTAGAAGAATATTAATGAGTGAAGATAGATTTTTTATACTAATACCGAGAATATAAGCAAAAATTTTTACACCAAGGAGGGATATTGAACCCCAAATCATTGTCCTTCTTACCAAACACTACTTAACCTATGCACCCATCACAACAGCGAAGATCGCTGTATGTACTCCTGCTGATACTGCTATCGGTGGTTGGCTCTACGGCACTTGCGGATTCAAGCATTACCAAGATTTTTAGTGAGGTAACCCTTGCAGTGGAAAGGGTGGTCGAAAATACGGTTTCCAAGAAGAAAGTCGAAACCTCTTCGGATTTTGATATTTTAAAGACCAAAGACTCCAATACTAAGTCGGCCACTGCCATGGCTCCAATGTTCATGACCATCATCCAAGGCGCGGACGAGGAAGTAGGTTGTAGCAGCAACGGATTCACGGTAGCCCGTTTTAACCTTTGTGGGAACAGCGATGATCGGATCATTAGTCTATCCGGTGGACCATACGGTTCTGTCTCCTGGCAGATGTTGGGCGGTCCTTGTTCTCCGGATATCAACAACGACTGTCCCAATACGGGTTCCTGCTATACACAAGTGGCCACAGGGCAAACCTTCAGTTTGGATGCGAGTTCCATCCCATCGACCATTGGTGCCGAATATAGGGTGGTCGCAGACGGACAAATATTTTATTTCAAGGTCAAAAAGAGTACCATCAACCAAACCTTCGTTAAGGAAGATTATATCTGTGATGTACCGGGACGGATTCAAATCACCAATTTGTCCAGCGCCTACGAATTTAGTATTGATAGTGGAAGCGGTTTTGGACCATGGCAAGGTGCCATATTCTCAAATTTGACACCAGGTACCTATATTGTAAAGGCCAGGTTGAGAAATATCCCAAATACCTGTGAGTATCCCTACGAGCCTATTGAAATATTGGAAAGAAATTTGGATTTGTCCGTAAACTTTACGGATATCAATTGTCCCGGGGAAACGGGCACCATCACCGTAACGCCCACACCCGGCCTTGGACCCTATAAATACACCCTTTTGAACAGCATGGGTGTGGCGCAGGAATTTACCGCCTTTATACCTGACGAGACCTATACCTTTTCCGCTGTGGGTTCCGGTACCTATATCGCACAGGTAGAAACGCAACAATGTACGGGAGACCCATTGAACGGAATCAATCCGCCAAGAATTGCGGTCGATACCTTTGGAAACCCCATAACCATTGGGTCCGGAATAAGTCCGTTGGATGCCTCCACGGAGGTAAATTCCAGTTTTGGATGTGCGACTATTTCCAGTGTGGATATCACGGTGAATACATCGGGTGGTTCAGCTCCCTACACGTTTACGGTGAACGGTGGACCAGTTCAGCCCTCCTATGGAAATGCTACAACGGACACAGGGACCACAATCTACACCGTAAACTCCCCAGGAACCTATGACTTCGTTATAACGGATAGTAACGGTTGTATCATAACGGCCTCTTCAAATGTGGAAGACTTGCTGCCGCCAGATGTTACCGCATCGGGAATTGACGGAACGTGCAGTAATGGGGGTGCCAGAGTTAATTTTACCGTAAACGATGCCCGCGGATATAACCTTTCCTATCGGGTGAATTCTGGAGATCCTTGGGTGACGGCACCACAGATTTCTGTCCCCGCGGGAACTTATAACAATATTGAAGTCCGATATCAGCAAGGTGGTTTTGAATGTACCATTACCCTACCTTCGGTAACGGTGACAACGGTTGGGAACATAAATGGTTCCGCGACCAAAATTACCGATGTTACCTGTGATGGTAGTGGAGGTACCAATGGTGGTAGGATTGACTTTGTAGGTCCTTTTACCGGTGGTTCAGGTAGCGGATATCAATTCAGTATTGACGGGGTGAATTTTACGGGCATCACTTCGTACACCAATCTATCGGCTGGAACATATATTCCAATTATCCGTGATGGTGGTGGATGCCGATTGGAACTAACTCCGATCGATATTTTGGATGTAGATCCGCCCAGAAACCTGGATTTCGCACAAAGCAATATTAGTTGTGCCGCCGGTACATCGGATGTTACCCTTACACCAACATCCAATGCGGCCATCGTTAACTACTCGGTCGTTAGCCCTGTGACCATCAATAATGGAAGCAACCCAACCTTTGTTGGGTTAAGCACTTCCACGTCCTATATCTTTCAAATAACCGATGCAAATAACTGTACCTATACGGAAGGCTTTAGTCCGGCCGTAATAAGTTCCATTCGGGCCCGTGTAAAATCCGGCGGGGACTTACGGGTCTGTAATGGCGCTACGGATGGTACCGGCACTTTTATCATCGACGGATTTGCGAACAACTACACCTTTAATATCAATGGAGGTCCCGAAAGTGCCCCGCAAAACAATGCCGAGGTCGATTTGCCGCTATCGGGAGTAGGAACCTATACCATCACCGTAACAGATGCCGATACCGGTTGTACGGATACCGCTACTTTCGACATTGTGGACGCTCCCCCCTTGGATATCAGTGGAAGCACCGTCACCCCAATGAGCTGTGCCAATGGAAATATAGGTAGCGTTCGTGCCAATTTTACCGGAGGTTGGGGCGGAAACAGGTATACCTTGACGCCACCTACAGGGCCAGCAATAGGACCCAGATCGGGGAGGACGTTTAGCAACCTAACGATTCCAGGAACCTATACCTTGACCGCTGAAGATGCGGAGGGTTGTACCGATACTTTTGTTTTTGTTCTTACCCAAATTGACGCACCTACGGTAAGTTTGGACAATGCGGCATCCGATTTTTGTTATGTTCCCGGTACCGGAGCAACCGCAGTGGTAACTTCCACGGCGGGCACAGCGGCATTGGGAACGCATGAATTCCGTATCAATGGTGGAGCTTTGCAACCCACAGGTACCTTCAATGGATTGACTCCCGGTAATTATACCATAGAGGTGGTAGACGGCAACAATTGTAGCGATTCCATAGTAATCACTGTTGCTCCACAACTAAGGGTCAATACTGCGGTCGTCACGGAAATCCCTTGTGGGGGATTGTCCGGCCAGATTCGGGTGGACGTAAGCGGAGGGTATGCTTCTGGAACCGGTCTCTATGAGGTAAGTTCCGATAATGGGGTAACGTTTAGTGCGCCTGCACCCTATACCTCCAGTACCTTCTTTTACGATACTGCCATTGATGGCACCTATATATTTAGAATAACCGATAACAATACTACCAATGCAGGTTGTGAAGCCACATCGGCACCGCTCATATTGAATCCGCCAGCGAACATTGCCGCTGCTTCGGTAATAACAAGGCCTGTAAGTTGCGGTGCTCCAAATAATGGGGTCGTAACCATTATACCCGACGGAACCAGTGGCGTGCCGCCGTACGAAGTCAACTTCAACGGTATGGGATGGAGTTCGCAAACAGTGTACTCAGATTTACCTGCAGGTACATATCCTTTCTTGGTTAGGGATTCCAGAGGCTGTGAAACCGTACCGGCAAATGCCGTCATAGGTACCGATACCACCTTGCCACCGGATGCATCGGTTACCCAAGATGCGGCTATTTGTGACGGTAGTGGTGTCTTGAGCGGAGGAATTACCATTAACGGCGTTACCGATGGAACCCCAAATTTCGACTTTAGGATCGAGGACAGTACGGGAACGGAAATCACACGTTTGGAAAATCAGTCGGCCTTTCCAATTACCATTAGCGATACCAACTTGATTCCAGGGAACTATACAGTGATTACCTTGGATGCCAATGGTTGTACGGACATAGATACAGTAACTATCACTTCAAATGAAGTTGTGATTACACCTATTTTGCCACCATTGCCACCATCCTGTGACGATAGTAGTTTTACATATGCCGTTAGTGTGAGCGGCGGTTCCGGTTCTTATGAAATCAAGTTGGCGCAACAGCCTTCGTTTTATCCTTTGAACAATACGCCGGGCATTAATGACCATACCTTTAGTAATGTTACTGACGGTATCCAATATGGTATTGCCTATACCGTACAGGTGAGGGATGTGGTAACAGGTTGTTTGTACGAGCAGGAAATTCCCCCAGTTGATGCGCCTTCAACACTCGAAATTACGGCATCTTCAACACCTGGAGCCTGTGATGTGAACAGAAACGGGGAGATTGCCTATGAGGTCATTGGCTATAATCCTGGGGATGTTTTAAGAATTGAGTTGCTGAACAATGATACAAATACCACAACGGTAATCGTCCCATCATTTTCGGCCCCTGCGCCACCATATACCAACACGTATCCAGAGTTGCCCGGAGATTATCAAATAATCGTGGTGAACGAAACGGATACCTGTAGGGATGCTGCCGGTGTCATCATAGATCAAAACTTACCGGCCATAGATGTTATCTCCGATGTTCCCGCGAATTGCAATGCCTTCGGACAGATAACGGTACAGGGCCGTGGCGGATCGGGAGGTCCGTATGAATATGCCTTTGTGCCTGATGGTTCCCCGGAACCCGCTTATCCTGCAGATTATGTGAGCACCACGACCTTTGTGGGTCCTGCCGGAGACTACGATATTTATGTGCGCGATAGTGGGGGCTGTATCTCGTTTGATATCGCCACGGTAATCCAACTGGACCCAGACCTTCCCATACCAACCTTTACGGTGGTGAACCAGTGTAACCCCAGTTCAACTTCCTTTGATATTACCGTGGCCATGCCAAACTCGGTCAACACGCCACGTTTTACTTTGGCGGGAGACGAACAGATTCCAACGGATAATGGAACCAACTGGGTATATACCTTTACGGTTGCCAGTCCGGGGGATTATGTGGTCGATGTGGTCGATGCAAATGGATGTACCAGTCAGGGTACCGCGACGGTATATAACTTCCTTTCGGCTACGGGCACTTTTTCTACGGATTCAACATGTAACGATGCCGATGGCGAGATTACGATTGCGACTTTTGGTGGCAGTGGTGATTTTGGATACATCCTTTCGGGAACCGATTACACCGGTGCTTCGGTGGGACCCATTACCCAAGAGGGCGACCCCGTTTTCACCGGATTGGCTCCCGGTACCTATGATGTTCTGGTGGTGGACCGAATTATGTTCGACGGAACCAATTTCTGCGAATATAATGTGGCCGGAATCAATCTGAATCAGGCCGCGCAACCAGTTATCACTTCAGAATTGGCTACCGATATTACCTGTCGTGACAACAACGATGGAACGATAGAAGTGGTCGTGGGACCTGCGAATGCTTTGGTGCCATTTACTTCTCAGGATATGCCCATTACATATATTTTGAATAACCTTACAACCTCCTCGGAACACGACCGAAACAATACGGGAACCTTCTCCAATTTGCCACCAGGGGATTATCAGGTTCAGGTGGTGACACAACGGGGTTGCGAGGTATTATCCGCAGTGCACACTATTACAAATCCGGCCGACTTTAGCATAACAGCTTCGGCTCCTGATTTTGCCTGCGAGCCCGGGGCAAATCGCTATAGTTCAACAATAATTACCGTGAATGTTGTAGATCCGGGAACAGTCGGCTCCGGATATCAGTATAGTATCACCGGATTTTCAAACTATCAATCCGGTAATACATTTGAGATTGTGGATAATGGTTCACCGCAGGATTTCACGGTATATGCCATAGACGGAAATGGTTGTCAGACTACCTTTGACCTGCCAACTATAAATCCGCCTACGGATGTTGTACCAACATTGAGCGTAGTGAGTGCATTGGATTGTGCCAATGATGAACGCGTTCGCATTGATGTGGTGGGTACTACGGACTTTACCATTGTCACGAACTCGGTCGTACCGGTCGCCAATGTAACTATTAGTGGTGCTTCCTTTGGGTTTGTAGATTTGCCTGCATCGGGCGATTATATCATGGAGATTGTGGACAATACGGGCGGCTGTACCTATCCACTTCCCATACATACCGTAAGCGATCCACAATTGCCGTCGGTATTTATTACGGAAGCCAAACCGGTTAGCTGCTTTGGAACCAATGATGGAGAATTGTTCATAACGGTATCTGATTATGTAGGAACTTATAACTATACGGTTTATATGGCCGATGACATCACCAAGAGTACGCCCATAGCCACCGGAAGTTTTGATACCACCAATTTCCCCGATGTGAATGGGGAGGAGGCTAGGATAACCGGCCTGCCAGGAGGTAATCTGATAGTTGAGGTGGTTTCCACGGACGTACCATTCTGTAGTAATGACAGCAATGTGGCCAATATTAGGACGCCCAACGGGCCTTTGCAGGTAACCGCCAATTCTGTGGGTAACGTTGGCTGTGGCAATGACAGTGGTGAAATTCAGGCGACCGGTACCGGGGGTTGGGACGGTACGCCGTATGAATACCGATTATTGTTCAGCACCGATGGTGGTACGAGCTACGCCACTGAAGCAGCGCCTTTCTCCAACAACAATACATTTACCGGATTGGAATATGGTTTCTACCGAGTGGAGATTCGGGATGCTGAGCTTTGTACGAACATTTTTGATATTGAATTGGATGAAGTACCACAAATCGATGCCGGTATCAGACAGCCGCAAGGACTGGATTGTCCCAATGGAAACAACGCCGTATTGGAAGCTTATGATCCCACAACGGGTGACGCAACAACGGCGACTGCCGGAGCCACGGGAGGATTTCTAGGCGCTGGATATAATTATCGATTACTGTATTTGAACGGCAACGACAATACAGATATCTCATCTACGAGCGGATTGCAGAACACGCCAACCTTTATTGGTGCCAGCGGTGGTTTTATCAGTGCCGGATGGTATGCCATAGAGGTTTCCTCTAGCTTTGGATGTTTGTTCGTTACGGAGCCTTATTTTGTGGATCCGCCACCACCAGTGGCCCCGTTACTGGTTCAGACACGGGTACCCGGTTGCGGCGGTGATGGTGAGATGCGATTGTCAATCCAAAATCCGGAACCTTCTTTTACGTATGAATATGCGCCTGTGGAGAATGGGGTTGTGGTAGGGCCTTATCAAACCATGGTGGGAACTTCCGTTTTGGTATCAGGCGTACAGGGAATCACCTATCAATTTGATGTAAGGAAGACCAATGCGGCCAGCACTTGTTTGGCCATACGATCTAATGGTATAACCATGACCAATGCCACGGGCATTACGTTATTGCCCAATCTGCCGGACGATATTTCCTGTGCTTCGGAGCTGGACGGTAGGATAGAATCTTTCGTAAATGGTGGTGTGGGTGACGATACCTTTTACCTCTACAACGGGGACCCTGTAGACGCGTTTAATCCGTCCGCATCGGCAACCTTATTCAGGGGACCACAGGATAATGGAACTTTCGAAGGCTTGCCCGAAGGTACGGACTACTATATTGCCGTAACAAGCGGGGCCACATGTATGGACATTGCAGGTCCTTTCCAAATTGTGAGGCCTGATCCCATCGTATTCGATGCAACACCTACAACGGTAAGTTGTAATGGGGAGCAGGATGGAACCATCACCGTTGAGGTGTTATCTGGAGGTATCGGTTTGATTCAGTTCGCCATAGGCCCAAATTTCAATGAGTTCTTTAGTGATCCGGCAACTCCGGGAACTTATACCTTCGAGGATTTGGCACAGGGTACCTATGAAATATTGATTCAGGATGAAAACGGCTGTTTTGAACGTGATTTTATCACTGTGGACGAACCCGAGGTGCTCCAGGCCGTCAACATTCAAACTACGCCGGAATTGTGTATAGGTGCAAATGATGGCACTATGACTTTTGAGATAACCGGCGGAACACCCTTTAATGACCCCATGGTAAGTGCTACGCCTTATTATGAGTATAAGGTAGAAATGATCGACCCCATCGACGAATCGGGTACTGGAACTTTTGCTCCATATGTGCCTGGTCAATTGATCGAGAATTTACAGGGCGGTGCCTCCTACGCCATTCATATTAGGGATGCCAATTTATGTACGGGATTGGAATTGTTTAATATCGGCATTGGTGTCGATTTAACTGCTGAACCGTTGGTTGTGTATGGATGTGAGGGAATCTTCCCAAATAGCACGGTAACCATTGACATGTTGGGTAATATAAATATGGATGATTTGATGTTCGCCTTAAATCCCGTAGATGCTACCGACGCCATAACTTCCAATTCGGGAATGGACTATCAATGGGGAGATCTTGCTCCGGGTGACCACACCGTTTACATCTACCATCAGAACGGGTGTACCAATTTTGTGGAATTCACGGTCGATGCGTATGATCCATTGACCTTATCGGCAGAAAAAACAGGTCCCAATGAACTTGTGGCCATGGCACAAGGCGGTTATGGCGGTTATGAATATTTCTTTAACGGCGCTTCCTATGGAAGTGAAACTACCTTCACCACAAATCGAAGTGGAATGGTAAACATTCGGGTAGTAGATGCCAATGGTTGTGTGGCCGAAGTCGACCTTCCTTTTGAATTTACAGGAATGTTGGAAATTCCCAATTTCTTTACGCCGGACGGAGACAGACAAAATGATGTATGGCAAATACGAAATACGGAATTCTTTGACGATTTGGAGGTAAAAATTTATGATCGTTACGGTAGGGTAGTGGCCGTATTGGACAAGGTGACCGGATGGGATGGAACCTATGAAGGCAAAGAAGTGCCTACAGGCGACTACTGGTATGTGGTCAATGCCCTGGGAGAACGGAAATCCCGTTATGTGGGACACTTCACATTGTACAGATAACATTTAGTAAGGGAAGCTGGGAAAGCTTCCCTTTTTGTTTCATACGTTTAAAATTAAATCAATAGCTTTTAATTTAAACATTTCCTCTTGTAATGGTATTCGACTTCCCGAAACGAATCTCTCGAAAAGGGTTTCACTCATTTTTTAAGCCAAAAAATATGTATCTTCAAGGGATATAATTCGCCTGATTTGTATAAAACCATCTTATTTGTTTTCCTGATACTCTTGGTAAACAGTTGTGCCTCGCAACCTAGTTATACCTTGGTAGATGGAGAGTTGGAGACATCGGTAATGGAAACCTTAAAGTATTACCTGTACTATCCACCGGAATACGAATTGAAACCTGAAAAAAAATTTCCTGTTTTATTGTTCTTGCATGGAGGGGGAGAGGTGGCCGAAGATTTAGGTCCCAATGAAAGAATTCCGCCACCAAACCTCATTTTACAAGGTAGAAAATTTCCATTTCTGATTTTAGCCCCTGAAAATTCATATGCGAAAAGTTGGTGGAACACCCGTGCCGTAAAACAGCTCTTGGATTCCGTGGTTTCAAAAAACCGTATCGATAGGAATAGGATTTACTTATCCGGGATAAGTCGTGGCGGGGGTGCCGCCTGGGAGATGGCGGTCCAATATCCAGAAACTTTTGCTGCCATGGCCGTTGTCTGTGGGATGACACCGTTGCCCTATGCTTCATGGATCAATAAGAAAATGCCCATTTGGGTCTTCCATGGCGAAGACGATGACGTGATTCCGGTCGAAGAATCCGAGTCCATGGTGAATAAACTCAAGGAGTTTGGGTACGATGTCCGGTTCACCAAATATGAAAATGTGGGCCATGAGGCATGGTCAAAAGCATATGCTACGGATGAACTCTATGTGTGGTTTTTAAGGCAACAATTACAGAATTGATGGTACCTCAAACTAAAAAATACATATTATGAAAATAGCACATGCACTAGTTTTTTTGACTTTCTCTTTGTTTTTTCTTGGGAGAGGAAATTCCATGCCCAACAAAAAGCAGCCTAGGAACGTAATTTTCATTCTTACCGATGATCATCGGTATGATTACATGGGTTTTACAGGAAAAGTTCCCTGGTTGGAAACTCCAAATATGGATAAGCTTGCCAGGGAAGGAGCTTATCTGCCCAATGCCTTTGTAACGACTTCCCTGTGCTCCCCCAGCAGGGCTTCTATTTTGACGGGTATGTTTTCCCATAGCCACACCATAGTGGACAATCAAGCGCCAGATCCGGGCAACCTTACTTATTTTCCCCAGTATTTGGAGAAGGCCGGATATCAAACCAGTTTTTTTGGAAAGTGGCATATGGGCGACCATGGGGATGAACCACAACCTGGATTTACGCATTGGGAGAGTTTTCCTGGTCAGGGTGTGTATTACAATCCCACCTTGAACATAAACGGAGAAAGAATATCCTATAAGGACTCCACGTATATTACCGACCTATTGACAGAACATGCCATTGATTGGCTTGATAGCAGGGATAGGAAAAAGCCCTTTTTTATGTATCTATCCCATAAAGCGGTTCATGCCGGATTTCAGCCGGCCAAAAGACACAAGGGAAAGTACAAAGGAAAACGGATCGACCTCCCAACAACCTATGAGCAGACAAAAACAGGTGCCTATCGTGACCTAAAATGGCCTCAATGGGTAGCTGACCAACGGGTAAGCTGGCACGGTGTGGATTATATGTACCATGAAAATAGAGATATCCATGAGATGGTGGTGGATTATTGCGAAACCCTTTTGGGTGTCGATGAGAGTATAGGTACCGTGATGGATTACTTAAAAAAGGAAGGATTGGACGAATCGACCTTGGTTATTTATATGGGGGACAATGGTTTTAGTTGGGGGGAACACGGATTGATAGATAAACGTCATTTTTATGAGGAGTCCGTAAAAGTACCTTTATTGGTGCGTTGTCCGGAATTGTTTAAGGGTGGAATCCGTCCGAAGCAAATGGTCCAGAATATTGACATTGGACCCACCATTTTGGCCGAAGCGGGAATTAAGCAGCCCGAGCATATGCCGGGTACTTCGTTTATTCCAATTCTTAAG
This sequence comes from Maribacter sp. C-4077, assembly GCF_055378385.1. Classification (NCBI taxonomy): domain Bacteria; kingdom Pseudomonadati; phylum Bacteroidota; class Flavobacteriia; order Flavobacteriales; family Flavobacteriaceae; genus Maribacter; species Maribacter sp. C-4077. The sequence continues at coordinate 3,159,107 of NZ_AP038807.1, forward strand.
GGGGTGGCCAATGTAAATACCCGAAAAGAGGTGTTTTATGAGTATTACTGGGAATATGATTTTCCAATGACACCCACGGTTTTTGGGATGAGGACGGATAAATACAAATACATGAAGTACCATGGCATTTGGGACCGAAATGAATTGTATGACCTGGAAAACGATCCCGATGAAATGTATAACCTAATTGCAGATCCTGACAAACAGGAGATAGCAAAATCCATGTCCGCCGCCATATATGATTGGTTGGAAGAAACAGGAGGCATGCAGATTCCCTTAAAGCGGACTGTAAAGTATAGGTGGGGCGATTTTAAGCATCAGAATGAGCATTGACTTCTAGGGATTCGCAACCCCCTTTAGAAAATCACGGGTTTAAATTGTTTTCAAGAATCAAGAGATCCACTTCAGATTTTCTCCAGGCCTCGTTGAGATAATCCGGAACGGGAGTGAAGGAGTAACTAAAGGCGCTAAGAATAATATCCGTATCTCCGTCCTGATCCACATCTCCCGCATCCATTAACATCCATCGGCCCAGATCGCCAGTGTCCATACGATAGGGTTCAAATTGGAATGAATTGGCATTTTTGTTTTCCAAATAAACAAAGGAGTACGCAGGGGTTCGTTCATAATCAGGAAAAGTGGATAGAATTCCAAAGTCGATGTCCCCGTCTTGGTCATAATCATTGGAAACGACCCTAGTGGCACCGTTCATAGGATAAAAATAAGCTTCGGTAAAATTATTGTGGCCATCGTTGATATGGATTCGTAATCCGTGATACGGCTTGTGAACATAGCTTTTATCGGCATTATCGCCCTGAACTGTTACTATGTCGTTATATCCATCATTATTATAATCAATAATCTCAAACCAACTAGATCCGTACACCGGACTGAACTGTATGGGGGTTTCCATCCTAAATTTTAAATCGGCCTCCTGATAAAAAATGGTAATGCCCTCCCTACCTTGTGAAGTTAGCACCACCAAATCATCTAGGCCATCTTTGTTCATGTCCTTGGCCATAGCCCTTGTACTTCCTGGTTGGTTCAATAATATCTGGTCTTTATAATTAAAATCCCCATTATGGCTTAGAAGGGTAAGTTTCCCTGTCAAATCCCCAAATTCACAGACCACGACTTCGTCATTGCCATCCTTGTCAAAATCGTGGACAAGGCTATGAACAGGTCTATGTAACTGAATATTGGCTCGGTTTATTTTTCTCTTGCTGGGCTCTATAACACTTAAACTGCCCTGAGAGAGCTCAGAAGGGTCAAGATAACCAACATAGGTGAAATACTTTAAGGTGTCCTTTTGGGAGTAGGAGGTAAGTGCTTGCTCCGTACGTTCTGTTTTGGTGACTTTTTTTAAAATAGGATCATAATGAATTAATCTGCTATTTAGGTTGCCGGTTATTATTTTTTTCTGAACAGAATCAAATTTCAAAAATGTAAATAGCGCTCCCTTGATACTATCCAGAACTATTGGTTGCACCTTAAATTGGTATATTCCATTGGTTGGTGTCTTCACAATGCCCAGATCAAGGGAATCACCGGCCATTTTAAGAATATAGTCTTTGAGTAAATTCCAATCCTCTATGGATATACTAGGTTTTTCAGGATACACCCCGGACTGAACAATGGCAAATTGTTCCATGCGTGAAATACCCTCATAGGGATCGTATGCCGTGTCCTTGATTCCCATACGCGCACCCATATCCGGTAAAATGCCATCTTTCCATATATGTTTAGGCAAGTTACCTATTTCCGGAAGCAGGTGGCAACTTGCACAATAGGACTCATACAGTGCTACAGCTTTTTTCTCCTTCGGCTCACATGAAATCAGGGATGTTATTACAGCAAGCAGAAAAGGGAATTTCACGTTGGAAGACATTGTCATACTATTTTAAAGAAGAAATCTTTCCTTTGGTTCAATCCTAATAAAAGGGAAGTGCTATCCATACATATTTTCGATAACGGCGGATAAATTAAACACTACTCATTTTTAAGAAAAACCTTTATCGGGCCCCTGTTCTGTGAGACCACAATGAATGGATTGCCCCCGTTGGCATTATTTACAATGGTAATATCCTTGGTATCACCTTGAGCTACAAACCCACTTTTTTGGATATCGACAACAGAAAAATTACCCTTTCCATCCCCTTCCAATAAAAATCCGTTGGAGGCATCATATTTTCCAATAAATACCTCGTTGCCATAGTCGTTCCCAACCAATAGAACATCGTCATTGCCATCGTTGTTGTAGTCCGTTACCGCGATGCTGTTGATCGGTGCCATTTGTGTTTCCCAAGGTAGTTCCTTATAACTGAACGTGCCATTACCTAAATTTTCCACGTATATACTTCTATCAAAATTTCCTGTCAATGTAAAGGCACCGTCCATTTCCTCTTCCGTGAACAAGGTGTTGATATCCGCATTTGCAAAGCTTTTATATGTATTGTATTTAGAACGGAACAAAGGACTCTGACCATTTAGATCGCCCCAAAATTTCAAGGGAAACGACCTGTATTCCGGATTGTCAAAGCTATACTTAAGATAGGTGAACATCACAGGGTCAACGGTACCATTATTGTCGAAGTCTTTGGAGACAAGCTTGGTAGGTCTTTCAGGGGAAGGTTGGTAAAAATTGTTGGCCCCTAAATTCCCAACGATAAAATCCAAATCCCCATCCTTGTCAAAATCATGGGCAACGATGCTTTCCCAGAAACCGTATAAATCATCCATACCGGTCCCCTCCAATTTTGTTAGTTTTTCCCCATTGTTTTTGAATACGGTAATTGGCATAAATTCCCCAATAACTATCAGGTCATCAATTCCATCGGAATCCACGTCTGCCCAAGTAGCATCGGTGACCATACCTATATCACGTAATTCGGGACACATTGAATCGGTTACATCCACCAATGTACCATTTTCATTTTTTAAAAGATAGCTGCTTTCCGGAATGGGGTATTTCGCAAATGGTGTTCTGCCCCCTACAAATAAATCTATAAAACCATCTTTGTTAAAATCATTTGCGGCAACTACGGAGCCACTCTTTTTGATTTCAGGCAATTTATCCAAGGCAAGGGAAAAATTACCCTTTCCATCGTTAACAAGAATCCTATCCAGATAATAGCTGTCATCCGGTGTAAATTCATTGCTTCCGGACACGAAGTAAATATCAAGATCCCCATCGTTATCCAAATCAAAAAGGGCTATTCCTTCTTCCTCGTATTTTTTGTCTTCTTCTTCCTTGAATAACTCTCGTTGCAAAAATTGTCCATTCGATTCTTGCAAAAATAAAACCGGTGAATACCTGGCGGAACTACCCACAATGTAATCCTCCAAACCATCGCCATTGAGGTCTCCCGATGCCAAGCAAGGACCATTTTGGGTCAATTTATGCGGTAATATTCTTTGAATATTGAAGTCGATTACATCCAACTCCTTATGTTCATAATCCATTCCATATTCTTTTGAAACTTCGGTAAATAACTTTTGGTCCTTTTTGGGATTGAACGGAAATTCCAGGGATTTTACATCTATTGGGGAGGCTTCACTTTGTTTCAGTACCAAGGTTTGATTAGGCTGAACGCCTTCCAATTTTTGATAGTTGCCATTAGGCCATAATATCTCTAAAGAATTAATTTTTGCCTTATCGCCCAGACCAAAATGCACTATACCATCCAAGGAGGACATATAGCCTCTATACAAGTAGTTTTCATGGTATTGAAAAGTACCATCGTCAAAGCGCACAACTACTTTTGCACCTATGCCGTAGGTGTCCGAGTTTTTAAGGTTGATTCTTACATAGTTGTTTTCTGCCCCTAAGTTGTTTCTAAAGATGAAAGCAGGGTCGTTGATATTGTTAACAACATAGTCCAAGTCACCATCATTATCCAAGTCTGCAAATGCCGCTCCATTTGAGAAGGAAGGTATATTGAGACCCCATTCCTCACCTTTATCCTCAAATGTATCCTTACCGTTATTTACGTAAACATAGTTTGGAATCTTGATAGTAGGTATGGAATCCAAAATTTGACCTGGTTTCAAATACCTACTTACATTAAAATTGAAGTCCCCAAAATCAAGGTCGGTGATATCCCTAGGAAAACCATTCGTTATCAATAGGTCTTTATGGCCATCATTGTTCATATCCGCAAATAATGGCGACCAGCTCCAGTCGGTTTTAGAGACACCAGACATTAAACCGATTTCACTAAAGGGTACACCATTTCCGTTTCCTTTCTGCAACATGTTCCTGGAATATTGATATTCATAATTGTAACGTTCATTAAGGACATAGTTGGTGTAATTATTACTTGCTATGGTTGTCTTCAACCTTTGGTTGGTTTCACCCAACATATCCAGAGTGATGATATCCAAATAACCATCATTGTTAAAATCCGATATATCATTGCCCATGGAGAATTTACTTTGGTGCTTCACAAATTCCGATATTCTATTGGTAAAAGTACCGTCCTGATTATTGATATACAGCAGGTCATTGGTGAGGTAGTCGTTGCTTACATATATATCTGGCCAGTTATCGTAATTGATATCCGCAATGGCCAAACCAAGTCCGTAGCCTTCTAAAGTGATGCCGGCTTCAAGGGAAACATCGGTAAAGGTGCCATCCCCATTGTTACGATACAGATGGTCCGTGCTCAGCGCAGAGCCGTCCGTTATCTTTTCCCTGTAGTTGGAAGGAAGCACATGAATATCCACGTTGTTGAGAACATAAAGATCTAAATCTCCATCTTTATCATAATCGAAGAAGGTGGCTCCCATACTGTTACTGCTATCTGCAATGCCATATTCTTTAGCCATCTCTTTGAAAGTAGGAACACCATTGGCATTGGGTCCTTGATTTACGAATAACATATTGGCCTTTTCTTTATCGGAATCCAACATGGCCGCACATACATAAATATCAAGGTATTTGTCGTTATTTATATCTACCAGGGCAATTCCGGTACTCCATTTGTCAATTCCTTCAATCTGTGCCTCTGCGGAAATATCCTTGAATTTAAAGTCGCCTTCATTTAGGTAGAGTTTATTTGAAACTTGGTTTCCCGAGAAAAAAATGTCGGGCCTGTCATCATTATTGAAATCTCCAATGGCAACACCGCCTCCATTAAAAATATATTCACTTGTTAGAATATTAAAGCTGTCCGTTTCTATAATCCTATTGTTAAAATCTACGCCAGAACTTTTAGCTGGTATTTGGGTAAAGAGCTTTTCTTTTTCCTCTTGGCAAGATGTAAAGGCAAGGGCAATAAGAACTGTAATGCAAATTATTTTTTTCATTTTTAGTGCAATAGTTTTAATAATGATATTAGGATATCAAAAAAGCGATGATTTTAAATGACTATAAACAAAGTTAATTAAACGGTAATGTTATAAAAATTTAGGAGTAGAAAAGCTTGTTGGATTAAACTTTCATTAATCAATTTTAGTTTTTGAATAATAAAAAAAGGGCGTGTGTAACACGCCCTTTTCTATAAATATAGGTTGATTAATTAATAACCTGGGTTTTGGGATAATACATCCGAACCTTGAATGTCTATTTGCGTTTGTGGTATTGGATAATACTCGTTTTTACCAGCGGTAAAACTTGCTCCACCAAACTTTGTCACCAAATATTGGGATTCATAATCCAAGTACGCGTTCAATTCCTCCGCAGCTACGCCCCAACGAACCAAATCGAAGAAACGATGGCCTTCTCCGGAAAGTTCCAATTTACGCTCGAAACGTACAGCTCTTCTCGCGAAATCCTGATTTGGGAAAGAAGTATATTCAGAAATCACATAGTTTGCTGCTGGGCCACTTCCATCATATTCTTGTACCCAGAACTCAGAATTTGCGGCTCTTGCACGTACCCTGTTCACATATTCCAAGGCTTTATCCAAGGAACCTGCTTCTACTTCCGCTTCGGCTGCCATTAAAAGCACATCGGCAAAACGAATTATGGTATAGTTCATAGTTGCATAACCTCTGGTCCACGAGCTTCCATCCGTAAAGCTATTCTCCTGACTCCTATAGTAAATATACTTTTTAGGAGAGTAGGGACCCGCATAGGGGAAGCTACGAATCCAAGCGGAACCTGGATGCTCGATCCAATCCAAATATGGAATTCCTTTTCTACCAATGGAATGGTCAATTCTTGGATCTAATGGGTCTGGATCTTCTACGAAGGTCGATTCATCATTGTCATTTGTGAATACATGTCTGTAGATATTGTCCACTTCATTGGCAGGGTCATTGTATGAGCCATCCAAAAGTGGTAAGCCATCTGCACCGGTTCTAAAGGAGTTGGCCAATTCCATACTCGGTTGGAAGAACCCACAACAGTTCCCAGGACCGTCAGGGCCTGTATTGTAAGGGTAGTTCAAATCATCAAAGTAATTGGCATTTGCTGTACTACCAGTATTATTGGCAGATTCCACATCCATTACTGCTTCTGCATGGTTGTCATTTTCAGCATTGTAAATTTGGGCATAGTTATCCAAAAGGTCATAGGGCAATCCGTTTGAAGTAACACCTTGTTCTATGACTGTAGTGAACAAATCTTTGGCGGGACCAAATTTTTGCTGATACAGGTAGGCCTTTGCCAAGTAAGCTCCAGCTGCCCATTTATTAACCCTTCCGGGGCCATTTTCTGCAGGTAGATTGTCATATGCAAACTGAAAATCAGCCTCGATAAAACCCCAAACATCCGGTGTATTTGGAATACTCGGTATATCAGCAGGGAGCACAGTTTCATCAAACAATGGAATACTATTGAAGTGCTTCTTTAAGTCAAAGTAGAAATGACCTCTTAACAAACGTGCTTCCCCAGCAATACGTGCGGCATCGGCGGCTGATACATCAGTGGCCACTGCCAATGCTGCTAACACTTTATTCGCTCGACTTACTCCTTCAAAGCGACCATTCCATAAACTGTTAAAATCTCCAATGGTTGGATCAGCCTCGTATCTTTGAATTGGATTAATGGTCGAATAGTCACCAGCATCCGTTCCTTTGTTGGCCTCACCGCCCATGATGGAGCCGGTCACCCAATGGTTGGGTCCCTCAAAACGATTGCCAAATACGCCATTTAATGCGGCATAGGTGCCGATAAGTAGACCCTCAATTCCATCTTTCGTACCCACCTGAGCATCCGCTAAGGAGCCGGTAGGAAGTACTTCCAAGAATTCATCGTTACATGACACCCCTATCATAAGAAAGGACATCGCAGCAACGACTGTCTTTTTAAAATTAATCATAGTTTTCATAGTTTATTTTTACTTAAAGATATAATATATTTTGAACATAACTATCACAGTTTTATAACATTGAATTAGATTCCCACCTCAAGTGTTATCAAATATTGTGGTGCGACTGGATAGTTTCCTACATCGATACCAAAGTTGGTATCAGCTCCACCACCAATGCCTGGGTCAAGACCACTATAATTTGTTATAGTCCAAATGTTGTTTGCTGAAAGTCCTAATTTTAACCTGCTCAATCCAAGTCTATCTGTTATATCAGCGAAGTTATAGGCAAACGCCAGTCTTTGTAGTCGAAGATAGGATCCATCCTCAACATACCAAGAGTTACCGACACCACTGGTACTTAAATTAGTAGCACTCTCCCAAATGGGGGCAGCAGCATTGTTTCCTAATTCAGGAGTCCAAGAACGCTTGGCGGCCTGACCTTTTGCAGAGCCTTCAAAAGTACCAAAGAAATCAGTGAACCATTTGGACTGATTAAATATGTCGTTTCCAACAGAAGCAAACCAATAAGTTTCAAATTCCAAATTTTTATAGCGTAAATTGATGGTCGCACCACCAGTATAATCTGGTACAGGACTTCCTATAAAAGTTCTATCATCTGGGGTAATTGCGCCATCCCCGTTAATGTCGGCATATCGGAATCGACCTAGACCCTTTCCATCCTGAGCAGGAGAGTTAGCTACTTCTTCAGCACTGTTGAAATAACCAATTACCTCATAACCAAAGAAGGAGGACAAAGGCTGTCCAACAGCATTTCTGGTAGCTTGAATTCCTCTGTATGTTTGACCGTCAAAAAAGTCAAGTCCCGGCGCCAATGCTGTAATCTCATTTTTAAGAAAGGAATTGTTTAGGGTGACCGTGAAGGAAAGGTCCTCTGTAAAATTACCCCTTCCAATAATTTGGAAATCGAGTCCAGAGTTGCTCATACTTGCAATGTTAACGGATGGTGCTTGTGCAAAATTACCGGTAACCCCAGCTAAAGGCAATTGGTACAATAGGTCATCAGTATCCTTTTTCCACCAATCTAAAACCAATTCTAATTTATTGTTGAAGAAACTTGCATCAAAACCTACATTCAGTGTGGTACTTGTCTCCCATTTTGCATCTGGGTTACCTATTCGACTTTGGGCGAAACCTTCATCGGCTCCACTGTTCTGACCTTGAATTGGATACCATGTGTTTCCTCTATTGGAGGCAAAAAGGGAGTACTGGTTATTAGGGTCAACGTTGTTCGAGTTACCCATTTGGCCCCAACCACCCCTTATTTTTAGGTCGGACACAACTTCTTGATTTTGCATGAATGGTTCTGAAATAACCCTCCAAGCAGCTGAAAATGCAGGGAATGTACCATAACGGTTATTGCCACCAAAACGAGAGGCACCATCCCTTCGTATAACCCCGGATAGATAATATCTCTCATCAAAGTTATATTCTAGAGATCCAAATGTAGAGAAGAAGTTAACCCCGTTGCCTAAGCTACTATTAACTACAGGACTTTGAACCACACTTAAATTTTGAAAGTCCAAATCTGTAGAGAAAGGATTGATACCAGATCCAGAAATTGACCTTCCTCTACCGGTATTCAAGGCTTCTAAACCACCAAGAAGCTTAACTTTATGTTTGCCGAATAATTTTTCATAGGTGGCCGTATTGGTGAAAGTCCATTGGAAACCGTAACCACTACCTTCTGAGAAGGTATTGCTGGCTTCTGGTTCTGAATCACCTAAATACCTGAAACCGTAATTCACAAAATAATTGTTGCTGTATCCTCCCCCTATACTGGTACGGACCACTAATCCATCCAAAGGTTTGATATCAGCATACAGGTTACCAAATCCACCAATGGAGTAATTTTTATCATCGCCAGCGTTAAGTACTTGCTGTCTTACAGGGTTTCTTGGGTTGTTAAAACCTGTGGCCCTCGTACTGGCAAAACTACCAAATTCGTCTCGTACCGGTATAATCGTTGGCATACGATAGGCGGATAAAATAACTGATTCGTCGTCAGCGCCACCAATACCTCCTTCACCTCCAAATCCACCTACTACAGAACGATAGGTAACTTGAAAATTCTCACCTATGCTTAACCATGGGGCCACATCCCACTCTGAGTTAAATCGCGCGGTATATCTAGAAAAATTGTTTTCAATAAGAATACCCGCCTGATTCTGTGCGGAAATTCCCATGTAGAAGCGGCCGTTTTCATTGCCTCCATCAAAACCTAAGGTGACACGACTAAGGGGTGCAATTCTGGTCAACTCCTTGTACCAATTGGTTCCTTGAAGGTTTGGACGTATCAAGAACACATTATCAGGATTAGCCTCATAATTTGCACGTATTTGTGCTAAATTAATATCCGATTCAAACACGCCATTTTGCCCATCTGCATGCAAATAATCAGGAAATCTTGGAGTAGGATTGGTTCCATATTGTGGATGGGTATACTGAGGTGCAGTACCATTCGCCCTTGCATTATTTTCATAGGCCAAATGGGTGAATTCGGCCATTTCCTGTGGACTAAGGTTTTTTGGTGCTCCACCAACATTAGGGTCGCTCACTCCACTCTGAATATTTAGTGAAATTCTAGTTTTTTGACGGCTTCTTGATCCTTGTTTCGTGGTGTATACCACAACACCATTAGCCGCTCTTGCTCCGTAAATCGATGCTGCAGCAGCATCCTTTAAAACAGTTGTTGTTTCAATGTCGTCCGGATTAAGAAACTCCGTGTTTTGAACTGGCACACCGTCTACTATATATAATGGTTCGTTACCTCCAAAAGCACCAAAACCACGTACACGAATTTGTGATGAGGTTCCTGGCTGTCCATTGGTCAATACTGTTACACCGGCAACTCTACCCTGTAGTTGCTGCTCTACGTTACCAGAGGGAATTGCAGCTAACTCCTCAGCCTTTACTATGGAAACTGCAGCCGTGGCCTCTCTTCTACTTGTAGTAGAGTAACCCGTTACAACGACCTCGTCTAATGCGGCTGCATCTTCGGATAAAAATACATCGACATTGGATTGGCCATTTACGGCTACTTCTTTCCTTTGAAAACCAATGTAGCTGAAAACCAATGTTGCTCCAGACTCTACATTAATAGTAAAGTTTCCGTCAAAATCTGTTTGGGTACCATTGGTAGTACCTTTTTCGACGACGTTGGCACCAGGTAGCGGCGCGCCATTTTCATCCGTTACCGTACCGGTAACAGTAGACTGTAAAGTTTCGTCCAACATAATTTTGTAGTTGGCAGTTGTCGCATTTGCAGAAGCGAGTTGCACTCCTAAACAAATGACCATCGATAAAATCCCAGCTTTAAAAAAGGTAATACCTCTTTTGGATTTAACCGATTTGAAATCATGTTTTTGATTCATAATCCTTGTTGTTTGTTAGTTTAAATTAATCTCCTTGAACTGGTTTTTAAAGGGCTCTTCCGTGAGTGATGGAAATGTTTAAAAAAACCAAATTCAGCGTAATGATAACAAAATATTATGAAATATAAATAATGACCAATTCATTATTTTTTAAAATTAAGTGTCAAAAAATTACTTAAAATCTTGCGTATATGGTATAATTCACCGTTTTTATTGGCTTTGTAGAAATTTTGGTTCGTAAAATTTTAATAAATTGGAAATTTGCTAAATTTAACAGTATTGTCTCATGTTGTGTCAATAATTGCCAGTTTTAGCTGATTTCAAACGTTGTAGTCCGTTTGAAATTTGAGTTCAAATTCACACTTTTCAATCGGTTTTTAACTTTTGATTCGAGCTGCTGCGATAGCGGAAATGACTATCAAAGAATTTTTGGTATCCTTAGTAAAAAAAAGATAGTTTTGTCCTCCGTCCTCCAATTTGAATTTCTTTCGAATTTGGACAACGGTTTCGGGAAAATTTCGTGTTGTAATATTGGCTTTTTTTATCCCTAGTTGTTTGAAGCGTTTATTATTATAGGGAATGGTTTTAACAATTTCAAAAATCCTTCCTGGAAAAGGCAATAAAGCTTCTGAGGTATATAGATGAGTATGTTCCTGTAATTTTTTTAGGCCGTATCTTTCGCTCACTAGATTGAATGCCCCAGATTTCATTATTGCGGCATTAGGCTCATAGAGATATTTTAAGGGTTTTGAGAACTCCGCCTGCGCATTTTCTTTTTCATAAAGGCCATATTGAAATGTTTCCGTATTGCCCTTGTTAAAATTGATTGTCCTTACAAGGGGGGCTTTGCCAAAATCAGGTTTTAAATGCCACAACACTTCCTTGACTTCATTTTCAAGACTTACAGTATGTATTTCGAATACCTGATCTAATTGTTCCAGCCCCATGGAAAGATCCAACATAGGTCCGGTTTTTATCAATATATTTTGTGATTTTGAGCGCAGTAATTCCAAATGTTTGGTAACATTCGGCTCACAGTCCTCCAAGAAAAACACTTTTTTGTTGCTTTGGTCCCTTCGGGAAGGATCAAGATAGATCCAATCTAAAATTTGCTTATTTTTTTCAAGAAAGGTAATTCCGTCCCCATACAGTACTTCTATGTTGGATACGCCCATTTGGGCAAAATTGTGTTTTGCAATCTCGGATACTTCCCTGTTCTTTTCAATGTGGAAGACCTTATCAATTTTCTTGGAAAAATAATAACTGTCAACACCAAATCCTCCTGTTAAGTCTGCCAGCGAATCTCCTGAAACTAAATCTGCCTTATACTGGGCACAAATCTCGGACGACGTTTGCGATAAATTCAGCTTGTTCGCGTAATAGATATTTTTGGTTTCAAACCAAGTAGGTAATTTCTTTTGGGCTTTTTTTTTGGATTCCAGTTGTTCCACAACTTCCCTGTTTTCAACAGCTGAGAACAGTTTCTTTCCTAAAAGGATTGTATGGATATCAGACCTAAGATTGGTGTCTATAAAATCCTGTACCTCCTTATTTAGTAGGTTTTTGTTCAAAGGACGTTAAAGGTTTTCGGTCAGGGACTTGACGATTTTATTTTCGGAAAGAAACTCCTTTAGAATTACTTTAATGGCCGTATATCCAGGTACGGCTACTATCATGCCCACGACCCCGAACAACAGCCCGGCAATGATAATTACCAGAAATATTTCCAAGGGGTGCGATTTTACACTGCTCGAAAATATGAAGGGCTGTGAGAAAAAATTGTCCACCAACTGACCGATCACCAGTCCGATTAAAACATAGCCAGTTTTTGGAAGGATTACCTCGCTAAAATCCGCTCCCAAATTACTGGTCATGGTAAGTGTTATCATCAGGGCGCCACCGATCAAAGGTCCCACATAGGGAATTATATTGAACAGGGCGCATAGAAAAGCGATCACGATCGCATTTTCGATACCCACGATCAAAAGCACTATGGTGTAGATGACGAAGAGTATAAAAATCTGAAGCAGCAGGCCAACAAAGTACCTGGATAGTAAATTGTTTATTTTTTCTATGGAGTTGACCGTGCCTTTTTCCTTTGTTTTGGGAACAAAGATGAGAAGGCCGTTCTGAAACAGACTGCTATCCTTTAGAAAGAAAAAGGAGATGAACAAAACGGAAAAAAGACCAATACTTGCTGAGCTTAGAATGTTCAATATGGAATTGAGAAAATTAGGAACAAAGCCAATATCCAATCCTTGAATGATGTTCCTTTCGATCTCTGAATCATGGATGACATCTTCCACCATATTCGAAGAAAGGCCAAAATATTGGGTGGTCTTGAGGTATAAGGTATTTATACTTCGCTGTAGTTCCTCAATATTCAGCAAGGAAAGGTTTTTGCTCTGTTCCGTAATCAGCGGAATGAAAAGTGCAAAAATGCCCGCTAAAACTCCTACCATAAAGATCATGGTCAAAATTACTGCCAGCGTATTGGGAAAATTCAATTTTCGTCTTAAAAAAAGAACAAAAGGTCTTCCAATAAGGGCGATGACCGCTGCAGCTGCCAAATACGCCAAAACAGAACGTATCATATAGAAGAAATACAGGGTCAGCAGGATTCCTGTTACGATACCCAGGGCCCTTAAAATTCCGTTGGCAATGGTTTTGGAGGTCATTTTTTAGTTTTTAAACACATATGAGACGATATTCGCACCCATTTGTAGCGCTTTTATTCTTATTTCCTCCGGATCGTTGTGTACGGCGGCATCTTCCCAACCATCCCCAAGATCGGATTCCAAGGTCAATAATAAAACTAATCTATTGTTTTCAAATATGCCCAGTGCCTGGGGTCTTTTTCCATCGTGTTCGTGGATTTTGGGCAAGCCCTGCGGAAATGTATACTCCTGCGAAAAAATAGGATGGTCCAAACCAATTTCCTCCAAATTGCTGTTTGGGAATAACTCCTCCAGCTCACCAACGATGTATTCACGCATGCCATAATTATCATCAATATGTAAAAAACCACCGGATAATAGGTAGTTCCTTAGGTTTTCCTTTTCTTCCGAAGAGAAGACCACATTGCCATGGCCGGTCATATGGAGAAAGGGATACTGGTAAATGGTATTACTGCCTACTTCTACGGTTTCTGGTTTTGTAATTAAACGGGTCCCGATGTTGGAATTGCAAAAATTAATCAAGTTAGGCAGCGCTGTAGGGTTCGCATACCAATCCCCGCCGCCCTGATATTTTAAAATGGCTATTTGCTGCGCTTTGGCCGATAGACTAAGACCTGCGGCCAAAAGTAACGTGACGATTAGTTTTCGCATCTTCGAAAGGCTATAAAATCAAAAATACACATTAAGTCCAAACAAAGATATTCCAATCCATTATTTAGCCATTATTGATAATGGCCACCGTGGTACAGGCTACAATTGCGGCGGTTTCCGTTCGTAATCGATTTCTGCCCATGGAAACGGGAAGGAAGCCTTTCTGTTTTGCTGCCTTTATTTCCCTGGCCGAAAAGTCACCTTCCGGACCTATCAATATGGTAATCGGTTTGTCCGGGATGACCCTTCTTTTTAGTTCGTATTTTTCCGATTCTTCACAATGGGCGATGAACAGGCCGCCTTCCCTTGGTTCTTCCAGGATGTCATTAAAATTGGTCAATTCGTTCAATTTGGGCAAAAAGGCCTGATTGGACTGTTTCATGGCCGACTGTATGACTTTCATATAGCGATCCAGCTTTATTGTTTTTCGTTCCGAATGTTCGCATAGAACGGGTGTAATTTCATTAACGCCTATCTCGGTGGCCTTTTCCAAAAACCATTCAAAACGATCGTTCATCTTCGTAGGGGCAACAATCATATGGAGCCAATAATTTTGAGGATGCACCCTCTTTACCCCGGTAATTTCTACCGCGCATTTTTTGGGGTTACTGTCGGTAATTTTGGCACTTAGCATCAACCCCTTTCCGTTGGTAATCAGTACTTCATCGTTCACTTTTTTTCGAAGGACACGAACCATGTGCTTGCTCTCTTCCGCATCAAAGAAAAATTGGGAAGAGGTCTCGTCCAAGTTGGGATTGTAGAACAATTGCATGATTTAGGATGTTAGGTTATAACGGGCTTTGGCGGAAGTATCTTGTTTCGCGAATTGGCCCGACTTGTATTTGAAATAGCCCACGATCCCTATCATGCCGGCATTATCCGTACAGAATTCAAAATTAGGCACATAAGTGTTCCATCCCATTTCTTTTTCGGCATCCTTCAGTGCTTTTCTAATACCTGAGTTTGCCGAAACACCACCCCCAATGGCAATATTTTTTATTCCCGTTTTTTTGACCACCTTCTTTAGTTTTCCCATTAAGATATGTACAATGGTGAACTGGATGGAAGCGCAAATATCCGCAAGGTTTTCAGTAATAAAATCCGGGTTTTGGGAGGTCTCTTTTTGGATAAAGTAGAGGATGCTGGTCTTAAGACCGCTAAAGCTAAAATTGAGGTCCTTGACGTTGGGTTTTGGAAATTCAAAGGCATGAGGATTACCCATTGCCGCGTATTGGTCGATCAACGGTCCACCGGGATAAGGCAAACCCAGAATTTTGGCACTCTTATCAAAAGCTTCGCCAACGGCATCGTCCAAGGTTTGGCCCAAGATCTCCATGTCAAAATAGTCTTTCACCTTTACGATCTGGGTATGTCCGCCACTAATAGTGAGGGCTAAAAAGGGAAATTCCGGAGCATTCATGTTTTCGTCCTTAATGAAATGGGCCAAAATATGGGCCTGCATATGGTTCACTTCGATCAAGGGGATCTCTAAAGCCAAGGATAAAGATTTAGCAAACGAAGTACCTACCAGTAGGGAACCCAACAGACCGGGTCCGCGTGTAAATGCTATGGCGGATAATTGTTTTTTATCGATATTTGCTTTGGCTAATGCTTGGTAGGTAACCGGGACAATATTTTGTTGATGTGCACGTGATGCAAGCTCCGGTACGACCCCGCCATATTCTTCGTGAATTTTTTGGGAAGCGACTACATTACTCAGCATGATATCATTTTTTAGGACCGCTACCGAGGTGTCGTCACAGGAAGATTCAATGGCCAAGATGTAAATAGTTTCGTTTTCCAACGGTTTTGGAATAAAAATTGAAAGACAAAGGTAAAACATAATAGCCCTATCAAAAAACTTAGAAAAATACTGGTTAGAACACTTCTGGTTCTTTTGCTGACCTGTGTTTTGGGGACTATTGTGCTCTCATTGCCGCCCGTGCAGACCACATTGGCAACCTATGCCACGGATTCCATAAACGAGGAATTTGGAACGAACATCCATGTAGAACGCCTGAGGGTGTCACTGATTTCTTGGGACACTTCGTTGAAGGGTGTTTTTGTGGAGGATTACAAACGGGATACCTTGTTTTATATCAACGAATTAAAAACATCTATCGTAAGCATCGGGAATTTGGCCAAGGGCCGATTGGAGTTTGGAGATATCGATATCGATGAACTTCATTTTAAACTGAAAACCTATTATGGCGAGCAGGAAACCAATATCAATGTTTTTGTGGACAAATTGGATGATGGAAAGCCTAGGGCCCCTGGAACCCCGCCCTTCTTTTTTTCTTCCTCCTATGTGGATATTCAGAATAGCAGGTTTCAATACATTGACGAAAATCTTGAAAACGAGGAGGCGCTCCACTTTAAGAACCTTAAAATTGAGGCGAACGAATTTCAGATTCTAGGTCCTGAAGTAACGGCAGGTATCGAAGAAATGTCCTTTTTAAGTGAACGTGGGATCCTTGTTGAAGACCTGAAAACCAATTTCAAATATACCAAGGAGCAGATGCGTTTTGATTCGTTGCAGATCAAGACGCCATTGTCCAATCTAGATGGAAATATTGTTTTCAACTATAATAGGGAAGATTTTCAGGATTTTCTGAACAAGGTAAACATCGAGGCCAATTTTGAGGAGTCCACGGTCTCCTTTGATGAAATTAATTTAATATATAATGAATTCGGCCAAGGAAAGACCGCTACCCTCAGCACAACCTTGAGCGGCGTCCTCAACGACCTAAACATTGAAAATCTTTTTCTGGTTTCGGACAACACGGGAATCAGGGGCGACTTCAACTTTAAACACCTTTTCAACAAGCAAAAGTCCTTCGTGCTGGATGCCAACATGCGCAATGTGACCAGTAGTTATTATCAATTGAACGCCCTTTTGCCCAACCTTATCGGAAATTCCTTACCGTCCACTTTCAGTAAACTGGGACAGTTCACTATCCGGGGAGAGGCGCTGATCACGGATTCTTCCATAGACGCCAAAGTAAACCTCAATACCGCCGTGGGCAGCAGTTATTCGGATATCGTGTTGTCCAACTTCAACAATATTGACAATGCCACCTACACGGGCTTTATTTCCCTTATCGATTTTGATTTGGGCGAATTTGTGAACAGTAAAAGTCTGGGGAAGACCAATCTGGACTTTAATGTGGAAGGGCAGGGATTCGTGACCGAAAAGTTGAATACGGAAGTCATCGGACAGATATATTCCATCGAGTTCAATAATTATAACTATCAGGATATCAAGGTGTCCGGTATTTTGAAAGAACAATTGTTCGATGGATCCTTGACCAGCAATGACGAAAATTTAAAGTTCAACTTTAAGGGTCTTGCGGATTTTGGGGAAGAAAGCAACAACTTCAATTTTAAGGCTTCCGTTGATTATGCGGACCTGAAGCGTCTCAACTTTATTAACGACAGTGTATCCATTTTCAAGGGCGATGTGAGCATGAACATCCGGGGAAATACCTTGGATAATATCGTGGGAGATGTAAACTTCACAAAAACCAATTTTCAGAACAAAAACGATACCTACTACTTTGAGGATTTTACGGTTACCTCTTCCTTTGAAAGCGATTCGGTACGCGTAATCGACATCAATTCCCCGGACATCATCACGGGTTTTATGAAAGGAAACTTCCGCGTTAGGGAATTGGGCAAATTGGTGCAGAATTCCATTGGTAGTATCTACACCAATTATAGGCCCTTTAAGATTTCCGGCGGACAGAACCTGAGCTTCAATTTTAAGATATACAATAAGATTGTGGATGTGTTCTTTCCCGAAGTGAGGTTCGACCCCAATACGTTCATCCGAGGGAAAATAGTATCGGACGAAGGTGATTTTAAATTGAACTTTGAATCGCCCAGTATTGTGGCCTTTGGTAACGAGGCCGATAATATAGAGGTGCAAATAGACAATAAGAACCCCTTGTTCAATACCTATGTTTCCGTGGGCGATTTAAAGACGCCCTACTACGATGTAAAGGATTTCAACCTGATCAACACTACCTTAAAGGACACCCTGTTTTTTAGGTCGGAATTTAAGGGAGGTAGTGAATATAACGACAGCTACAACCTTAACTTCTATCATACCTTCAATGCGGACAACAAGTCGGTCATAGGTCTTAAAACCTCTGATGTCAGTTTTAAGGGCAATAAATGGATCCTGAACAAAGATGGGAACAGTAAGAACAAAGTCATCCTGAATAGGGCACTGGACAGTATCTCGATAGAGGAAATCGTAATGAACAATGATGAACAGGAGCAGATTCGATTACGGGGGCAATTGGCGGATTCCACCTATAAAGACCTTCAGCTACAATTCAAGATCGTTTCCCTGAATAAAATTACACCGGTGATCGATAGCCTAAAATTGCAGGGCGAGGTAAACGGAAATCTGAACATATTACAAAAGGACGGAATCTATCTACCATCGTCCAATTTGAACATTGACCGATTTGCCGTGAATGACATGCCCATGGGAGATCTGGCCATTAGTATAGTGGGCAACAGGGATTTGACTGAGTTTCAGGTCAATTCACAATTGTCTGAAAACGGTATCGAGAAATTTGGGGTAGTTGGAAAAATCGAGAACAAAGAGGAAATGCCCACGGCGAATTTGGTGGCCAATTTCAATAAGTTTCCAATTGATCCATTCAATCCGTTGGGCGAGGGCATTATTGACCATATTAGGGGCGAATTGGACGGAAGGGTCAATATTACGGGTCCTGTGGACAATCCCAATTTTAACGGATTGGTGACTTTGGAAAACGCTGGCATCGCCATACCCTATTTAAATGTGGATTACGCCTTTGCCCCAAGGTCAAGGGTGCGTTTGGAAAATCAGACCTTTGATTTTGACAACATAGCCCTTTCGGACGTTGCCATGGGTACACGGGCGAATCTGGACGGGACCATAACCCATAGTTATTTTGATAATTGGGTGCTCAACTTCAATGTCGACACCAACAATAATAGGTTCCTGATTCTAAATACGGAATTCAAGGAAGGGGATTTGTACTATGGCACGGGCTATCTGAATGGTACGGGTCGAATTTACGGTCCAACCACCGCACTGAACATAACTGTAGATGGGGAAACGGCAAGGGGTACTTCCCTGAAAATACCTTTGAGCGATGTGGCCAGTGTAGGGGACTATTCATTTATCAATTTCTTGGAAAAGGATACGGTCCAATCCCAAGGCGAGCAGCGGGATTTGAAGGATTATCAAGGTCTGGAGTTGGAGTTTAACCTGGATGTGACCCCAGAGGCCGAGGTAGAAATAGTTACGGATACCAGAACGGGTAGTTCCTTGAAAGGAACGGGGGAAGGTATCCTACTGATACAAATTAATACGAACGGCAAGTTTGAAATGTATGGGGATTTTGTGGTGGTTACCGGACAGTTTCGATACAAGTTTGGTGGCATAATAGATAAGACCTTTACCGTGGAGCCCGGAGGGCAAATTAACTGGGACCAAAAACCCCTGGAGGCCTTGTTGAATATGGAAGCGGTGTATTCGCTGACGGCAAATCCTGCGCCGCTGCTCCAAAACCAGGCGTATGCCCAAAGAATACCAACGGATGTGATCATTCGCTTGACCGGGGAACTTCAAAATCCCGATATAGAATTCGGCATCGACTTCCCGGGAACCAATTCCATTGTACAGTCAGAACTGGAATACGCTTTGCAAGATCCAACGGTTGCGGAGAAAAATGCCATATTCCTATTGGCTCAAGGAAATTTTGTGAACGACCAAAGTGGTATCAACCAGCAGGCGATTACCGGAAACTTGGTTCAGAGTGCATCGGGTATTTTGAATTCCCTTTTAGGTGGTGGAAATGATAAGTTGAATTTTGGTTTGTCCTACGAACAAGGATATCAAGGAGCCCAATTGGAAACGGACGATAGAATAGGGGTAACGGTCTCTACGCAAATTTCTGATAGGGTATTGTTCAACGGTAAAGTAGGGGTGCCGGTTGGTGGAACAAGCGAAACCTTGGTCGCAGGGGACTTTGAGATTCAGCTCCTATTAAACGAGGAGGGAAGTTTAAGTGCAAAGTTTTTCAGTAGGCAAAGCGAAATCCAGGCATTCCTGCCCGATCAACAAGGCTCTACCCAAGGGGCCGGACTTTCCTACGAAGTTGATTTTGACAGTTTTAAAGAACTATTCAGGAAAATCCTTAATAAGGAAGTTAAGCAGAAACCTATCAATACCCAGAAACTTAAACCTCAAGAACCGCCCATTTCGGTAATGGGCCAGGATAGTTTGCTTAACTTTTATGCAAAGCCTAAATCGTTTTGACTTATTTTTTCAATTTTGTGGGCGAATCCATTGTTAAGTAATCATAGGTTTTTGTTATTTTTTGGTTAAAATGAAACAGCCTTGCTTTTTTTCTTCAATTCTTTCCAAATGCATGCTGGGCATATTTCGTAATTGAAAGAAGATTTACTAATTTCGTTGGCTTAATTTTTCGAATGTCTTCAAACATAAAAAAAATAGCAGTGCTAACTTCTGGGGGAGATTCTCCTGGGATGAATGCGGCCATACGTTCGGTAGTTAGGACCTGTGCGTATATGAAGGTTGAATGTGTTGGAATATATAGAGGCTATCAAGGCATGATAGAAGGTGATTTTAAGCCGATGGATGCCAGAAGCGTCAACAATATCATCAACAAGGGTGGTACTATTTTAAAGTCCGCACGATGCGAGGATTTTAGAACTCCCGAAGGTAGGAAAAAGGCCCATGAACAATTGGTTTCTGCTGGCATCGATGCCTTTGTGGTCATTGGCGGAGATGGTAGTTTTACAGGGGCCATGATTTTTAACCAAGAATACCAGTTCCCAATTATGGGGATTCCCGGAACCATAGATAATGATATTTTTGGAACCAGTTTTACACTTGGTTTTGATACCGCCTTAAATACCGTAGTCGATTGTATCGATAAAATTCGTGATACGGCAAGTTCCCATAACCGATTGTTCTTCGTAGAAGTTATGGGTCGGGATGTTGGACATATTGCATTGAATGCCGGAGTTGGTGCGGGCGCCGAGGAAATTTTGATTCCAGAGGAAAATCTTGGACTGGATCGTTTATTGGAATCCTTAAAAAGAAGCAAAGAATCAGGTAAGTCTTCCAGTATCGTAATCGTTGCCGAAGGGGATAAGACCGGTAAAAATGTCTTTGAGCTAAAGGAGTATGTGGAAAAACACCTGCCAATTTACGATGTACGTGTTTCCGTTTTGGGACACATGCAACGTGGTGGTGCGCCTTCATGTTATGACCGTGTACTGGCAAGTAGAATGGGCGTTAAGGCCGTGGAATCCTTATTGGAAGGAAAAACGAACCTTATGGTTGGGGTTCAGGATAACAAAATTACCCTCACGCCAATTAATAAGGCCATAAAAGGACACACAAAAATAGACAAGGAACTTATCCGCGTCTCAGAAATAATGACAACATAAAGTATAATCGATTAAAAACAATAGAAAATGTCAAATTTAAAAATAGGAATTAACGGTTTTGGTAGAATTGGTAGGTTAGTGTTTAGAACTACCGTAAAAAGAGGCGATGTTGATGTAGTTGCCATTAACGATTTATTGGATGTTGAGCACTTGGCGTATTTGTTAAAATATGATTCCGTTCATGGAAAATTCGATGGTACCGTAGATGTGAAGGATGGAAACTTGATAGTAAACGGAAAAACTGTAAGGATAACCGCAGAAAGAGACCCTAAAAACTGTAAGTGGGACGCGGTAGGGGCAACTATAGTAGCGGAATGTACCGGTATTTTTACCACATTGGAGACGGCTCAATACCATATTGACGGAGGGGCTAAAAAAGTGGTAATTTCCGCTCCTTCCAAAGATGCACCTATGTTTGTAATGGGCGTAAACCATAAAGAAGTAAAAGCTTCTGATACTATCGTATCCAATGCTTCTTGTACTACAAACTGTTTGGCACCTATGGCCAAGGTTTTAAATGATGCTTTTGGAATTGAAGAAGCGTTAATGACTACCGTACATGCCACTACTGCTACTCAAATGACCGTGGATGGTCCTTCTAAAAAAGATTGGAGAGGAGGTAGAAGTGCCATGTTGAATATTATTCCCGCTTCTACGGGAGCAGCCGTTGCGGTTACCAAAGTAATTCCAGAATTAAAGGGCAAACTTACAGGGATGGCATTTAGGGTTCCTACAGCGGATGTATCCGTAGTGGATTTGACTGTTAGGTTGCAGAAGGAAACTTCCTATGAAGAGATTAAAAAAGCGTTCAAAACCGCTTCCGAAGGTGAATTGAACGGTGTGTTGGGCTATACCGAAGAGGCAGTTGTTTCACAAGATTTCATTGGTGAAACGAATACCAGTGTTTTTGATGCCGAAGCTGGTATTGAATTGAACTCCAAATTCTTTAAGTTGGTTTCCTGGTACGATAATGAATCTGGGTTCTCCAACAAAATGGTAGACTTGATACAACATGTGAATAGCCTATAACAGGCATTTAGATTTCATATAATAATCCTGTGAATAAGGTATTTTTTCCTTATTTTCAGGATTATTTTTTAAATACCAAGGTATGATTTTAATTGTTGATAGTGGGGCGACCAAATCTGATTGGATCGCATTGGATGAAAAAGGTGAGCAGCTCTTTTTGACTCAGACTTTGGGTTTGAGTCCAGAGGTTTTGACAAAGGACGTTATCGAAGATAGATTGGCGAATAACTTTGAGTTGTCCAAGAATAGAGAGGAGGTAAGCCATTTATTTTTTTACGGGGCAGGTTGCGGTACGGATCGAATGAAGAATTTCTTGAAGGATATTTTCAAAGACTTTTTTCCAAATGCTGTTGCGGAAGTGAAGGAGGATACCTATGCGGCCATTTTTGCTACAACCAAGGTAGGGCATCAAGGAATTGTCTGTATTTTGGGTACGGGTTCCAATTGCAGTTATTATGATGGGGAAAAACTACATCAGAAGGTGACTTCCTTGGGCTACATTCCAATGGATGATGGTAGCGGTAATTTTTTCGGTCGGAAACTGATACGGGATTACTACTTCAACAAGATACCCAAGGACCTCGCCGATAAATTTGCCAGCCAGTACAATTTGGATGCGGATGTGATCAAGGATAACCTGTATAAACAGCCAAACCCCAATACGTATTTGGCGACTTTTGCCCGATTCCTTATCGAGAATAAAAGCCATCCCTATTCAAAAGGAGTAATCGACAAGGGCTTTCAACAGTTTATAAATAACTATATCATGCAGTTTGATTTGGCCACAAAGGTCCCAATCAATTTTGTGGGAAGTATAGCCCATTATTTGCGGGATGAACTTACAACCGTGCTACAAAGAAACGACTTGATCGTTGGGGTAATTCGCCAAAAACCAATTGAAGGTTTGGTAGAATTCCATCGGGCGAATATGTAGCCTAGAATTGTACGGCTATCATAGAGATTTCCACGTTCACGAATTTGGGTAGGTTGGCTACTTCCACGGTTTCCCTTGCCGGAGCCGTATCTGAATTGAAATAAGAGCCGTATACTTCGTTTACTTGGGCAAATTGATTCATATCGCTCAAAAATATAACCGATTTCACAACATTTTCAAAGGTCATTCCCGCTTCGTGCAGAATGGCCTTTAAATTTTCCATGGATTGCCTGGTCTCTTTTTTAATATCGCCGGAAACTAGTTCTCCAGTTTCTGGGTCCAAGGGGATCTGACCGGAAATATAAAGGGTGTTGCCAATTAAAATAGCTTGGTTGTAGGGACCGATTGGCGCTGGGGCATTGGATGTGTTTATTATTTTCTTCATTTTGGTGTGTTTAATTTCTAAAGGGCTGACTTCTATTTTCCCATTTCAGGTCACTTAATATGGAGGCATCGATTCCTATAAAGAAGTACCACCTCCTAAATTCTCCAAAAGGGGTCCAATTGAAGCGCATGGAAAAACTCTTCAAATCCCTTTGAAAGCGTAACTGCGTCAAGGTAAAACCTTTGTTTTTAAAATCATACCCGGAGGATCCGCCCACTTTCCAGCGTGGAGATAGTTCTATATCCCCGGAAAACATTAAGGAATGTGCGCTAAACTCGTTTTGTCTGGCACTGTTCAAATAACTTGCCGAATAGGCCAACCTGAAATTCCAGGGTATTTTAGTCGCATAGGCCGGATTTTCCACATTAGTGCCCTTTTCCCGGTCTTCCCTTGGGTTGTCCCTAAAGCTATCGGCGCGGCCAAAGAGATCATCCGTTCTACCGCCACTTTGGGCCACATAGTCAAAAGGATCTTCGGCTTCTTCGGCTTCGTCGTCCTTTTTCCTTTCAAACATTTTACTGTCAATGGAGTAGGATATGTTCATATTAGCACGTGTCAGCCTAAAAAGACTTCCTCCATTATCGATATTCCAGGTGTCGATGCGCCTTCCATTATTGTCTATGGCATAGGGGTCCAGTCCTGCCGCGAAGTTTATGGACATTTTATTGTTCAGGATATTGGTTCCCCCATTAATGTTCAATGGACTTAGCCGAAGGGAATCGGCCTCCAGATTATAAGCAGTTGATATATTAAAATTGCTCAACAAGGGAATCTTTTTGGGTTCCGTTTTTGTAGAGTCCTTGTCCCTCACCTTCGCCTCCAAAACGTTGTTCAGGGCCAAGCTTAGGCTATTGGATCGGCCCAGCCTAGGCGCTCCGTTCAATGTTCCGTCAAACCTGCTATATTGCACAACGCGGCCATCTCCGTCTATTCCTTCCACATATTCATCATAATATTGCTCAAAGGATGGTGCATAACCATAACTAATGGTGGGGCGTAACACATGTCTAATAGCCTGGATCTTTTTGTCCTCACCAAAATTGAATGTTCCATAGAGCGTGGTACCAATACTGGCATTAAGGTTGTATTGGTTGTATCTGTCAAATCCGGAAATAGTATCTACAACTACTCGATTCGCCTCAGGATCAAAACTTCGTTCGAATGTTTGCATCGTCCAAACATCTTCATAGTTTCCGCCCATTGTTACACTAAAGTATTTGGCAATTTTAAAGTTGGTACTTATGGGGATGCGGTGTCTTGCCCCGATCCTGGCGTTGTCGAACATGCGGCCAGAAAAGAAATCCTCGTCGTTGGTGGTGAGTCGGTTTTGGGCATTGACATCATATTGAAAGTTAATGTTCTGGATGGCACCTTTTTTTATTCCGTCCCTTTTTGCAAATGGAAAAATACGCTCCATGCTCGCTTGGAACGTAGGTAATGTCATGTTGATATTGTCTGGATTGGTCGTCGTAGCCGTTGGTGAGGTTAATTGCGAATGTGTCGCCGTAACGCTCATATTTACGGATGGATATGCGGGAAAGGTTTTTGAATATGAGATGGACGAGGATAGGGTATTGTTCTGTGTATTGGGCAGATTACGTTGTTGGAGGGAGTTTCGGTAATATTCGCTACTCCCCAAATTCACCGATGCTGAAAACCTGGAATTAGGACTTGCCTTTTGATCCTGCGAGT
Source organism: Maribacter sp. C-4077 (assembly GCF_055378385.1). Taxonomy (NCBI): domain Bacteria; kingdom Pseudomonadati; phylum Bacteroidota; class Flavobacteriia; order Flavobacteriales; family Flavobacteriaceae; genus Maribacter; species Maribacter sp. C-4077. The sequence continues at coordinate 3,184,606 of NZ_AP038807.1, forward strand.
GTGAAAACTGTAAGTTCCAGTTTTTTGATAAACTATAGTCGCTGAAGCCCTTTTGGCTCGTCACCAGGTTTTCGTACCTAAAATTTACATTGCCCCGGTATTTGTACCTTTTGGTGTATATGGAGGCCGTTCGAAAACCCCAACTTCCGTTGGTATAAAAATCACCCGAAAACTCCACATTGGCATAATCTCCCAGCGGAGCGTAATATCCAAAATCCTGTAAAAAATAGCCCCTGTCCGGGTCGTTTCCAAAAGTGGGCATTAAGACACCTGGCGCACTTCCAACGGATAACGGAAAATACGCGAATGGCATAGCGATAGGCGTAGGAACATCGGCGATATAGAGATTGCTATAGCCGGCGATCACTTTTTTCTTGGGCACGAATTTCGCCTTTCGGACCCTAATGTAATAGTCTGGATTAATGGTATCCTCGGCGGTAGTAATTTTCGCTTCGCTCAGAAAATAGACGGAGTCGTTCTCTTTTTTTGTGATTTCGGCATATACCTTCATGGCGTCACTACCCAATTGACCCGCGGCGGCTTGCTGTTCGGTCCTGGAATTCCAGATAATCGCCTTTTGGGTATCGAAATTGAACCGAATGGAATCCGGAATCACCACATTGGAGCCCTGTTTGAAGTAGGGAAGTTGGGTGTAATTGCCTACCGAATCCTTTATCCTACCCGCGTACACCTCGTTTTTGATATAATCCATTATGATGATACCGGCCTTTAGCTCCGTATCCTGATAATATATTTCAGCTTCATTGTACAGATAGATTTTGTTCTCACGTTGACTCAATTTCACGTAGTCCTTGGCCTTGTAGGTAATGTTGTCCAACAGTAGGGGAGGCTTTTGATTTAGGGAGTCCCTTTGCAGGGAATCTCGCTGAATACTATCTCTTTCTACAGGTTTTGGGAAAAGCGGGGCAACAATGGAATCTCTTTCAGCCTTAATTTCAAGGGGGACGACCTTGCCCTCTTGTGCCGTTCCCAAAAATAGACCAACAAAAAGTAGGAATAGGAAAAGTACGTTCTGTTTATTTGATTGCAAGGCTATAAATCCTATTTTTGTAAAGGTTTGGCAATCGGTAAGCCATTTGGTTCAGATGCCAAACTTACATATATTTTTTGTTCTCTTTATAGGGTGTTACCATAAATTTAACCATATAAGGAGTTGGAGAAACCTATTAAGAATATGAAAATAAAACCCCAAATTATCTTCCTTGTTTCCTTGTTATTACTACCGATGATGGCCAGTGCCTCGGAAACGGGAAAAGGACCTACGGTAGATCCATTCATTGTGGTATTGGACGCCGGCCATGGTGGCCATGACCCGGGAAACCTAGGGAACGGTTATTTGGAAAAGGACATAGCCCTAAAGATTGTGCTGAAGGTTGGCGAACTGCTTTCTGCCAATAAGGACATCAAAATCATTTACACCAGAAAGGACGATACCTTTGTGGATCTTTTTGTGAGAGGTGAAATCGCCAATAAGGCGAATGCCGATTTGTTTGTTTCTGTCCATTGCGATTCCCATAATTCCGATGCCCACGGGGCCGGAACCTTCGTTTTGGGACTACATGCCAACAAACAGAATTTTGAAATCGCCAAAAAGGAAAACTCGGTAATCTACCTGGAGGACAATTACGAAACCCGATATGCGGATTATGACATCAATTCGCCGGAATCCGTAATCGGGCTCACCATTATGCAGGAAGAGTTTTTGGACCAAAGCATCGCCTTGGCGAAAAACATTCAAGATAACATGTCCGGTAGGTTAAAGCGGGTGGACAGAAAGGTGAAACAGGCCGGTTTTATCGTACTACATCAAACCTTTATGCCCAGTGTTTTGGTGGAAACGGGCTTTTTGACCAATAAGGATGAAGGGGCCTATTTAAATTCATCAAAAGGACAGGCCGAAATGGGCACCGCCATTGCGGATGCCATTTTAAAATATAAGACGGAGGTACAAGGGGTATCCCAAGCGACCCAAGTTTCGAACCCCGCTACACCGGAAAAATCGTTGAAGGACGAAAGTTCCTCCGTTGCTGCGGTGGTAGTTTACAAAGAGGAAACTTCGGAATCCAAAGAAACCAAAGAAATCAAAAAACCGGAATTGGCAGAAAAGAAACAGGAAGTATTGGCTGTATTGGAACCAAAAGAAACCGTAGAGGAAAAACCGGATGAAAATGCCATTATCTATAAGGTCCAGTTAATGGCGAGTAGTAAGGATTTGGCTTTGTCGCCGGAAAATTTTAAAGGACTGCCCCAAATTACCAAGGAAGCCTATAATAATTTATTTCGGTATATGTACGGGTCTACCCAATCCTACAGGGAGGCGAAGATGTTGCAGTCTAAAGCGGCCAGGACGGGGTACCCATCGGCATATATCGTAGCCTACAAAAAGGGCGTAAGGGTTTCCGTGCCCAAGGAGGTGGAGGAGGAATCCCAATAACGGCCATTGGTATGTTATTTATTCCTAATTTTGTTAGAAACATAAAATTGATTGCTTGAAACTATCCAGGGAAATTAAGACGGGAATTATTGTAATTGGAGGAATACTCCTGTTTATTTTGGGGTTTAGTTATTTAAAATCGACACCACTTTTTGACAATAGTAAAACCCTGTACGCGGTTTATCCAGATGTGGGCGGACTACAGGCCGGGACCGTTGTGTCCATTAATGGTTTTGGCGTAGGGAAGGTAAACGATATAAAGTTTAAGGATACAAAAGGAAATTTGGTGGTCACCTTTACGGTAAGCAGCGATTTTCAATTTTCCAAAAATAGCACCGTAGAATTGTACGATACGGGAATAATTGGCGGGAAAGGATTGCAGATTACACCCGTTTTCGACGGTGCAGAGACCGTTCGATCCGGTGATACGCTTTCCACCGAAACAAGACCCGGCTTGACGGAGCTGGCCCAGGAAAAACTGACCCCTTTGTTCAAAAAATTTGAATCGGCCGTTTCCGATGCGGACTCTGTCCTGATCAACGTGAACCAGGTCCTTGATACCAAGACCAAAAAGGATTTACAGACCGCAATTAACGGACTCAGTGAACTTATGGCGAGCCTCAATGGAAGTGCCAAGGTATTAAACGATATTTTGGCCAACAACGAACAAAAGTTGGATAGTTCGCTTACCAATTTTGAGACCCTTACCTATAATTTCGCCAAGCTTTCGGATACACTGAACAACGCAGGTCTGGGCAGGACTTTGGCCAGTTTGGAAACCACCATGTCTAATTTGGACAAGGTGATTTCTAAAATCGAACAGGGTGATGGTACCTTGGGCAAGTTAATGAACGATAAGGAGCTATATTCCAATTTAACCGCTGCTTCCAGGGAGTTGGATCTGTTGCTACAGGACTTTAGGTTAAATCCAAAACGCTACGTGAACGTTTCGGTCTTCGGTAAAAAACAAAAGGAATATGAGGTTCCGGAAGATGATCCGGCCGCTAAAATAGAATAAATCAATGCAGTATATACCCAATATCCTTTTTGTAGCGATTCTTATTATGGGAATCGGATATTTCGCCAAAAACGTTGGTAAACTTAGGCGCAATATTTTATTGGGAAAAGATACCGATGTTTCCGATGACAAACCCACAAGATGGCGCAATATGCTCCGGATCGCCTTTGGTCAATCCAAAATGGTCGTACGCCCTGTAGCGGGATTGCTCCATGTAATTGTCTATGTTGGTTTTATCATTATCAATATTGAAGTTTTGGAAATCGTCATCGATGGTATTTTTGGTACACATAGAATTTTTGCAGGTCTGGGTCCTGTGTATGATTTCCTGATTGCATCCTTTGAAATCCTGGCGCTCTTGGTCATTATTTCGGTAATCGCTTTTTGGATAAGAAGGAACATACTAAAACTCCAGCGATTTTTAAAGTCGGAAATGAAGGGTTGGCCCAAGAAAGACGGCAATCTTATCCTTTACATTGAGTTGGTGCTGATGCTTTTGTTTCTCACTATGAACGCGGCGGATTTCCGTTTGCAGCAATTGGGTGCGGAGCATTACGTGCAGGCCGGTAGTTTTCCCGTAAGTCAGTATATATCAGATTGGTTCACTGGTATGGACATTTCCAGCTTGATACTTTTGGAGCGAACCGCATGGTGGTTGCACATTGTGGGGATACTGTTCTTTTTGAATTATCTATATTTTTCAAAGCACCTGCACATCCTATTGGCATTTCCCAATACGTTTTACGGAAAATTGGGGCCCAAGGGAAAATTTCAGAATTTGGAGGCTGTAACCAAGGAGGTAAAATTGATGTTGGACCCTAATGCCGACCCGTTTGCCGCTCCCGCAGATACTGGGGATGTGCCATCAAAATTCGGGGCATCGGATGTGATGGATTTAAGTTGGGTGCAATTGCTGAATGCCTATACCTGCACGGAATGTGGTAGATGTACGAGCGAATGTCCAGCCAATCAGACCGGTAAAAAATTGTCCCCAAGAAAGATCATGATGGACACGCGGGACCGATTGGAGGAAGTGGGAAAAATTCTGGATGCCAATAAGGGAGAATTCAAAGAGGACGGTAAACAATTGTTGGACGATTATATTACCCGCGAAGAGTTGTGGGCCTGTACGTCCTGCAACGCCTGCGTTGAGGCTTGTCCGGTAAGTATTGACCCTTTGTCCATTATCATGGATATGAGGCAGTATTTGGTGATGGAGCAATCCGCTGCGCCCTCAGATCTAAACAACATGATGGGCAATATTGAGAACAATGGGGCTCCTTGGCCATTCAATCAAATGGACAGGTTAAATTGGAGCAAGGAATCATAAAGAACTAAAAATGACTGACACAATTAAAGTTCCTACAATGGCAGAAATGTTTGCTGCCGGTGAAAAACCCGAAGTATTGTTTTGGGTAGGTTGTGCCGGTAGTTTTGACGATCGGGCCAAAAAAATTACAAAGGCCTTTGTGAAAATTCTGAACAAGGCCAATATTTCCTTTGCCGTTTTGGGAACGGAGGAAAGCTGTACAGGGGATCCGGCCAAAAGGGCAGGAAACGAGTTTTTGTTCCAGATGCAGGCCGTCACCAATATAGAGGTGATGAAGGCCTATGAAATAAAGAAAATTGTGACCACATGTCCGCATTGTTTCAATACCATCAAGAACGAATACCCCGGTCTTGGAGGTACCTATGAGGTGGTGCACCATACGCAGTTTTTGAAGCAGTTGTTGCAGGAGGGACGTATAACCATGGAGGGAGGAACCTTCAAAGGAAAGCGCATCACCTTTCACGACCCCTGTTACCTAGGTAGGGCCAATGGCGTGTATGAAGCGCCAAGGGAGCTGATACGGAAATTGGATGCCGAGTTGGTGGAGATGAAAAGCTGCAAGCAAAGAGGTCTGTGCTGTGGTGCGGGAGGTGCCCAAATGTTCAAGGAACCCGAAAAAGGGAACAAGGATGTGAATATTGAACGTACCGAGCAAGCTTTGGAGACAACCCCCCATATTATTGCCGCCGGATGTCCTTTTTGTAATACCATGATGACTGATGGTGTTAAGAACAAGGAAAAAGAGGGTGAAATTGCCGTTATGGACATTGCGGAACTTATTGCCAAGGCCGAAGATTTATAAGGCGTTGATTTTAAAACTATAAAGAAGGATTCATGCTAGCAGATTTTAATACACTACCCGATAGTTCCAGGGTATGGATTTACCAGGCGAACAGAAGTTTTACGGAACGGGAATTACACGAAATACAGGACGACCTTACACTTTTTTTGGAAAACTGGACGGCCCACGGTAAGGACCTGAGGGCCGGTTTTGAGATAAAGTACAACAGGTTTTTGGTAATTGCCTTGGACCAAAGTGGGCAGGCTGCCACAGGATGCTCCATTGATGCATCGGTTCATTTTATACAACATTTGGAAAAAAAGTACCAAGTGGAACTGCTTGATAAAATGAACGTATCGTTCAAGCAAGGTGGTTTTATAGCCTATAAGAACTTATTGGACTTTAAGGCCATGGCCAAACAGAAGGCCATATCACGGAATACCATCGTTTTCAACAACCTTGTGGCGACCAAGGGTGAATATATGGAACATTGGGAAGTTCCCGCTTCCGAAAGTTGGCACGCGCGTTTTGTCTAGGTGCTAGCGGTCGTTAACATCTATTTTTATTAGGTTTTATCGATGAAATGCAATAAATTTCATGGTTTGATGTTATTTCCATACAGTAAAAACACATGAAGCTTTTTCTCAAATTTTTCTTTTTTCTTTTTGGCTCTTTTTTTCTTTTTGGGCAAAACCCTTTGGTCAGTTCGGATAGTCTGGCCCAGGCCATTTGGGTAACCGAACAATACCAAAAAATGACCTTGGAAGAAAAGGTAGGGCAATTGTTTATGGTCATGGTTACCTCTAACCAACCCGATGGGGAAAAGGAGAAGATAAGGCAGCTCATTCTTGAGCAAAAAATAGGGGGAATCATTTTTTCAAAGGGTGGGCCCGTACGCCAGGCCAAACTTTGCAACGAGTTTCAATCCCTATCAAAGATACCGTTATTGGTGGGAATGGATGCGGAATGGGGATTGGCCATGCGTTTGGACTCCACCTATGCTTTTCCTTGGAACATGACCTTAGGTGCCATTCAGGACAATAAGATCATAGAAAAGGTTGGCTACAGGGTGGGACAGCACGCAAAACGCTTGGGGGTGCACATTAATTTTGCACCGGATATCGACATCAACACCAATCCTAATAATCCGATCATTGGCAACCGTTCCTTTGGGGAAACTAGGGATGTGGTTGCTGATAAGGGCATCGCCTTTATGAAAGGTATGGAAAGTGCGGGTGTGCTATCCAGCGGAAAGCATTTCCCGGGCCATGGCGACACCGATGTGGATTCCCACCATGATCTGCCCGTAATTCCTTTTTCCAGGGAGCGATTGGACAGTCTGGAGCTGTATCCCTTTAAAAAGTTGATCAACGAAGGTCTGAGTAGTGTCATGGTCGCCCATTTGGAGGTGCCATCCATGGAAATCAAGGAAGGTCTGCCATCCTCATTATCGGAACAGATCATTTCTGGAATTCTCAAGGAGGAACTGGGATTTGAAGGTTTGGTTTTTACCGATGCCTTGAATATGCAGGGAGTTGCCAAATTCGGTACCGATGGTGCCGTAGCGTTGGCCGCTTTCAACGCAGGCAACGATATTCTTTTAATGCCCCAGAACGTGGAGGATGCCAAAGACCTATTGATCAAAAACTACAACAGGGGCCGGATCAGTGAGGCAAGGCTTGCCCAATCCGTGAAGAAGATATTAATGGCAAAATTCAAGGTGGGACTCCATAATTATAGACCCATTGCCTTGGACAATCTGTACGAGGATTTAAATACCGTTGAGGATGATATCCTCTATGAGGAAGCCATTGAGAACGCCCTAACAGTTGTTAAGAATCGGTTTGACTTGCTTGGCATTAAAAATTTGGAAAACAAGAAAATCGCCTATGTAAAATTTGGGGATGCTCCCAATGATGACTTCATAACGGAACTGAACAAATATACTACGGTGACCCAAGTAAATGCCAACACCATTGAATCGCTCAAAAAGCAGTTGGAGGATTATAACTTGGTAATCATCGGACACCATAAGAGCAATGAGAGTCCCTGGAAACCCTATAAGTTTACTGACAGGGAACTCGCTTGGCTGCAAGAAATTTCCAATTTAAGGTCTTCAAACCTAATCCTGACCGTATTTGCAAAACCGTATGCACTTTCGGATATCTCCACGTTTCAGAATATTGATGCCGTGGTGGTCTCCTATCAAAATAGCGCCATTGCCCAGAGGAAAACCGCGGAACTTCTGTTTGGTGCAATTCACGCCTCGGGAAAGTTGCCCGTAAGTGGAAGTTTTGAATTTCGGGCCGGAACAGGAATTCAATTGTCATCGCTAAATAGGTTGGGATATAGTCTTCCGGAAAGGGTAGGTCTTAGTTCAAAGGGCCTTTCCAAGGTAGATGAATTGGTTCAGGACGGACTGGATAGTCTCATGTTTCCTGGGGCCCAGGTTTTGGTGGCGAGACATGGGAAAGTGGTGTACAACAAAAGTTTTGGGAAACCCACGTACGAGTCCGAAGTTGCCGTCGCCGATGATGATATTTACGACCTAGCTTCGCTGACAAAGATTTTAGCGACCTTACCCATGGTTATGAAAATGGAGGAAGAAGGAAAGATTGCCTTGAACGATACTTTTGAGGAACTGGTACCCGAATATTCCAATACGGAAATCAAGAACGTAACGGTCTTAAAGGCCTTGTCGCATTATGGACGGTTGCCTGCTTGGATTCCCTTTTATGTCCGCACCTTGGACGAAAATAGAAGGCCTTCAAAGGAATTTTATCGTACCCAACCAACGGATGGCTTTTCGGTCAAGGTTGCAGAAAACCTATATCTCACGGATGCCTATAACGATTCCATTTATAATAGGATTGGAAGACAGGATTTAAAATCCAACAGATATCGCTATAGCGACGTGCCATATTACGTCATGAAAAAGTACGTAGAGGATACTTTTGGTGAAAAATTGGATGTACTCGCAAACGATTTTCTATATAGTAGAATAGGGGCGAACTACACTACGTACAATCCTTTGGAAAAGATTCCAAAGAACAAGATCGTGCCTTCAGAAGAGGATAATTATTATAGATACCAGACCGTACAGGGCTATGTCCATGACATGGGGGCGGCCATGCAAGGTGGGGTGGGAGGTCACGCGGGCCTGTTCAGCAATGCGAACGACGTGGCCAAGATTATGCAGATGTATTTACAGAACGGATACTACGGTGGGACGAAGTTCTTTGATTCCCGGACCGTAAAGAAATTCAACACCTGCTATTTTTGTGATAAAAACGTACGAAGGGGCGTTGGCTTTGACAAGCCCCAACTGGAACACAGTGGGCCCACCTGCGGGTGTGTTTCCAGAAAAAGCTTTGGACATAGTGGTTTTACGGGAACGTACACCTGGGCAGATCCGGAAGAGGAGATCGTGTATGTGTTTTTATCCAACCGTACCTATCCATCGGCCTCCAACACCCTTTTAGTTAAATCTGGGTTAAGAACTAGGATTCAGCAGGCCATTTACGACTCCATACTAAATTAAAGAGTAGTTTTGTAGTCAAGGGCATCCGTTGGAAGATTCCTTTAAAGCCTGTATGCCTTTGGGTTTTCATAACTGACCGATTACAAAATGGATTTAGACAGAATGAAACCCTCAGAGAGGGATTTATTATGGTAAGCTAAATTCCAATACAAAAGGAAATGTTTAAGAATCAAGCTATTGAACTAATTTTATACGCATGAAAATTGCTATTGTTTGCTACCCAACGTTTGGTGGTAGCGGTGTTGTTGCCACGGAATTGGGAATCGCTCTCGCGAATAGGGGGCACGAGGTACATTTTGTAACCTATCGTCAACCCGTGCGATTGGAACTTTTAAACAATAGTATTTATTTTCACGAGGTACATGTGCCGGAATATCCTTTGTTCCATTATCAGCCTTATGAGTTGGCATTGTCCAGTAAATTGGTGGACACCATAAAATTGTACAATATAGATTTGTTACATGTCCATTATGCAATACCCCATGCTTATGCCGGTTATATGGCCCAGAAAATGTTGGAGGAACAGGGAATTTATGTTCCGATGGTGACGACCTTGCATGGAACCGATATTACCCTTGTAGGCAAGCATCCGTTTTATAAGCCTGCGGTGAATTTTAGCATCAATCAATCCGATGTGGTAACCTCTGTTTCCGAAAGCCTAAAACAAGGTACTTTGGAGATATTCGATATAAAAAATGATATAGAGGTTATCCCCAACTTTATAGACAAAAACAAATACAAGCACACGTTTACGGATTGCCAACGATCAGCTATGGCAAAGGATGGCGAGCGTATAATTACGCATATAAGTAACTTTAGGAAAGTGAAGCGCATACCCGATGTAATCAAGGTATTCCAGAAGATTCAGGAAAGGATACCTTCTAAATTGATTATGGTAGGAGAGGGGCCTGAAAAAGAAGGTGCGGAACGATTATGTGAAGATTTGGGCATTGGCAATAAAGTCATCTTTTTGGGAAATAGTAATGAAATAGACAAAATCCTATGCTTTTCCGATCTTTTTTTGCTGCCGTCCCAAACCGAAAGTTTTGGTTTGGCGGCCTTGGAGGCCATGATTAATAAAGTTCCTGTGATTTCTAGTAATACCGGAGGAATTCCGGAGGTGAACGTCCATGGCGTAACAGGATATTTAAGTGATATTGGGAACATTGAGGAAATGGCACAAAATGCGATATCCATTTTGGAGGATGATGACACCTTGGAGCGATTTAAATTGAACGCCGTAAAGGAAGCCGAAAAGTTCGATATTTTAAAGGTATTGCCACTGTACGAGAAAGTATATGAAAGAGCCTATAATAGCCGATTAAAAAATGTTTAGGCCCTTTATCCTCCTATTTATTCTCGCAGTTTCCTTGGGTTCTTGCAAGAGTCAAGAAAAAATGAAACTCGAAAATACCGATACAGTTGCAATGGACCTCATTATCAGCGGAGATCATAGTGGCTTTGAACAGGAACAGTTGTTAAAAATCGATAGTCGGTTGGAATTTGAGGAGTTTTTCGGAAAAATCAATCGAACCAGAAAACCAGGCCTTCCTGTTCCGGAAATCGATTTTAAAAGAAATTCGGTCATTGTTCGCTTAAAAGGTACTACTACCAATAACGAACCCGATATAGCCCTTCGGAAGTCGTCCAATGAAAGTTTACTCCTGAAGAAGCTAAGGACAAGTTCTAGAAAAGAAACTACCGCTGTTTTGACACCTTTTTTCATTTACAGTGTTCCCAAAACAAATAAGGATGTAATAATCCAATAGATTACATCGGATATTTATAGGAATACATCTATCAAACGATAAAAAATACCTTACAAAGGACTTTTTTGAAAACTAGTGTTTATTATACTAGTTTTACACTTTAATACCCAAATTCAATGGACATGAGAACCAAAATTTTATTTTCAGCAATAGCAACTCTTGCCTTTTCCAATATCTCTTTTGGTCAGGAAGAAGAACTTCAAATCACCTCAAAGGATAGTATCGTCATAAGTTCATGGATGGTAGGCCTTGGTTTCAATGCCGTAGATGATTCCGGGAACGTTTTTGACGGTTTGCTTAATATTGGGGATGAGTGGAATATCTTGCCGTATCCTTCCAGGTTAAGTTTAGGAAGATATTTCAAAAGTGGACTAGGTGTGGAGGCCATAGGGACTTTGAACAAGTATAAAGAGGGCAAAATTATTGATGGGCAAGTGAATCCTGAAGATATTGACTATTATGCCATTGATGCTAGGATTACCTATGATTTGAACAAAATTATAGGGGAAACCGGTTGGTTCGATCCATACGTTGGTGTAGGAGCGGGTTATACCGAGGCCAATAATTTGGGAAGGGGAACGTACAATGCCGTGGTAGGATTTAGAACATGGTTTTCGGATAGATGGGGCTTGGATTTCAACTCGTCTGGAAAGTGGGCGATGAGCCAGTCGGAAGGTGCAACTAACCATATCCAACATGCCGCTGGGGTAGTTTACCAATTTGGTATCGAAAAGGGGCTATCAAAAAGGGGCGAGGAGAAGAAGGAATTGTTGGCTGCCATTGAAAAGGAAAAACAACGACAGGCAGATTCGATTGCCGAAGTAAATCGATTAAAAGAGGAAGCTTTGTTGGCAGAGCGACTTCAAAAGGAAAAGGAGGCTGCCGAGCTGGCCGCCGCAGAAAAAGCCGCTAGGGATAAAACAGAGGCAGAACAAAAAGCGATTCAAGATCAAATAGACGGCTTAGGGCGGGTTTATTTTAGGTTTAATTCCTCGTATTTGACAAATGAGGATAAGTCATTGTTGGATAAACTTGCAGCCATACTAAAAGAACATGAAACCGTCAAATTGGAGATTTCCGCCCATACGGATGCGAGGGGTCCCGAGGAATTTAACCAATGGTTATCTGAAAGACGATTGGAAAGAACGGTCAACTACTTAAATGAATTGGGAATTACATCCGCTCGTTTGGTTGGAAAGGCCCAGGGTGAATCCCAGCTGACCAATGAATGTGGCAATGGGGTAAAATGTCCAGAGGTCAAACATCAGGAGAACCGAAGGTCACAGTTTAGTATTATGGAGTTTTAAAAATATGAAACTGTATTGTTCTAATGTAGAGATGGATATTCAAGAGCTTTCTAATTTATTGAATATGGTGTATTTTTAAATAGTAGTCTTTATAAAGGGAAATTGATTTAAATGTCTCGAAAACGAGCTTCATGGGTAGGTTTTTTAGGTCTAGGTATTCTCCTGGGGTATCTTTTATTTGGCCTTGATTCAGAATCAAGGTCTAAGCCTTTGCCAAATGAAGAAATAAATGAAAATGTAAAGTGGACTTGTTCCATGCATCCTCATATTAATGGTGAGGAAGGTCAAAAATGCGCTTTATGCGGAATGGATTTGACTCCCTTGAATTTGAGCGAGACCATACTTTCGGACAATCAGTTTACCATTTCTCGTGAAGCCGCGGCTCTTGCCAATATTGAGACCATAACGATTTCAAAGGATTTGCCTGATGCCCCTGGAGAAGTTAAACTATCAGGAATTATAACGACGAATAAAGAAACAGATGCGGTTCAAACATTCCTATTTGATGGTAGACTTGACAAATTGTATCCCAATACTATAGGTGAAAAGGTATACAAGGGCCAAGAAATCGGGGAAGTATACTCGCCTGAACTGTATATTGCACAGGACAAACTTTTAACTTCCGTGTCGTATAAGAATAGTCATGAAAAATTATACGATGCAGCCCGAAATACCTTAGGTCTTTGGAAGGTAACGGATGCCCAAATTGAAGAAATGATTCAAAGCGGAAAGCCATTAAAGAACTTTCCATTTTATGCTGATAATACAGGAACCGTAATGGAAGTTTATGCAACTGAAGGCAACTATTATAAGGAAGGGCAGCCTCTTTATAAAGTTTCTGACTTGCGAAAAGTTTGGGTTGAGCTGGATGCCTATGAATCCCATGTTCCATTTTTGGAACTAGGTCAAGAAAGTAAGATTTACGTCAAGGCCTTGAACAAAGAGTTTTCTGGAAAAGTTGATTTTATAGACCCTATTGTCAATACGCAAACAAGGTCCATGACTGTGAGAGTAGCACTGATCAACGAAATGGGGCTTTTAAAGCCTGGTATGTTTGTTGAAGGAAAACTAAAGACAAAACCCTTGTCAAATTCAGCTATCGTAATACCTAAATCGGCGGTACTTTGGACGGGTAAGCGTTCTGTGGTTTACAGGGAGATGAATATGGATACCCCGGTTTATGAGATGGTACAAGTTCTATTAGGTCATGAAATGGCGGATGCATTTGAAGTTTTGGAGGGTATCAAGCCAGGAGACAGGATTGTTGTAAATGGAACCTTTACCGTTGACGCCGCTGCTCAACTTAATGGGAAAAAGTCCATGATGCACGTCCAAGAGGTCAATGATGGATTGAGGGAAGAACATCATTCGCATGAACTACCAGAAGGAAAATTGGATTTGAATATTGGGTTGTTAAGGGATTTCCCCACGTTGCTGCCCGAATATATGGAAATTAAGGATGCTTTGGTTTCCACAGATTATAAAGAGGTAAAAGTTCATGCGTCGATGCTATTGGAAGGCATAAGGAAATTGGAAACATCCAATAGGGAATTTGATGATAGCCAATTGGAGCACTTGAAATTTAACCTTGAAGCTATCAAAGATGCTACGGACATAGAAAATCAGCGGATAGCCTTCAAGAAGCTATCGGAATTGTTTATTAGTTCTATGACTACCATTGAAGGGCAATTACCAAAGAAACTATATATACAGCACTGTGATTGTGTACCCAATGGCGGAGGAAGTTGGTTGAGTTATGAAGAAGGCATTTTTAATCCCTATTTTGGAGATAAAATGCTTACCTGTGGTTGGGTTGACGGAGTTATAGAATGATTGTTACTTAACAATCTTGGTATATCGTTTTTTAGAAGTGCCTATCTGCATTTCCAAAGTATATATTCCTTCAATAAGATTTTCCGTATTTACATTCATAAGGGTTGCTGCATTCGACTCTTCTCTTTCATAAACTTGTTTTCCCGTTAAGTCATAGATTCTAATTGTAATTATTTCCTCTTCAATATTTTCATGGGCCAAATCGATATTGATTTCCTCATTGAAGGGGTTGGGGTATGCAATAAGAGCGTTTTCCAGAACAATAATGTCATTATAGCTATAAGAACAAGGTTCGTTGGTAGTTACCGTGAGTTCATTGACGGAATTTTCAATTGGTAAAAAAAGTTGCGGTTTGGTTTCTGAAACTGTTTTCCCGTTTAGCGTCACAAAATATTCAGAGGCACCTGTCAATTCTATTGTCAAGGTTTTGAAGTCAGAATCCAATGAAGTATTCACTGTAAATGGCTCAGGTTCCCCAATAACTATTTGGGCGCAGTTTTCGGAACTGATAGTACCATCCGACGTTAGGCATATTTCATAAACGCCCGGCTTTAAGTTTTCAACACTAATTTCATTAATTAATTCTTTGGACATCGTCAATCCTTCGCCTGTAACCGATGCAATAAAGGAATCCGAGGTGCTGTTTTCTATTTGAATGAGGCCATTGTTGGAACCTTCGCAAATTACATCCTGCTGTGAAAGCAAAATTTGATCGGAGGTAAAATTCCATATACTACAACCCCTTGCATCAACAGATCCGCCCACTTTTGTGTTAGGACATAAATCTATGGTATTGGATATCCCATCCCCATCCAGGTCATCAATATCATTTTGGTTTTCAACAATGATATTGATTTCTTCAACACATCCCTCTTCCGTTATAATAATATACGTTCCCTGATCCTCTTCATTGACCACACCAAGGTTAAGATCTCCACTTTGAACAGCACCATCAGGTGATTCAATCGTAAAATCGACATCATTGGGCATCATGCTCACAATTAAGGTATCGCCTTTTGCAACCGTAAGATTTTTAGTGCCTTCAATCCAGTTGCCATTTTTGTTGTATTCTGGTATTATAGAATCGATGTCACAATTCCATTCGGTCCATTTTGAAATGTTGTTTGTGGTTGACAGGTTTCCCGAAATATTGAAATTTCCACCAAGAATTATCTCGTTGTTCGTTTCCGTAAATAATAGGGCGTTTCCGCGCGTATTTATTCCTACTTGTTTTCCTGACCCCATGGCTTGCCAACCTTCCAAAGAACTCCATCTGGCCACATTGTTCATTATTTCATTTGTATTATTGATGTTGCTAGCAGTTTCAAAAGTGCCCGTAACATACACATAATCATTTTCTACAACCAAGGCATTTACATTTCCACTTAGTCCGTTGCCCAAGGGTTCCCATAATCCATCTTCCAAATCAAATCTTGCAATACGGTTTACCGTGGTATTTCCGGCATTTACAAAATTGCCCCCTGCATATAGGTAGCCATCGTGGAAATCAATGGCCTGTACAAAGCCACTTGTGCCAGTTCCCAGTGACTGCCATGTACTCCCGTTCCATTGGGCAATTCTATTGGCGGCTACACCACCGGCCATGTCAAAATTACCTCCTACATATAGATTGTTTTGATCATCAAAGGCCAGTGCCCTTATTTCATTGTTAGTACCTGTGGATCCGGTCTGGACATTAGTTAAACCTTGCCAAATATCATTTTCCCATTTTGCAATGTTGTTCACGGTTTCGCTACCTGCCGTGGAAAAAACCCCGCCAACATACAATGTCGTCCCCAAATTGTCGAAGGCAATTTTGGATATTGGTCCATTCGTCCCTAAGGCCATGGGATTCCATTGTTGGCCGTCATAATAAGCAATATTATTAGCATTTATCCCCCCAATTTCACTAAAATCCCCAGCGGCATATACCAATCCATTTTGTGAAACGGCAATTGAAAATATAGTTCCATTGGAGCCTAATCCTAGGTTTTTCCAAGTATTCAGTGAATCATAAACGGCAATATTGGAGACGGGGGTGCCACCTGCCTCCGTAAACGTGCCACCAACGATAATGTCGCCATTGGTGTTTTCGGCCAAACATTCTACAATGCCATTGGTTCCAAGACCCAATGCTTTCCAAAACCCAATACCATCTACTGCTATGGTGTTTGGTCCTGTATTGGTTTCAGTTATCGCATAGATATTCGCATTGGCGCGATAGTCCAAAAAATAGAGCTCCCCATTTTCGTCTTCACCAAAGGAAGAAATGAATTGCCCGTTGGTCTTGAATAATAATTCGTTGCTTGAAGTACCATCGGAAAAGTTGTGTTTTAGAGCCCAAACCCGACCAGATACGTAATCGCCGTAAATATAACTGTTTTGTAATCTTGGGTCATTTAAGCTTCCCTTATAGCTATAACCACCTGTAATTGAAACATCACCTTGGTTGTGGTCATAAATGAAGATTGGTTTTACATCGGGTGAGGTTGCAAGGTCTGTGTTTGAACCATAACTTGGTTGGCTGCTACCTTCAAAGCGATTCCAGCCGTAATTGCCACCTCTTGTAATAATATTTATCTCTTCATACGCATTTTGACCAACATCCGCGCCCCAAAGTCTACCCTGTTCGTCGAAAGAGAACTTCCAGGTATTTCGTATTCCCCAAGCATAAAGTTCGTCCAATCCTGATTGACCTACCCTTGGATTGTCATTAGGGATTTCATAGCGTCCGTTGGGTTCTTCGGGGTTGGTTTCCAAAGGGTTGTCGCCATTGATATCAACATCGATTCGAATGATACTTCCAAAAACGGTTTCCAAGTTTTGCCCATTGCCCATAGGATCACCGCCACCACCCCCATCGCCTATGGATGCATAAAGATATCCATCAGGCCCAAAGGCTATTTTTCCTCCATTATGGTTGGAGTCCCCTTGATTCTTTACGAACTGGGCCAGGATAAATTCAGAAGAAAGATCCAGGCTATTGCTATTTGACTCTGAAACCGTGTATCTGGCAATATTGATTCTAAAATTAGAGGGTCTATCGATATAATATACAAATACATGGCCGTTATTGGTAAAATCTGGATGAAAGGCCAGTCCCAAAAGGCCAATTTCCTGTCCTGCACTGTAGGCTATTTTGGATCGAATGTCCAGAAATACGGAAACCCCATCATTGGAAGTAGTAGGGTCATTGGGAAAGACTTTGATTAGACCAGGTTGTTCAAGAACAAAAAGGCGATTCGTGCCGTCCGTTGAAGCCTGCAGTTCCACAGGAAAATTAAAAGAAAGGTTTAGAAATGCGTTTTCAAACGCAACTTGTCCCAAGCACCACAAGGAACTTACTAAAAAATAAATTGTCGTTAGTTGCGTCTTTTTCAATTTGGGGGCGAAAAACTTCAAGCAAATGTATTTTCAACAAATATACGCTGGTATTGCCCGCTTTGGATTCCCCTTTTTTCCCTAAGTTTCTATTTTTATCAAAAGTTTAACAAGAAATCAACAATGTTTGTTGTTAACGCTCCACAAGTATATTTTCCATAACTAGGACGTCCATTTGGGTTCTAGCGAAACAGGCATAGGCTTCTGCCGGGGTGTTGACTATAGGTTCATTTTCATTGAAGGAAGTATTCAATAAGATGGGCACCCCTGTTTTTTTTCCAAACTTCTCTATGAGCCCATAGTATCTTGGCGATGTGTTTTTATCTACACTTTGCAATCTTCCCGTACCATCAACATGTGTTACGGCCGGAATCAATTTATGCTTCTCTGGTTTTATTGGAAAAACCTTTTCCATAAAAGGGACATCCTCCGTATATTCGAAATATTCAGGGACATATTCTTTTAGAATGGAAGGGGCAAAGGGTCTAAAACTCTCCCTTCTTTTAATTTTAAGGTTTAATAATTCTTTTGCTTTTGGGTTTCTGGGGTCTGCGATTATGGACCTGTTTCCCAAAGCCCTGGGGCCAAATTCCGCCCTGCCTTGAAACCAACCAACAACCGCGGGCTCAATTAGTTTGGCTACCAAATAATCGAATAATTCATCGTCGTCATCAATTCTTTTATAAGCAACCCCTATTTCGTTCAAATAGTTTTCAATTTGTTCGTTATCAAATTTGGCACCTGTACTTGCGGATAATATAGGTTCTGCCCTTTTTATATCTAGGACATGATTGTAATGATAGAGCGCGGATCCCATGGAAATTCCCGCATCATGTCCGGCAGAAGGTATATAAAGATTGTCAAACTCCGTATTTGCAATAATTTTTCCGTTTGCGACAGAATTTTGGGCTACTCCACCTGCAATACACAAATTTTTGGACCCTGTCTTTTTCTGTAAATAGGATGCCATGTGAAAAATAATCTCTTCGGTGACCTGCTGAACGGATTTTGCCAAATCTTTATGATATTGGGTCAGCTCTTCTTCTTTTTGTCTTGGTTTTCCAAACAATGCCTCAAATTTTTCTGTGAAAAAAGAGGGAACTACGGGTTGGTTGTTTTCATATTTTACTTTTATTTCCCCAAAATAAGAGAAATCCCAAGTCCATTTACCTTTAGGCTCCAGTTTAATAAGTTTCCTAACCTTTTCAACCTGTGTAGGATTGCCGTACGGGGCGAGACCCATTACCTTATATTCATCTCCATAATGCGGGAAGCCCAAAAAATGTGTAAATGCCGTATATATAAATCCTAGTGACACAGGATAATCTATGCTATCATAGATATCTATTTTGTTTCCTTTGCCGTAGCCATACATGCAGGTACTAAAATCACCGGACCCGTCTATGGACAATAAGGCAGCTTCATCAAAGGGACTTGCAAAAAAAGTGGAGGCCAAATGCGCCCTATGATGCTCAACCTTTATAAGTTTCTCTTCAATCATCTCTTTTTTGCAACCAAACGCGGTTGCAAATTGCTCTGGTATAGAGGTAATATCATTTCTGTTTTCCCACCTATTTTGTATTAAGGACTTTCCTGTTTTTATATTTTTGAGGGCGAAAAGTACCTTTTTGCCCATTTTTGCACTAGCATCCCGCCCTATAGTTATGTAATCCACGGCTTCAAGGGTAGTATTGGCCTCATTCAGGCAGAATTGAATAGCCTGAGCGGGGAAACCTGCCCAATGTTTTATTCTCGTGAAACGTTCCTCCTCCGTCGCAGCAATGAGTTTGCCGTTTACAAAAATCGCAGCTGAAGAGTCTGCATGATGCGTATTTAGGCCTAGTATGATCATCTTTATTATTTTTATTAGGCTACTATCGTGTTTTGAAACATAGCCATTCAATTCTATTCTTGGTTCTTTTTATTATTGAAAATACTGTTTCAATTTGGGAACAAGTCTTTTGACTGTATAAAAATTATTGATTGGTATTTTATTCTTCCGAAAAGCCTTAAGGCATTCCTTATTTCCTTTGACAATATTCGTAATATTTTTACTAGTGGCTCCACCAAGCCTCATTCTAACCAGTGGCTTTTCTATATAGCTCCAGGAAATACCATGCTTTTCCAAAAAACGCAGCATTATCTCAAAATCTGCCGCTAAATCCAAACTTTCGTCAAAATACCCATATTTTTCATAAATCTCACGTTTTACGAAAAAGCTTGGGTGGGCGGGATGCCATCCTTTTCTAAAGGCGTTTTTGTAATAAGGGCCTGTAATCCATTTCCGAACAATTTTATCTGTATTTTCGGCTTCCACGTAATATAAATTACCAAAAACACAATCGGCGCCAGTTTCTTTAAATGTATCAACTACTTCAGATATCACATTGTTGGTATTGTAAAAATCATCGGAATTTAGAATACCCAGAATTTCGCCGTCAGCTAATTTAAGCCCTTTGTTCATAGCGTTATATATACCACCATCAGGTTCGGAAATAAGTCTACTTACCCTGTTAGGAGCTTTTTTGATTATTTCTACAGTATTGTCCTTTGAAGCACCGTCAATGATAATATGTTCCATGTTGGCATATGTTTGATCGTTTATGGACGATACACAATCCAATACATATTTTTCGCTATTATAGGTCCCTGTTATTATGCTTACTTTCATACTTTATCTCTTATATAGATTTGCATAAAACGCCGCGGTGAGGTCGAATGTATTCTTCCACGTGAATTTTGAAGCATTTTGGAACCCCTTGCTTCTAAGCTGGGCTCTCAAATTTTCATCCGTTAATTGGTGTACCGCCTGGGTAAATTGTTCAACTTCGTTCTCTTTGACCAAAATGGCCGCATTGCCTGCAACTTCGGGTATTGAAGATGCGTTGAGGGCTACGACCGGGCACCCTGCCATTTGTGCCTCGATTACCGGGAGTCCAAAACCTTCATAGGCGGAAGGGTAGAGCAGGGCAAAGGCATTGTTGTAAAACCAATTCAGGGAAAAGTTGTCCACCTTTCCAAAGTGTTCATAATGGTTTTCGGCTCTGTTCTTCGCCAGGACTTCCCGTTCATGTGTAGATAACGGTCCTCCTCCAAGAATCACAAGGGGGATATTCGCTAAAATGGAAGTTTCAACTGCTTTATCAAAATTCTTATAAGCGGATTTTCTATCTCCTACATATAGCAAATAGCCGTTTGTAGGGAATTTGGTCAACTGATGTGCATCCCTGTCTTCTTTGGAAAGTTCAAAAAACGTTTCGGATGAAACACCGTGAGGAATTACGGTAATATCCAAATCCTTGGCGGCCGGAATAAATTTCAACAGATCTTTTTTTGTGTTTTGGGAAATACAGATAATTCCTTCGGAATTAAGTATAGCCTGTTTCTTTTGTAGTTTGTGGGCGATGCTACTGGGTGTCCTAATGAAATGTTCATAGGTAAAGTCATGAACCGTGGTAATGCTTATATGGTTTTTATTTTGCGATGTTCGGTAATAGCTGGAATGGAAAATCGCCTTTTCAGTTTCATTTGCCAATTTGGGATTTATGTATCGCCCCAAAGGAAGGTTTTGCCTACCTAATTTTGGAAACGCTTTTAAATTAAGTAGATTCCTAAAAATATTATCGGTGTCAGTATCATCAAAAAAGAAGGTCTCGTAATTTTCCTTTTGAATGATATGGGAAATTAATTGATACCAATAATTAGATATTCCCCCGGATATTTGAAGTTGAAAGATGATATTGTCAAGGATAATTCTCATAATTATGGTATCAAACTACTTTAATACTTAGCCATAATTGGGTATACTATGGTCTCGTTCAATTAAGTAGATTTTCGTATAAATCAAAATAGCCGTTCAATTGCATTTGGCCGTCGAATGATATTAACGCATGATTTCTGGATTTATTTGCCATGGTTGAAGAATCATGGTTCATCACCAAATTTCTAAAGGTTTCCAAGGCTAAATCAAATCTTTTTTTGGGAACCGTTATACTTAGCTCTGAATTTTCAACCATTTCAGGACACCCACCCGTATCATAAGTGATGACCGGTGTTCCACAGGCCACAGCCTCCATGATGGTCGTAGGGTAACTATCTGCATATGTGAGGTTCATAAAACAGTCGGCCCTTGTGTAATATTCGATCAGCTCGTTCAAATCTGAAGTTCGCTCGACCCCAACGATGCCGTCGGGTAGGGATTTTATTTGATTAGGGTTCAACCCTATGAGTACAATGGTCTCATCTTCGTTCAAAAGTTTTTGCATCTTATGGAAATCATACAAGCCTTTGTTTTTGTCCCAGACACTTGCCACCCCTAGAATGATTTTTTTATTGGGAAACAGTTTTTTTGAGGTTTTTGCGGGGCTAAAAACGTTCAGGTCAATACCGTTTTTTATAACGGTATTTGGTTTTGTCCGTAAAAAGGACTTGTCCAAATAGGATTTTAACCAGTTTGATACCGGAACCAGGTGCAGGTTTTTTATGTTATTGAAGCTTTCCTTTTTGTGCTTGTAGTTATAAAGGGACCTGTCTAGAAGATAACTCTTTGGATAGTCTCTTAGTGCGGGACATTTGCTGCAACCGTTTTTCCATTTTTCACATCCATGAGGTTCAAAATGGGTACAATGTCCCGTAAAGGCCCAGCAATCATGAAGTGTCCAAATTACGACGCCTTGATACTTTTCCAAGTATTGGAAAAGTACCTTATAATTGATAAAGTATCCGTGAATATTATGTAAATGGATAATATCCGGTTGCATTTTTTCAAGGTGGCGTACCAATTTCCTTGTTGCCCAAAACGATCCCTTACCATGGGCATCAAACAATCTGGAAATTAACAAGTGCCATCCGTAGGACCACCAATTACCCACTTGAAAGGTGTTAAGGTTGGATTTTCTATGCTTTCTACCATGGGCCAGATATGCCTTCCCTCCACGATCTATAACCCTATTGCCCAAGGCCTCTGCGATTTTGCCAGTGGACCCATAGTTGGCTTCAACATTTATTTGGTAGAGTACCATTTGGACTATTTCGAGCTCTTTAAGATGATTATTATTTCGTTTTTAGGCCAAGGAAAAGGCTGGTTTTGTACAGAAAATTTTTAAACTTTAGATACCAGTCTATAGGATAGTTCTCCGCCCGTAACAATTCATTATAGATTAATTCCTGAAAGCTGGTTTCCTCCATGGTGGAAAGTCTTTGCATTGTGTGCTTTTCGAACAATCTGGCCAGTCCCGTGTTTTTTTCGTTTGGTAAATGCCAGATGGTAAGGTTTTTACTGTCCGCTTCTACATTTCTAAAGTAATTTCTATTGGTCCACAGTCTTTTGATAAACGGCTTAAGACCATTCATAAGCGCATCATGTTTATAGTAATAATAACTAAGGGTGTGTGCCTCTTCATTGAACTTTGGTAGGTTCTTTTGATTCCTGTCCAACATATCCTTATAAAGATCAGGAAAATGATCGGCAACCTTTTTAAGGAATTTTCCATTGGCAAGTAGTACTTCGCCTCCACAATAGAATGGATTGTCTTTGAGTTCAACGCCCCAGTCCTTAAAAATAGTTCGCATGTCCTTTCCCGTTACCCCGTGCACCTGATACTCCCTTTCCTCGTCAACTACATATGTAATGGCATTATAACCATTGTGTAAATTTTGAAATAATGGTGCAGCAGGTTTTGTAAAGATACAATCGGAGTCCAGTAATAAGAAACCATCCTCTTGATTTATATGTTGGGCAACATGATCAATGATGCTGAACTCGAAGAATTGGTTTCTAAATCTGTCAAAGTAGTTTTTTGGCAATGGATATTTGTTGGGTAACGTTATCAATTCTATGTTGTTCTCCTCAAGGAAATCCGCTACGGAAAAACCGTTGATAATGGGCAATTCCTTGCTGTTGGAAAATAGAAGATGATGGGCTTCCGGATTATATCGCAAAGAGGTTTCGTAAAAGAGGATCACGCATTTCCAGTAGACTTCTTGAAAGCTTTTAGAACTGGCGTCCCCTTTATTATTGGGGTATTTTGATTTTTCCTCCTTGGATTCCAAATAGATCCATGTGGCAATATGGTTTTTCACACGTTTAAATTTTAGTAATTAACTAATGGTAAAAAAATTATAAAATTAAGAACGTGTGCAAACACTCGTTGTACTCGTTCTCTCACTAAAAATTTTAAACATTTACTTTTATAAATAAATTTTTAAAATTTTTTAATGCTCGTTTCATGGTCAATTATTTTTTGCTCTGATGCCGGTTTTGGCCTATTCTATAAATACGTATGCTTTTAATGGTGTTTGTTGGTTGTTTAATTAAAATCAAACCGTTTTATATACATTTTTGGGAATACTACTTTTAAGAATGCGGAAAATAGGACAAAGGGAACACGTACGGGAAAAAACTTGCGTTGCAGCAGCAGATTGCTCCGTAGATCTAAACCAATGGGGTTCCACAATTTTTTGATTCTTTGCCGTATGGACAGCTTGTGAAAGTTGCTATAGGCATTCTCATGGTCGTCCGTACAATGACCCAAAAAGCCTGGGGTAATGAGTACAGGTACATTTTTCTTTCGTGCTTTTAAGGTGTAGTCATAATCTGCGACCCCGTGAATATACCCTTCAGATAATATACCAATTTTTTTTACTACGGTCCTTGGTACCCACATGATATTCGCATTTCCAAGATCGCATTCCTGAGGGGTATCCGTGGGTTGGATAAACTGGTACTTGAACCAAAAGGTATTGGTCAATTTGGCACCTCCATAGGATAATGAATTACTTTTTTTATCCTTTGTAGAACCAATGTAGACACCTTCCTGTCCATAATTTTGAAGACAGAATTCGCCGGTGGATAATAATGTAGTAAGAAAATTAGGATGTACGTCCGTATCGTCGTTAAGCAAAAGATAGGCATCATAATCGCCCTGTAAAGCCTCTTTCCAAGAATGTCGCATACCGCCCGCCCAATAAAGGTCGCCAGTGCCCTTAAGTACATGCACCTTTGGGTACTGATCGCGTACGGCATCCCCCGTGCCATCCGTTGAACCGTCATCCGTAAGGTAAATGTCTAATCTTATATGCTCTTGTAAAGGTACATGGGCCTTATAAAGACGTTCTAAACATGCCAAGGTTTTATCCTTACGGTTAAAACAAGTAAGGAGCACGGCAATGGAGGTTGTTTTCATATTCTTTTGGGTCAAAACAATGCTGTTTTTTGAATTGGTATTTATTTGGTAGAAGAAATACCTTGTCAAATATCAGAATTTTAAAAAGTAGCACCCAATATTGTGGGTTTAATTAGATGATCTTGTAGGAAAATAGGGTGAAGTGTCTTTTGCTACCATAAACTCCAATAACTTATTCCAATAGTATATGATTAAATACTTTATTGGTCATTTCTTAGTATACGGTTGATTGTAAAATATTGGTTTTAAGAGGAGTCGGTTTTTTCTTTTCTATAAATTAAGATGTTTTACAATATTTTGTAATCGGTTGTTCTTTCTGTTCTTAATACCCAATGAGGAACCTAGAATTCTTCTTAAATACTCTTTTTAACAATTTTGAAATTATAACACATTGAACAATTATTAGAAATGGGAATATTAATGAAAATAGTCCCCAAAACTCTTTTGAAATGTATTCTTTCAAGAAATTAAATAATATAGGCTGTTGTAATCTTCCCAAGGTATAGTGCATAAAATAAATGGCAAAACTCATTGAAGCGATTTTATTAAATAGTTCCGATTTATTCGTTTTTATTGAATGAAATAATGGTAAGATTACCCCAATGACTGCCAGCTTTTGAATATAAAATATTGAATTTTGAACTTGGGTCATTTCACCATTTGGATACATTTTGTATGAAATAAAGAGAATAGCAGAAGTAAGAAGGCATATACAAATTAAGATTACCTTATTCGATCTACAAAGTGTTATGGTCTTTTCATAATTTATACCAGCGAACATGCCTAAAGTAAAAATGGGAAAAAAATATAAGTACTGGCCAATAGTTAAAATTGTTCCCGTTCGTGTTCCCAAAAGTGGGATAAAGAACAGAAATGGTGAGTAGGTTAGAAGCCATTTCTCTGGAATTTTTAGTAAAAATGGGCTAATTAAATAGATAAGGCTTATAAAGGGAATGTACCACAAATGAGGGACGATACTACCTGTAAGTACTGATTCAAAAAGATTGATCTTAACGGGTTTATATGTATAAATTTCAAAATAATTAAGTCCGTAAAAAATAATCCAAACTGTTATGGCATTGAATATATAGGGTGCAATAACATTAATTGTTTTTT
Source organism: Maribacter sp. C-4077 (assembly GCF_055378385.1). Taxonomy (NCBI): domain Bacteria; kingdom Pseudomonadati; phylum Bacteroidota; class Flavobacteriia; order Flavobacteriales; family Flavobacteriaceae; genus Maribacter; species Maribacter sp. C-4077. The sequence goes on from NZ_AP038807.1 coordinate 3,210,321, forward strand.
TTTTGTAATAGATCTTGGTTATAAAGTTTTCTTTTAAATAATAAAAAATAAAGCCTGAAATGAAAACAAAATAAATAGTACTGTTGTTAAAAAGAACTTCACGAACTATCTCTTGATTCCCAATACCATAATTTGTTTCAAGGGGTATTCTCCAAAGATGTACAAGTACTATATTTAGGATTGCGAAGGCCCTAAAATAGTGTATGGACCAAAGAAATTTATTTTGCTGCTTCAAACCAATAGGAAAACAGGGTTAGCCAAGAAGATAACTTTTCATCTTATCCATAAGTTCTGGATGATTTTTGTACGAGAATTTTCTAGCGAATTTCACGTTCATTTTTGTAGTTAATTCCTTAAAGTCCTCTAGCTCCCAAGTGTACGGCTTACCCCTGTCCCAATCTATATATCTAATATTCATTAAAGGGGAAACATTTTTTTTAAATGGTGAGTTCATTACTAGTGTAGGTAAAAATACTTCGTCTACACAAAAACCGTAATTGAAATTTCTCTCGATAAACTTTTCCTGTTCTAGAACGTAGTTTGCAAAATTATGCGTAATACTAAACCATTGACTCCCCATATGATATTCCAATTTTTTTCTTCTGGTCCTGTCAATTAAAAATAAAGCCTGTAGTGCTGCGAAAAACACACGAAGGACTCTATACGAATCCCTGCTAACAATTTCCGTTATTTTTTCAGGGTAATAATATTTATACCTACTGGAAATTTTCCAGGTAGTAACCTTACCGGTAGATATGTATTCCCATTTGGGATCAGCATTAAAAAAATCATGTAAATGATTTTGGGATTGTAAGGGTAGATCTACACCGGAGAGTAAGTGGTAATAGATGTTGTGGTGTTTGACGGCACACTTTAATAGGCTAACCATTACGTTGACCATTGTGTGCCCACCCCAATAAATTTTTTGGCGCTCAATAAAATAAATTTTTGCATGATGACACCATTTAAGAATTTCATTTGGATATAAGGAAGTAGCCCTTTGGTCTATATGAATGTAAACATTGTTACGAGGGTCGTCTATTACCGTAAGTAATAACCGTAAGGCCTCAGGTTCATTATGTGCCATAATGAGGTAGGCATGAGAATCTATTTTATTCATTTTTTAAATTAACTCTTTTGAATTCAAGGAATAAGAACTGTTATTTTTATCATTCTTTTCCAAATCCAATTTGAGGCAATGGGATTGCGTGAAACCAACCACTGCACAGAAAATAGAAAATAAAACAAAAAGTCCATCCAATATAGGTTCTACAAGGAAAACCAAAATGAATGAAATAAAATAAATCAATAATTGACCATCTAATAAGAATATTTTTTGTCTTATTCTAAGTACTTTTAAAAGAATCCTCAATGTGTAAAATGTAAATATCAACAATAAAACAAAAGAAATAACACCGCCAATTCTTGTTGCGTCAAACCAAAGGTTATGCGAATAACCAAATTCATCCAGGTCCCAGCCTAACGGTTCTTTGAACATATATATTATTGATTTTTCCCATTTGTTCAAGCGACCACCTGCGGTAGATACACCATGTTCTTTGCTATCCATTCTATCAGCGTAGGCGGATAGAATGTCTGAATCACTATCTAACGATAAATATGCGAAACCGAGATTCACCCCAACAAAAATCACTGCTAGAAGAACAAAATTTTGTACAATATTTTGTTTTTTTAAACGGTAGAAAACGGCAATTAAAACGGAAAAGATGGTTATTGCCAAATGCGTTCTGCTCCCTAAACGTAGAACACAGGTCAACGAAAGAAGGAAGAGAAGTACGGAAAATATTTTTAAAAAATGTGGTTTTACTTGTTTATAGCCAACTAATAATATCCCAGGAATACACATGTTCATTACAAAATAGGCAGCTGTGTTGGTTGCGGGCACAATGTCTCCAGTCCAAATTGAAGGAACATCCCTTTTTATGGTCACAAACCCGTGAACTATTATTTCCTTGAATACACTGGCCATACTGGAAACTGAAAATAGAAAACCCAATAAAAAGAGTGTTTGAATGTTTAACTTCTCAGATTCAATGTAAAGCATTTTTCCTGCTAAGTATAAACTGGCCGGAATTAAAGCATAAATAAAAATAAATTGAACACCCATATCCAAATTAAAAGTGTAGAAGACAGCATATACAGTAGAAAACAAGAAAAGGCTTAAAAATGTCCTGTCCAATAAATGAGATAATTTTTTAAGATTTACAAAAATAAAAATGGACAATAAATAACCGAACACAAAACCATAGGAAAAAGGGTCTATGGCATATAGGGCCATTAAAAAAAGGACAATTCGTCTATCTCCAGTTGAAAAAAAATTCATCTACCCATTTCTTTTGATATTGATATTATCATTTTCTATCATAACTGAATAAGCTGAAATTAATTGCTCCCTGTTTATTTTTCCATTATGGCGTGTTTTTGCAACGGATACACCATTTAACCCTACATTTCTAGCTTTATTTGGATTGGTCAGTAAATCACTTATTAGGTATGCCAATAGTTCCACTTCCTCAAATCTATAAAGAAAACCAGTTTGATTATGTTCAATCATGTTTTGAATCCCACCTACATATGAACTAATAACAGGAACACCCAATAATTGAGCTTCACCAATTGAGTTTGGACTGTTTTCAATACTAGACGGACACACAAAAATACTCGATGACAAATATTGATTACGCATCTGATCGGCAGTAAGCGAACCAATAAATTTGAATCTACTTAAAACATCATTTTTTTTTGCCAGATTATAGATATAGTTGGCGAAACCTGTAAATTTAATACGCTTTTCCATACTGGAACGATCTAATATATTTCCACCAGCTATTTCAACACTGAGATTTGGAAATTTGTCTTTTAACAATGCAACGGCCTTAATTACTTGATGTAAACCTTTAACGGGACTGCTGGCTTGGCTTAAAAAAATCGTTTGTTTTTTTAAGTTTGCAACATTCCAAGTTTCATCCGTGTAGAATTCGTTACGCAAGGTCTCGTTGCCAAAATAATAGTTTACACTGGGGTTAATGGCCTTGGTATGGGCCTTGTCCCAGTCAGTACGGCCCATTACGGCCTGGGTTCTTTGAATATATTCTCTTTCATTTTTCCCCCTTGCAATGTAATTCTTTTTTCCGTGGATCAAGGTATCCCATCGTACCCAATCCCTAAACGTTGCATATCTTAAAATGTCTTTCTTTGAAATTCCCGCATAATAATAGTTTGCATATACCGAAACCAAGCCTTGGATAGAGACCAAATAGTTTAAATTAGGTCGTACCCTCATTAAAGCGAGCCCATGTGCAAATTCTGTTCCGTGTATATGCACTACATCCGGCTTTAATACATCCGTTAGCTTTGACCATTGAGTTTCAAGTGATTTATCATATTTCGTTTTATTTACCTTACTTTCTAAGATATGGTAGGTAATACCTTCTACATGGTAGTCGTTTAGTTGAAAATTTTTCGCAACTGTTGCAACGTGCAAGTCAAGATTTTTAAAATCCTTTAGTTTCTCTGCCAACCCAAAAGTCCATCCTCCATATAAAGAAATGGGCTGATTAAGCTTTTTTGAAACGGCAGGGAAGAATTCATTAACAATCCATAAAATTTTCATCAAATCAATTTTTGGTGACTTCGTCAAGTATTTTTAATTGGAATTTTGGATTCCATTTCCTATCTATGATATCATAGCAATTTTTACGGATATCTTCTCTCAATTTGCCATCTATCCGTAGCCACTTTTTAAGTGTTTCACAAAGATGGTCAATGTCTCCATATTTATAAAAATCCCCCGTTTTTCCTTTTGTTATGACTTCATGCTCTGGAGCTTGTTCATAAAAGTTATCGTGACTAATAACAGGTGTACCATAGGCAAGGCTATGAATTGCAGTCAGTCCAACCGATCCAGGTGATACACAAACGGTAGCGTTATAAATGAGTTCCCCTAATTTATCTTCATCGTAACAGGGGCCATAGAAAAGTACCTTATCTGACAAATTTTTATTCAATACCATTTCCTTAACGTTATTATCGCCCAAATCACGTCCAACAAAAACAAGATTACATTCCACACCCTCATTGTTTAAAATCGTAAGGGCCTCTATCAATAAATCCAATTTTTTACTTTCTTGAATTCTTCCAATAAATAAAAGGGTAGGGGAATCGTTCTTAAAATGATTTTTGTAAATATCAGTATATGTTAGATTGCTTCTTATTTTAATTTGTTTATCATGGTCCAGTGAATTATAAATACAAACTAATTTATCTTTTGAAAAGCCTCTCCTTAGCATAACATTTCTTGAATGATTGCCATATAATAATATTTTGGACGTAAGTTTATAAAAGTACAATTCGAACCAATCCGCTTTTTTTTTTGGATCGCCTTTCATGCCATGTGACCATACTAGAACTTTTTTACCCAAAAGCCTTCCCAAAATCATTATTAACCAATTGGAAAGTATGCTTGGTTCACCAGTCAAAATATAGTACTTATATCTCTTAAAAACGAGGGGCCAAACTTTAAATTGCCAAATAAAGGTGGTATTAAATATCCAGTGATTACGAACCTCCTTTTTATAATTTGTCAATCTATTGTAATCCAGTTTTTTTATGGGACTGTTAACAGTATGCCCAAAATAGAAATCACAATCCAATTCCTTGTCCATAAGTTTATAAATTGGAAATCTATAGTGAGGGGCATAATTGAAAATACAACAGATTTTTTTGTTCATGGATATTGGGAGATGTTATTTCTAAAAGGCTATAAAAGTACCATCATTTTTTCTTATACCAAGAAAATTTGGTCGCCAATGCCTCGGTGCAAGGATTCGTCCCTTGTTCGATCCTAAAATTATTCTTTTCGATTTTTCTACAAACTTTTATTAATTCGCCTGCCGCATTTTCTGGGGACCATGTAGTGGATATATCCCTATATGCTTGCACCGCCAGATTTTTACATAATTCCCTATTCTGATAAAGCAGCAACACCTTTTTTGTAAGATCTTTTACACTCCCGGATTTAAAGATGAGTCCGTTTGCTCTTGGGCGTATTAAATAGGGCATACTACCTATTTGATTGCTGCCAATTATAGTACATCCATTGGCCATGGCTTCGTTGGCAACGGCACCCCAACCTTCGTTGCGGTCGCTGGTCAACAACACACAGTGTGATTCCCGTAATTTTTGCTGCACCTCGCCGTTGGGCAGATTTCCTAAAAACTGCACCTGTTTTTCCAAGCCATATTCGGTAACTCTCTGTTTAAGCGCTGCGTTCAGTTCTCCGGAACCAATTATCTCTAACGTAAATTCCATTCCCAACTTATGCATTTTTCTTGCAGTTTCAAGAACCAGAAATGGTTTCTTCCATTTAATATGTCTTGCTATAAATAGGATTTTGAATTCTTTATTATTTTTCTGTTTTAATATTTTAGAAACGTCCAAGGTGTCAACCGACGTAAAATACCCCCACTTTAATTTCTTATTTGGAAAAGCAAAGACCCAATTAAGGTCATTAGCCGTAAAGGCCCCGGAACAGAGCATATAATTATTACCCTTTCTGTATTTGGTATAACTGTGGTATAATTCCCATAGTATTCTAATATCGAAGTTTTGGTAGGTACCCTGTTTAAAAAAACGTTCAGCTGTAAACAAAATTGGTTTGTTTTGCTTTATTCTAGGTAGGACCAATTCATAGGGGGCATCACCAAAAATGACCACATCCGATGTCATCATTAACTCTTTTGCCTTCAAGTAGTTTCTTTCATTTTCAAAACTTAGCAGGTTATAGGGCACATTGGAATAATCTGGATAACCGGCATCCTTAAAGCTTTGTGGCATGTCCATGGTACTCACAAAAGTGAAATTTAGACCTAGCTCCTTAAAAATCTCATCCGCCACAGGCTTTTGGTGGTGGTTGAAAAAATTTGAATATGAGGTAATTAACATATCTGTATGGGCATTGAACATTTAATTTTATTGACCGGTCGAAATAAAATCTTCGTTTTCAACGAATAACATTGAATCAATTCTTTATTATTGAAATTTGATACTTTGATTTGAAAATTATTTAATTGGACTCTGGATTATTTTTTAATAAGGACAAAATCTTGCTTCTCAACATGTTTAGCTCATTTACTTTAAGGAATACCAAGAGATAATAGTATACAAATGCACAAACAGGAATCACCACTAACAATTGTACATATGTATTTATTATGAGGTATTTGCAAATGAATCCCAGGATGAACATAGTGATACCGGCCAGTATAATTTTTGAAATATCCCTTAATTGTGCAATTGCCCCATAGTTGAATAGCTTTCCGGGATAATAGGTATTTATAAAATAGTGGATGCTAGTGGCGGACAATTCTGCCACCGCAATCCAATAGATCCCATGCGGTAGGGCTATTAAAAGGAAAATAATCCTTACGGCAATCTTTACATATTCCTGTTTCAACGTTAGGTCTGTTCTTCCTACAGCATATAATACGTTTGAACTTATCCCAACCAGAATAGTTATAAGCCGGGCAATGCAAAATATTTGCATGATGGGGATGGCCATACGCCATTTATCGGATAGCAAAATAAGTACGATGGGTTCAGAAAGGAGGGCAAGCCCCAGAAAAAGCGGGACTGTCACAAGGGCGGTTGTCTTTAAAATGGTTCTTGTAATACCTATTAACTCCTTGGTATTCTGTTGGATGACGGACAGGCTGGGTAATAATACACTGTTAAGGGAAGCGTTCAGGATACTATAGACGATATCGGCAAATTGGGTTCCCCTTGTATAGAATCCTAGGGACTTGGTGCCAATATACTTTCCTATTAAAATCGAATTTAAATTACTTAACAGGCTACTTAATAAGGATGAAACCAACAGTTTCGACCCAAAGGAAAAAAGCGTGTTAAAGGATTTTTTGGAAAATATGAACATAGGTTTCCATTGGGTGCCCAACCATAAAAAGATCGTCATAAAGGCGCCCTTGCTAATTGTTTGTATCACCAAGGCCCATTCTCCCATACCCAAATAGGCACAATAAATGGCCAAGGCTCCACTTAAAATAGTAGTAACCAACGTGACCTTGGCGATGGATTTAAAGTCCAAGGCGATGGTTAGCAGTGTTAAGGGAATGGTGAACAAGGCGTTCAACAAAAGTGAAATGGCCAATACCCTTAACAAAGGGGTCAGTTTGGGTACTTCATAAAAATAGGATATACTGGGGGCTGCAACGTAAAGAATAGCATAGCATGCCAAGGCCACCAGTATATTGAACAGAAAAACGGTCGATATATCCTTATCCGTCCTTTCCTGTCGTTGGATCAGTGCCTGGCTAAAGCCACTATCTATAAAGACCTGCGAAATGGATATAAAAACCAAGAGAAGGCCAAAGGTGCCATACTCCTCCGGCGTGAGCAATCTGGCCAGAATAACACCCAGAGCAAATGAAACAACCTGTACAGATAATTTTTCCAGAGAACTCCAGACGGTACCTTGAAACAATTTATTTCCTAAACTCAATGTGGTAGTTCGCTTTTGACTTTAGATACTATTTTTAAGTAGGCTTTAATTGCTACACGACTTCGTAGCTCGTTTGGAAAATGACTTAATCTTCGCCTAGGTACCAACCATAAAGGCTTCCGATCCCATCTTCCAAATTCACGGAGTGTTTCCAACCTAGGCCATGTAGTTTTTTAACGTCCGTTAATTTTTTAAGGGTACCGTCCGGTTTTTCCGTATTAAAGAGAAAGGCTCCTTTAAATCCAATTTCCTGTTTTATAAGTTGGGCCAAATCCTTAATGGCAATGTCCACTCCGGTTCCAATATTGATATGGGTATTGCGCACTTCCGTGGTACCGGGTGCATAGGTGTCCTTAAAGTTTCGCTGTTCCATGATAAAAACACAGGCATCGGCCATGTCCTCGGACCATAAAAATTCTCGCATGGGATTGCCGCTACCCCAGATTTCCACTGTAACGGTCCCTTGCGAGTGCCTGGTAACCCCGTACTTCTGTAAGATGGCACGTTTTTCCTCTTGGGTATGTCTGGGTCCTACGCCTTCTATGGGCAGTTTTTCTAGGTCTGCATCAATTATTTTCCAATCATCCTGCTCCAGGGCCTTCCCCAAGTGGACCTTGCGTATCAATGCCGGCAGTACGTGCGATTTTTCCAGATCAAAATTGTCATTGGGACCGTACAGGTTGGTAGGCATCACGGAAATAAAGTTGGTACCGTACTGTAGATTGTAACTTTCACACATCTTAATGCCTGCAATCTTGGCAATAGCATAGGGCTCATTGGTATATTCCAAGGGGCTGGTCAACAAATAGTCCTCCCGCATGGGCTGGGGACAGTTTTTCGGGTAAATGCAAGTGCTTCCCAAAAACAACAACTTTTGTACGCCATGTTTATAACTTTGATGGATTACGTTGTTCTGTATCATCAGGTTTTCATAAATGAAATCGGCCCGGTAGGTATTATTGGCTACAATACCGCCTACCTTGGCCGCGGCCAAAATGACGAACTCCGGGCGTTCCGCGGCAAAAAAGTGTTTGACCGCCAAGGCGTCCGTAAGGTCCAATTCCGCATGGGTGCGGGTTACAATGCTTTTATAGCCCTTGGACTGGAGGTTCTTTATAATTGCGCTTCCTACAAGGCCCCTGTGGCCCGCGACATATATTTTGGAATCTTTGTTCATGTTCGTTGCTGGTTGTTCGTTGTTCGTTTTTCGATACTCGATATTTGTTGTAACAAAATCAAACGTTGTACCTTATACTTTTAAAGCCTAAAGTCAAACGGCGACCGCACTGCGCTCAGCGCTGTGCAATTCTTACATCGTACTTCGTACTTCCCACTTCGTACTTACTCAAAATAATTCAGGATACGGTAGCCGCCCTCTTTAAGGAATTGGTCCTTTTGCATGAGTTTTAGGTCACTTTGCATCATATCCTTTACTAAATCCTGTAGTTCATACTGTGGCGTCCACCCCAATTTTGTGTTGGCCTTGGTAGGGTCGCCAATCAAAAGGTCCACCTCCGTAGGCCTGAAGTATTTGGGGTCTACCGCCAATACTTCCTTGCCTAAGGGGAGTTGATAGGCTGGATTATTACAGGCCTTTACCGTCGCTTTTTCATCGACGCCTTCCCCTGTAAATTCCAATTCAATGCCCACTTCCGCAAAGCTCATGCGTACAAAATCACGAACGGGCGTCGTCTTGCCGGTGGCAATGACCCAATCTTCCGCTTTGTCTGCCTGTAAGATCATCCACATCATGCGCACATAGTCCTTGGCATGCCCCCAGTCCCTTTGGGCATCCAAATTGCCCAGATAAAATTTATCCTGTAGTCCCAAGGCAATCCTAGCCGTGGCCCTCGTGATTTTTCGTGTCACAAAGGTTTCTCCACGTATGGGGGATTCATGGTTGAACAGAATCCCGTTGCAGGCATACATGCCATAGGCTTCCCGATAGTTTACGGTAATCCAAAAGGCATACATTTTGGCGACGGCGTAGGGACTACGCGGATAAAAGGGCGTGGTCTCGCTTTGCGGCACCTCCTGTACCTTACCATAGAGCTCCGAGGTCGAGGCCTGATAAATGCGGGTTTTTTCGGTAAGCCCCAATAGACGAACGGCATCCAAGATCCGTAAGGTGCCCAATCCATCGGCATTTCCGGTATACTCCGGGGTTTCAAAGGATACGGCCACGTGGCTCATAGCGGCTAGGTTATATATTTCGTCCGGTTGTATTTCCTGGATCAATCGAATGAGGTTGGTACTGTCCGTCATGTCCCCGTAATGCAGGAAAAAATTACGGTTTTCAACATGGGGATCCTGGTACAGGTGGTCAATACGATCCGTATTGAAAAGGGAGGAACGGCGTTTGAGGCCGTGTACCTCATATCCTTTTTTTAATAAAAATTCACTAAGGTATGCTCCGTCTTGTCCGGTGACTCCGGTAATCAAGGCTACTTTTTTCATAAAAGAGATGTAATTAGGTTTTCGGTTACTATTGATGATTTACCGAGTATAACGGCGGGAAATTGTAAAAATTTTGTCAAAAATAAAAAAAGCCCCTAGAAAAGGGGCCCTTTATTCCATTAATTGGTTAAAAGGTCAAAAAGCACCGATATTATAGGAGTTTCGTTGATTTCCCAAGAAATCAAAGGCCCCCAAGGGATTCATTACAGAGATGTTCTGACCTGCATTTTGTAAGGGACTTGAGGGCAGTAGGCGCAAACCCTCGACCCAATCGTTCCCCCTAGAAATGGCTTGTGGGTCCTGAAACTGGGGATTCCCATCAATATTGTTATTGGTGACAAAGGAATTGGCACTGTTTCGATTCAAATTACCGGAAAAGTGGCAGTTCTCAAATCTGGTATTTCCATTTAAGCTATAGCCCGCATGGTTGGTGTATAAGGACGATGAGGCGGAGAAGTGACAATTGATAAAACTGTTGCCGCTATTGTTCCGGTGCGCTCGAATGCCAAATTCGGTATTGAAAAAGGTACAATTCAGAAATTTATTATTGTTTGTAGGCCCCCTGTTAGCCCCGCTTTCCGAAAAGATGACCCCGTATTTTGCATTCTTTACTATAATGTTAATGTAGTCGTTCGCTATCCCGGCAAAGGATGAAGATCCATCTTCTCCATGATCTAAAAATAGAAGTCCGCCCCACACATCGTCTACCACAATGTCCTTAAAGGTGTTTCCCGTACTGCCATTGGATGTTAAAATATAGGTTAAGTCGTCACCTTGACTAGCACTACCTTGAACATATCCTTTTTCAAAGACATTACCTGTGGCATTGGCAAAACTCGTCTCAATATTGGTGTTGATGACCCTAAAATTTCTGAAGGTGTTATTATAAGCTCCATTTTTGGTTATAAAACCATGACCTCCGTGGGGTACTGAGGTAAGTCTATGGCAACGATTGTATTCAATGACCAAATCGTGGCTTGATGCACCGGCATCCCCTGTTACCAAATAAAAATAGTCCGTTCCATTGCGATCATTATACGAATAGACCACATTGTCCGAATACGTTCCACTGTTGGCACCCCTAATCTCAAGAGCCTGTTGTTCGCAATTTAGAAAGGTACAAAAACGAACCTCTAGTCGCTCAGACCTTCTATTTGAAATCCCGGTACCTTGATATCTGTCCGGATGCGAGGAATCCGAACTAGCGATATCCATTCGTCCCTGTTCCATGATAACAGAATTTATCAACTTGCAATGACTGGAATTTCGGTCGAACAACATGCCAAAGTCGCCTCCTCTGATGATAATATTATGGAATTCAATATAGTCCCCAGAAACCGTAAAGAAGAAGTCATTTTTGACGAAGTTCTTTGTAAAATGAGGCATCTCGTTCATGTTCAAGGACTGTGTGTAGTCAAATTCCACATTGTTTGCAAAACGCGTCGTGCCCCTACGGTCCCTTGTCTCATTGGAAAGCAGATTTTGCTCATAGGCGTTGATATCTCCGGGCTGGTTTTTGTATCCTATAAATTTAATGGGCTGTGAAGCATTTCCACTTTGGTTGAAAACGTAATTTCCGCCTCCATAATTACCAGCTTTGATATAAACAATGTCTCCTGGTCTAGCTGACTTGAACGCATGGCCAATATCCCAAGCGCTACTTTCAGACTTACCATTGTTACCGCTATTACCTGAGGTGGTTACAAAAAAGACGTTGTCCCCAGAGGTGGGTGTTCTATTGTCCAAATTACTGACCGTTACCGTGCCCTGTTCTTGGGTGGTGGTACCGGATGCATCCTGTACTTCTACGGTATAGTCAAAGGTATCCACAAATTCCTCTTCCGGTGCCTGGGGCGTTTCTACGACAGGTACCATGGGCGTATACGTTAAGCTGTTGTCCTCATTGATGACCACTGTTCCCAGGTCAGAGGGTTGTACGTCCACAACGGTGGCTTGTTCCCCTTGGTTGAAGGCATCGTTTTGGAGGACGTTCATTACGATGCTATTTTGGGACTGTATATAGTACGAATCGTCCAGAATACGATCTTTTAAGGCAATTGAAGATTGTTCTTCCACGATTACATATTCTGAAAGAAGATCGGAATCCTTGCTACATGAAAATACCATTAGGGACGTAATGAGCAAAAGTAGCATGTTTGGGCAAGCGTTTAGGTTAAGTTTCATCTACTCGATTGGGTTAAAAAAATTAGCAAAAAGATTATGGGGTCTAAAACTATTTAAATTTTATAATTCATCGTTGAAATATTCTATTTTTTCGATGAACTACCATTTCATTGCCTTTTTATACGAGCCATAACTTATTTTTGGATGACCATATTTTAAATTATTCGATGAAATGCACGTTTTTTTCCTTTTTCATCTTAAAATAGTCAATTTTTGGGGGTATGGCGTCGACCTAAGTAAATCATATTTCATAGCCATTTTAATAAATAAGCATAAAATATGTGGGTAGTCATACTATCACACTACTGTTAGAGCCGTTGTGCATTTTAAAATTTTACACGTAGTTTTGGTTCGAGTGCTTATTTTTGATTTTCCCATCGAAAATTAAGTGTATCGATAACCCATCGCCTTCGCTCAGGGCGGGCTCCTATGGGCCATAAAAAGGTGCTCGATACAATTTCATATCTCGCAATGGCTCGATAGGAAATCACTACCAATGACATAATTCTTAACATAAAAATTGCCGGATATTAGATTGCATCTGTACTCTTGGCTTTCCCTTCATTTTTTTCTTGATGCTTCGACTTCGCTCAGCAGAACTAAAAAACGAAGCAAAAAAATCAAGTTGAAAATAGGCAATTGCTGCACACCATTCACTATCGGGTTTACATGCGTTGTGCCAGCGCACCGCACTTCCAACCCTTCGTTCATTATTGCTGATTTTCAACGGACAACTCCAACTCTAATTTATAAGCATAGTACCAGCATTGAAACCTACACACTCCGTTCAAAAGAATGTCATTCACATTTCAACGAAATTTTTTTCCAATGGCTCGAACTGACCCTTTTAGTTAAGATGCCAGGTTCAAATTGCACAATAGTTTAAAATAGTGAATTTTTTGGGGGAATGGCGTCGACCTAAATAAATCATATTTCATAGCTCATTTCAATAAATGGGCAGAAAATACGTTGGTAGTCATAATACCATAATACTGTTAGAGCCGTTGTGCATTTTAAAATTTTATGAATATCCACAATTAGTTATTAAATGCTGTCCCCTCAAGCAGCCTTTCCTGAGCAAAGTCGAAGGGCAGTAAAGAGGTCGTTAAACCTAAAGTGTTTAAAGTTAGGTCTCGACTACGCTCGACCGGACAATAAAAATCAAATATGACCAATTACGTTTATTCATTAAAATTTTACACGAACTGAGCCTTTTGTCAAGGAGATACGTTCAAAATGTACAGTGGGTTACAGGTGGTTTTACAGTACCTTATGTTATTTTGGTATTATTTGTACTAGACGTGGTTTACCTTAAAACGAATGATTATCGTATTTTTGATTGAAAGTTATAGGGACTTTTTTAATAATCGAGAAATGATTTTTTGATGCTTTAAACCGTTGGCCGCACAATACACTATTAATAATTGCTTCAATACATTACTATTCATCCAAGAAATCTATATTTAAATATGCCATTTAGTTCTTCGTATCAAGAGGTGAGGAAATTTCAGGGGAATTATTTGAGAAATAAATTGCGAGGGCATGTTTTGGATGTGCTTTCCTATCTGGGCAGGGAAGACTACAAAGAACTTTCAAAAGTACCAAGGATTCAGTTTCTATATTTTCATCACGTATTCCCCGATGAGGCCAAAAACTTTGAATACATTGTTTCCCAGTTGGCGAAGGATCACAGTTTCATTCCACATTCAGAGGCGGTACAACGCCTGATAAGCGGTACTGTGGACAGACCCTACATAAGTTGGAGTTCTGATGATGGTCTGGAAAATAATCGCATTGCCGGAGAAATTTTGGCACAATACGGGGCAAGCGCCTGCTTTTTTGTGAACCCTAATAGTATAGGGCTTTCGGACCATGATGCGGTTGCAGATTTTTGTACCCGGCGATTGGCCATGCCCGCAACTTCCTTTTTGGATTGGAAGGGCGTGGAAGCGCTTTTGGAAATGGGCCATGAGATAGGTAGCCATACTAAGGACCATGATCGCGTTACGGAACTCGATATAGAGCAATTCCGAGATGATCTAATACAATCCAAGGAAATTCTTGAGGGCTATTGCGGTCCTGTCCATCATTTTGCCTATCCATACGGTACATTCAATGATTTTAACAAAGCAGCCTTTGATTTGGTGTTCGAAACCGGTTATGATTCCTGTTCTACGGCCGTACGGGGTTGTCATCTACCTACCCAAGGACTTACAAAAGAAAAATTGTTTATCAGGCGCGACCAGGTCATAGGTGCCTGGCCCCTACAACATATTTACTATTTTATGGCACAAAGTGCCAAAAATGCCACACACAATACGCATTTAGTGCCAAGCAACTATCTTTCATGAACAGACAAACTTTAGAAACCCCGGTATTATTTATCATCTTTAAACGGGAACAGGAGGCCTTGGAAACCTTAAAAGCCATTGCAAAGGTACGACCCAAAAAACTATATATTGCCGCGGACGGACCACGGACGGGTGTGGCCAATGAAGATCACATGGTAATGGCTACAAGGGAGGCCGTTCTAGCGGCCGTTGACTGGGAATGTGAGGTAAAAACGAATTTTCAGGTATCCAATTTAGGTTGTGGTCCCGGGGTCCTGGCCGCCATCAATTGGTTCTTTAGGGAAGAGGAGTCCGGTATTATCCTTGAGGATGATTGTGTGGCACTGCCCAGTTTTTTTCATTTTTGTGAAACCTTGCTTCAACGATATGCAAATGATGACAGGGTTGGACTCATTTCCGGGTTTAACAATATCCCCTATGATATGGGGCCTTATTCCTATTGCTTTTCCAAATATACGGTATGCTGGGGATGGGCCACATGGCGCCGGGCTTGGAAGCACATGGATTATGAAATGGGCTGGTTGCAGGATCCCTGGAAGGAGAATGTCCTATTGAACGCAGGGTATAATGGAAAGGACAGAACCTACTGGGAACGTCGGGTGGAGGCCGTACACAAGAATACGGTAAGCGCTTGGGACTATCAATGGTGCTTTACCATAGCCGCACAGAACCAGCTGGGAATTTTTCCCGCAAAAAACTTGATAAGCAATATAGGCATAGGGGAGGGTGCCACCCATACCACCAAAAGCCCCCTGGTTTCCTATAGTGCCGGGGAAGATTTGGACTTTCCCCTAAACCATCCAAAAGCCATGGCTCCAAACATGGGGTTTGATAAGACCTTTTATAAATCCAGAAATAATTTGGTCAACACCTTGGCGTGGTTCTTTCCCAAACCTGTGAAGGACTTTGTAAAAAGTGCGATAGCCGTGGTTTACAATAAACAATAAGCAATAAGCAATAAACAGTTTTCAAGTGGGTACTTAGGGATTAGGAGCTAGGAGCTAGGTATTAGGGGTTAATAGTTAAAAGTTTCAAGTTTCAAATTCCAAGTGCAAAGTGCAAAGTGCGGAATTAAAAGTTCAAAGTACAAAGTGCAAAGTGCGGAGTACAAGGTACAAGGTACAAGGTAAAAAGTACAAAGTATCAAATTCTAAAGGCGAACAGAGAAAATATAAAAGCTGGGGGTATTAGGTTTCAAGTATTCAGTCTCCGGTCTACAGTCTTCAGTCTCAAATTCCAAATTCCAAGTGCAGAGTGCAGAGTGCGGAGTTCAAAGTGTGGAGTACAAGGTAAAAAGTATATAGTACAAAGTACAAGGATAAAGTACCAAGTATCAAACACCAAATTCCAAAAGCAAATAGCTAAATGCTAGCAGCCAAAAGCTGGATGTATCAAGTTTATCCTATTTATTCATTACTCAATACTCTCTCTTCGTAATCGGGTTTTAACTCTTTACCCTGCATACTGAACTCGACATTCAAAAGTTTTAATTTTCAAGTCTCCAGTCTCAAATTCCAAAGGGGCACAGAGAAGGGCTAAAAGCGAAGAGCCAAAAGCCAAGAGCTAAAAGCCAAATTCCAAAGTGGAACAGAGAAGGGCTAAAAGCTAAGAGCCAAAAGCCAAATTCCAACTTCCAAATGCGAAGGGCTAAAAGCCAAAAGTTAGCGTTTTAAGCTAAAATGACCTTTAAAGTTTACTGGAATTCCCGCCAATTCATCGAAATAGCTTATGGTGAACCAATAATCGGTCTCAACTGCGGGTCTTCCGTTCACGGTCCCGTCCCAGGATTCGTCCAGACCATCCAATGAGGTCATCAGTTGACCGTACCGGTCATAGATAAGGATTTCCAGGGAGGTGGTGAGGTTTAAATTGTCCAAGCCATACGGCCTCCATGTATCATTAGATCCGTCCCCATTGGGCGTAAAAAAAGTTGGGTAATTTATTACTAAAAAAGGACTACTCGCTATCGTTTGGCCACAACCCAATAGGGACCGTACGTAGCCCGTATATAGTCCGCCTGGCACGTTTTCGAATATGTTGCTCGATTGGTAAGGTCCGTCAGGCCCGGAAAGGCTATACTCAAATTGGTCAAAGGTTAGAGGGTCGGTTCCAGGTAACAGGCGTACCCTGTTCCCTTGGCCAAAATTGTATCCAAGGGCCGTAATTTCCACGGCTACATTTGTGGCCTGGGGTACCGTCGTTACCTGGGTGGTATAGGTCGTTAGACCACCACAGGCGGCATTGTTCCCCAATTGATAGATTTCTAGGCTATAGGTACCCGGTTCCGTCACCGTGAACAAGGCCTCCTCAATGCCATCCCCGTTGGTGTCGTTATTGGGGGTCCAGTCGTATTGGAATCCAGGTCCCAGATCTACCCCCAAAATCACCGAGTCGTTTCCTTCACAGATAGCAACGGTTTCCGGTAGATCCAATATGGGTTCCTGAAGAAGGGTCACTTGAAAACTGTTTTCCGTGGCACAGTTAGGGTTTACAGGGGATGTGGCTCGTACATATAAAAATTGGCTTGTTGTTATCTGTGTGCCTCCCGTCAATACACTGCCCAAGCCATTGGGGGAGGTATGATAGGACTGACCAGCCTGCAAGGCGGGCAATACATATACTTCACAGGCTTCAATATCCGCTACCACAGGGACTTCTGGAAGTGGAAGGATTTGGAGTTCAATGGCAATACGGTCGCTGGAACAGCCGGTTACCGAATTTACGGTCTCCGCATAATATATATAGCTGCCCGGTACCGTTTCCGTAGAAACAAAGGATTCCCCAACATTTAAAAGCGTACCGCCAACAAGTTGATCGTACCAATGTATTTCATCTCCGCCGAGGGGTACCTGTGTATTCAGCATATGGGTCAATGTGCCTTCACACGATAGTATATCCCCGCCACTAATGGGCATGGAAACCAATGGACACGAGCAATCCGGTGCGGTAATCGTTGCATTTACGGTACATCCGCCGTTGGTTGCAGTTAAGATGACATCCGTTCCCGCAGGAATATCAATGACTTGATTATTGCCAACGACCACCCCTTGGGAAGCGGTCAGGGTTCCTATTACAGGGTCTACCGTAACGGAATAGGTCTGTAGGTTTGGGGCACATGTAGTGGAAACCACGACCAAATTGGGCGTTTGTTCTATGGTTACGTTAAAACTGCTTTCATCAAAGCAGTTTGGCGCCGTTCCGGATTCCGTATAAATATAGACCGTTTGGCTGGTAGTAAGGCTGTCCCCTTGGTTCAGTGGTGTCCCCGTCCCGTTGGAACCTGTAAAGTATGCGTTGTTCGCGCTTAGCGCAGGAAGCACATAGGCATCGCAGGTAACAATATCCGCCAGTATATCCGCAATTACAGCTGGGTGAATGACGAAATCCACTTGTGTTCGTGTGGCACTGGTACAGCCTGAAACACTTTCTTCCGCTTCAGCAAAATAACTATATGTACCCGGGGCGGTTTCTGAAGGCGTGATGCCAAGCCCGGTCCCTAAAAAGGTTCCCCCAGTTGCGGCATCGTACCAATTTACGGTATCTGCACTGCTGCTAGCATCCAAACCGACACTTATAGACGGGTTGGGCGATGCCTCGCATATTGCCGCCGGAATTGGGTTTATTGGCGCTGGAAGTAAGGGACAGCTACAATCCGGAGCAGGTATCGTAAGGCTTCGAATGCAACCATTGTTGTCTACGGTGATTACCAAATCCGTACCGGAGGTAACGCCGGTTACCGTAGTTCCGGTAAGCGTACCTTCGTTTACGGCCGTGATGGTACCCACGTTCAAAACGATATCCGCATCGTAAGTGAGTAAATCTGGAGCACACGTTGTGATGGCATTATCTACAACCGGTACTTCGTTTACCGTTATCGTTTCTTCGAGGAAAGGTGTTAAGGTCAACGTACATCCAGAGATGCCATCGGTCACACTGATTATCCGTACCGTAACATCCAGGGTAGCCCCCACTTGTTGTACTATTCCCGTACCTGTGGCATCCAGCACTACATTGGCCGTAGTGGTGCCTCCATCAAGACTATAGGTGACAGTATCTCCTGCGTCCCCAGAAACTGTAAAAATGGGATCCTCGCCTTCACAGATGTTGGCGG
Organism: Maribacter sp. C-4077; assembly: GCF_055378385.1. Lineage (NCBI taxonomy): Bacteria > Pseudomonadati > Bacteroidota > Flavobacteriia > Flavobacteriales > Flavobacteriaceae > Maribacter > Maribacter sp. C-4077. Next base: position 3,228,961 of record NZ_AP038807.1, read on the forward strand.
CATTGGCCGCAAGGGTAATGGTTCCTGGACCTGCCGATACCTGCAAGTCCGCAAAGGCCTCGTCATAGCATAGATGATCGTCACCAAACACCCGAATCCTATATTGATTATTGTTTTGTGCCGATGTGGTACCGGCCAGGGTCATGGTATTTGTAGTAGTCCCGGAGTACGGGGCACTATCGGTTAGGGTGCTCCACGTGGTACCCCCATCCGTACTTTCTGCCCATTCATAGAGTATCGTAGGGTTGCTACCCGCCCTAGAGGCGGTAACCGTAAAAACGGCATCTTCCCCTTCACAGACGATGGTAGGTGCCGTAGGAGGGACATCGATGACCGCAGGTTCGGAAAAATTGCGTACATCCGGACTTACTGGGGTGGTATATCCTGGTTCGCTGGTCACCAAGCCCTGGGCATTTACGGTTGGTGCACCCGTACCCAGGATACCGTCCCGGTCCCCATCCACAAAGCCGGCCTCAATGGAATCCGGGCAACCATCATTGTCAGAATCTTGATCCAAACAATCTGGAATTAGGTCTCCTGTCAATATTCCATCCGTATTTCGTTGGATACGAATATGGTCGTAATTACCAGCCTGTTGGTTCAAGGCATTATTGGCAATATGCTCTATACGTACACTTAGGGTATTGCCTATGGCAGGGGAACCCGCAGGTACCTCGAAATTAAAGGAAAAATCCCGCCATGTACCGTTGGGGGTATCCTCTGGATTTACCGTTATGGAAAATGGCAAAGGGGTATAGGTTACCGCAAAATCCGAAGGATTTGTATCATACCCTACCTCTATAATACTGGTACCGTCATTTCTGTAGCGATTTGTCATGTCAAGGCCGTCGCCCACGGCGATGGTAAGCATAAAGACCCCCTCTTCCAGTACGAGACCGGAACCTGTTTGGGTTACAACTACATTGTCGTTAAGACTTAAATAGGCGTCGTTTCTGTAATCTGGATCGGGAAGGTCCGGTAACAACGTACCGTCCGTTCTATAATTGGGCAAGTCGTTAACAAAATTTCCAGAACCTGGTGGATCTTCATATGTGTAAGTTTCTGCATTCACCAAATTGGAAAATAACATACCCGTTCCGCTGGTATATTGCCAGAAATCCATGGCGCTGTAAGGAGAATTATTACCACCAAGGATAAAATTATTAAGTGGTATTTCAAATTCAAAGTATTGTCGTATGAAACCATCCAATAAATCACAATCCTCTTGATTATCCGATAGCCCATCGTTGTCATTATCCTCGTCAATATTGGAAAAGAAATTATTGCCGGCATCGTATCTAAAATAATCCCCATCTGGAACACCATCCCCGTCCGTATCTACAGGATTACATGCCGTATTTTCGAGGGCGTTCCGTTGTTGCCACCGTGGTCCGGTATAGCCGGTGGGGGCACCGGTCACCAACCCGTCTGCATCCACGGCCGTACCCAAGGTACCGCCGCCGGCATCCGTATGGCCGGCTTCCACCACGTCAAAACAGCCATCATTGTCAGCATCCAAATCCCGGCAGTCCGAAATACCATCCGCATCCGTATCCCGAAACAACCTCAGGTTGTCATAATTGCCTTGCCATTGCAATAATGGATTGTTACCCGCATGGGTTATTTGGACGGAAATGGCCTGCCCCAGGGCGGGGCTTCCAGGAGGAATGTTCGCCGTGACCGAGAAATCCGTCCATGTACCGTTGGGTGTTTCCCAAGGTTCTATAATCGTATTTGCGAGGGGTTGAAAATTAAGGTAATCGCCGTCATGATAGCCTAGCGTAATCGTTGTTTGACCGTCATTCCTGAAGCGATTGTCTAATTGGATACCGTCGCCCAAGGCAACCTGTAGGGTGTACCCGCCCTCCTCATAGGTAGCAAACACGGTATTTAGGGTGATGCTGCCATTTCCATTGATATAGGCAAAGGTAGTGCCTTCATTTGCTACGGGATAGTTGGTGCCATCCCCAATATTTACGGGGTTCTCTTGGCCGCCATTCGTATCTGGGTTGAATACGGCATCATTGCGGGTAAATCGCCAGCCTTCCAAAAAGTTCTCCGGCACATTGAATTCCTCAAACCCCGGGTTTGCCAAGGGGATTTCACATTCATAGCTATCCCGTATGCCATCGTTGTCGTCGTCCAGGTCAATTTCATTGGGTACACCGTCCGTATCAAAATCCAAGTAATTGGGGTCACAACGTATCAAAGCGTTATTCCGTACTTCTTGGGTATTCCCTGTGTACGCCGTAGGAGCACCCAATACCATGCCATTTAAATCGGTTATCACGCCCACGGTTCCACCGCCTGCGTCCAAATGTCCGGCTTCCTCCACATCAAAGCACCCATCTCCATCCGAGTCCGTATCGATACAGTCCGAGAATCCATCCCCATCCGTATCCTTTACCAAGCGCAAGAAGTCATAATTTCCTGCCAATGTGGTACCATCTACACGTTCATGTTCTATCTGGACGAGGACGCCTTGCCCAATGGCCGGGTCGCCCGGAGCCAAGGTAAAGTTTACTTGAAAAGTGGTCCACGTTCCATTCGGGGTATCTGTATCGATAACTGTAATTTGAGCTCCGGGAATGGGGGTAAAGGCGGCGGCATCGTCGCCATAGCCCAAGCGAATGGTACTGTTGCCATCATTTCTGTAGCCGGTGGCGGCCAAACCATCGCCCACGTCAATATAAAATTGATAATTGGTGGGTTCATACACGGCCAAGGGTCTATTGAGGGTGATCCCGTTGACGGCAGCGGCACCATCTGAATTGATGTATAGAAATTGATTGCCTTCCGGAGCCGTTGGGTAGTTGGAGGCCTCCAAATTATGACTGCCTGCCGCACCAGCGCTTAAATGATTGACCCAAGTGGGCGTAAGCCCATAGGGTACCGTTTCCTCAAAGCTAAAATCCGGGATGGGTACGATGCATTCGTTCGTGTCCAGGATACCATCGTTGTCCGAGTCCTGGTCCACATAATCCAGAACACCGTCCGCGTCCGCGTCCTGGGCAATTACGTTCATGATTCCACAAAAAAGTAGAATACCAATTATGAGTAATCTTCTTACCATAGCGATAGGTTCCATGAGGTCTGTCTTTGGGGCATTCCTAATTGGATGGAAAGATACAATCCAGTAGTTAAAGTACTGTTTTATTTCGACCAAGATGCAAATTTAAGCGATAAGCCCGTATGAAAATCCCCACGTTTTTAAAAGTTATTCCTGTTTTTGGTGGTTTGTTTCTCTTTGCTCCTTTTTCGTTGAAGGTGGTTCGTTAATGGTTGTTCCCTTCGGCTCCGCTCAGGGCAGGAGTTGATGATTGTTAATAACCCAAAAACCGTACTTTGCACGTTGCACTTGGAATTTGGTGCTTGCTACTTGGTACTTTATACTATGTACTTGGTACTATATACTTTTTACCTTGTACCTTGTACCTTGTACCTTGTACCTTGTACCTTGTACCTTGTACCTTGTACCCCGCACTTCGCACTTCGCACTTTGTACTTAGTACTTCGTTTTTTGGCACTAAGAGTTACCTAAAGCCTAGCCGTCCAACCGCTTTTCAATTTACCTTTTACATCGTATACCAAGGTCCTTTCATGTTTGAAGGGTGTAAGGTCGCCCTCAATGAATTCCTTATGTGCCACGGCCAAAATGATCAGGTCAAATTGTTTTTTTGGTGCTTCTTGCACCGTGGTCAATCCATATTCATGCGCTACCTCCTTTGGGTCCGCCCAAGGGTCGTAGATCGTGGTCTTAACACGGTACTCGTTCAAATGTTTTACCATATCCACCACTTTGGTATTACGAATGTCCGGACAGTCCTCCTTAAACGTAATTCCCAAAACCAGGACATTGGCGTCCTTGACCTGTAGGTCGTGTTTGAGCATTAATTTGATAATCTGGGAGGAAATATAATCGCCCATACCGTCATTTAAGCGCCTACCTGCCAAGATGAGATCGGGGTTATAGCCGTTTTCCTGGGCCTTCTGTGCCAAATAGTAAGGGTCCACCCCAATACAGTGACCTCCAACAAGGCCGGGCTTAAAGGGTAAAAAGTTCCATTTGGTACCTGCGGCTTCCAATACATCATTGGTATCGATACCCAATAAATAGAAGATTTTCGCCAATTCGTTCATAAAGGCGATGTTGATGTCCCGTTGTGTATTTTCAATGACTTTGGAGGCTTCCGCTACTTTTATGGTGGGGGCCAAGTGGGTTCCCGCCGCAATAACCGAAGCATATAACCGATCCACCTTTTGGGCCACTTCTGGCGTGGAGCCCGAGGTAACTTTCAGAATTTTTTCCACGGTATGTTGTTTGTCGCCAGGATTTATCCGTTCTGGTGAGTAACCTACAAAGAAGTCTGAATTGAAGACCAACCCACTGGAGCGTTCCAGTTCTGGGATACAGATTTCTTCCGTAGCTCCCGGGTATACGGTAGATTCATAGATGACAATATCCCCTTTTTTAAGCACTTTCCCCACGGTTTCACTGGCCTTTATCAAGGGTGTAAACACCGGTCTTTTGGTATCGTCCACGGGGGTAGGTACCGTTACTATGTAATAAGTACATGCAGCCAGATCCTGGATATGGGTCGTACAGACGAGACCCCTATCCAATACTTTTGTTTTGGACACCAGTACGCTGTCCAAATCCATATCTGTCAGTTCCAACGTGGTATCCTTCCCGGCATTGATCTCATCCACTCTTTTTTGATTGATATCAAAACCTACCACACTGTATTTTTTTGCAAAAAGCGCCGCCAAGGGAAGGCCAACATAGCCCAAACCGATTATTCCAATTTTCATAAAATGGTTTTTATAGTTATATTAAAATGGTTATTTATCTTAAAAGTCAACATACCCCTATGCCTTATTTTCAAAATAGGTGCCAAATGGTTGGTATAGAGGATTCTAACATTGCTTATTGTCGCTGTTCTTTATAATGCAGGTACCAGTCTATAAATTGGCCAATACCTTTCGCCAAATCCGTCTTAGGTGCATATCCATAATTCCTTTCAATCCCCGTTGTATCTGCCCAGGTTTCCAATACATCCCCAGCTTGCATGGGTAAAAATTCCAATAGGGCTTTTTTTCCCAGCCTTTCCTCCAAGGTTTTTATAAAATCCATTAAAGCCATGGGCCTACCAAGGCCAATATTATAAAGCGCCGCCGTACTTTCGTTTGTAGCACTGGGTTTGAACCCTTGTTCCACAACAAGCATGATACCTTCAATGATATCGTCAATGTAGGTAAAGTCCCTTGAAAGTTTACCCTTGTTGAACACGGGAAGGGGCTTTTGGGCGAGGATACCTTCCGTAAAGGAAAAATAGGCCATATCCGGACGTCCCCAAGGGCCATATACCGTAAAGAAACGAAGTCCCGTAGTAGGGAAACCATATAAGTGACTATAGGTATATGCCATAAGCTCGTTACTTTTTTTGGAAGCCGCATAAAGACTGATAGGATGATCTACCCGATCTATGGTGGAAAACGGTACTTTTTTGTTGAGTCCATAAACACTTGAGCTACTGGCATATATCAAGTGTTGTATCGTATGCATGCGACACGCCTCCAAGATGTTCAGAAAACCTACCATATTACTTTCCATATAGGCCTGTGGGTTTTCCAGGCTGTAACGAACCCCGGCCTGGGCCGCTAAATGACAGACCAATTGAAATTGGTGCGCTGTAAACAATTGTGAAATATTTTCCGTATCCTCAACACCCATGCGCACAAAACTGAATGATGCATGTATATGACTAGATTGCTGTACATGCCATTCCAGGCTTTGGGCTTTTGAAATACCCAACTCGTTCAATCTGGCAATTTTTAAGTTTACATCATAATAGGAATTGATATTGTCCAGACCTACCAAGGTGAAACCTTTTTTTAATAGGGCCCTGCACAAATGAAATCCTATAAAGCCTGCCGCACCGGTCACCAGAACCTTCATGCTTCCCCTATTTTGTAATAATTAAAGCCAATAGCTTCCATTTTCCTTGTTTCCAAAAGGCGACGGCCGTCAAAAATAAAGGCGGGCTTTAGCATACTGTCATAGATTTGTTGCCAATCATATTCCTTAAATTCATCCCATTCCGTTAACAGCGCAATAGCGTGGGCATTTTCCGTAATTTTTAGAGGGTCCGAAGAAACTTTCAATAATTTTCTGTTTTCCTCAGGACTTCTTGTATTGAAATAATCCAGGTCCGCATAGATACGTTCAGCAGCTACTTTTGGATCATACACTACCAATTCCGCTTTTTCCTCCAAAAGGGCATCTGCTACGTAAATAGCTGCAGATTCGCGCGTGTCGTTGGTATCTTTTTTGAACGCCCAACCCAAAAGCACTATTTTTTTGCCAGAAACCGTATTGTACATGGTTTGGATGATATGCTCTGCAAAGCGTCGCTTTTGATAGTCGTTCATCAAAATCACCTGTTCCCAATAGTCGGCCACCTCAGGGAGGCCAAAACTTCTCGCTATATACACAAGGTTCAAAATGTCCTTTTGAAAACAAGAACCTCCAAAACCCACGGAAGCCTTTAAAAACTTAGGGCCAATGCGGCTATCAAAACCTATGGCACGCGAGATTTCATCAATGTTGGCGTCCGTCTTTTCGCAAAGGGCGGAAATGGAGTTTATGGAGGATACCCGTTGGGCCAAAAATGCATTTGCGACAAGTTTGGATAATTCAGAGGACCAGACATTGGTCTGTAGAATACGTTCCTTGGGCAACCAATGTTCGTAGACCCAGCTCAATGCATCCTTTGCCGCCTTTCCACTAGGCGTGTCGTCCCCCCCAATTAAAACCCTGTCCGCTTGTAACAGGTCATCGATTGCGGTTCCTTCTGCTAGAAATTCGGGGTTTGATAGGATTTCAAATTTCACGTCGTTACCCGTATTGTCCAGAATCGTTTTTATGGCCTCCGCCGTCCGTACGGGCAAGGTAGATTTTTCAACAACAATTTTATCGTCCTTGGCTACCTTCGCAATATTGCGGGCGCATAGTTCCACAAACTTTAAATCGGCCGCTTGACCTTTCCCTTTTCCGTAGGTTTTCGTAGGTGTATTTACCGAGATAAAAATCATTTGTGCCTCATCGATGGCCTTATCCACCTCCGTAGAAAAAAAGAGGTTTTTACCACGGTTTTGGGCAACTATTTCCTTAAGTCCCGGTTCGTATATGGGCAATAAATCAAGATTCCCGGAATTCCATTGATCTATTCTTGCTTGATTTATGTCCACCACGGTAACCTTTATTTCAGGACATTGGTTGGCAATAACACTCATGGTAGGGCCTCCTACATAACCTGCTCCAATACAGCAGATGTTCGTAATGCGCTTCATGTAAAATGTATGATTTTTAAAGTGCAAAGGTTAAAAAATAACCTTAGAATAGCACTAAAATCTTGGTCCAAGTAATACATTCCTAGTTGTACGGTTGACAAAACGGTTTTTTAGAATCCCAAAATTTCCACTAAATCATTTTCTACGGTATGTAGCATCTATCCAACACGAACCTTTAAAACCGGATTATTCACTCGAAAAGCCGATACAGCTAAAAATCCCTGCCCAATTGGCAGATATGCCTTCAAAGTATATCAATACCCCATGTTTTCAATTTCACCAGGACGGTGCTGGCCTAAAATTTCCAAACCATTTTATTTTATTGTGCTTTTTACCTTTACAACGCGCACCCAATACATAGTATGGATTCATTGTAAAGCCCAAAGGTAGTATAATGAAAATGTAATTGCCTGAATGTGCGTTTTTTTAAACGATAGTTTTACAGCACAAAAAAAGCGGAACCTAGTTGATTTTAGATTCCGCAAAATGTCTAATTAAATTTGGTGAAAACGGGCATACATTTTACCCTTTACATTTCAATGTATCCAGGGTCAACGCGTCCTGTGTTTGGTTTAATTACGTATCAAAAACGATATGCCTTCCGTCTCTCCGTTGTCAAAAGTAATCCTCAAATAGTAAATACCGTCCGTTAATATCTGGGCGGGAATTCCAAAGTAGTCCCCTTGTCGTATGGTGTCCAGTATGTATCCAGCAATGAACTTGCCGGTGGCATCGTGCAGGGAAACCGTATTTGCGGTGGTCGTAGTCCCTTCATCCAAATACAAACGAATCATGGTATTGGCGGGATTGGGAGCTATGATTATGGTACCCACAGTATTGGTCTCATTTTCCAAGACCAATATGTTTATCGTTCTAACATCACTAAGGCCTTCTGCATCTGTAACCGTTAAGCTTACCGTAAAGTCGCCGGGAGTTTCAAAAATGTGGCTAGGATTGATTTCAGAGGAGGAGTTACCATCCCCAAAATCCCAAGCATATGTTGCTACAGCTACATCGTCCGTGGAGTTTTCACCAGTAAAATTGACCTCCAGGGGTACAATGCCATTTTGGGATGAAGCACTGATAACCGCTAATGGTGGCTGGTTAACGGGACCATTTACTGTAATTGAAATACTTTCCACATCTGTTTCTCCTTCCGCGTCCTTAACCGTGAGGGTAGCCGTAAATGCACCTTGTTGCTGATACGTATGTTGGGCATCTGCAGTCGTTGCCGTGCCACCATCACCAAAGTCCCACAGATAGCTAGTAATTGCGGCATCATCCGTAGAGTTGCTACCGGTAAAATCTACCACCAATGGCGCTGTTCCGGTCAAAGGTGTTGCAGTTGCAACGGCAACCGGCGGTTGATTGCTACTTGACTCCGTGACCGTAATGGTCAAGGATTCTTGATCCGTAACACCGTCCGTATCCGTAACGGTCAGTGTAGCCGTAAACGTTCCAGTGCTGGTATAGGTATGTGAAGGATCAGCGATCAAAGCACTTTCACCGTCCCCAAAGTCCCAATTATAGCTCGCTATCCCGGTATCATCCGTGGAATTACTTCCTGTGAATGCTACCGTTAACGGATTGATGCCCGAAGTTGGTGTCGCCGAGGCAACGGCAACCGGAGGTTGGTTATCCAAATCATTTACGTTGATTTCAATGGTATCTTCATCGGATAAGCCTTCCGCATCCGTTACCGTTAAGGTGACTGAAAAAGTCCCTAATTCCGTAAATGTTCTGGATGGATTCGGTTGGTTTGATGTTTGTCCATTTCCGAAATCCCAGAGATAAGATACTATCCCAGTGTCATCGCTAGAGGCATCACTATTGAAACTCACCTGCAATGGTGCATTTCCAGAAACAGGTGAGGCATTTGCCACTGCAATAGGAGGTTGGTTCTGAGAAATAACGGTTATGGAAAGGCTAGTGGTAGCAATACTTCCCTCGTTGTCCGTAACGGTTAATACCACCTCATATTCCCCGGCCGTATCAAACGTATGTTGGGGATCTGCAATTGAGGCGGCACCTCCGTCCCCAAAGTTCCAGGAGTAGCCAGTAATGAGGCCATCATCTGTTGAGTTGCTTCCAACGAACGAAACCTGCAAGGGTGCGGTTCCAGTACTACTATCACTGGAGGCAACTGCGGTTGGCACTTCGTTCTCGCCAACTAGAACCAAAATTTGCGCAACACATCCACTGCTGCTCGTCATGATATAGGTTCCTTCATGGATTTCCTGAACATCTGAAATTATCAGATCTTGACTGTTCAATGGTTTTGTAATGCCATTTGGACCGCTGATTTCAAAAGCCAACATCTGACCATTGTACACATCCGGTACTACACTCAATTGGATACTTTCCCCAAGGGGCACCCGTACAAATTCCGCTCCTGATATGAAATTTCCGGAACCGTTCAAATCATATTGGCTTTGAAGATTCAATTCCGCACAATCGATGCTGTTTATTAAAAGTTCCAATGTTACGGTACATCCAACATTGGTTTCAAAGGTATAGATACCGGCATCGGCCGCACTTAAATTATCAAGGGTCAAATCTGATAAATCCATCGGTTTTTGATGGTTGTTTGCCGATGTACTCGAAATGGAAAACGGTGTTCCATTGGGTAATATGCTTAGGGTGATGGAATTTCCCTCATCTACCGAAACTTGGCTTTGGCCCGAAACATAGGCTCCTGCACCGTTTAACTGGTATTCTGTCTCAAGGTTTATATTGGTACAATCCACTACTTCGACATTCACGATCAAATCCACGCTGCAACCCCCTGCTGTGGTGAAGGTATATGTTCCGGCGTCCTGTTGCGTGAGGTCGGTAAGGAAGAGGTCGGTGGTACTGGACGGTTTCGAGTTGCCGTTGGGGGCGGTGGACGATACGCTGAACGCGGTCCCGTTTGGCAGGATGCTTAGCCTGAGGTCGTCCCCCTCCAGTACGTCCACGCTCGCCTGGCCGCTGATGTACGCCCCCCCGTTTACCTGGTACTCGCTGACCAGGCCTAGGGCCGCGCAGTCCGTCGTTTCCACCACGACCTCCAGAAGGTCCGTACATCCCTGTGCGGAGACGAACTGGTAGGTACCGGCGTTCGCCGCGGTCACGGGGTCTATGACGAAACCGTCGCCCACGCTGTTCCCGTTGGGAAGGATGATGCTTATGGGGTATACCTCGGGGCTGGCGTTCGGAAAGGGCGCGTTGTTGGGCAGTACGCTGAGCTGCAGCCTGTCGCCCTCGGAGAGGGTGATGGAGGCCGCCCCGCTGGACCATGTGCCGTTGATGTTGTACTCGGCCTGGATGGGGGTGTCCCCCGGGTCGCAGGCCCTTGTGACCTCCACGAAGACCGTGGTGGGGCACCCGTCGGCGGTGGTCAGGGTATAGTAGCCGCGGTCCGCCGTGTCTATCAGGCCGTCCCCCAAGGGGTTGGCCGCGCCGGGCCTGTCCGTGTCCAGTTGGTAGCCGTCGGCCCCGAAGTCCACGGTGGAGGAAAAGGTGGGCCCGTCCACGATCTGCGTGGCGATGAAATAGGGCTCCGTATAGTTCCTGGCCCTGAGGAAGACCTCCTGGCCCTCTTGGACCACGATGCGGTTGTTGGCGTTGGTCTGCCAGGGGCCGTCTCCCACCTTGTACTCGAAGACGATGGTACTGTTCTGGCAGTCGCCGGAGAGCACCTCCCCGGTGGCGAGCCCCTCCTCGAAGAGCTGGCGCACCTCCTCCGCGCCCAGTACGCTGGAGTATATCCTCACCTCGTCCAGGCGGCCGTCCACCTCGTCGGTGATGCCGCTTTCGTTGCCGTAGGGCAATACCGGCATGGGCCTGAAGTCGTAGAAGCCCGAGAGGGTGAACCTGCTCAGGTCCGAGCCCGTGTCGCCGTTGAGCGCGACGCTGCCCGAGGCGGCCACCTCGCCGATCAGCACGCCGTTGGCGTAGAGCTTCGAGGTGCTGCCGTCATAGGTGGTCACGATATGGTTCCATCCGGCAAGGGGCGCATAGCCGGCATAGTTGTCGTAATAGCCCGTGTTGGTACGGAAGGACATCTTGTAGAGGGTGTTGTGGAACCCGAAGAAGATGCCATTGGCACCGATGCCGTCCTGGTAGTCGTGCCCCAGCACGGCCACGTTGGCGATCCTGCCGCCCCTTTCGGGGACGCCGCTTTCCGCGTCGCGCCATACCCATGCGCTCATGGTGAACCGGTCCGTAATGTTCCCGAAGGAGGCGTCGTAGGGGATGTCGATGATGGAGTTGCTGGTATGTTCCTTGCCGTCAAATTCGATGGCGTTGCCGAAGAGGCCGTCCACGAAGCTGTGGTCCACGGCGGCCACCGGGTCGCCCTGGTCGTCCCGTTGCAGCACGGTACCGTCGTTGCCGTTGCCGGAGGAGTCCGCCACCGTGGTGCCGGAGGCCTCGTCGAAGCGCATGTCCAGTACCAGGTTTGGGTTGTTGGCCAGGGGCAGCGCGGTACCTATCCTAAGGGTCCGTGCCACGCTGGGCACCCCGTTGGCGTCCATGGCGAATAGCATGTAATATCCCGGTGGAAGCAGGTCCCTGCCGGGAATCGTGAGCGAATGGTCCGTTCCCAATGTCGTGGCAAGGGGTATGCGGCGCTGCTCGTTGTTGGTGGAGTGCGTGGCGGCGGAGAAGCGTATCAGGCTGAAGCTCGCCACGGGTACGTCCGTGGAGACCTGCAGCACGTCGCCGTAGTCCGCCTGTGGGTTGTTGTTGTAAGGGCCCGTCCCCAGGGTGTTCCCGGTAAGGGTGCCTATGACGGGCCGTTGGGCCAGGTCGCCGTTGGCATCGAACAGGTAGGCCGGGCTGTATATCTCCGCGCTGAAATGGTTTACACAGTCGGGGGTGCCGTCACAGAGCCCGCCGCCGCCCACGAACACCCTGCCGTCCACCATGAGGATGGCCACGCTGTGGTAGGTCCTGGCCTCCTGCATGGCGGCAACGGTACGCCAACCGGTCTGCTCGTTGAAGATCTCCGCGGGGTACACCGCCGTCTGGTCCGTGAACACCGCCGCGCCCTCAAGCCCGCCGGTGACCAGTACCTCCCCGTTGGGGAGCACGGTACTGTTGTGCATGGTACGGAGATTCGCCATGTTGCCGGTATATTCTACCGGGGGGGCGGCCCCGTAGGCCACCCCGTTGAGGTCGATCACAAAGGAGTTGTTCCTCGCGGGCACCTGTATGACGTTGTCGTCGCCATAGGCCGGGGCGCCCCCGGTCTTGAGGATCTTGCCCGCGTCGAACATCACCGTGTTGCCCTTCATGGAATAGCCGTCCGTCTGTCCGGCCCCAAGGTCGCGCCGTATACCGGCCTCCAGTATTTCCCCGCCGGGGACCTCCGGGTCTATCCAGTGCATCATCTCGCCGGGGCCTGCGTGGAAGAGCTTGCCGTTGGGCGCGGGCCAGAGCCATACGTGGTTGTCCACCCGGTAGAGCCCCTGGTTCTCCTGTGCAAGGTCGTTGGCGGTATAGATGTCCTCGCCGGTTATGTTGCCAAGGGTGATCCAGCCCGTAGTTGGGGACCAGACCTCCGCGTCCTTGCCGCCGTTGCGCAAGGGGTCGTTGGGATTGTTACTGTTGTAATCGTTCCAGGAGCCGCCAACGGTGAAGACGTTGCCGTCGCGCATGGTGACGTTGCCCTGGTAGCCGCGGGGTATGTTCATCTCAGAGGCCACGCTCCAAAGGCCCGTCTGGGGATCGAAGATACTGGTGCGCTCGCTACTGGTGCCCCCCGCGGACAGGATACGCCCGTCCGGAAGGTTGTTGATGCCGGGGCAGAACATGTCATGGTCCGTGTTGATGGTGAACTCCGGACCGTCCACACCGCCCAGGCCGCCGTTGGCGAAGGGATCGAAGTACTGGGAGAAGGTGGCACCGTCCCCAGCTTCCACGAAGGTGTTCCTGAACTGGGAGGACCAGGTCAGCAAACGGCCGTCAGGAAGGTTCGCGACCGCAACAGGGACGATGCCGAACTGTATCGGGTCGCCCCAGGAACCCTGTACGGACTCCTGCTGGGAGACAGCCGATAGGTACATCAATAGGAAAATCCAAAGAAAAATTGGCTTTTTAGTAGAGAAAGTCATAAGCATTTAAAATATAGTGTTGTAAGAGCAATAAATCAAAATAGGAACAAAGATAGCCGAGGCCATGACTTTGTTAAATGTAAAACCGACTAATTACAAAATTTATCGTTTAAAGGGGGTGCCAAATTTACTGATTTCCAGAACGAAGTCCCAAAAATTTGAGCTATTGATTGACTAGAAAGTTAAAACCCTATCTGGAGCGAAGGAGTTGCATACCTATTGAAGGGTAAACTATTAAAAAATGCTTGCGTTTAGGTAAGATGCAATTTACTCATTGCGAATGATGCGTTCTAAATTATTTGAACCCAAATTATGCATTAGGACTTTGTGATGAGGGTTCAAAATACAATAAACACAGGTGTTTCTTAATTTTAGCATAGCATTGCTATGGTTAAATTAAAAAACAGCCAAACAGCGTGTTTTTGAAGTGGTTTGAAGCCGTAATACCTGCCCGTCCGTTCTGGCGGGGATTTTCCATTGCATATTTTGGGTTTAACCTCCCCATTCTTTTTTTTGACCTAAACTCAAAAAAAACAAGAAAGCTATGATGTTTAGATTCCTCTTGAAAATATAACGGTTGTCGCCGTTTTAAGGATTATCCTAAAGTCTAAAACTACAGATTTATTCTTGATATAATATAGGTCATATTCCAATTTACGAATGGAGTCTTCAAGATTTTCACCATATTTGTATTTGACCTGAGCCCATCCAGTAATGCCTGGTTTTACGAGGTGTCTTACATTGTAAAAGGGAGTAACGTCATTTAATTTATCCACAAAAACCTTACGCTCAGGACGAGGGCCAATAAAGGACATATCACCTTTGATCACAGAAATTATCTGAGGTAGTTCATCAATCCGAAACTTTCTCAGAATTTTTCCAAATTTTGTTACTCTCGCATCATTTTTTGTGGCCATTTTCACACCTGTTTTTTCAGCATCGATGACCATAGACCTAAATTTATAAATTTTGTATTCCTTACCATGTTTGCCTACCCTAAGTTGTGTGTAAAATAATGGCCCACGGTTGAAAAAAATATTCAGTAAGAATACAAAAGGGATTACAACCAAAAGAAACAACCCAGCGATTATGGTAAGGATCAGGTTGAAATTGAAGTTGGCAATTGTTTGTATATATCTGATTTTTTTGTTTTTCAGTTGCAGTATTTCATAAATACTATCATTATGGGATTGTATGGGCAACGCCTCATACGTATTTTCATAAAAGGAGGTATAGGTAATAATCTCTTTGCCATTCAAAATGGAATTTACCATTTTTAATTCAAGTTGTTTGGAAAAGTGATTGTAATTTCTCGTATTGATTATCCAAGTGTCTATCTTAGTTAATACATCTGGATTTAATTGTTCGCCAATATCCGATAATTCATCGTTCAAATTTGTAGAAACGACTTTATGGTAGGTTTCTTTTTCTATTCCATTAATTATGGAAACATTTTTTCTTAAGCTTTCTTCGGTAGTTTGGTCATACAAATACAAAACCCGTTTTGTAACTGGTACAAATTTGAAAATATAGTTAAATAGCATGCGCCACAATACCAGTTGTATTGGGCAAAAAATCATAAAGATCAATAAGTGTATTCTCCAAAAAGCAAAATCAAAAATTAAGGTAGTGATAATAAATAGAAAGGATGTGAATAGGAATGCAATCGAAAAGGTTCTTACAATTGAGTAGGTCAAGGACTTTGGTATACTCTCAAGGTTATATAAATCCAGTATATATGCAAATATGAAATACATTAGTATACCTATGGAAAAAATTACAACTTTCGTCGAAAGGAATTCCTCGTCCAGAAAATCTATTGCCCTATTAACGTAATTTTTAAGGGAAAAGCCAATTATCAATAAATCACCAATCAATAAAATTGATTTTCTTTCAACCGTATTTAAAATTGCACTTTTGGCCATTAAACTCTATTTTGAATAGGTAACGTAAATTAAGTAAATCTATTTTATGAGCTGATCAACATTGCCTTTGGATTCATAATCTATAAAAGAATTAAGCTAAATTTGTACATAATGGTAAGATGAACGATTTTTTTAAAGGTTTAACGAAAAGCAACCTGTGTAAATTGGTTTAACTTCTTTTTCTTCTACCTTTGGCATGTAATTTATTGTTATGGCAAATATCTTTAGTTTTCCAAAGAGTTTTTTTCCATTAGGGGTGGTATTTTTTCTAGACCTATTTTTAACAGCGCTTTCATTTGTTATTTCTTATGGGCTTTGTTCCTTAATTCTTCCAGATTTAAGTAGTCATGGAATGTTAATCCAGTTACCTATTATAGTTGCATTATCTTCCCTTATTTTTCTTTATATAGGTATTTACAATGGAATTGTAAAAGCGGATAGGATTAGGGAGGTTTACAGTATATTCAACGCGATATGTTTGGCAAATATTCTTACCATAGTCCTTGTGGTTATTAATGGTAAATTAATAATGGAGGAAGATTTAATGGTGCCTTTGTCAATTATAATTGTACATAGTATTCTGAGCTTTTCTGCTTTAGTAGCTTCAAGATGGTTGTATAAGCGTATAGTTATAAATAACAGAAATAGATTCAAAGGTTTACGTAAGGCGATACTCTATACGGAAGCAGGTATTCCGGATTACAGAATTGGACAGCTAAAGGATGCGCTTTTGGAGAAGGAAATAGAAATATTGAACACAATTATTTATTCTAATGAGAATGCTGATCGAGTAATTTTGCCAACCAACAAACAATCAAAAGTAATTGACAATATTATTGTATGTAATGATGGTGATATAAATTCAAAAATACTACAGGATTTAGTTTCATACAGTTCGGAAAAAATGAAGTCTCTTGGGATATTGGATTTGCCCGACCAAGCGATTCATTCTAAAGAAGATTCATTTGCTTTAGATTTAAATAACAATCAAATTCGAGGACTTCAAATCGAAGACCTTTTTCCTAAAAAGGTTAATTTACTGAAAAATCAAGGCGAAATTTATTCAGGTTTTACTGGTAAGACTATTTTGATAACGGGGGCTGGAGGCTGTATAGGATCAGCCTATTCCAAGGAGTTGTTCAGACTTGGTATTAAGGCGAGGGTTATCTTATTGGATAATTCCGAATCTTCACTCAATTCCATTAATTCTTTTATGCAAAACTCCAGGCATTTGGAGGTTGTTCCCAAATTGATGGACATTAAGGACAAAAAGAGCTTGAAGGATTTGTTCTCTACTTATGCACCATCCATAGTGCTGCATACTGCTGGAAATAACGGTCCTGAAACCTTGGATAGAAATACAAACAAGTTTTTACAGGAGAACGTTCTTGCTACAAAAGTGCTTGCCGATTTGGCAAAAGAATTTGGCGTTCAACGATTTGTATTTTGTTCCAATAAAAACATTTCCTTTCCTTCTACCACCCTGGAGGTGTGTAAATTATTGTCTGAATTATATTTACATAGCCTGGATAGAAATAATAATTCAACGAATTTTATAAGCGTTCGAATCCCAAATGTAGTCGAATCAAATAGTTCTATATTAAGTTACATGAAGAACCAGTTATCCTTTGGAAAGCCAATCAATATAACTGCGTTCAACGAATATGAAACTATGGCAAATGTTGAGGATGTTGCCAAGTTTTTGGTTTGGGTCAGTTCGGATTCTAGGTTCTCGGAAACCCAAGTGTTTGATTTAATGGTTGGATCATCCATATCCGTTAAACTCCTTGCTCAGGTTTTAAGTGTGAAGGATATTGGATATTCAAATGCAACCACTATTAATTTACCCAAATTCCTTGGTGAATTTAATGGTACTTATGATTTATCTGAAAAAGGACAAAGAATGTTACACATGGATTCACCTTCTTTGAGCAAAATATTTGAAAAAGTAGACCTAAAATCCAATTTAAAAAAGGAACAAATTCAACAAAAAATTGAAAATGTTTGTTTAAATATTCTTTTTTACAGTGATGATTATTCGCCGATTTTTGAATTAATTGAAAACTTTGCTGCTGGGGAGTGGCAAAATCTTCATAAATTACATCTTGAAAAGAAGTCGTCCAATAAAATTATCAAATTACAAACCAACTAATTTCAAATGTTTAGCAAAAACAATTCTTTTCAAAAGTACATGGTACTTTTGATTCTTAACTCACTATTATTTTCCTGTGCCTCAAAAAAAAATGTCGTTTATTTCCAGGATACATCGGACTATGAGACGATAATCGGGGATAACCTAACTTCTTACAAATTTAAAACGGATGACGTTGTTTCAATTCATATTTCTACTTTAGATCCCGAGGCTAGTTTGCCATTTAATTTGTTCAAAGGTGCTGATGCCGGAGGTATTAGGCCTGAGCAGTTAGACTATATTGTGGATAAAGAAGGTAATATCGACTTTCCTGTCTTGGGTTCTATAAAAATCGTGGGTCTATCCCCTTTCGAAGCCAAACAACTTTTAAGGGAAAAGCTGCAGGATTATTTAAAGGACCCTATCATAAATATAAGGTTGAACAACTTTTCAGTAACCGTATTGGGTGAGGTGAATAGACCTGGAACTTATCCTGTAAATGGTGAACAAATCACAATTTTGGAGGCTTTGGGATTAGCAAATGACTTGACAATCAAGGGAATGCGGCACAATATTCTTGTTATTAGGGACTTTAATGGGACCAAGGTATCAACTAGGATTGATTTAACCTCCAAGGAAGCACTCAATTCACCTGTTTATTACCTCACGCAAAATGATGTTGTATATGTGCAACCTAACAAATCAGCCATAACTTCATCCTCTCTGGATAACAGGGCCACGATATTAGTTTCTATTGGTTCTGTTTTGATTACATCCGCTGCACTTATATTAACAAGAAATTAGATTACTATTCTTTTATTTATGACTTCAAATCAAAGTTTTAGTACTGAAAATGATTTAAAAGACTTTATTTCAAGATATACGCGGCATTGGTTGTGGTTTATATTATCTGTTTTGGTTTTTATATTGTTGGCCTACATATATAACAGATATGCAACTCCTAAATTTGAGCTAACATCAAAAATTCAGATTCTTGAAGAAAAGGGCAGTTCTCCTGAAATGTCTGTATTTAAAGACCTTGGGTTTTTGGCAGGTAGTCAAAACGAGGTAGAGGATGAAATAGAGGTTCTTAATTCAAGGTCGAATTTTATTGAGGTCGTTAGGATTTTAAAGAGTAATGTAGTCTTAAAGGAGCTAGGGAATGTAAAAGAACGGGAGATTTACAAAACGGATCCCATTCGTTTGAATTTCTTAGAACCAGATTCGATTATTTTTAGGTCGGAAACAAACTTTATTATAGAATTGGTTGGGGAAAATTCCTTCACTTTTCAAGAAAAGGAGGAAGGCGTAAAGAATACTTATTCTTATGGAAAAACAATAAAAACGTCCATTGGAGAAATAATTATTACTCCAAACCTTAACTTTTTCAAGCAATACGAGGGTAGTACTCTTAAGATTTTGGTTTCACCTATTGAAAAGGTGGCTCAGTCATATAAGGAAATTGTTAAGATATCCAATATAGAGGAATACTCTAAAATAGTAAATTTAACCGTAAAGCATCCAATCCCTAGCAAGGGCATGGACATTCTAAACACTTTGGTAAATGTCTATAACAAAAATGCAATAGAAGATAAAAAGGAAATAGCCGATAGGACTTTTAATTTTATCAATGACCGTATTTCTGATATTTATGAAAATTTGGCAGATGTCGATGAGACCGCTGAAAATTTTAAAACGGATAAAGGTTTAGCGGATATACAGTCTCAAGCAAGTATTAATCTTAATGTAGGTGCTGCTAATCAGCAAGAGTTGGAGAACTACCGTAATCAATTGAACATAGCTTCTTCAATGAAAGAGTTAGTCATCGACGAAACTGGTTTTGAGTCAACTTTGCCATCAAACATCGGTCTTTCAGATCCTTCAATTGCCAATAGTACGGAGAAATATAATCAGTTGGTACAAGAGCGTAAAAGACTTCTTAAAAGTTCCAATGAAAAGAATCCAATGATTGTTAGTTTGGATGAGCAATTGAATAGTATTAAAAATGGTCTAAAAGCCAGTTTAAATAATATGGAAAGCAATCTTTCCATGACCGTTAATAGCCTCAGTAGACAACAATCGATTATAAACAGTAGAATATATGCCGTTCCTAGTAACGAAAGAAATCTTAGGGACATAACTAGAAAACAAGAGACTACGGAGTCGTTATATTTGTTTTTATTGCAAAGAAGGGAAGAATCCCAAGTAGCACTGGCTTCTACATCCCCAAAATCTAGAGTTTTGGATTTCGCCTATTTAACGGATGACGCTCCTGTTGAACCTAACAAATTGAAAATTTATCTGGCCGCTTTGGTTTTAGGTCTTTTAATACCATTTTCAGTTCTTTATGGTTATAGTTTAATTGATAATAAGATTCATAGTAAGTCTGATTTAGAGAGTAAGGTGAAGTCAGTTCCTGTTTTGGCTGAATTACCTAGACTAAGTAAAAAGGAGAAGAAGTTTATAGACGATAAGGATCGTTCTGTTTTGGCTGAATCTTTAAGGATATTAAGAACAAATCTGGATTATTTAATCAAGTCCAAAAAAGATAGTTTTTACAATAAAGTAATATTAGTTACCTCAAGTGTTTCAGGAGAAGGTAAAACCTTTGTTTCAACGAACCTTTCCATGATATTTGCCAGTACAAAGAAAAAGGTTTTATTGATTGGTGCTGATATTAGGAACCCTAAGATATATTCCTATTTTGTAGATAGCAATGTAGATTCTCTAGAAAGTAATAGGAAGAATAGTAAACTAGGATTATCTGAATATTTGTTAGATAATAAAATTTCCGTAGACACTATTATTCAGAGTATGTTGGTCTATACTAATACGATTGACGTAATTTATTCAGGTAAAATTCTTCCAAATCCATCGGAGCTTTTGATGGGTGAAAGGTTTAAGGAACTTATTCATTCCGTTTTACCTAAGTATGATTACATAATAATAGATTCTGCACCGCTCATGTTGGTAACTGATACTTTGTTGATAGCTCCCTATGCCGATCATACATTATACGTTACTAGAGCCAACATTACTGAAACCAAGGTCGTTGATTTTCCAATTTCTTTACAAAATGAGGGTAAAATTAAAGGTCTTAGTTTCTTGGTTAATGATGTTAAAGAAAATAATTTAGGTTATGGAGGCAAATATGGTTATGGCTATGGCATAATTCAGAAAAAGTGGTGGCAGTTTTAGGAATGTGCACTTGTGTTTTTTAAGTAAACCATTATTATAAATCTTTTATTTCCTAAATTATTTTTAGGCCCTTTTTTCACTAGTTAGTAATATTTTCTTTCCTAGTTTATCCTTACCCCAATACTATAGTCAAAATGGGCATTTATCGATGAAAAGTTAACTTTCATCGGATTTGATATTTTCTTTGCTTCAATTCCTTATTTTCAACGCTATTTTAGATGAAGATTCCCCAAAACTAATTTCTAAAATAGTGTTACAATGTATGTCAAGAATTATTGGGGCTTGACCAATTATTTTCTCTGGTTATTTATTTTCATTTTTTCTTCTGTCCATTCCCAGCAGGAGTCCGTACAGGGTTCCTGGGGCGACCCGATACAGTTCGGCATCGTCCCTGTTGCGGTCGCGAACCTTCCTGACGGCCGTTTGCTGACCTGGTCCTCCCAGTTCAGGAACACCTTCGTGGAAGCTGGGGACGGTGCCACCTTCTCCCAGTACTTCGATCCCTTCGCCAACGGCGGCCTGGGCGGTGTGGACGGTCCGGAGTTCACCATCAACACGGACCATGACATGTTCTGCCCCGGCATCAACAACCTTCCGGACGGGCGTATCCTGTCCGCGGGGGGCACCAGTAGCGAGCGCACCAGTATCTTCGATCCCCAGACGGGCCTTTGGAGCGTGGCCTCTGAGATGAACATACCCCGCGGCTACCAGGGCAACGTCACCATGCGCGACGGCAACGTCTTCACCGTTGGCGGCTCCTGGAACGATTACAACAGTAACAATCCCAACGACCCCTTGCGCAACGGCGGCAAGGACGCGGAGGTCTGGTCCCCAACTACGGGCTGGATCACCCTTGGCAACATAACCGGCGAGGACATCTATACCGCCAACGACCTTGCACAGGAGAACCAGGGGCTCTACCGGGTGGACAACCACGTATGGCTCTGGCCCGCGCCCAACGGCAAGCTCTTCCACGCAGGCCCCGGCGAGATGATGCACTGGATAGACCCGGAGGTCCCCGGCGGGGAAATACTGGAGGCCGGTATACGGCGCGACCTTGGGGCCGGACAGACGGACGGCTATTCCATGAAGGGCAACACGGTGATGTTCGACGCGGGCAAGATCCTCAAGACCGGGGGCGCCCCGGCCTATGGCGACGACAACGTCATACAGGTGCCCGCGAGGAACAACTCCTTTGTGATCGACCTCAACGGGGTGGCCTACGGGGCCGCCCCCCCGGTAGAATATACCGGCAACATGGCGAATCTCCGTACCATGCACAACAGTACCGTGCTCCCCAACGGGGAGGTACTGGTCACCGGCGGGCTTGAGGGCGCGGCGGTGTTCACGGACCAGACGGCGGTGTACCCCGCGGAGATCTTCAACGAGCAGACCGGTTGGCGTACCGTTGCCGCCATGCAGGAGGCCAGGACCTACCACAGCGTGGCCATCCTCATGGTGGACGGCAGGGTGTTCGTGGGCGGCGGCGGGCTCTGTGACGGCACCCCCGACTGTGTAAACCATTTCAGCGCGGAGATATACAGCCCGGCCTACCTGTTCGATGCCAACGGCGACCTGGCCCAACGGCCCGTCATAGGCACCCTTACCGGGAACACCCTGGGGACGGGCCCTTACAACAACAACCCACAGGCGGACTACGGCGACGTGCTGCAGGTCTCCACGGACGTACCCGTGGCGAGCTTCAGCCTGATACGCTTCTCCGCCGCCACGCACTCCACCAACAACGAGCAGCGCCGCATACCCCTTGCCACGACATTGGGAACGGACCATTCGCTCACGATTCCCGGCAGGGACCTGCTTCCACCGGGATATTACATGCTATTCGCCATGGACGCCAACGGGGTGCCCAGCGTGGCACGGACCCTTAGGATAGGTACCGCGCTGCCCCTGGCCAACAACCCAAACCTGGTACTGGACATGCGCTTCGACGAGGCCTCCGGCACCACGGTGGCGGACTCCTCCGGCAACGGCAACGACGGTACCGTGCTGCAACGGGACGACCAGGGCGACCCGGTGGCCGCCGTGGACCACAGCTTCGTGGACGGCCTCTTCGGCAACGCCATCGAATTTGACGGCAAGGAACATACCAGCAACTCCATCATCGACATCCCCTACGACGCCTCCTTCGGGAACATTACGGACCGGTTCACCATGAGCGCATGGGTATGGCGCGACGCGGAAAGCGGCGTCCCCGAAAGGGGCGGCAGGATCGCCAACGTGGCCGTGCTGGGGCACGACTACCAGGACGGCATCGGTGCCAATGGCATCTTCTTCGGGTTCCACAACACCCTCTACAAGATGTCCTTCCGTACCAACACGGGCTATTACGACAACTATGCCGGCTATGCGCCCCTTGCCGGATGGAACCATATCGTGACCACCTATGACGGCAGCACCTCGAAGCTCTACGCCAACGGCGTGCTGATCGGCGAGGTGGCCGCCTCGGGCAGCGTCGCGCTCAACGGCGACACGGGCTCGGACCTGAGCAGGTTCACCCTCTCGGGCTTCTACGACTTCAGGCCCATGCCGGTATTGCCCTACGGCAACAGCAGCGGCATCACCGACGAGGTGGACGGCCGCCTGGACGAGGTGAGGATATACTCCAGCGTACTGGGCGCGGAGGAGGTGCGCCAGCTCTTCGAGGAGGGGCTCGCCACCGGGGAGGTGCTCTCCGGCGACTGCCAGAACAGTACCATCGTCTTCGAGTACAAGGTGGGAGACGGCCCCTGGCAGACCAACGCCAACAACCGCATCGTGGTCCAAGAGGGCCAGGAGGTCTTCCTCAGGGCCAGGAACTATACGGAGCCCTATTTCATCGCCACGCAGATCGTGGACGGGCCCACCTTTTCCTCCACCGTGGACTTCGGGGCCGACGGCTACCAACTGGACACGGACAGGCCCGGCGCGGCCAACCCCTTGGGGGACGGCCTGATAGACACGGCGGACCGCGGCTACTATACCCTGACCACCGCCGACGGGTGCCCCACCACGGTCTTCGTGGAGGTCACAAGGGCCTGCGACCCGGGGGACACCCCCATCCAGGCCGAGTACAACATCAACGGCACATGGTCCAGCGGGGCGGCCTCCATCACCCTCTCCGAGGGCGACAGGCTGCAGCTCAGCGTACTGCCCAACAACGCGCCCTTTCCGAACGCCAGCCCCGAGGTATACCCCATAAGCATCATCCTGCCCAACGGGAACAGCGTGGGCGACGGTTTCGTCATAGACCCGGTCACCGCGAACAACGCCGGCACCTACCAGTTCGTCTCCGCACAGGGATGTACGGACCTTCTGGAGGTCGTAGTGGACCCCGTGGCCCCGTGTTCCGGGGAGATCATACCGGAGTACCGTTTGGACGGCCGCTGGTTTTCCGGTGACAGCCGTTTGGAGGTATCGGAGGGCACGGAGGTGCTGTTGAGCATGCTTCCCAACGGGATAGGCGTGACGGTGGGCTTTCCCGACGGCAGGGAGTTCGGCGACAACGTGAGCCTTGGCAACGTGGACGCCTCGGATTCTGGCGTTTATGTCCTGACCTCCGAGGAGGGCTGTACCGCGTTGATCGACCTTGTGGTTGTGACGGAGGGTCTTTCCGGGCCTACGGCCTTCGCTACGGCGGACGTACTTACGGGTCCTTATCCTCTCACGGTGTCCTTTGACGGTACGGGCTCCACGGACGACCTGGGCATCGGTTCGTATCTTTGGGATTTTGGCGACGGCGCGACTTCGGCCCTGCCTTCCCCGGTCCATGAGTATGGCGCACCGGGCGTTTATGGAGTCCGTCTTACGGTAACGGATACCGACGGGTTGACGGACACATCCGACCTGACCGTTACGGTAGTGGACCCCGTGGCCCCGTGTTCCGGGGAGATCATACCGGAGTACCGTTTGGACGGCCGCTGGTTTTCCGGTGACAGCCGTTTGGAGGTATCGGAGGGCACGGAGGTGCTGTTGAGCATGCTTCCCAACGGGATAGGCGTGACGGTGGGCTTTCCCGACGGCAGGGAGTTCGGCGACAACGTGAGCCTTGGCAACGTGGACGCCTCGGATTCTGGCGTTTATGTCCTGACCTCCGAGGAGGGCTGTACCGCGTTGATCGACCTTGTGGTTGTGACGGAGGGTCTTTCCGGGCCTACGGCCTTCGCTACGGCGGACGTACTTACGGGTCCTTATCCTCTCACGGTGTCCTTTGACGGTACGGGCTCCACGGACGACCTGGGCATCGGTTCGTATCTTTGGGATTTTGGCGACGGCGCGACTTCGGCCCTGCCTTCCCCGGTCCATGAGTATGGCGCACCGGGCGTTTATGGAGTCCGTCTTACGGTAACGGATACCGACGGGTTGACGGACACATCCGACCTGACCGTTACGGTAGTGGACCCCGTGGCCCCGTGTTCCGGGGAGATCATACCGGAGTACCGTTTGGACGGCCGCTGGTTTTCCGGTGACAGCCGTTTGGAGGTATCGGAGGGCACGGAGGTGCTGTTGAGCATGCTTCCCAACGGGATAGGCGTGACGGTGGGCTTTCCCGACGGCAGGGAGTTCGGCGACAACGTGAGCCTTGGCAACGTGGACGCCTCGGATTCTGGCGTTTATGTCCTGACCTCCGAGGAGGGCTGTACCGCGTTGATCGACCTTGTGGTTGTGACGGAGGGTCTTTCCGGGCCTACGGCCTTCGCTACGGCGGACGTACTTACGGGTCCTTATCCTCTCACGGTGTCCTTTGACGGTACGGGCTCCACGGACGACCTGGGCATCGGTTCGTATCTTTGGGATTTTGGCGACGGCGCGACTTCGGCCCTGCCTTCCCCGGTCCATGAGTATGGCGCACCGGGCGTTTATGGAGTCCGTCTTACGGTAACGGATACCGACGGGTTGACGGACACATCCGACCTGACCGTTACGGTAGTGGACCCCGTGGCCCCGTGTTCCGGGGAGATCATACCGGAGTACCGTTTGGACGGCCGCTGGTTTTCCGGTGACAGCCGTTTGGAGGTATCGGAGGGCACGGAGGTGCTGTTGAGCATGCTTCCCAACGGGATAGGCGTGACGGTGGGCTTTCCCGACGGCAGGGAGTTCGGCGACAACGTGAGCCTTGGCAACGTGGACGCCTCGGATTCTGGCGTTTATGTCCTGACCTCCGAGGAGGGCTGTACCGCGTTGATCGACCTTGTGGTTGTGACGGAGGGTCTTTCCGGGCCTACGGCCTTCGCTACGGCGGACGTACTTACGGGTCCTTATCCTCTCACGGTGTCCTTTGACGGTACGGGCTCCACGGACGACCTGGGCATCGGTTCGTATCTTTGGGATTTTGGCGACGGCGCGACTTCGGCCCTGCCTTCCCCGGTCCATGAGTATGGCGCACCGGGCGTTTATGGAGTCCGTCTTACGGTAACGGATACCGACGGGTTGACGGACACATCCGACCTGACCGTTACGGTAGTGGACCCCGTGGCCCCGTGTTCCGGGGAGATCATACCGGAGTACCGTTTGGACGGCCGCTGGTTTTCCGGTGACAGCCGTTTGGAGGTATCGGAGGGCACGGAGGTGCTGTTGAGCATGCTTCCCAACGGGATAGGCGTGACGGTGGGCTTTCCCGACGGCAGGGAGTTCGGCGACAACGTGAGCCTTGGCAACGTGGACGCCTCGGATTCTGGCGTTTATGTCCTGACCTCCGAGGAGGGCTGTACCGCGTTGATCGACCTTGTTGTGGTCCCTACAGGAGTTTCTTTAAAAGGTGGCACGCAGTTAATTAGTAAAAAAGAAAATTTTAGTGAAAATAGTTTTGTTCAAGTAATTCCAAATCCTGTATTGAGTGATTTAAATATTCATTCATCTCAGGATTTTCAGATAATTCGATTGGAAATTTATACCATTGATGGGAGAAAAATAACATCTATTTTATTTGAGGATGACGATAAGAACAATCATTCAATAAATGTGGAAAAATATCCTGCAGGTATATATTTTATGGTTGCTTTTGATAGTTTAGGTCAAAGAATTACCAAACAGTTTATTATTAATAGATAAATCTTGTTTAGTAGAATGTGTTTATAGTTTTGGAAATCAAAGAATCAAATTTACCGAAATACTTAGGGCTTATTTTTATATTTTTTAAAGCATTTAATTGGGCTACATTGTGAACGTCACTTCCTAAAAAATCATACATTTCTTGCTCCAAAAGTGTAAATGAAGCTTTTAGAATCTCTTTACCATAATATCCACCGAACGAAAGTAGGTTTCCTTGGAGTTTTAGTCCATTCCTTTTCATTTTTGAAAAGTGTTTTTTGTTGTTTTTTAAGTATAAATATCTTTCAGGATGTGCGAGTATTGAAAATATTTGTAAGTCATTGATACTTTTAAACGCCTGATTAAAATTGATGCTTGGCTGTAAATAGCTCATTTCTATCAATAAATAGTGTTTTTTTATAGGTAAAATCGAATTTGATTCTATTAAACCCCCAAACCCCGCATCAATCATGTGTTCTGCGGCAGCTTCTATACGAACGTGGTTCAAATCGTTCATTTTTAAACCGTTTTTTAAAAGCACCAAGGAATTATGGATGGTATCCGGCGTATTGGGATAATAGTTTTCCATAATATGGGGCGTACAGATAAAATCCGTCACACCAAACGCACCAAAGCCTTTGATGAGCTCCAAAGAATCTTCCACTGTTTTGGCCCCGTCATCAATGCCCGGCAGTATGTGGTTGTGGATGTCCACAAAGCCATTTAAGTGGTCGATCAAAAAATGCTTCTTTGTAAAAAAACTGAACATTGATCGGGTTTAAGATTTTTTTGAAAGTACCTTTTTCTATTTTTTAAAATCGGTCCTGTTCATGTTTTAAGGGTCGAAGATATTTTATTTCTAGCAGGAAGTACAAGGAATCTTGTAGATTTTTAACCCTGAATATGCATTTGGGGAGCGTCGTGAAGGTGAAAAGCGCAAAAAAGTAAACTACCTTGGGGCAAGCCCACCAGGCATTCGAAGGAAACATATTTTGAATTTCGAGGCCTGCCCGACAAGCATTCAGGCGGGCAAGCCTCGGAGTATAATACCCTTTGTCGGTGCCAATAAAGTGGTTTGGAAATTTTAACATAGCACCGCTATAGTGAAATTGAAAACGCAGCATACCGTTTTATTTTGAAGACCTGCCTGCCAATTGGGTAGGGATTTTTAGCTATAACAGCTTTTCTAGTGCATAATTCGGGTTTAACTTCGTTTACGGAGCTACCAATATTTTATTCTATATATTTAGCATATTTTTCTGTTGTGTATTCAGGGTTTGCATAGTAAGAATCGCGAAACATTTTAGCTGCACCCATCTTCGGGTTAAGAGGGGTGGTCAGCTTAGGGAACGGAGAGTTCGACCTGACCTAAAATTTGGGTACTATCCCTGTGTCTTTGGTCTGTCATTATGGTCCTTGCTTTATAACCCTCCGGCGCTAGGTAGGTCGCGCCACCTCCCTTTATCAAAAGGGAGGAGCCCTTAATACTACCCAAAATCTAATGAAACCCTCATCGAGGGATTTGTTTGATAAGTTAAATACCTCTAAAAACGGAATTGTTTATGAATGGATATGTTTGCAAACCTTGGTAATTTTGGTATATTGAGAATAGCATAGAATCATGATCGACATCAAACTGAATATACGGGATAAATTCAACAAAGAACTACCTTCAGACCCAAGGACAGATACGGCTCGACGTCAGGTAACGGAAGCTTGTTTTTCCTTTGTAAGGCCCAAGGAGCCCGGCAATCCTACGTTGCTTCATGTTAGTCCGGAAATGTTGGAGGCCATGGGACTGGATAGTTCCACAGCGGCTTCGGAAAAATTCTTAAAAGTGTTTTCAGGAGCAGAGGTACTCAAAAATACCCATCCGTACGCCATGTGCTATGGAGGGCATCAGTTTGGTAATTGGGCGGGACAGCTGGGCGATGGTAGGGCTATTAATCTCTGTGAAGTAGAACACGAAGAAAAGAAATGGGCTTTGCAACTAAAGGGAGCGGGGGAGACCCCGTATTCAAGATCGGCGGATGGGCTGGCCGTGCTACGTTCCTCCATCCGGGAATATTTGTGCAGTGAGGCCATGCATCATTTGGGAATTCCTACGACAAGGGCCTTATCGCTCATGCTTAGTGGCGACCAGGTCCTACGGGATATGCTGTATGATGGTAACCCCCAATACGAAAAAGGCGCCATTGTCTGTCGGGTTGCGGAATCGTTTATTCGGTTCGGGAATTTTGAGATATTCACTTCCCGAGGAGATCATGAGACCCTCAAAAAATTGGTCGATTTTACCATAACAAACCACTTTCCGCATTTGGGAGTGCCTGCTAAGGAAATCTATTTGAAGTTTTTCCAAGAAGTGGTACATCGGAGTCTTAAAATGGTCATCCATTGGCAACGCGTGGGTTTTGTTCATGGGGTGATGAATACCGATAATATGTCCATTCTGGGGCTTACCATCGATTATGGCCCATACGGTTGGTTGGAGGGGTATGATCCTGGTTGGACCCCCAATACTACGGACCGCACGTATAAGCGGTACCGCTTTGGGACACAACCACAAATCGTATTATGGAACCTTTTGCAATTGGCGAATGCCCTATATCCCTTGATCGAGGAGGCAGAACCCTTGGAAGATATTTTAATGGGGTATAGGAACGACCTACCGAAAGCGTATCAAAACATGATGCGACAAAAACTGGGACTAACAACGGAACAGCAGGCGGATTCCCAATTGATAACCGATCTGGAAGCCGTGCTTCAGGCTTCCGAAACGGATATGACCATTTTCTTTAGGCAATTGGCGAACTATAAAGGGGAGGGAAGTATCCCGGGAATCAAAGTCGTACAGAAAGCCTTTTATTCTCCAAAGGAAATAGATGGCGAGATAAAGGAGCAATGGGACCAATGGTTTTTGAA
Source organism: Maribacter sp. C-4077 (assembly GCF_055378385.1). Taxonomy (NCBI): domain Bacteria; kingdom Pseudomonadati; phylum Bacteroidota; class Flavobacteriia; order Flavobacteriales; family Flavobacteriaceae; genus Maribacter; species Maribacter sp. C-4077. The sequence goes on from NZ_AP038807.1 coordinate 3,258,615, forward strand.
CTATTCCGAAAGGCTGAAACATGAAAATTCGGCTAATGACAAACGTAAAAAAGCCATGAACAAGGTAAATCCAAAGTATGTCTTGCGCAACTATATGGCCCAATTGGCCATTGATGCTGCAGATACGGGAGATTATTCCTTGATAGACGAATTGTTTAAATTGCTAAAAAGGCCCTACGATGAACAACCCGAAAAGGAAAAATTGTTTGCCAAAAGACCGGATTGGGCCCGACATAAAGTCGGTTGTTCGATGCTCTCCTGCAGTTCCTAAAAAATAGGTAATGGATTTTCAAAAATTTCCAGAGGGGTATTCTACAGGAATGTATCGGGGTAAAAAATATGGTATAAGCAAGACTACCTTCAATAAAGGAAAGTCCTTTAAGCTATATGCCGAGGAATTGGGGGTAAGCGATTTTATAAGTATGAATTTCTATAGCACACAGGAAAAAGAGTTGTTGAAACCTTGTGAAATGCCCGAAGCAAAGGTGGTCGATTTTTTAAATAAAGTAAGGCTTCTGAACACAATGGAATCATGAAAAATGGGAAATCCTTTTCACATTGTCCAACAATTCTAAGAGGTATAAATTTCCAATATGGGACGTATCTATGCGAGTAACCAGTAGTATCATAAAATAAAAATCAATGAACGAGTATAAAAAAGCGTATATAGCCGGAGGTTGTTTTTGGGGAATGGAGGACCTTTTCAGGAAGCGTCCCGGGGTAGTGGATACCGAGGTGGGCTATCAAGGTGGCGAGAACGAAAACCCCACCTATCATAATCATCCAGGCCATGCCGAAGGTATTGAGATTACCTATGATCCGGAGAAAACTTCGTTCAAGGAGTTGTTGGATTTTTTCTTTCGGATGCATGATCCCACCACGGTAAACAGGCAGGGGAACGATCGCGGTTCCAGTTACCGGTCGGCTATTTTCTATCAAAACGATACCGAAAAGAAGGAAGCGGAGGAAGTCATTGGATTAGTGGATGAGTCGGGAAAATGGCCATCCAAAGTAGTGACCACCTTGGAGCCATGGACCACCTTTTGGCCTGCCGAAGACTACCATCAAGACTATTTGGTGAAAAACCCCAATGGATATACCTGTCATTTTGTTCGTTTTGAGGATAGCGAGGCATTTTTAAAATAGCGAAACTGTGCGGTACGATTTCATGAAAAAGTGGTTGAATGGAACTGTTTTTCTTGCGTAATTGCTTAGTAATCCGAAAATCTAATCCTAGGATGTGGATATATTTGGAGAAAGTGATTATTTTTACTTTCAAAGTATGCTACATCACCGTATTGTGAATTGTACGAAAACCAACTTTGTTCTACTCACCGAATCCGGCTCCTACTTTGTAGAGTATCTTTTGGGCGAATTGGTTCTTTCCCCGTCCATATCCGAAGCATGGATTTTTAACGATGCCGATATTGCCAGAAAATTCCAGAATCGCTTGTTCGATACATTCAAGCTGTATACCTCGGTCAATAGTTTTATCGATATTGAAAATTAGAAAGTGCCTTCCCAAAAAGGGACACTTTTTTCAATATCAATGCGTTATGGAACTAAACATTTCTTAAAGTCCGATTTCAAATTGGAAATTTTATAACTTTGCATTCGGTTATGAAAGCAAGCATTCATAAAATATCGGCGATTGCAATGGCACTTTTGGTGTTGTTCTCCACAATGTCCTTCACAGTGGACATGCACTATTGTGGAGACCACTTGGTGGATTTCAGCTTGTCCAGAAATGTGGATACTTGCCTAATGAATGCCAAAATGACCAAGTCACCCAGTGATTGTCCCATGATGGAAATGAAAATGGACTGCTGTTCTGACGTGGAAGTTGTCTTCGAAGGCCATGATGACTTAAAGCTGTCATTGGACCATTTTTCTTTTGACCAACACGTATTCGTTGTTTCCTTTGTATATGCTTACATAAACCTATTTGAAGGTTTTGAGGCTGATGAGGTATATTTCAAGGATTATTCTCCGCCCCCTTTAATACGGGATGTGCAGGTGCTGCACCAGACTTTTTTAATTTGATGTTTTAGACGGAAGTCTACCGTTCTGGTAGATTGCAAGCCCAATGATAGCAATTCATTTGGGCAAAACGTGTTATTTTCACAACACGTAACTAATACTGTCTAAAAATCAAATCGTATGCTGAACAAAGCAATAAAATTCCTGATTGAAAATAAGTTGGTAGCCACCCTGCTATTGATACTTTTTGTGGGCTGGGGTATTGTACATGCACCGTTTAATTGGAATATTGACCGGTTAGGTATCGGGATACCTAATAATCCGGTCGCGGTGGACGCTATTCCTGATATTGGCGAAAACCAACAAATCGTTTTCACCCGATGGGACGGTCGTTCCCCCCAGGATATCGAAGATCAGATTACCTATCCGTTGACAACATCCTTACTGGGCATTCCGGGTGTTAGGACCATCCGGAGTTCGTCCATGTTCGGGTTTTCGAGCATCTATATCATTTTTGAGGAGGACATCGAATTTTATTGGTCTCGGAGCAGGATTCTAGAAAAATTGAATTCCCTTCCCAACGGCCTATTGCCCGATGGAGTCAACCCTACCTTGGGACCGGATGCCACTGGTTTGGGGCAGATTTTTTGGTACACCTTGGAAGGTAGGGACAAGGACGGTAATGTTACGGGCGGATGGGATTTGCAGGAACTTCGCAGCATACAGGATTACTACGTAAAATATGCGCTGTCCTCTGCAAACGGAGTCAGCGAAGTGGCATCCATAGGCGGATATGTTCAGGAATATCAAGTGGATGTAGACCCGGAAAAAATGCGCCAGTACAATATTGGCCTGGCCGATGTAGTAAAAGCGGTCAAGGAAAACAATCAGGATATTGGTGCCCAAACCTTGGAAATTAACAATGCGGAATACCTGGTTCGTGGTCTGGGCTATGTAAAATCAATTTCCGATATCGAAAATGCGGTGGTGGATTCCAAAGATTTTACATCCATCCGAATCAAGGATGTGGCCAGGGTGAGCCTGGGGCCTGCGTCTAGGCGCGGTATCCTGGACAAGGAAGGGGCCGAGGTCGTTGGGGGCGTAGTGGTAGCCCGCTATGGTGCCAATCCATTGGAGGTGATCAACAATGTCAAGGATCAAATTGCCGAATTAAGTACAGGTTTACCTTCAAAACAATTGGCGGATGGGCGCACCTCGCAAGTGACCATCGTCCCATTTTACGATCGTACGGAGCTCATTCTGGAAACTTTGGGTACGCTCAACGAAGCCCTTACCATGGAAATCCTGATAACCATTTTGGTCATCATCATTATGGTGTTCAACCTCAGGGCTTCCGTATTGATTTCGGGATTATTGCCCGTAGCGGTTTTGATGGTTTTCATTGCAATGAAGCTTTTCAATGTGGATGCCAACATCGTGGCACTTTCAGGTATTGCCATTGCCATTGGTACGATGGTGGATGTGGGTGTAATCTTGGCGGAGAACATGATCCGCCATATGGATGACAAGGACCTGCGGTTGAATTTGGATGGTAGACCCTATACATCAAATGAATTGATTTACAACGCCACGTCCGAAGTATCCGGTGCCATTGTCACGGCGGTAATGACCACTATAATTAGTTTCCTTCCTGTATTTACCATGGTAGGTGCAGAGGGTAAACTCTTCAGTCCCTTGGCTTTTACCAAAACAATGGCCCTTGCTGCGGCACTCGTAATCGCTTTGTTTCTAATACCGCCTTTCGCGGCCACCTTTTTTAGAAAAAGAGAAGTGCAGGCGCGGTTAAAATATATTTTGAACGGCCTAGGTATCTGTTTTGGAATCATGGCCGTCCTCTTTGGCTATTGGGTGGGATTGGCGCTTGTAGCTTTTGGCGGAATAGGACTGTATTATTTAGCAGGTAAAAAGGAAGATGTCCGTTTCAATTTTTTTAATCGGGATTTTTTACTCACCAAGAATTTGCTGAACACCTTGGTTGCCGTAATTGCCGTAGTGTTCCTTTTGGCCGAATACTGGCGACCGTTTGGTTTCGACCGAAGTTTGGTCATGAACTTAATTTTCGTTGGTGTGATCTGTTTTGGGGTGTTGGGTATTTTTTCATTACTCCGAAAATATTACGATCGTATCTTGAACTGGGCTTTGGAGAATAGGATGCCATTTTTAGCCATCCCTTCAACACTGCTGGTGCTTGGTTTCCTGATTATGCTGAATACGGGCAAGGAATTCATGCCCGCGCTCAACGAGGGTTCCTTCCTCTTAATGCCCACATCTTTGCCCCATGCGGGCGTTGCCGAAAACAAACGGGTATTACAACAGTTGGATATGGCCGTAGCGACTATCCCTGAAATAGAAACCGTGGTGGGGAAAGCCGGCCGTACCGAATCTGCCTTGGATCCTGCACCGCTTTCCATGTACGAGAACGTGATTCAGTACAAATCGGAATATATGCGAAACGCCTCTGGGGAACGCCAACGCTACAAAATAGATGATAATGACCGCTTTGTTTTAAGAGATGTGCGGATTAGTGGATTTGAAGATGTACAAATTGTTTATGATTGGGAGGAAGGGGTCTATTATAAAATGAACTCTGATGAAAAACTACCATCATCCGCACATCCTCACATCAATACATCAGATGATCTAATTCCCGATGCCAATGGTGAATATTTCCGCAATTGGCGACCTGAAATTCAAAGCCCGGATGACATCTGGAATGAAATCGTTCGGGTTACAAAACTCCCGGGAGTTACATCCGCGCCAAAACTACAGCCCATAGAAACCCGATTGGTCATGTTGCAAACGGGAATGCGTGCGCCCATGGGTGTAAAGGTAAAGGGACAGGACCTTCGCGAAATCGAGGCATTTGGACTTCGGCTTGAAGAAATTCTAAAACAGGCTGTAGGGGTGAAGCAACAGGCCGTATTCGCCGACCGAATTGTGGGGAAACCTTATTTGTTGGTCGATATCAAGCGTGAGCAGCTTGCCCGTTACGGTGCATCGATCATGGACGTTCAGGAAGTCCTACAAGTGGCCGTTGGCGGCATGCCCCTTACCCAAACGGTAGAAGGACGGGAACGCTACGCCGTTAGAGTTCGCTATCCGCGTGAGTTAAGGGATAATCCAACAGATTTGGGCAATATTTATGTCCCTGTTGAAAATGGGAGTCCGGTTCCGCTTGGCGAACTGGTGGACATTCGCTATGAGCAAGGGCCACAGGTCATAAAGAGCGAGGACACGTTTTTGGTAGGCTACGTATTGTTCGACAAACTGGACGGTTTTGCGGAAGTGGATGTCGTGGAGAATGCCCAGGCCTTGATTCAGGACAAAATAGAAAGTGGTGACCTGACCGTTCCCAAGGGCATCAGCTATAAATTTACGGGAACCTATGAAAATCAGTTGCGAGCCGAGAAAACCCTATCTATCGTGATTCCCTTGTGTTTGTTGATCATATTCCTTATCCTATACTTTCAGTTTAGATCGGTGACCACCTCATTGATGGTATTTACGGGTATTGCGATTGCCTTTGCCGGTGGTTTTGTCATGATTTGGCTCTATGGTCAGGATTGGTTTTTAAATTTCAGTTTGTTCGGTGAGAGCCTCCGTGAACTGTTCAACATCAAGACCATCAACCTGAGTGTTGCAGTATGGGTTGGGTTTATTGCACTCTTTGGAATCGCTACAGATGATGGTGTCGTAATGGCTACCTATCTTGACCAGTCTTTTGAAAAGGAAAGGCCCAGTGATATAAAGGGTGTGCGTAAAGCTACTTTGCAAGCTGCTGGAAAACGTATCCGCCCTTGTTTGATGACTACCGTAACGACCGTACTCGCATTATTGCCCGTGCTGACATCCACTGGAAAAGGAAGTGATATTATGATCCCGATGGCTATTCCCATCATGGGTGGGATGCTCATTGATGTAACCTCTTATTTCTTGTTACCAGTACTTTATAGCTGGCGGGAGGAGGTGAAAGTGAAAAATGAATATAAAGAGTGAAGAATGAAGAATGAAGAGTGAAGAATGAAAAATGAAGAGTGAAGAATGAAAAATGAAAAGTGAAGAATGAAAAATGAAAAGTGAATAATTTAAATGAAAACATAAAATCAAAACCTAGCGGATGGGAAAGAATGTTTTAAAAGAAAAGAGTTTCGAATTTGGGGTGAAAATTGGGCGATTGTCCAAAGCACTTAATTCCCAAAGCGAATTTGTTATTTCCCGCCAATTGCTACATAGTGGTACTGCGGTTGGGGCCTTGATTCGCGAAGCCCAGTTTGGTGAGAGCAAGGCAGACTTTGCCCATAAAATGAATATTTCACTAAAAGAGGCCAATGAAACGTTGTACTGGCTTGATTTGCTTGTAGCGGCTGAATTACAAAATGAGGACAACGTTTGTGTGGAGAAATCCCTTTCCAAGGAAATCATTGCAATGTTGGTTTCCACTTTAAAAACGATTAGAAAATGAATTCGGTAATTTTTAAAAATTCAAAAATGACTGTTTCCAAAGGACTTAAGGGTGCACTCACTTTTTGTCTGTCATTTTCACCCGGAAGCTTGAAACGGACCTTTGTTTTTAGCTTTTCACTTTTCCTTTTTCATTCAATAGTTGCACAAGATTTGCAATCCTATATTTTGGAAGCCGAAAGGAACAATCCCAATATTCAGGCTTTTGAGCTTCGGTATGACATTGCCAAGGAAAAGGTCAATGAGGTCAATGCATTGCCCAACACCTCTGTTAGTGCCGGTTATTTTGTGAGCGAACCCGAAACAAGGACTGGCGCGCAACGGGCACGTTTTTCAATTTCCCAGATGTTACCTTGGTTCGGGACAATAACGGCACGTTCAAGCTATGCAAGCTCCATGGCGGAAACGGAATTTGTGGAAATAGCCATTGCCAAACGGAAATTGGCCCTTTCGGTCGCACAATCCTACTATCAGTTATATGCCATAAAGGCGAAGCAGAATATTTTGGACGAGAATATCCAATTGTTAGAAACCTATGAACGATTGGCTTTGACATCGGTTGAAGTTGGCAAGGCATCTGCCGTGGACGTCCTGAAATTGCAGATCAGGCAAAATGAATTGCAGCAGGAAAAGGAAATCCTACGTGAAAATTATTCGGCGGAGCAGGCAAGTTTCAACAGCCTTTTGAATCGGAAAGAATCCATCGCCGTGGAAGTCGTCCCGGAAATGACAATTCCCTTGGAAGATCCTATGTATGCTACGGAAAGTTTGACTCTCAATCCGGAATTGCTTAAATATGATAGGCTTTACGAATCTGTTGAACAATCGGAACTATTGAACCAGAAGGAAAGTGCACCAAATATCGGTTTTGGGTTGGATTACGTACCCGTTTCGGAACGGCCCGACATGACCTTTAACGACAACGGTAAGGATATCATTATGCCCATGGTATCACTTTCGATACCCATTTTTAACAACCGTTTTGCCTCGGTATCAAAGCAGAACGAACTCCGCCAAAAGGAAATCGAATTTCAGAGAACGGAACGATTGAACCTTCTGGAAGCGGCTTTGGCAAAGGCAACATCGGAACGAAATCAGGCACGGATAAAATTCAATACCCAAGAAAAAAACCTGGAACAGGCCCGCGATGCCGAGGAGATTCTGATAAAGAATTATGAAACCGGAACAATCGATTTTAACGATGTGCTGGACATACAGGAATTACAGTTAAAATTTCAAATGAATCAGATTGAGTCGGTTCGTGCGTACTACCTTCAATCGGCCATCATCAACTATTTAATAAATCAATAATCTAAATTCAAAAACAATGAAATCAATACGTATCGAATACCCAAAATCAAGGAAACCCATGGTAAATAGAACATTTTTCAGGACATTTTCGGCAATAGTGTCTTTCTCGGCACTTATTGCCTGCAAAAATGAACCAAAATCCAATGATGAAACCCAGGTCAAAGAAGAGGTGAGTCAGGAGAAGGCAGCGTTGGCGTTTAATGACAGCAATGTGGGCAACCAATTTCAGCATTATATCCATCTTAAGACGGCACTTGTAAATTCGGATGCGGTGGAAGCACAATCGGGTGCCAAAATGCTGATGGAAAATACGGTGGATGCCGCGCTAAAGGAAATGTTGGCAAAAATTGCAGCATCGAACAAGATTGAGGATCAACGTATCGTATTTTCAGAGGTAACCAAGAAAATCACGGAGTTAGTGGATGCATCCATTTCTTCCGGCGAAGTCTATAAGCAGTACTGCCCGATGGCATTCAACAATGAAGGAGGCTATTGGTTATCGACCGAGAAGGAAATTCGTAACCCCTATTTTGGGGATAGGATGCTCACATGTGGGAAGGTGACGGAAATTATCAAGTAACTTTTCAATGGATGATTTTTTACATAAGTGGAGCGAAGCCGCCTATACATCGACAGGGTTTTTCTGGATGGCGCTTTGGGCGTTTATCCTAGGATACATCATTAGCAGTATGATACAAATTTTTATTACAGAAAAACGTATGCAGGAAACGATGGGGGAGAGCGAAGGCAAAGGCGTTTTGCTGGGCACATTCTTCGGTTTCATAAGTAGTTCGTGCAGTTTTGCCGCCTTGGCCAGTACAAAATCAATTTTTAAAAAAGGTGCCAGTTTTATTGCGTCCATTGCATTTCTGCTAGCTTCTACCAATTTGGTCATAGAGCTGGGGATAATTATATCCATTTTTTTGGGATGGCAATTTGTGGTTGGGGAATATGTTGGCGGTTTGCTGTTGATTGCGATTAGTTGGATTCTAATCAAATCGATCAACCCCAAAAAACTCATTTCCAACGCAAGAAGGAATTTGGAGCGCGTGGAGGATAAAGATGATAGTGACACTTCCAAGGATTGGAAAAAACAGATTCAAAAAGAGGATAGCTGGGCGCGGGTAGGTAAAAAATACAAAATGGAATGGCAGATGGTGTGGAAGGACGTGACCGTAGGTTTCACTATTGCAGGAATCGTAGCGGCCTTTGTCCCAGATTCATTCTTCGAGACCCTTTTCATTAATAGTGGTCAAGGAAATAAGGAATTTTCATTTCTCGTAATTCTGGAACATATCGTAGTAGGACCCGTAGCGGCATTCCTCACATTTATTGGATCCATGGGCAACATACCTTTGGCAGCTCTATTATATGGAAAGGGTGTTAGCTTTGCAGGAGTCATGGCCTTTATTTTCAGTGATTTGGTTGTTTTTCCAGTATTGCGCATCAATGCAAAATACTATGGATGGAAAATGTCGTTTTTTATCCTGTTTTTATTGTTTACCGCGTTGATCGGCACCTCGTTGGCCCTATACTATGGTTTCGATGTATTGGGCATGCTGCCAGATTCGTCACAGGTAAAGATTCAGGATGCCGAGCATTTTAAAATAGATTACACCTTCTATTTGAACATCGCTTTTTTGGCCATTTCCGCCTATCTCATTTATTTGGGATTCTTTAAGAAAAAGGATGTGGAACATTCCATGAGCGAAATGGCGCCCAAAAGCCCCATGTTCGAAAAGACTTTGAAATATGCGGCCTTTATCTGCTATGCATGGCTTGCGGGGGGATTGATTATAAAATTTTTAATAACATAAAATGAAATGTGCCATAACAGGTCTTGATGTCCACTAAGATGTCCCGATAGCTATGGGGATGGCGAATTAGAAGATTATGAACACCCGTGTAAACAAACCAAAATGATGACAATAATTGCAATCCTGTGCTGAGCGTAGCCCAAGCATAACCTATGACCAACAATAAAAATAAACAGATGAAACATACGTACCATATACAAGGAATGACCTGTAACGGTTGCAGGACCCATGTTGAGGAGACGCTTTCAAAAATAGAAGGTGTTAGGAACGCTTCCGTCGATTTGGAAAAGGCCGAAGCAATTATTGAGATGGAGCATCATATCGATGTAAACACCTTGCAAAATTCACTTCCGGATAAATATAGCATTTCAGAAAAGCGAATGGTAACGATGGCTGAAACAAGTATGGAAACAAAATCGAAATTGGAGCAGTTACGGCCGTTGTTTTTAATCTTGGGATATATAACCGTAGCCTCGATTCTACTCAATTACAATAGACCCAATTGGGAAGGGGCGATGCTTGATTTTATGGGGCTATTCTATATTGTGTTCAGCTTTTTTAAGATGCTTGATCTAAAAGGATTTCCCGATAGTTTTCGAATGTACGACCCCTTGGCAAAGGCCGTACCTTTTTATGCTAGGGTATACCCCTTTATAGAGACCATTTTAGGAGTATTGTTCTTGATGAGACTCTATGTGCCTTTTGCATTGATTGCCACACTGGTCGTTCTGGGCATTACAACGATAGGGGTCACGAGGACACTTTTGGATAAGAAATCCATACAATGCGCCTGTTTGGGAACGGCACTCAAATTGCCAATGACAGAGGCAACATTTATTGAAAATGCCATTATGATTGTAATGGCCATAAGTATGTTAATCGATCTTTAAAAAAGGATGGTTTGATGTGCAGATGGTTTGATGTGCAGATGGTTTGATGTGCAGATGGTTTGATGTGTGGATGGTTTGATGTGCGGATGGGTTTGATGTAATGATTGAAGGTTTAAGAATTATATAGGTATGAGAAAGAACGAGTTATTGGAAGTCACTTTTAAACTTGCTTTATTAATAATAGCCTATTTTGAGGAATTGAAGAAAGCTGGGAAGTACGTAATTGCCCGCCAGATTATGCGGTCTGGAACCTCCATAGGGGCCAACTCCAGGGAAGCACAAGGTGCTGAAAGTAGAGCCGATTTTATTCATAAACTCAAAATCGCATTTAAGGAAGCAAAGGAAACGGAATATTGGTTATTACTATGCCAGGAATCCCAAACATATCCAAACCCGGATGAGGACCTGGTTTCCCATTTGAAATCCAGTTTAAAACTGATAGGTAAAATAATTTCAACTTCAAAAAAATCAAAATGAAACATCCATGGCATTAATTGACAACGATAAAATGATTGCATGGATGTTACATGCCTTCACGAATCGTAGCCGAAGTTTGACCATTGAAAAACAATAAAAAACATGAAAAAATATGTCATTTATCTACTGATCTTGATATTGGGAATTGTTGCTGGGGGGTACTTTTTCTCCAATAGTAAGGAAAATACATCCGCCCATCCACCCATCAACGCATCAATTAATCAAGAAATGTGGACTTGCTCCATGCATCCCCAGATAATGCAACCGGAGCCGGGAAACTGTCCCATTTGTGGTATGGAACTCATACCGTCCGAAACAGGGCAAGATGGTCTGGCAGCCGGTCAATTTACCATGACCGCCAATGCCCTGGCCCTGGCCAATGTTCAGACTATGGTGATAGGCCCAAGGTCTACAAATGTTAGCGGTACCATCAATCTGTCCGGCAATATAACTGTCAATGAGGAGGCCATTGCCGTTCAGGCCAGCTATTTTGATGGAAGAATCGAAAAGTTGTATGTCAACTATGAAGGACAGGAAGTGGGCAAAGGAGAATTGTTGGCATCCATTTATGCTCCAGAATTGGTGGCTGCCCAACAGGAACTGTTGACCGCTACATCCTTAAAAAGCTCACAGCCACAACTATATCAGGCGGTCAGAAATAAGTTGAAGCTTTGGAAATTGACCGAGAAACAAATCGACGGTATTGAAAGTTCTGGAAGAGTAACGGAGTCTTTTCCCGTGTATGCAACGGTCTCGGGAACGGTTTCAGAAGTTATGAGTGCCGAAGGCGATTATGTCAAAAAGGGACAGCCCATTGTAAAATTGAGTGACTTAAGTACGGTCTGGGCAGAATTTGATGCGTATGAAAGTCAACTGTCCGTATTCAAAAAAGGGCAGAATATACGTATTACCACAAATGCATATCCAAATAAATCCTTTGATGGTAAAATAGCCTTTATAGATCCTATTTTGGACAATGCTACGAGAACGGTAACGGTTAGGGCCACTCTAAAGAATGAGGAGGACATTTTTAAACCTGGGATGTTCGTTTCGGGCGCAATCGAAGGTATTCATGGTGGAGAAAGTGAAACAGAACTATTGGTTCCAACATCCGCCATTATGTGGACCGGGGAACGCTCATTGGTCTATGTAAAGGTGAAAAAGGACGAACCCGTATTTGAGATGCGTGAAGTGATGTTGGGAACTAGAATCGGTGAGCAAATTCAAGTGACTTCTGGGTTGGAAGCTGGCGAGGAAATTGTCACCAACGGCACCTTTACGGTAGATGCCGCAGCCCAATTGCAGGGTAAAAGAAGTATGATGAACAAATTGGGCGGAAAATCAATGACGGGACATGAAGGCCATGCTGGAATGCAACAAAACATGGTTTTAAATAATCCCAATGCCATGATGCCAATGAAATTTCCCCAGTCCTTTGAGAAAAATTTTAAAGAAGTTCTACCAATATACTTTAGGCTGAAGGACGCTCTTGTTGCCGGTAATACCGAACGGAGTTCCCTTGAAGCAAAAGCGATGAAAGACGCATTGCAGAATATCGATAATTCGGGATTGGGGAAAATGGAAAAGGACCGTTTCGGCAAAATTACTGAAATGATAAAGGCAATTACCGTAAATCAGGATATAGAAAATCAACGAAGCCATTTCGTAATTCTAAATGAAAATATGGTAGCTATTGCTAGTAGCTTTAATTCCTTCGAAAAAACGCTTTACATCCAGCAATGTCCCATGGCGAATAGCAACAGGGGCGCTGTATGGTTGAGTTTGGATAAGGATATTAAAAACCCCTATTTTGGGGATGCCATGTTGACCTGTGGAGCTGTAATGGATTCCCTAAAATAATTCAAGGGTAACCTATTTTTTTGAGGTGTTTGTTGATTTAAAAAGAGTACTTAGCTTATTTCCCGATACAGAAATTGGCAAAAATATTTCCCAATAACTCGTCATTGGTTACTTCCCCGGTTATTTCCCCAAGGTGATAAAGGGTTTCCTTTACATCGATGGCCATAAGGTCGCTTGAGAGCTCCTCCGTTAGGCCCATCTGGACTTTTTCGATGGACTCCAAGGCCCTTAATAGGGAGTCGTAATGGCGGCTGTTGGTTATGATGGTCTCATTGTTTCGTAAAGCCCCGGTATTTACAAAATTCAACAATCGGTTTTGCAAATCCTCTACTCCTTTTCCCGTTTTTGCCGATATAAAATGGACTTCCTGCAATGTTTCGCCAATACTGGAAATTTCATTCTCCGTTAGCATATCGGATTTATTAATCAACAGCAAAAAGGGTTTCGAAGGACTTTTACTTCGGATTTTTTCTGCTTCGACCTGGATTTGTCGGAGTTTTTCATCCAAGGAAGTACCTGAATGTAAAGTGCTACCGTCCACTAGAAGAATTACGACCTGTGACTGTTCAATTTTTTCGAACGTCTTTTTAATGCCGATACTTTCTACGATATCCTCGGTTTCACGTATGCCTGCCGTATCGATAAACCGAAAACCTATTCCGCCAATATTGATTTCGTCCTCTATGCTATCCCTTGTGGTACCCGCAATATCCGAAACGATCGCTCGCTCCTCGTTGAGCAGTGCATTCAACAGCGTAGATTTGCCCACGTTCGGTTCCCCTACAATGGCCACGGGGATGCCGTTTTTGATAACATTGCCCACGGCAAAGGAATTTATGAGTCTTTTCAATACTTCCTGAATCCTGTTCACCAAGGATTTGAATTGGGTACGGTCTGCAAACTCAACATCCTCTTCGGCAAAGTCGAGTTCCAATTCTATCAAGGAAGCAAAGTTCAACAGTTGTTCGCGTAATTTCTGGATTTCGTTACTGAACCCGCCCCGCATCTGTTGCATGGCGATTTGATGGTTGGCTTCATTGTCGGAGGCAATAAGGTCGGCCACGGCTTCGGCCTGACTCAAATCCATTTTGCCGTTCAAAAAGGCCTGCAAGGTGAACTCTCCTGCTTCTGCCATTCGGCAGCCGTTTCGTAAAAAAAGCTGAATGATTTCCTGCTGAATGTAGGGCGACCCGTGACAGGATATTTCAGCAACGTTTTCGCCGGTGTAGGAATTGGGACCTTTAAAGACGGAAACAAGGACTTCATCCAGAATCTTGTTGCCATCAACAATGTGCCCCAAATGAATGGTATGTGTTTTTTGTGTCTCCAGGTTTTTACCGCTAACGGATTTGAATAGCTTGGAGGTAATGGTAATCGCTTCTTTTCCTGAAACCCTAATAACGGCAATGGCTCCAGCCCCTGAGGCGGTCGCTAATGCTACTATGGTCTCATCTCTTTTCATTCGTTTAAAATTAGGTCAATGGACTGATTATTAAATACTTAATTTTGTAAAAGTACTGAACTTGCTATACCAAATCCCTGGCTAAGGGTTTCATGCCGCAAAAATAATCAATTAAAAAGTAGTCTTCCCTTGATTTTTAAATGACGCTTTTTATTAGTACATTCAAATAACGGCATTAATGAAAACAACTATGAAATGAGCCATAACAAGTCTTGATACCCATCGAGATGTCCCGATAGCTATCGGGATGGCTAATTAAAGCTGACCTATGAAAAACAATAAAAATAAACAGATGAAAATCGGATTTACATGCATTCTCTTAGTATTTACCTCCCTATTTTCCGTGTACGCGCAGGAGTCAACAATGCCAACCGAATCCGTTTTGGAAAGGGAGCGGCAAAAGGAATTAAAGGAGGTTAAGCGAAAGGTCGATAAAAGGGAAAAAAAGGAAAAAAAGGAAGCGCGTCTTGAAAAAGAGGCGGAAGAAGCGGAAAAACTAAAGAAAAAAATAGCATCCACGGAAAAGGGTATTTCCAAAATGGAAAAACAGCTGCAATCCATTCAGGAGAAAATGGAAAAGGACCTACAAAAAGGGAAGCTCTCCCCAAATGATATTGAAAAACTGAACAAGAAAATAGAAAAGTTGAATACGAAGCTCCTGAAGGAGGGCAAAAAACTGGAAAAGCTGGAACGGAAGAAATAGGGACACGCATTGTAACAAATCCGCTTTTTAAGCGTCCTATAGGTAATTATTCATCTTAAAATCAATCAAAAAATGGAAGTAGTAAATCAAAATATAGCTTTACGGGAGGATAGGAACCTTTTGGTGGTTGCACATCTAAGTCAGTATCTGGATTACATTACAGGTTTTGGCGGACTCATTGTTCCTTTGGTATTATGGTTAAGTACAAAGGATTCCGTTATTGGAATGAACGAACATGGTAAGGCCATTATCAATCTGCAGCTCAGTCTAATTCTTTATGTCATCATTGGAATACCAGCTATTTTGCTTTTAGGGGCCGGTATCCTACTTTTGGTCTTTGCTGGAATCCTATCTTTTGTAATGCCGATAGTAAATGCGGTCAAAGCTGCCAACGGCGAAGCCCCCAGTCATTTTGGGACGATACGATTTATATCATAATAAAATAAAAAGAATAAAAAAGGGAGCCAAACTTGGCTCCCTTTTTAGTTTCCGTGTTTTTTGGAATCAGTTGTTCAGCATCACCGGCATGACCAACATGGTTACATTCTCACCTTCGTCCAAACCGTCAATAGGTGTTAAGATTCCAGCGCGATTCGGTAAGCTCATTTCAAGGGCAACCTCATCCGAGCCCAGATTGTTCAACATCTCTACCAAAAATCGGGAATTGAACCCTATCTGCATATCGTCTCCCTGATAGGAACAGGTCAACCGTTCTTCGGCCTTATTGGAATAATCGAGGTCCTCTGCGGAAATATTCAATTCGGCCCCGGCAATCTTAAGCCTGATTTGGTGCGTTGTTTTATTTGAGAATATGGAAACCCTTTTGACCGAGCTCAAAAACTGGTTTCTTGCAATGGTCAATTTGTTGGGGTTTTCCTTGGGGATTACCGCTTCGTAATTGGGGTATTTACCATCGATCAAACGACAAATCAGTTCCGTATCGTCAAACGTAAATTTGGCATTGCTTTCGTTGTATTCGATAAGGACATCGGATTCGCTTCCTGCCAAAATTCCCTTTAATAGGGTAAGCGGCTTTTTGGGCATGATGAATTCCGCAACTTCGGAAGCCGAAACGTCTTCCCGTTGGTATTTTACCAATTTATGGGCATCAGTGGCCACAAAGGTTAGGTTCTCCGTAGAAAACTGAAAAAATACCCCGCTCATAACCGGACGTAAATCGTCGTTGCCCGCTGCAAAAATCGTTTTATTGATGGCGGTTGCAAGAATATCGCCCAACAAGGTAGTTGAACTTGGGTTTGTAAGCTCTACGGCTTTTGGGAACTCGGCACCATCGGCATAGGCCAAGGCATATTTACCGTGGTTGGAACTGATTTCCACCGTGTTGTTATCCGCCACGATAAAGGTCAGCGGTTGTTCCGGAAAGGTCTTTAAGGTTTCCAATAGCAATCTTGCCGGAACCGCTATGGTTCCTTCATTGTCTGAATCCACGTTCAAAACGGAACTCATGGTGGTCTCCAGGTCCGAGGCAGAAACCGTTAGTTTATCCTTGTTCAGATCGAACAGGAAATTGTCCAAAATAGGCAGGGTATTGCTATTGTTTATTACACCACCCAATATTTGAAGTTGCTTTAATAAATACGTACTGGAGACAATAAATTTCATTGGTCGTTCTATGTTTTGTTTCAATCCGAAAAGCCCTATAAACCTAAAGGAAAATGCCGATTAGGTTGGCGCTTTTGCTATCAAACAAAGATATTTTAAATGCTTATTTATCGGAAACAAACTTATCAACAGTCGGGCAAGGCTACCTATAACTTTATTTTCCCGTTTTATGGGGGTTGACTAGGCGTTTTGGCTAAAAATGGGGACGGAGTTATTAACTATATGTATTTCTATAAGGCCGATTAAGAAAATCTTTGGGCAAGACGTCGGCTTATCGGATTATAAAAAATCGATCATAATAGTGTCCCTGTAATCAAGCCCCAAAAGGGTGGATGCTCCGCCCACCGTTTTAAGGTTACTTTTGTAAATGGCGAGTTCTATATAATCCGATGAATTGAAAAGCGCCAACAAATCACCATCACCCTTTCGTTTGCTTTTTTCAATGGAAAAATCAATAATGTCGTTATAGGCCTTGTGTATTTTTTTGATTTTGTGGTTCCGCACCAATAGCTCAAAATCGCGTCCTTTTCTGTAGGCTTCAAAAAGATGTTTTTGGATATTGGTGACAACGTTGCCGTAGTTGTCTATATAAATGACACTTCCAATAATTTTCTTGCCATCGTCCACGATTCGCGGCATGAATTCCCGCAAATCCTTGAGTTCGTTGAAAGGCTTGCCCACGACCTCCAAAGTACCGCCCCGGGCGATATGGCATGCTACCTGAACGAAGACACTTAACACCGGAAAGGAACCGTGCAAGGAATCGGGAATGTTGATCTCTACGACTTTATCCGGTTTGATTTCTGAAGTTATAAGTCCAATGACACCTGTATTCGCACTGACAAAATAGTGGCCGTTGATTAGAACCACAATGTGCTGGTTTTCTTGGGTGGCCTCTGAGTCTACGCCCACTATATGAATGGAGCCTTTGGGAAAACTATTGTAGGAGTTTTTTAGGATGTAGGCGCATTCCTGAATATTGAACGGTGCAACGTCATGGGAAATATCAACAATTTTGGCATCGGGTAATTCCCTGTAAATAGAACCTTTTAACACCCCAACAAAGTGGTCTTTCAGTCCAAAATCGGTTGTAAGGGTAATGATTGCCATGCAGCAATGTTGATATGTTTTTGGTTAGCCAAACTTAATTTTTGCTTAAATTTGATATACAAAATTAAACAAAAAAATAGCCGAGCGAAATTAAACTTGGCTCATTTAAAATCTTCAAAATCCCACTGTTTGAACGAAATTATATTAGAACTCACCGAAGTTAGTCCAAGAGAGTTTTTTGGGCAACAAAATGAAAATATAGAACTACTTAAAAAGTATTTTCCCAAATTAAAAATAGTTGCCCGTGGCAACAAAATAAAGGCCTACGGGGACGAGGACCAACTTGAGGAATTCGATAAGCGTTTTGATATGCTTACGGAGCATTTCATCAAGTACAATAAACTGGACGAAAATAGCATTGAGCGCGTACTTACCAGTGGCGATTCCAAGGATTACACGGGGCCGGAGAACAGCGGTGAAACGCTGGTGCACGGTGTAAGTGGCAGGTTGATCAAGGCACAGACCGTCAATCAGCGGAGGTTGGTGGATGCGGCCAGAAAGAACGATATGGTTTTTGCCATTGGGCCTGCCGGAACAGGGAAAACCTACACCGGAGTGGCACTTGCGGTAAAGGCATTGAAGGAAAAGCAGGTACGTAGGATCATCCTGACCAGACCTGCGGTGGAAGCAGGGGAAAATCTTGGATTTTTACCAGGGGACCTAAAAGAAAAACTGGATCCCTACATGCAGCCCTTGTACGATGCGCTCAGGGATATGATCCCGGCGGAAAAGTTGGCCCATTACATCGAAAACGGTACCATACAGATTGCTCCCATGGCCTTTATGCGCGGGCGGACCTTGGATGATGCCTTTGTAATTTTGGACGAGGCCCAGAACACCACGCACGCACAGATGAAAATGTTCTTGACGCGTATGGGTCGAAACGCCAAGTTTTTGTTGACCGGTGACCCAGGGCAGATAGACTTGCCCAGAAGGACCATATCCGGATTAAAGGAGGCTTTATTGATTCTGCAAAATGTAGAAGGCATAGAAATTATTTATTTGGACGATAAGGACGTCATTCGCCATAAATTGGTCAAGAAGGTCATTGAGGCGTACAAAACCATTGAACATCAAAATTAAAGGGCATGCAGAATACCATTTTTGATACCAATTTCAAATTCCCCGGACAAAAAAGTGTTTACAAAGGAAAGGTGCGGGAAGTCTATGCCCTTGAGGACGACCGATTGATTATGATCGCCACGGACAGACTGTCCGCCTTTGATGTGGTAATGCCCAAAGGTATTCCCTTCAAGGGTCAGATTCTGAACCAAATAGCTACCAAAATGATGGCGTCAACAGCGGATATTGTACCAAATTGGCTGACCGCTACCCCTGATCCAAATGTAGCCATTGGCCATGCCTGTGAGCCTTTCAAGGTAGAAATGGTCATAAGGGGCTACATGTCCGGTCACGCGGCCAGGGAATACAAAGCTGGTAAAAGAATGCTTTGTGGGGTCCCCATGCCAGAAGGTCTTAAGGAAAACGATCCGTTTCCCAAGCCAATAATAACTCCGGCGACCAAGGCGGAAATGGGCGATCACGATGAGGATATCTCCAAGGAGGATATTATAAAAAGAGGCATCGTTTCCAAAGCCGATTACGAAGTGCTTGAAAAATATACCCAGGCACTTTTTCAAAGAGGAACGGAAATTGTGGCCAAAAGAGGTCTCATTTTGGTGGATACCAAATACGAATTCGGAAAGACCAAGGATGGCACTATTGTGCTTATTGACGAGATACACACCCCAGATTCTTCCCGGTACTTTTATGCGGAAGGATATCAGGAAAGACAGGATAAAAATGAGCCCCAAAAGCAATTGTCCAAGGAATTTGTAAGGCAATGGCTTATTTCCAATGGTTTTCAAGGGTTGGAGGGGCAAAAAGTGCCCGAAATGTCGGACGAATATATTACCTCGGTTTCTGAAAGGTATATCGAACTCTACGAAAACATTACGGGAGAGTCCTTTCAAAAGGCCGATACTTCCAATATCCACGAACGGATTGAAAGAAATATTTTGGACTATTTGAAAAATTCCTAATCATTTCAAATTCCTTAAGGACAGTTCCTTTTTTTCCTTGATTTTTACAAGGATTTTTAGAAATGCTAGAGCGGTTATATAGGCATCGCCCAAAGCCGTGTGTCTATCCTTTTTGGATATCAAGAATTTCTCGGCCAAATCATCCAGGGAATAGTGCTCCTTCGGTTGTACGAGATAGGATTTTAGGAGCGTTTTTTTATACAAAACGCCCGTATCCAAAGGGGTGTTTTTTAATTTGGGAAGTCCCAATCTTTTGAGCGCGCTATTGATCATGCCTATGTCAAAACCCGCGTGATGTGCCACAATAATATGGTTTTCCACATAGCCCAGAAATTTTTTCATTGCCGCTTCCTCTGAAATGCAATCTTGCTGTCCATTCCTAAGGATACCATGGATAGGGACGCTTTCTTTATTGAAGGTTTCCTGTGATATGTACACATCTAGGATATCGTCGACATTGATACGATTGCCCTGTATTTTCAAGGCACCAATGGAAAGGATACGGTCGTTTGTCTTGTCAAAGCCTGTGGTTTCCGTATCCAAAACCACAAAGGTGAGCTTGTTGAAGTCCTTCTCCAAGGGCCGTTTGAAGGACTTTACGTACGCCTGCCAGTAGTCAGGGTATTTTGAGGAACGATCAAATGTGCCCATCAGCCCAAAATATTGGAAACCTTAAAGCGAATGGAAATTACATCCTGTATTTCCTTGATGGCCTTAAAGGTTCGTTTTAACTTCATTTTTTCCTCCTTTGTCAAGGATTCCAACTCGATATACCTGCCGGAGTCGTGGTGGAGCAAGCCCTGTTTTGTTCTAAATTTCAACAGTGCTTTGGTGGCGTAGGAACAGGCCAAATAGAGGTCTTGATTGTTCGGTTCCAACTC
This sequence comes from Maribacter sp. C-4077, assembly GCF_055378385.1. Classification (NCBI taxonomy): domain Bacteria; kingdom Pseudomonadati; phylum Bacteroidota; class Flavobacteriia; order Flavobacteriales; family Flavobacteriaceae; genus Maribacter; species Maribacter sp. C-4077. The sequence continues at coordinate 3,279,253 of NZ_AP038807.1, forward strand.
TGCCAATTTTTCATAGCGTTCCCACGTATTGCTGATTCCTTTGACAGAATGTGAAAGGATGAGTACGCGTGCCGCATCGATGAGCGGTCGTAACGCCCTGTTCTTTAAGTCGAAGAAGTCCTTGTGCTGTCCGTCCTGTTCCACTAAAAAAGACCTAAAAAAACCGGATGGGGATGGACTCTGCAAGGCCCCGTTGGCAATATGAACCAAGAAAATCGGGTATTTCTTGACGTTGGAAAAAATATAGTCGGACATTTCGTTCAACAATTCCCTGTGCCCATATGCCAAACTATAATCAAAAAAAATGGAGGACATCAAAACCTCGTTGGGGCCGGGATTAATGATCCAATAGGATATTTTGTTCTTCCATTCCTTGAGGCTCAGGCACCATTTGGGATTGGATGCCATCATATCCGCCGGGCAATACTCATATCCAATTTTGTTAAGTCCTTTGGTCACTTTTTTGGAAAGTTCCAAAAAATAGGTTGTAGTCTTTGGCAATGCTTCTTCGGGCACATCTTCAAAAACCAGTGCATTGTCCTGATCGGTATGGAGCAATTGTTCGCCTCGTCCCTGACTGCCCAATGCCAGCCACGCAAACTGTACCGGTGGCGGTGTCTTCATTTTCTCCAAGGAAAGCCTTATTACCTGTTTGATACAGGTATCGTTCAGTTCAGAAATAATCTTGGAGGTCAGTGCCATGGGTAGGTTTTGGTCCAAATAGCCTCTTAAAAGCATCATGATACTTTTACGAAGTTCCTTTACTTGGTTTATTTTTTTGGCCCTTTTGATGGCCTTTACGATTACGGCCGGATTGTCTCCCAGCGATACCATTATGTCGTTTTTCGAAATAATTCCTACGGATTTACTGTTGGAAGTTCCATCCTTGGTCAAAATAAGGTGGCTTATATCATTTTTCATCATGGCCATTTGGGCCTGTGCAATCGTCATTTTCTCTGGATAGGTAATTAACGGAGCGGACATAATGTTCCTAACGCTGGCGGTAATGGGAAACGTTCCCGTCACAACCTTGTTTCTTAAATCCTTATCCGTAACGATGCCCACGGGAAGATTGTTCTCGCAGACTAATATGGATCCGATGCGGTTTTTTGTCATTCGTTCCGCAGCCTTTTGTATGGTGGTGTTAGGTCCGCAGGTTATTAATTTTTTGGAATAGCGGATGGGCTGAAAATCATCGATGACCAAGTTTCCTTGGGCATTGAGGCTTGTCGATATTCCCGATTTTTCCAGTTTACGCGATTGGTAGGGATTTCGTAGATTGGATGCAAAACTTTCGGTAAGAAAATTGGAAACCCGCTGGTTGGATTCTGATATGGGCCTAAAAACGGCGATGGGTATCGCATAGAGAATCGATTCTTCGTAGGCCCGGGCCTCCAGTTTGTAATTCTCCTTGGCAATAAGGGGTCTAAGACCAAAAATATCGCCTTCGTCACAATAATCGGTAATGGATTTTACATTTGGATTCGTGAGCTCTATGGCCCCTTTATGCACCACATAGAAATGGGGATGCGCTTCCTCTTCAAAGGAGAACACCAAACTTCCCTTTTCCTTATAAATGATGGAAACCTGTTGGGATAGTTCCCCCAAAAGATCTGTATCCATGATATTAAATGGCGGATAGTTTTTTAGAAAATCGGCAACCCGTTCAGAAATTAAGTTTTTCATCTGTTTATTTTTATGATTTGTCATAGGTCAGATGTAATTCGCCAATGACCATTTCAGGGGGTATCAAGAATTGTTACGGCTCATTTCAATCTTTTAAAATAAGGTTAACAGATGGATTTTTAAATATTTCCTTTTGTAGAGGTATTTAATTTGCCATAATAAATCCCTCGATGAGGGTTTCATGTCCCGCATAATTTGTTTTTAGCAATCGCTTAGGAATACACCAACGGCCAATCCGCCTTCGGAGGTTTCCTTGTATTTGGAACTCATATCCTTGGCGGTTTCCCACATGGTCTGGACTACTTTGTCCAAGGGGACCTTGGCTTCGGCCGGATCGGAACCCAAGGCCAATTCCGCGGCATTTATGGCCTTGATGGCCCCCATAGAGTTTCGTTCTATACAGGGGATTTGAACCAATCCGCCAATTGGGTCACATGTTAGACCTAGGTGATGTTCCATGGCAATTTCCGCGGCCATCAAAACTTGTTCCGGAGTTCCACCTAGTAGTTCGGTAAGAGCACCAGCGGCCATTGCCGAGGAAACCCCAATTTCCGCCTGGCAACCGCCCATGGCTGCAGAAATGGTTGCCCCTTTTTTGAAGATGCTGCCTATTTCCCCCGCAACCAACAAGAACTGTTTTATGTGTTCAAAATTCCCCGCGTGGTTTTCAATGACCATATAATACATAAGGACTGCGGGGATTACCCCGGCACTGCCGTTGGTAGGTGCGGTAACCACCCTTCCCAAGGAGGCGTTCACTTCATTGACGCTCAAGGCGAAACAACTTACCCATTGCAGGATTTGCCTGAATTTTACCTCTGTCTGTCGGATGGATTGCAGCCATTCTTCCGGATTGGAGTAGGGCAGGTCCCCTTTCAGGTTTTCATGCAGTTCGAAGGCCCTTCGTTTTACATTGAGACCCCCGGGCAGTTTGCCTTCGGTGTGGCAGCCAAGGTACATACATTCCAGCATGGTGTTCCAAACCCGGTTTATCTGATGGTCGATTTCATCCTCGGATCGTAAGGACCGTTCATTCTCCAAAACAATTTGGGAGATGGATTTTGATTCTTTTTGGCAGATTAGCAATAATTCCTGTCCATTTTCCATGGGATAGGGAAAGCTGTTAAAAACACTGTTCTTTCTTTTGGCATTTTTACGTTCCTCCACGACAACGAAACCTCCACCAATGGAATAATAGGTTTTGGCGGTCTTTTTTCCATCGGCCAAAATCGCCTCAAACTTTAAACCGTTCGAATGGAAGGGAAGGAACTTTTTATGGAAAATGATGTCTTTTTCCGGGTCAAAATCCAAAGTTTTACTTCCCCCAAAATTCAACTTTCGGGTACTTTTTACATCTTGGACATATGTCTGAATGTTTTCTATGGCAATCGTTTCCGGATCGGTGCCCAATAGCCCTAAAATAATGGCATAATCCGTGGCATGGCCTTTCCCTGTTAACGAAAGGGAACCATAGACATGGACAGAAATGGAAGCTACTTTTTCAAATTTGCCTTCTTCCCTTAGCTCCAGGATCCAACGTTCCGCGGCTCGCCAAGGTCCCAAGGTATGTGAGCTGGATGGGCCTATGCCTATTTTGAGCATGTCAAAAATGCTTATGCTTTCTCTTTGTTCCATTATCTTTTAAAAAGTCGAATACTAATGTACAAAGTTAGATCGAGGTGTAAATTGTTTTTCCATTTTGAATTCACTCCAAACCCAATCATTCGGGTTCAAAAACAAATAAATGACATCCTGTCAGTTTTTGTCCCTTGGCATATTGTTTGTCATTTAAAGGTTGATTGAAAAATTAAGCACTTAAATTTTAAAACATATACAATGAGTAAGATTATTGGAATAGATTTGGGTACTACCAACTCCTGTGTCTCCGTGATGGAGGGTAATGAGCCAGTGGTAATTCCAAACGCAGAAGGAAAAAGAACAACACCGTCGGTCATAGCTTTTGTGGAGGGCGGTGAAATCAAGGTTGGAGACCCTGCAAAAAGGCAGGCAGTAACCAATCCGCATAAGACCATTTACTCCATAAAGCGTTTTATGGGGAACAAGTTCTCCGAATCTGAGAAAGAAGCTAAAAGGGTCCCTTACAAAGTAACCAAAGGTGATAACGATACCCCCAGGGTAGATATCGATGGTCGTTTGTATACGCCTCAGGAACTATCGGCCATGATTCTTCAAAAAATGAAGAAAACCGCCGAGGATTATTTGGGTCAGGATGTTACAAGGGCCGTTATTACGGTACCTGCTTACTTTAACGATTCCCAAAGACAGGCCACCAAAGAAGCGGGAGAAATTGCCGGACTTACCGTGGAGCGAATCATTAACGAACCTACGGCTGCCTCTTTGGCCTATGGTCTTGACAAAAAGGACACCGACCAGAAAATTGTGGTATTCGACTTTGGTGGTGGTACGCATGATGTTTCCATCCTAGAATTGGGTGATGGCGTTTTTGAAGTTTTGGCTACCGATGGTGATACCCACTTGGGTGGTGATGACGTGGACCAAAAGATAATCGATTGGTTGGCCGAGGAATTCAAGGCCGAGGAAGGCTTGGACCTACGTGACGACTCCATGGCACTCCAAAGATTGCGCGAGGCAGCGGAGAAAGCCAAAATTGAATTGTCCTCCTCTTCCCAAACGGAAATCAACTTGCCATACGTAACCGCTACGGCTACAGGACCTAAGCACTTGGTGCGTACCTTGACAAAATCCAAATTTGAGCAATTGATAGCGGATTTGGTCAAAAGAACCATTGAGCCATGTGAAAAGGCATTGAAATCTGCCGGACTTTCAAAAAGCGATATCGATGAAATCATTTTGGTAGGTGGTTCCACAAGGATACCGGCCGTTCAGGAAGCTGTGGAAAAATTCTTTGGAAAGAAACCTTCCAAAGGTGTAAATCCAGATGAGGTGGTTGCCATTGGTGCCGCAATTCAAGGTGGTGTATTGACAGGGGACGTAAAAGATGTGTTGTTGTTAGATGTTACGCCATTATCCCTAGGTATCGAGACTATGGGTAGCGTTATGACAAAATTAATCGAGGCGAATACTACGATTCCTACCAAGAAATCCCAAGTGTTCTCTACCGCTGCTGACAATCAGCCATCCGTTGAAATACACGTGTTACAAGGGGAAAGACCCATGGCGGCCGATAACAAGACCATTGGTAAGTTCCATTTGGACGGGATACCACCTGCACCAAGGGGAACTCCTCAAATAGAAGTAACCTTTGACATAGATGCCAATGGTATCATCAAGGTTTCCGCGACCGACAAGGCCACAGGAAAATCACAAGATATAAGAATTGAGGCATCTTCCGGATTGACAGAGGAGGAAATCAAAAAGATGAAGGCCGAAGCCGAGGCGAATGCCGAAAGCGATAAAAAAGCGAAGGAAAAGGCCGATAAATTGAACGAGGCCGATGGCATGATTTTCCAGACCGAAAAGCAGTTGGCCGAGTTTGGCGATAAACTGTCCGCGGACAAGAAAAAACCGATCGAGGATGCGTTGGCGGAGTTAAAGACGGCTTATGAATCCAAAGATTTGGCCGTAATCACACCGGCTTTGGATAAAATCAACGAGGCTTGGAAAGTAGCTTCTGAAGAGATGTACAAGGCACAGGCCGAAGCGCAACAAGGTGGAGGAAGTGCTGCCCAAGGCGAACCTACTGCTGATAGTAGCGGTAGCGCAACCGAAGGCGATAACGTTGAGGACGTAGACTTCGAAGAAGTCAAGTAGCCTGTCCTGAGCGTAGCCGAAGGGTTGACTTCGAAGAAGTCAAGTAACGTAGATATATTTTTTAATATCATACTATCAAGAAAAGGAGCGATAATCATCGCTCCTTTTTTATTTTGGAATGTAATTTGTTTGGGGAGGTAATTGAGTTAATTTTGTACTATGGTAAAAAACTATCCCCATATATTCTTTTTGGTTTTATTGGCTTTGCCCACCACTTCCTTTACCCAGGAGATACGAATCTTTACGGTATCGGATTTTGATTTGAAGGATAGCGTCAAAACCTGTCTTGTCAGTACAAAATATGGTAAGGAGGAGTATGATTTCAATCAGAGGGGGTTGCTTACCAAATCGGTTACCCGATATAATGAATCGGACTATGACGTAGTCTATTACAAATATCAGGACAGCCTTTTGGTCGAAAAACGGTCCGAAACCTACCGGGACAATAAATTCGACCCAGGAACTTCCATAGCGCACTTTTTTAAACTGGATACCATCGGGCAAACAAAGATTACAGAGAACATCATCTCTTATGATAAGGAGTTTTTGGACCAATATATCTACACCTATGACGATAAGGGCGATCTGACCAAAATTGTTAGGACCAACGATGAAGGCACGGATGAAACACAGGTGGAATACAAGAAATACAAAGGCGAGTATACCATCACCTATTTACTGAACGATGTACCCTTAAAATCGATACGGACTTCCTTTCAGACAAAAAATGGGGAGAAGCAAAAAATCGTACTTACCAAGGAATTTTTAAAAGGAGAGGCCACCAAGGCCTACGAGGAAGTATTTGGACCCAATGGGAAATTGTTGGCCAAACAGGAGTTTGAATATGATTTGGAGACCAAAAAGTTCGTCCCTACCGTAAGGACCACCTTTGAATATGATACAAACGGTATGTTGGTACAGGAAATTAAAAGGGGCGAAACTATTTTGGATAAAAAGGAGTATATCTATCAATACGATAGGGAGGGGGAAGGTAATTGGGTGAAGCAAATCGTAACCCCAGAAAATACCTATACAACCCGGAAAATCACCTATTACGAATGAGGTGTCCGGGAATCTACAAAACCTTACGCTGTTCCCATTCCTCCCTCAAAAGCCCGTAACAGCAGGTGTTTCTTTTAAACCCGTCCAATAGGTAGACATCCTTTCTAAGAATACCTTCCAGTTTGCATCCCAATTTTTCGACCGCTCTTCTGGATTTTAAGTTTCTTTCGTCCACCCGAAACTCTACTTTCTCAAAATCCATGTCCACAAAGGCATGGTGTAGCATGAGCCGTTTCATTTCCCTGTTCAGACCCGTTCCTTGAAATTCGTTCCCGATCCATGTGGAACCAATATGAAGCACTTTGTTTTTCCAATGTATATTCATATACCGGGTACTGCCCGCGTATCTGTGTACGGCCTTATCAAAAATGATAAAGGGAATGCCCAACTTTTGTGCCTGTTGCTCCAAGGCCATAAGCACGTAATTCTTGAGGGCTTCCGGGGTTTCGATATCGGAAGGGGAGTATTGGACCAGTTTCTTTTGGGAAGCAATGGGAAGGAGGTTTTCATAGTTCTCCAAAGTCAATGGGGATAGTTTCACCCGGTCGTTTTCCAAAACAATCTCCATATTAATAGGCAAAGGAATTAATGATTTCTTTTTTCAGTTCGTGGCCACCGTTAAAAGTAATTTGTTTTGCGGTACCCTGAAAAAGTTGGCCTAATTTTTCGGTTTCCTCTTCCAGTCTTTTGGCGTTGATGTATTCGTCTTCTTTACCAACCACGGAATACACGGCTGTAGCATCCGTTATCAATCTTTCAAAATCGGTCGCTTTCAATTCATCGGGGATACCCCCCGCGTATAAAATCAACTTGGAACATTTTAGGTTTGTTTTTGCCAAAAGTCGTGTTGCAACGGATACCCCTTGCGAAAACCCGAAGACGATTAATTGGCAATGACTCGGGATGTTTTCGGATTCCAAAACCTTGCCTACATAATTGAGGACATTTTGGGTTTCTTGCTCCTTGTCCACCCGTGTCAACCAACTTGCTCCCACATGCCTATATTTTCCGTTCAAATAATACTTTGAAGGCGCCTGGGGCGCGATTATATAGTTTTGGTCACTATCCAAATCCTCGAAATATCTCAAAAAGTATTTGCTTAGAAAACCTATGCCATGAAAGGCCAACCAAACATTTTTGGTTTTGGGCCCCAGATCATTCAGGGTTTCATAGGAATTGGTATGTTGGTATTGGACATTTTTTATTGTGGTCTGCATAAATCCATGGTGTCTATTCCTGCCTCTTGGTGTTCTATTGCTTAATTTTACAAAAAAAAGCATGGGCGAACACAAAGATAAGATACTTGAGGTCTGCAACAACTCCTCAAAGAATACCCTCATGGAAACCTTGAACATTTCGTATGTAGATGTAGGGGAGGATTTTCTAATTGCTAAAATGCCGGTAAACCCAAGGGTGCATCAGCCGGACGGGGTACTCCACGGAGGTGCTATGGTAGCATTGGCCGAAAGTGTAGGGAGTATGGCCTCCTATATATTTTTGAATGCAGCGGAGTTCTTTGTTAGGGGAATCGAGATTTCCGCCAACCACGTTAAAAGTGTGAAGGAGGGCTTTGTGTATGCGAAGGCTTCATTTATCCATAAGGGGAGGACTACGCAGGTTTGGGATATTCGCATAACGAACGAGGAGGACCAATTGATATCGGTCTGTAAACTCACCACGATTGCCCTTCCAAAGAAGTAAGATGGCGTATCCAATTTTAAAAAGGGCCCAAGGTCAATTGGAGCAAGGTCTCCCTTTCGTGATTTATAAAAAACCGAAAGAATTTGAAATTAAGGGTGTTTTTCAGCGGGATACACAACTCCATTCCGTTACCGATTTTACCGAAAGTGGTTTTGTATTTGCCCCATTCGATACTGTGCAAAGTCCGATTCTAATACAATGCGATGAAGTCCTTTCCGAAGTTTTTGGCACCGGGAATATGAGTACGACTAAAACCCCTCTGAAAAAGGAAGTTGGAGCATCCGAATCCTATGAAAGAATGGTTTCCAGGGCCATCGAAGCTATAAAATCAGGCCAACTGGAAAAGGTGGTGCTTTCAAGAAAAAAGGAGGTGCGTGTTGTCGCCTCCGCACTGGCCATTTTTCAACGTCTGGTACATGCTTATGAAAATGCCCTTTGCTATTTATGGCATCACCCAAAAATCGGGACATGGTTGGGCGCTACCCCGGAAATTCTATTAAAGAGTAGGGGAAATTCCTTTGTAACCATGTCCTTGGCGGGAACGCAAATGGTACGGGAGGAAGTGGGAATGCCCAAATGGGGCAAGAAGGAACTGCACGAACAGCAGTTGGTGACGGATTATATAGCGACGGCTTTACAGGACACTACGACCGACTTAAAAATTGGGGATTTGGAGTCCGTCCGGGCGGGGCAACTATGGCATTTAAGGACCAAGATTTCGGGTCGTTTCGAAAGGGAAAAGCTTAGCACCTTGATAAGGGCGTTACATCCTACACCTGCGGTTTGTGGCATTCCAACCGAAAGGGCAAAAAAATTCATTTTGGAGAACGAGCATTATGACCGAATGTTCTATACGGGATACTTGGGGGAACTCAACCTGAAAAATGAAGTGGAACGAAGCACAAACCCTCGGAATACGGAACAAAAAGCATATCGTTCCGTGTTGGAATCGACGGAACTTTTTGTCAATCTGCGCTGCATGCAACTGGACGGCACGGCGGCAAGTATTTTTGTTGGGGGTGGAATAACCTCAGATTCAGATCCTTGGAAGGAATGGGAGGAGACAGAAAATAAAAGCCAGACCATTTTAAAGGTACTCTTGGATTAAGTGCTTCACAATTGGTTTTTGAAGCCCATAGGTCTTAATTTTGTAGTTGATGAAGTACTCCAACATACCCGTGGCCCAATCAATTATTGGGCATTGTAAAGTCAATGGGATTAATAATATAATCATTTCGCCCGGTTCCAGAAATGCACCGTTAACCTTATCTTTTACAGAGAATCCTTTTTTTGATTGTTTTAGCATCGTTGATGAGCGATGTGCCGCATTTTTCGCATTGGGTATGGCCCAGAATTTGCAACGGCCCGTGGCTTTGGTCTGTACTTCGGGGAGTGCGCTGTTGAATTACTATCCTGCCATTGCCGAAGCTTTCTACAGTGAAATTCCCCTAGTGGTTATTTCGGCGGATAGGCCCTCCTATAAAATTGATATTGGCGATGGTCAGACCATCCGTCAGGACCATGTATATGACAGGCACATTGGCTATTCGGCAAATCTAAAGCAAGACCTTATCCACGCGACGGGAAGAATTACAAGATACCGACCCGAGTGGTTGGAGGGTAAGGATTTAAAGACGGAACAGGAACTTGTGGATACCTTTAATCATGGCGAACTGAACAAGGCATTTTCCATAGCGATCCAAAATAAGCTTCCCGTACATGTGAACGTTCCGTTTGAGGAACCTTTGTACGATCTTGAAGAAATGGATTTGATGCTTCCCGATGCCATTCCGGCTCCTACGGAAAATCCATTGAACCTTCCTGATGAGGTTTTGAATAGCTGGAACAATGCCGAAAAAAAGATGGTATTGGTGGGAGTAAACCATCCAAATTCCATTTCAAAGGATGTGTTGGATACCTTGGGAAATGACGCGTCGGTCCTGGTTTTTACCGAAACGACCTCCAATATCCACCACCCAAATTTTTTTAACAGCATTGATTCCATTTTAGCGCCCATTGAATTAAGTGGTTCAAAGCATACCTTATTCGAAGATCTAAGACCTGATGTCCTGATCACAGTCGGTGGACTTGTAGTCTCCAAAAAAATAAAGGCGTTCTTAAGGGAATATACCCCAGAGCACCATTGGCACGTAGGTGCCACCAAGGCAAATGATACCTTCTTTTGTTTGGGTAAACACTTTGAATTTTCGGTCAATGATTTTTTCGGCAAATTATACGACCAGAATGGTAAAAAGTCTTCTCCTTATTTTGAAAAATGGAACCGCGTAAAGTTGCAGTATATGAAAGGGCGGAAATCGTATTTGAATAAGATTCCTTATTCGGATTTTCTTGTATTTGATAAGCTATTACATTCAATTCCTAAATACTATCAGTTGCAGTTGGCGAACAGCTCAACCATACGGTATACGCAGCTTTTTGAATTGGACCCTACGCTACAGGTGTTTTGTAACAGGGGTACCAGTGGTATTGACGGCAGTACGTCCACGGCAATGGGTGCATCGGTATATAATGAATCGCCCACGTTATTGATAACGGGCGACCTTAGTTTTTTCTATGATAGCAATGCCCTATGGAATGACTATGTAAGGTCAGATTTTAGAATTATACTGATAAACAATGGGGGAGGAGGAATCTTTCGGATACTCCCTGGCAGGAAGGATACCGAGGCGTACGAACGTTTTTTTGAGACCAAGCATGCGCTGAAAGCTTCCCATTTGTGTGAAATGTTCCATGTTGGTTATAGTACCGCGGACGACGGGAACAGTTTGGAACAGGCGTTGGAGGATTTCTACAAACCTTCCGACTTTCCAAAGCTTTTGGAAGTACATACCCCTAGACTTATCAATAATAAAATTTTGACGGATTATTTTCATTTCATATCTTGTAGGGAATATTAACTATTAATTAAATAAGACACTAAAATTATGAGTAAAAGAGACGAGCTTATTGAAAAATATGCAGCCGACATCAAGGATAAATTCGGTGAGACTGCAGACATGGATTTGCTTACCAAAGTAACCGTTGGTTTAGGGCCATCAATTTACAACCTTGACGCCTCCAAAGTGTCTGGAGGTGACGAAAAGGAACTTGAAACGGTAAAGAACAACTACCTGATAAAGAAATTGGGACTAAGTGACGGTCCTCAATTAATGGAGGCCATCAAATCCGTTTTGGATAAATATGGTTCATCCAATAAGAACAAGCATAGAGCTGTTGTATATTACATGCTATGTAAGCATTTCAATAAGGCATCCGTTTATTAATAGATAGAATAGTAAAGTATTAAAAAAGCTGCTTCCTTTGGGGCAGCTTTTTTATTTACGACATTGTTTAATTGCCCCGTTATTTATTGTACTAACTTTGCAACATGATAGAAATAGGAAGAAAAAATGTCTTAAAAATTCTTAGGGATACCAGTGTAGGACTGTTTCTTGGAGACGATGAAGGCAATGATGTATTGTTGCCAAATAAATATGTGCCTGAATCCTACGAGATCGGGGAACAAATAGAGGTGTTCTGTTATTTGGATTATGATGAAAGACCCATAGCCACTACCTTGGAGCCGGATATTATGTTAGGGGAGTTTCGATTGCTTCAGGTTGCCGAAGTCAATGAATTTGGTGCCTTTATGGATTGGGGCTTGGAGAAACACCTGTTAGTGCCTTTTAGGGAACAACGAAGCAAAATGAAGCAAGGCCAGTGGTACGTGGTACATTGTTATTTAGACGAAAAGACGGGCCGTTTGGTCGCATCCAATAAACTGGATAAATTTTTGAACAATGAAAACCTAAATCTAAAGGAGTGGGAGGAAGTGGATTTGGTCATTATACGTCAAACCGAGTTAGGCTGGGAAGTCATTGTGAACGAAAAGCACAAAGGTTTGGTATATTTCAACGAAGTCTTCAAATCGGTCAATATTGGGGACGTGATACCGGGTTGCGTGAAAAAAATAAGGAAGGACAATAAATTGGATATATCCTTACAGCCCCTTGGGACAAAGGTTCTTGAGCCGGCCGCCAATAAAATCTACAGTGTATTGAAGGAAAAGGGAGGCTTTTTGCCCTTGCACGATAAATCAGACCCAGAAGATATTATGGACATGTTTCAAATGAGCAAGAAAACCTTTAAGAAGGGTTTGGGGACCTTGTATAAGGAAAGAAAGGTTGCCTTGGAGAAGGACGGTATACGTTTGGCCCAATAGGCTGTAATTGTGGGTTGTAGTAAGTAAACGCTTGGTGTTCAATTTTTTATCAGAAAATTGTCACCTTATTTTTTGTGTAGTTTGCCGTTAGTCCTATTTTTGTTCCATTACAGAGTTAGAAGTGTAATTCGAACTCTTTTATTTGTTAAATTTAAGGTAGTTTTTTAGACCAAAATACTTCATCATATGCCCTTTATCGAAGAAAGCGATCTTTTAGAGTTGCATAAAGACATAGATAAGGCCCAAATAATCAATGAGCGCCTTCTAGATCAAATAAAATTTAAAAACAAGGAGCTTAAACGCAGTAAAATACAGCGAAATATTTTCGCGGGGATTACGGCTTTTTTCTTGATAGGAGGGTTGGCCCTTACTTCTTTTACGGCTGGTCTAAATACCTCAAATTCGTTGGACAAACAAAACAATAATTTATTGGTATCCATAGATAGTTTGGATGCTATAAAAACCCGTATCGACAATTTAAAAGCTCAAAATGATGAGCTAAGCTTGGTAAAGGAGTTTTATTTGGCGAAACAATTCCTAGAGAAGGAAAAAATATATTCGGTGCAGGTTAAGTCCTTTGTAGACAACAATGTAACACTAGCTTCTGAAGCCTTGACCAATACCTTATTTGTAAAAACGAATCCTTTTTATTCCTATTCCTTGGGAACTTTCGAGACTTTGGAAGAGGCCAGATCGTTTAGGCAGCAACTGGTAAACCTTGGTTTTGAGGACGCCTTTGTGGCATCTTACAAAGAAGGGAAAAGAATTCAAATAGAAGATCCATATTAGAGTGACCCAGTTTAAGGCGTGGATAAACGCCGCAAGGTTAAGAACCCTTCCATTATCGGTGTCAGGTATATTAGTTGGTGCTACCTTGGCCTCGTACTTTGGCCACTCCAGCCCACTTATTTTTTGGTTGGCCATTTTGACCACCATAGGTTTTCAGATTACTTCAAACTTTGCCAACGATTATGGTGATGGCGTAAAAGGCACGGACAACGAAAATAGGATCGGTCCCAAGCGTGCACTACAAAGCGGGCTATTGACCCAAGGTTCTTTGAAAAAAGGAATCCTTATATCCATTATAATTGATTTATTATTAATATTGGCATTGCTTTATTTTTCATTTGGCATTAAGGAAATAGTATGGGGACTGCTTTTTCTACTTTTGGGTGTGCTGAGTATTTGGGCAGCGGTGAGATATACCGTTGGTAAAAATGCATATGGCTATCAGGGATTGGGAGATGTTTTTGTATTCCTCTTTTTTGGATTATTGTCTGTTATAGGTAGCATGTTTTTGTTCGTCAAGACTATTTTTTGGATTTCCTTTCTGCCCGCGATTACGGTAGGCCTTTTAAGCGTTGGAGTCCTAAACCTGAATAATTTGAGGGACCATGCGTCTGATGAGGATTCCGGCAAGATTACGATGATCGTTAAGATTGGCTTTAAAAAAGGGAAATTTTACCATTTTACCATTTTAATACTAGCTTTCATTTCATGGTCGGCCTTTATACTAGTGACCGCTACGGAATGGAAACATGGGATAAGTTTATTGGCCTTTGTTCCAATTTTTATTCATATGGTCACGGTGTGGTACAATAAATCTCCTGTAATGTTGGACCCGGAACTCAAGAAGGTCGCCTTGAGTACCTTTGCGCTGGCATTGCTCTTTTATTTTAGTTATTACAATTTTTTGTAGTTTTGAACGTTAACCCACTAAACAATTTACAATTTTGGAACAACCTATTAAAATACTAATCGTAGAGGACAACGTAATCATCGCAGATGATATGCAGTCCATGTTGGAGGAAATTGGGTATGAAATTGTAGATAATGTTATCGTTTATGAGCAAGCTGTTGAGGTTCTTAAGACAAAACAGGTAGACCTTGTCCTGATTGACATTATTCTTGCCTCCGATAAAACAGGAATCGACCTAGGGAAACATATTAGAGAAAACTATGACATCCCTTTTATTTTCGTAACCTCAAACTCGGACAGGGCTACTGTAGAAAACGCCAAAACGGTTAAACCCAATGGTTATTTGGTAAAACCCTTTGAGCAGCAAGATTTGTACACTTCCATAGAAATAGCCCTTTCGAATTTTATCTATGGTAAACAGGCTTCAGGTAAGACTACCAATAATTTGGAAGAATCCAACGAGGATGTCCCCATGAGCAATTCGATTCTAAAGGATTCCATTTTTGTTAAAAAACAGCATCTTTATTATAGAATTCAATTTGGTGATATCCAATTTATAAAGGCCGATAATGTCTATTTAGAGGTAAATACTGCGGACAAAAAGTTCTTGGTACGCTCTCCCCTTAAGGATTATTTGGAAAAATTACCTCAGAACAAGTTTTACAGAGCTCATAAATCGTATATCGTAAATGTAGACCATATAGATGCTATCAATTCAAAGGATATTATGATAAACAATACCTTGATTCCTATTTCAAAGGATTTTAAGGAGCTTATCATTTCAGCTATGAATTCTTAGAATTTTCATTAGGATTTAATCATATTCATAGGTCCGTTTATCGATAAAGTGTATAAAAAATCGGTTGAAATGGCATGATTGTCGTTTAACTGCATCTTCACAACAAAAAATCGACATTATACAACATTAAATCAGGACCGGCCCTTCTAAGTAATATTTTTGTAATAATAAGATATTCCGCAATACGATTTTTCTAATGATTGTTGGGAAATAGTTATTGTGAATTCTCTTTGGGATATAGATTTATGTCTTTGGTGGGATTTTTAAACATGCGGATATCTACTAAAATTACTTGAATTGATGGGGTTTACGGCGTAAATTGTTAGGACAGAAATAACAATTATTTCAGTTGCATTTGTATAGATTAGCAGAACGAATATCGCAATACGTCTATTACCTTCTTTTGAGCATGATATGAAAAGAGGTTTTTTGGTACTATTATTAGGTGTATTTTTTCTTCTGTTTACCTCTTTGGAGGTAAACGCACAGGATGTACCATTACAAGGCGAGAATTATTTTGAGCAGTTCAAGCAACTTCCGGATTCCGATAGCCGAATCGATTTTTTCTTTGATACTTCTAACAGGTATAACCAAAATTCCGCTTACGACTGGTTGGATGCCGTTAATGTTTATTTGAACAGTTCCCAAAAGACCAGCGATAGTACTTCCGTGTCCGATTATCAATTGATCCAGTCGAAAATATACTATGATTTGGGTGATTATGAGAAGAGCTTGGCCATTGCCAAAGAATTGTTCGATGACATGGAAAAATATCCCATGGAAAAGAAAGCGCTCATTCTCAATATCATGGACGATGACTATTCCAAGTTGGAACTTTATGATAAACAGATTGAAATCAGAAGGTTTAAAAGGGAATTTGGACTCACCGATAATGTTTCGTTTTATGATATCTATTCAAGTCTAGGTCAGCATAGAAAGGCTATGGAAGACTATATGACCGAGGAAAAAAAGAACTTGGAAGATGGCGATTTTTATGCCCAGGCGGTCTACAACAATAACATTGGAAATTACCTGCGACTGGATAAATCTACCCCTACGGCATTGGGTTATTTTAAAAAGGCAAAGGCTTTGATAGATGTCTATTTTAGCGATATCATCAATACAAAGACTGAAAATCAAATAAACGAGGGCAATCATTTAAAGGGCGTAATCGTTGGAAATATTGGAAAATGTTATGTGCAACTAAAGGAATATCAAAAGGCCATCCCTTATTTGGAAGAGAGTATTGACCTTATCAATAAATACAATACGGGGAAGGTTTCCACGGAACTTGTAGAGAATACCTTGGAAATCGCAGAATGTTACCTTCAATTGAACAATTTTGAAAAAGCCACGGACTACCTAAGTAATGACCTCGCCCCAAAAAAGATTAGGAACGTCATCAAAAGAAATAGACTTTACGCTTCCTATTATGACAGGACCGGAGACTATAAAAGCGCCAACGAGTATTTAAAGCAGAATAATAGGATACGAGATTCCTTGGACGATAATGACACCAACATCAAAAGTCAGCAATTGGAGTCGGTTCTAAAGCAGGACTTGGAGAATTCCAGAAAGATGGTGGAAGCCCAAAAGGCCGACTTGGAGAAATCCAGAAACGAGATTATCGAAAAGGACGAGAAAATCAGTCTTGTTTTTATTTCCTTGATTTTTACCCTTTTAGGATTTTCAGGGCTGGTATATGCCTACTTGAAAAGTATAAAGAACCAGCGATTGATCGCGGAGCAAAAACATTTTATAGAAAATTCCCTCATTGAAAAGGATTCGCTCTTAAAGGAGATACATCACAGGGTAAAGAACAATCTTCAAATGGTATCCAGCTTGTTGAGCCTACAGACCAAGAATACAAAAAGCAAGGCGGCCATTGAGGCTTTGGAAGAAGGAAAAAGTAGGGTAAAGGCCATGGCCTTGATACATCAAAAACTATATCAGAACGAAGATCTTTCCGTTATTGAAATGCAGGGCTATATTGAAAGTCTGATCAATAGCGTACAATCGGTCTATAAAAAAGGTGGGCATAATATTAATATCACAATCGATGCGGAAGGTGTAGAGCTGGATATTGACCGGGCCATACCCTTTGGACTCATGTTGAACGAATTGGTGTCCAATTCGTTCAAATATGCCTTTCCGAACGATGAGGAGAACGGTAAAATCTACATTCACGTGCGTAAGACGCAAGGGCAGGAAGGATTTTTTGAATATACCGATAACGGTGTGGGCTTACCGGAAGATTCAGAAGAAAGGGCGAATTCCTCCATGGGTATCCGTTTGATGAATCGTTTGGCCAATCAGCTGCAGACGACCCTAAATACCGACCGAACCGCCAAAGGGGTTCGTTTTTGGTTTCACTTCAAGTAGGATTACCTTACCTTACTTTTCAAAACGAGTTTGTGCAATAGTTTTGGGAAAAACCGTTTCAAGTATACTCCAAATCTTTCTTTTCCCCCAATATAGACTTCGAATTTTTCAGCAATGATCACCTCGATTATTTTTTGCGCACATACCGTTGGGGAAATCCCGTTTTTGGTGGCATCATCCTCCGTATTGGAAGAACTTCCATCACCAACCAAAGCATTTTTCGCTACGTTGGTCTGTACGAAACCAGGGCAAATCAATGTTACTAAGATTCCGTCTTTTGCATGTTCCATTCGTAAGGCATCGAAGAAACCATGCAAGGCATGTTTCGCCCCGCAATAACCGGATCGGTAGGGTGAGGAAAATTTGCCCATTAAACTTGTTACTGTGGCAAAATGACCCGACTTTTTCTCTGTAAAGTGGGGGAGCAAGCATCGGGTTAACTGTATCGTTCCCAGATAGTTGATATTGATTAGGTTCTGATATACTTTAAAGGCGGTGTCTTTTATCAAAGAACGTTGACTGATGCCCCCGTTATTTATCAAAATATCTATTTTGTCGAAGCACGAAATCGCTTTTTTGGGCATGGTTTCCAGTTCGGCCAAGTTTGCCAAATCCAACGGGAGAACGGCAACGTTTTCGGGAAATTTGCAATTCTTTTTGACGCGTTCCAGTTCAGTTTCCCTTCGGGCCGATAGGATCGTTTTGGCCCCAAGATCATTCAACTGGTACGCCAACGCTTCCCCAATACCGGAAGAGGCACCCGTAATCCAGACAACTTTATTTTTTATACCGCCCATACAACTTTATTGAAAGTCAAAATATAGCTAAATTTGAAGAATTCGACTAGGATACCTATGGGGTATTTTATGTTGGAAAGTTTCAAGAACCTCCATGAAGGCCACCTTTAAAAAATACGTACTCAATTTTAAGACTCCTAGCGGGACGTCCAGAGGGGTTTTAAGGACCAAGGAGACATGGTTCGTGGTGCTGGAACACGGGGAAAAAAAGGGAATAGGGGAGTGCGGATTATTTAAGGGCCTAAGTTACGACGATGTTCCGGGCTATGAGGAAAAGTGTAAATGGGTGGAGCGGAACATTCAAATGGGCAAGTCGGCCTTATTGACGGAACTTAGGGATTTTCCCAGTATCCAATTTGGTTTGGAACAAGCTTTTATTTCCTTGGAAAGGAAAAATCCGTTTACCCTTTTTAATACACCATTTCTACTTGAAAATAAACCAATTCCAATCAATGGCCTTATTTGGATGGGTGATGCCGATTACATGAAGGCTCAGATCAGCGAGAAATTGGAACAAGGTTTTTCCTGTATAAAAATGAAAATTGGGGCCATCGATTTTGAGGTCGAATTGGCACTATTGGAAACTATACGAAAGGATTTTTCTTCTGATGAAATTGAGCTCAGGGTAGACGCCAATGGCGCTTTTACTCCTGACGAGGCCTTAAAGAAACTCGGGGCCCTAGCGGAGTTTCAGTTGCACTCCATTGAGCAACCCATTAAACAGGGAAATTGGAGGGCCATGCGGGAGCTCTGTAAGCGAACCCCGTTGCCCATTGCGTTGGACGAGGAACTGATCGGTATTACTGAGATTTCGAAAAAAAAGGAACTTTTGGACACCATTAAGCCCCAATATATAATTTTAAAACCTAGTTTGGTAGGTGGGTTTGCGGGTAGCCAGGAATGGATAGATTTGGCCGAAAAGGGGGGAATTGGGTGGTGGATCACCAGTGCCTTGGAGAGCAATATTGGATTGAACGCCATTGCGCAATGGACCGCTTCCTTAGAGAACAAAATGCCCCAGGGCTTGGGAACGGGGTCCCTGTTCACTAATAATTTTGAGAGTCCGCTGGTCGTAAAAAATGGCGGATTGTATTACGAAAAACATAAAAATTGGGAAGCAAATTTAATTGAACAAATATGTACATAGAACAGGCGTATAAGGGTTTAAGTGAAAGTTGGAGGTTTATACTAGGGGTGTTTGTGGTATTTGGGGCTTGGCAAATTTTTGGCGGCATTCCTTTACTAGTAGCTCTTATTGCATCCGATGCAGCAGGGACGCTGGTGACGGGGGATTTGGGAAGTATGTCCGAAGCCTTGGGTTCCAATACCTTTTTGTTTTTGATGTTGCTCACTTTTGCTATTGGATTGGTTTGTTTGTTGGCCTACGTAGCACTGGTACACAAACAGTCGGTTACTTCTTTAACGACTTCCCGAAAGAAAATAGATTGGAGCCGAATTTTTTACGCATTCGGACTTTGGGCATCCATTTCCATAGTATTGATATTTCTCGATATATGGTTGGCACCAGAAGATTATGCCTTTAATTTCAAATTGGTTCCATTTCTAATTTTGGCTGCTATTTCAATCATTTTTATTCCGATACAAACCAGTATGGAAGAATATTTTATGCGTGGCTATTTGATGCAGGGACTTGGAATCTTGACCAAAAATAGATGGTTTCCCCTAGTTTTTACCTCGCTACTATTTGGAATGTTACATATCTTCAATCCAGAAGTTGAAAAGCTGGGATACGGTATTCTCGTATTCTATATCGGGACAGGGTTTTTTCTGGGCATTCTTACCCTAATGGATGAAGGTTTGGAATTGGCCCTTGGTTTTCATGCTGCTAATAATTTAACGGCTGCCTTGTTGGTCACCGCGGATTGGACGGCTTTTCAGACAGATTCCGTTTATCGGGATATTTCTAATCCGGTATTGGGATGGGACGTTTTGGTGCCTGTATTTGTAATATTTCCCTTGTTGCTATGGTTGTTTTCAAAAAAATACAAATGGAGGAATTGGAAAGAGCGCTTGACAGGCAAGGTGTTGACACGTGAGGAATTTTTGTCCCAAGAAAATGGGTAGATTTATATGACCGAGTCCTTGGTACATCCTAATTTTAAATTAAACGGGAAAGCAGTTTCCGGAGATGGACTATGGGAAGTTGCACATCGTTTTATTAAGGAAGGGCAGGGGTATCAGGAAAGTGTTGGTCGGTTTCTATTGGATTGGCTATCGGCATCGGAACATATCCAAGTAAAGACCTCCGGGTCGACCGGAAGTCCCAAAAATATTTCCCTTCTAAAGAAACACATGCGCAATAGCGCACGGGCGACAGGAGCCTATTTTGGATTAAAATCAGGAGATACCTGTTTGTTGTGTTTGTCCTGCCACTATATTGCTGGTAAAATGATGCTCGTCCGTGCCATGGTATTGGGGCTGGATATTTATTTGGCGGAGCCCACTGCCGCACCCTTGCAACACATTGGTTATCCTCAAACATTTCGTTTCTGTGCCATGGTACCTTTACAGGTGCAAGCTTCGTTGGAGGCTGTAGAGCGCATAGATATCTTGATTATCGGGGGTGCATCGGTGTCGAACGCACTTAAGAAAGAACTGCTTCCCAAGAAAACACGTTGTTTTGAAACCTATGGAATGACGGAAACTATTACCCACGTGGCAATGAGGGAATTATCGGAAGCATCCAGGAACCCCTTTCGGGCATTGCCAAATGTACATTTCTCTTTGGATGATAGGGAATGTTTGGTGATAGACGCGCCTAAAATCGCTTCGAACAAAATAGTCACCAATGATCAGGTGGCATTGGTATCGGACACCGAATTTCTTTGGTTGGGTCGATATGACAATGTCATAAATTCCGGTGGGGTAAAATTGTTTCCGGAAGCCATAGAGGAGAAATTGAGCACGTATCTGCAAGATGCCTGTATCGTTGCTGGAATTGAGGATGAACGTCTGGGGCAAAAATTGGTATTGGTCATGGAATCGGATTCCACACAAAAAATTGATTTGGACCTCTTCAAGGAAATAAAAACGCTGGCGCCCTACGAACGACCAAAAGAAATCTATTATCTTCCTACTTTTATAAGAACTAAGAACGGGAAAATTCAGAGAGAATTCACCCTTCAAAAAGCAATTAATAATCAATAATCCATTTTTTATGCGAAGCATTTTATTCCTTTTAGTATTCACTTTCGTTATAAGAGTTCAAGCACAATATATCCTGCCAGAAAGAGAACGAGCGACCGTAATCGACGAACTGTTGGATGAGAGATTTAATAACCTTTTGCCAAAACTCATGGACGAGGCCAATATTGATATGTGGGTGGTCATCTCAAGGGAATACAATGAGGATCCTGTCCTACGGACGATGTTGCCCGCCACTTGGCTCAATGCCAGGAGACGAACGATTCTACTGTTCTATAGAGATAAGGCCAACAATAAAATTGAAAAATTGGCGGTAGCCCGATACAACGTAGGGAAAAATATTGAATCGGCATGGGACAAGGAGACCCAGCCGGACCAATGGAAACGATTGATGGAATTGATTTCGGAACGAAACCCAAAGCAAATAGGCCTTAACTATTCCAAGGATCATAATATTGCGGACGGACTGGACAAGACCGATTATGATGAATTCATAGCCAATTTGCCAAAGAAGTTTCATTCAAAAGTAGTATCCGCGGAACAATTGGCCGTACGCTGGATCGAAACTAGAACGGAACGCGAAATGGTCATTTACAATCAGTTGGTGGACATTACCCACGATATCATCGCTGAAGCCTTTTCTGAAAAAGTAATTACCCCGGGTATAACCACGACTTCTGATGTTGTCTGGTGGATGCGCCAAAAGGTTACGGATCTTGGTTTGGAAACATGGTTTCATCCTACGGTGGACGTGCAAAGGAGCAATAACACAGGTGAAAATTCCGAATTTTATTCGTTTTCCAATAAACCGGACGAAATGGTCATCTTGCCCGGAGATTTATTGCATTGTGATTTCGGAATAACATATCTGAGATTAAATACGGATTGTCAGGAATTGGCCTATGTACTAAAACCGGAAGAAAAGCAGGCTCCCGATTTTCTGGTCAATGGTTTAAAGGATGGCAATAGGGTACAGGATTTCCTGACCCAAAATATGATTGCCGGGAGAACCGGAAATGAGATTCTTATGAAATCACTTGCCGAAGCAAAGGCAGCCGGATTAAGACCATCCATTTATACACATCCTTTGGGAATGTATGGACATTCGGCCGGTACAACGATAGGAATGTGGGATGCCCAGGGCGGTGTGATGAAGGATGATGGGGAAAACTATCCCTTGAATCCCAATACAGTGTATGCCATTGAACTCAATACGACCATTACGATTCCAGAATGGAAACGGGACATACGCATCATGTTGGAGGAAGCAGGATTCTATGGAAAGGATGGTTTCAGATATGTTAATGGTAGGCAAACCGAACTTTTACTCATTCCCAGGGTAAAAGGGCATCAAGGGAATTGATGCTACATTACTATTTTCACTGGGCAAAAAAATACAAAGTAGAATATCGATTGATTTAATAGTAATACTATTGATATTGGGATTATTACTGTTAACAATGTGTTAATAGTTAAATCTTTTCATCGGCTGTATTGATTTATTTGTAACTTTTATACACTAAATCAATACATTATGAAAAAATTGCTTCTTTTTTTCTGCATTATTCCATTGATGTCATTTGCGCAACAAGTGGATTCTAAAATTATTAAGGGAATTGTAAAAGATAATTCCGCTCCAATGGCAAACGTTGCCATAACGACATCGGCTACGCAAAACGCGGTGTACACGGATAAGGATGGTAAGTACAGTATAGGAGTTGTTTCAGGTGAGACCTTGACTTTTTCCTATACCGGCATGGAACCGGTAGAAATCATGGTCGAGGATGTAACCCGTATCCTGAATATTACCATGTATCCGAAAATAGAGCAGCTAGAAGAGGTGACGGTCACAAAAAGTGGTCGAAAATCACAAGAAGACTTACAAAAGGAATATGCCACGAACAAACGTTTGATTAAAACGGCTTATGGAATCTTGGATGCGGATAGGGCCCCAGGTCGTATCATGATGCTTAACGAGAATGATATAATGCCTATTGGAATCTGTATCCTGGATGTTGTTAGAAACGAATTTCCAGGTGTTATTGTAAATGGAGACTGTTATAATGGAGGTGACATTATTATTCGGGGTGTGGGGTCTATATCATTTGATGCGGCGGCAATCTATGATATAGATGGGCAAATTTTCACAAACACCCCAATTTGGGTGGACGTGAACAACATCAAGAGGCTGGCCATCCTTAACAATTTCGCTACGGCCACAAAGTATGGCGGACTTGCCTCTGGCGGGGTAGTGGTTATCAACACGGTCTCCGGTACACAGTACCCCAAAACCCTAGTGGACCAGGTTAGGCTACGCAACAACTTTTATGACCACGGAGCTGTTAGCCAGCAAAGTCTTATGAAAAATGCTCCGGAATACCTAAAGGAGCTCCATGCCAGTACGACGGATGATGCGGCGGAAACGGTTTTCGGGAACTACCTGTCCAAATATTCCGGGTCGTACTATTTTTTGGTGGATAGTTACCGGTTCTTCATGGAGCGTGGAAACGAAACCTTTGCGGAGGCTTTAATCCGGGAGAATTTTGGGCGTTTCAATGATAACTCCGTGGCCCTGAAATCCCTGGCCTATGTCCATGACAATTTCGAGGAATATGGTAAGGCCAATGAGCTATACAAGGAAGTCTTCATATTAAGGCCGCATTATGCGCAGTCCTACCTCGACTTGGCCAACAGCTATAGGCAGATCGGGGACTACCAGAAGGCGGTAGGCCTGCACTCCCGTTATGGTTATCTATTGGAGAACGGCTTCATGAACGACGAGCGCGGGGAGTTTACGGGTCTAATGGACAGGGAGCTCAACAACCTCATCGCCCTTAAGGGCGGAGATTTGATGTCCAAGAAGAATCTTAGGAAGTATGCCCTGGAGGACGACTTCAAGGGAACGCGCCTGGTATTCGAGTGGGCGGATAGCGAGGCGGAGTTTGACCTCCAGTTCGTGAATCCGGAGAACCAATATTTCAAGTGGCAACATAGCTTGAAGGATAACGCGGACCGCATAAAGGACGAAAAGAAGGTGGGCTACTCCGTTACTGAATATTTGATAGACGATTCGTTGCCCGGCACCTGGAAAGTGAATCTTAACTATTTGGGCAACAAAAGCCTTACGCCTACCTATCTGAAGGCAACGGTCTACCATAATTACGGAAGCGCCTCCCAACGCAAGGAGATCAAGGTGTTCAAGTTGTCGACTAGGGAAGTAAACCAAGAACTGTTCTCCTTGAATATTGCTTCCCGGATTGCATCGAGGTAAGATTTAATTTAAACATTAAACAACCTTTTTATATTACAAGTACTATCATAGATGTAAAACATTTGGATAATTATAAAACTACGGTCATGAAAAACGCTAAGCTTACTACATTATTTCTGTTATTATTGTCCTGTTCATTGGGCTGGGCACAAAACCTTCGGGAAATTTCTGGTAAAGTATCGGATAGTTCGGGTCCTTTGGAAGATGTTATGATAAGCATTAAGGATAAGGATGATTCCTCAACATTTTCAAGTTTGGACGGGAACTATACCATAAATGCTCAAACTGGTGACATACTCATGTTTACATACGCAGGAATGAAGACCGTTAGTATTCAAATTGAGGATGTTACCCGTTATATCAATCCTATCTTGTATCCATATGTAAATCAATTGGATGAGGTAATAGTGGAAAGCAGTAACAGAATATCCGCAAATGTAATGGCACAAAGATATTTTGAGCGCAGAAATGGTATCCAAAGTGCCTACGGTTTTATAGATGGGGATAGGACTGCAGGAAACATACTATTTTTGGAGCAAGATGAAATCATGCCGGTAAACCTTGGGTTGGCAAATCTTTTGCAAAACAGGTTTCCTGGAGTTTCAACGGGTATTTTACAAAATCTTGCAAGCGGGGTGCCCGTATTTTTGATGAGAGGAGCCTCAATGACGGCTGCGCCCCAACCTGCGATATTTGATGTGGACGGACAAGTCTTCACTAACTTTCCTACATGGCTTGACATAGGGAATATTAAACGTATCGCCATTATTACGAGTCTATCAATGACAGTCAAATATGGATCTCTAGGTTCTGGAGGGGTAGTTGTTATCAATACATTTTCTGGACCACCGACTCCTGAATTCCATGCTAAAAAATATTTGGGTAATAGCGAGTTTTATGATGGAGACGCCGTAGGAATGGACGTCATTCGTAACAATTGGCCAGAATATAAAAAATCATTGTACGCAAGTACATCCTTGGGAATGGCAAAGTCTCAATATATTAAGTGGTCTGAAAAGTATGGTGGTGCACCCTATTTTGTTCTTGATGCCCAAGACTTTTTTGCAACTGAAATGAATGATCCGGAATTTGCACAACAAATAGTTAATGAGCATTATTCTGAGTTTCGAAATAATCCGGTTCTTTTAAAAGCTTTGGCTTATCAATACGAAGTGCAAGGTGAAAGGAAGAAAGCAAATGACATTTATAAGGAAATTTTCTTGTTAAGACCTCATTATGCACAAAGTTACTTGGATATGGCAAGGAGTTATAGGGAATTGGGAGAAGTCAATCAGGCAGCGGCCATTCATGCCAGATACAACTACCTATTGGATGAAGGTTTTATGGAAGCGGATATTCAAAGTGTACAAGAGATTATGTCCACGGAATTCAATAATCTGATATCCATGGAAAATGTTTTGGTAGAGAGACAATTAAACAATGAGTCTAATTTGGAAAAACCTCTAAAAAAAGGTACTCGGCTGGTATTTGAATGGAACGATGGTGAGGCTGAATTTGAACTGCAATTTGTTAGTCCTGTGGGACAATCCCATGTTTGGAAACATACTTTACAGGACAATAGTGATCTCATACAAAGGGAAAAAAAATATGGTTTTTCAACTATGGAAGTGGTTATAGATGAAGATTTGCCTGGCACTTGGACGGTGAATGCCAAATATTTGGGAAATAAGAGTTTGACACCAACATTTTTGAAGACAACTATCTACAGTGACTATGGTAGTGATAAGCAGCTAAAGGAAGTTAAACTGTTTCCGCTACAGTTAAAGGAGGTAAATCAAAAGCTATTTAGTGTTTCCAATGCCAAGGGCGTTGCCTTAAATTAATGCAAATATTGGATACGATATGTTTTAAAAAATTGTCCCTTGTACTTTTTTTGGCTCTGTATTTTGCAGGTTTTGGCCAAAGAGATTACAAGGGACAAACCGTTGATGCAAAAACAGGAGAACCCGTTCCTTATGTGAATATTGGTATTTTGGATAAGGGCGTAGGTACCGTATCGGATGAAAATGGGATTTTTCATCTTCCTTTGGAGACTTCAAAATATGGGAATGGGGACTACATCCAAATATCTTGTTTGGGTTATGAAACAATTCGGATACCAGTTTCAAAAATTGAGTTTGAATACAACGAATATCCAAAACTAATCTTGAATCCAGCAGAAATTAGTTTGGATGAGGTTGAGGTAACAAATACTACCTTGGTTCCAATAAAGGAATATATTGGCTATCAAAACAATGGGTCGCCCAGTTTGGGGTATTGGAAGGACAATGTGGCATTGGGAGGGGAATTGGCCACTAAAATTAGAACTTCAAAAGGACCGAGGCAATTGAATTCCCTTGAATTTGAAGTATGGAGTAATCCATCCGATAGTATTTTAGTCCGCATTAATGTCTATGATAGTGATGGTCCATTAGGAAAACCTCTAACCAATCTCAACAAATCCGGCAAGGATATCCTAACGACACTTACAAAAGGTCGGGGATTTAAGGATGTGGATTTAGAGCCTTTTATTATCTCTGTAACCGATGACTTTTACATATCGCTGGAACTATTAAAAGTATATGGCGATAGTGAAATTGAATTGGTTCTTGCCGCTGCGGACAGTGATTATGGTTCCTATCGGAAATATACCAGTCAGGACAAATGGCAAAAGGTAAGCGATGTCAATATGGCCTATTATTTGGAAACCTCGCCCTATGTTTCCCAAGAAAAGGCCAAGCGATATGAAGTGAAGGTAGAGAAAGCTAGAAGAAAATTACGCATGCTATCCGGTTTTGCGATTCACAATGGATCAATGCTTGCCGATGTAACCGTTAAAAACCAGCGTACCAGGGAAACCACAAAAACGGATGATTCGGGTAGATATGTCATCCATGCAGAAAAAAAGGATGTCATTATGTTTTCCAAGGAAGGTTTTAAAAATATGATTCTGGAGGGAAGCGACCAGCAATTTGCCAATGCCTTGATGCGCCTAATTGATTGAATTATATCCTTAAACCTGCAACAAACCCATATTAAATGGTTTTTCAATAGGCGCATGATTGGCAGCCTCAATGCCCATGGATATCCATTTACGTGTGTCTTTTGGGTCTATAACGGCATCGGTCCAGAGACGTGAAGCAGCGTAATACGGTGACACCTGATCATCATAGCGCTTCTTTATTTTGTCGAATAAGGCTTTCTCCTTTTTCTCGGTGATTGTTTCGCCTTTCTTTTTTAAGGAGGCCGTTTCAATTTGCAGTAATACCTTTGCTGCTGAATTACCGCTCATTACCGCCAATTCCGCACTGGGCCAGGCTACGATCAATCTGGGGTCGTAAGCTTTTCCGCACATGGCATAATTACCGGCACCGTAGCTGTTTCCAATAACGACCGTAAATTTTGGTACGATGGAATTACTGACGGCATTCACCATTTTTGCCCCGTCCTTTATAATGCCTCCGTGCTCACTCTTGCTGCCCACCATAAATCCGGTAACATCCTGTAGAAACACCAAGGGTATTTTTTTCTGGTTGCAATTGGCGATAAATCGGGTGGCTTTATCTGCAGAATCGGAATAGATGACGCCCCCAAACTGCATTTCACCCTTTCCGTTTTTCACCACCTTGCGTTGGTTGGCAACAATACCTACGGCCCACCCGTCAATTCGGGCATAGCCTGTAATAATGGTCTGTCCGTAGCCATCCTTGTACGGTTCAAATTGAGAATCGTCCACCAATCGCTTGATGATTTCCATCATATCATATTGCTCGGTTCTGGAACCGGGTAGTATTCCATAAATATCTTCAGGGTTTTCTTTTGGTTTTATAGCTTTGGAACGGTTGAATCCGGCCAGTGGAAAATCCCCAATTTTGTCCATGATGTTCTTGATGGTATCCAAGGCATCCTTATCGTCCTTGGATTTGTAATCGGTAACCCCACTAATTTCGCAATGTGTCGTAGCACCTCCCAAGGTTTCGTTATCGATACTCTCCCCAATGGCCGCCTTTACCAAGTAGCTACCGGCTAGAAAAATACTTCCTGTTTTGTCAACAATTAAGGCTTCATCGCTCATGATGGGCAAATACGCGCCACCGGCCACACAGCTGCCCATAACGGCCGATATCTGGGTAATACCCATGCTGCTCATGATCGCATTGTTCCTGAAGATGCGCCCAAAGTGTTCTTTATCGGGAAAAATTTCATCCTGCATGGGCAAATAAACCCCTGCGCTATCTACCAAATAAATAATAGGAAGTTTATTCTCTATGGCTATTTCCTGAGCCCGAAGGTTTTTCTTGGCAGTAATGGGAAACCATGCTCCGGCCTTTACCGTTGCATCATTGGCGACCACGATGCATAGTATCTTCTTTATATATCCGATGGTGACTATGACCCCACCTGAAGGGCATCCTCCATGTTCCTCGTACATGCCTTCCCCGGCAAATGCTCCAATTTCAATCTGTTCGGATTTTGGATCTAATAAATAGGCAATTCGCTCTCGAGCGGTTAATTTTCCCTGTTCGTGTTGTTTTGCAATTTTCGCATTTCCGCCGCCAAGTTGAACCTGGGCAAGCTTTTTCCGTAATTCGGATAATAGGAGTTTATTTTTATCCTCGTTTTGATTGAATTTAAGGTCCATTCTGTCCGTTTTCATTTCTTAGGCTAAAGATAAGGAGTTAAATTTGGGTAAATTGTAAACAAAATATAAAAGTATGGTAAGATGGGGTATTGTAGGTGCCGGTAAAATAGCACATTCGTTTTCAAAGGATTTAGTCTTGGTTTCCGGAGGTAAACTTACAGCTGTAGGTTCTAGAAGTCTTGAAAGGGCTAAGAAATTTGCTGACGAATATGGGGCTCCCCATGTATTTGGGAGTTATGATGCTCTTTTTGAAAGTGATACGGTTGACGTTATATATATCGCTACGCCGCATACGTATCATGCCGAGGTGGCCATCAGTGCAATGGAGGCAGGTAAACATGTACTTTGTGAAAAGCCTATGGGTGTTAACAAGTCGGAAGTAGAGCGAATGATAGAAGCTGCCAAAAAGAACAAGGTATTCTTAATGGAGGCCCTTTGGTCCCGATTCAACCCCACTATAAATGCCGTTAAGGAACTTGTTGACTCAGGTGAGATAGGGGATGTTGGATACCTATATTCAGATTTTGCATTTTATGCCTTAGATCGCGATGAAAAGGGACGATTGCTCAATCCTGAATTGGCCGGCGGTTCTTTATTGGATATAGGCATATACCCAATTTTTTTAGCATATTTAATGCTTGGAATGCCTGCCGATATCTTGGCGAAAGTTCATTTTCATGAAACGGGTGTAGAAAAACAATGTAGTATGATTTTCGACTATCACAATGCACACGCTATGTTATATAGCGGACTAACTTCCGACTCAGAAATGAAAAGTGAAATTTCGGGAAACAAAGGGTCGGTTTTTATCAATCCAAGGTGGCACGAAGCTACCAGTTACACGTTGGTCAAGGATGGGGAAACAAAGACCTTGGAATTACCTAAAATAGGGAAGGGATATGCACATGAAATCGAAGAAGTACATAAGTGTTTACAAGCCGGCAAGTTGGAAAGCGATTTATGGAGCCATCAAAATAGTTTGGACCTGATTTATTTGATGGATACCATACGACAGAAAACAGACATTAAATTCCCTTTTGAATTATAATAATCAGATTTAAAATTGGAAAGGCATATTAAAAATTACGATATTTGATGTTCGCTTAAAACTTAAGGAAAGATGGGAATGAACAAGAACACTGTGTTGGCATGGGCCACTTTTATCATGATTTTGGTCGGGTTGATTTTAATAGCTCTTGGAGCTTTTCGATATAATGAAGTTGCAGGATGGGGCTTTGCTTCGGTCGGCATAGGATTTTTTGCCATTGCCTGGGTTTTTAATGCCCTAAAAGGAAGGGTTTAGGTTTACATGTGATGAGTTAAGAGTTCAAAGTTCTGAGTTTTATTTTTTTTGAAAAAAGCAAAAAGCTAATGTATACAACTGTTTTTTCTTTAGCCAACAACCAACAACCAACAACCAACAACCAACAACCAACAACTAACAACGACTTACTATTCACTAACAACTAACTTATAGATTTTTATGTCTGACGATAAGAAGGTCATTTTCTCAATGTCCGGTGTGACCAAAACGTTCAAAACGGCCAATACTCCTGTTTTAAAGGATATTTACTTGAGTTTCTTTTACGGTGCCAAAATCGGGATTTTGGGACTTAATGGTTCCGGAAAATCCACGTTGCTTAAAATCATCGCCGGCAAGGACAAGAATTTCCAGGGGGATGTGGTCTTTTCACCAGGTTACAATGTGGGTTATTTGGAACAGGAACCTGAATTGGACGATAACAAGACCGTCTTGGAAGTGGTAAAGGAAGGTGTAGCGGAAACGGTGGCTATTCTGGATGAATATAATAAAATCAACGACATGTTCGGCCTTCCAGAGGTGTATGAGGACGCCGATAAAATGCAGAAGTTGATGGACAAGCAGGCCGCACTTCAGGATAAGATAGATGCTTCCAACGCTTGGGAATTGGACACCAAGCTGGAGATTGCCATGGATGCACTCAGAACCCCTGAGGGCGATAAGAAAATAGGAGTATTGTCAGGAGGGGAAAGAAGAAGGGTAGCGCTGTGCCGATTGCTGCTTCAGGAACCCGAAATTCTTTTGTTGGATGAGCCTACCAACCATTTGGATGCAGAATCCGTACACTGGTTGGAACATCATTTGGCCCAATATAAAGGTACGGTCATTGCCGTGACCCACGACCGATATTTCTTGGACAATGTGGCCGGTTGGATCTTGGAATTGGATAGGGGGGAAGGTATCCCTTGGAAAGGAAACTATTCCTCTTGGTTGGATCAAAAATCAAAACGCTTGGCCCAAGAAAGCAAAACGGCCTCCAAACGCCAGAAGACCCTGGAGCGAGAGTTGGAATGGGTACGGCAAGGTGTTAAGGGCAGACAGACCAAACAGAAGGCCCGACTCAATAATTACGATAAGTTGATGAGCCAGGACCAAAAACAACTGGACGAGAAACTAGAAATCTATATTCCCAATGGCCCTCGTTTGGGAACGAATGTGATTGAAGCAAAAGGTGTTAGCAAGGCATATGGCGACAAACTATTATATGAAGATCTAAACTTTAGGTTACCGCAAGCCGGAATTGTGGGAATCATAGGTCCCAACGGAGCAGGTAAGACCACCATTTTTAGGATGATAATGGGTGAGGAAACCCCTGATAAAGGTGAATTTGTGGTTGGCGATACTGCAAAGATTGCCTACGTGGATCAAAGTCATTCCAATATTGACCCCGAAAAAACTATCTGGCAAAATTTCAGTGACGAGCAGGAATTGATCATGATGGGGGGAAGACAGGTAAATTCTAGGGCCTATTTAAGTCGGTTCAACTTTTCCGGAAGCGAACAGAACAAAAAGGTAAACATGTTGTCCGGTGGGGAACGAAACCGACTGCACTTGGCCATGACCCTCAAAGAGGAAGGAAACGTGCTGTTGTTGGATGAACCTACGAACGATTTGGATGTAAATACCTTAAGGGCCTTGGAAGAAGGTTTGGAGAACTTTGCAGGTTGTGCCGTGGTGATATCCCACGATAGGTGGTTCCTAGACCGTATCTGTACCCACATCCTGGCCTTTGAAGGGAACTCACAGGTTTATTTCTTTGAAGGTTCCTTTTCTGATTATGAGGAAAATAAGAAGAAACGACTTGGAGGTGATTTAATGCCGAAGCGAATCAAGTATAAAAAATTGATTCGTTAGAACTCTCATTGACATACTTATTTAAGACCTGTCAGGTTTTCAAAACCTGACAGGTCTATTTTGTTACTTCTTCAACGGTTTTTGAACCGTTTCCATCACTTGGTCCTGTATTTTGGCCTTATCTCCTACGACGATCAAGGTCATATTTTCCGGCTTGATATACTTTTGGGTCATTTCCTGTACCTTTTCAGGGGTAATGGCATGCATGTTCTGAACTTTATTGGTCAAAAAGGACTCGTCAAGATCGTGCGTATCCAAAAATATCAATTGGCCAATGATACCATTGGGTGTTGAGTTCTGAAGCACGTAGATACCGGACTCATAATTAATGATACCATCCAATTCTTCCTGGGTTGGGGGTTCATCCTGCAAGCGTTTGATTTCTTTTTGTATTTCGGCCAAGGAAGCACCTGTGTGTTCGGTAGTTACATCCGCGGATTCGTACCAAACGCCACTCTTGTAATTGGTGTCCAAACTACTATAAGGTGAATACGTATATCCCTTGTCCTCACGGATATTGCTTGTTATCCTGGAAGCAAAGGAACCTCCCAGAATGGAATTGGTAACATCCAATGCCACAAAATCGGCATCCGAAGGGCCAACCGTGGGGAGTCCATAGTATATGGTAGATTGGGGAGCATCGGGTCTGTCAATGATTTTTATCTCATTGGCGGTTACGGGTTCCGCCACGTTGTATTGGGCCTCCGTACCTTTTTTCCAATCGCCCAAGGCACTTTCCACCGCTGTTTTGACTTCATCGGCGTTAAAATTACCGGCCACATAGACCGTAGTCCTCAAGGCACCAAAATGGTTGTCATAAAAGGACTTAATATCGGCAACGGTATAGGAATCTATCAATTCATCCGTTGGATATACCCTTCCGTACGGATGGTTAGGGTAAATTGTAGCGTAAAAGTCCCTGTTTGCCTGTGCCTGGGGTCGGGATAATTGTACCGAAAGGTCCCGTTTCATGTTATCCTTTAACCTGTCCAGTTCACTTTCCGGGAATTTAGGGTTTCGAAGGACATCGGCCATTACTTTTATCGCTTCCGGGGCGAATTCATACAGTACGGAACTGCTTATGGACGAAGTGTGTAACCCAACGCCAATGTTCAGGTTTCCACCCATTCCAGCCATTTCGTCGGCAATTTGCTTGCTCGTTTTCGTGATGCTTCCCTCCTCCAGCAAATCGGCCAAAAGATCGCTCAACCAGACCTGGTTTTCGTTCTCATCGATATTCCCAGTCTTTATACTGAAGCGGATCGTAGCTTTTGGAATAGATCCGTATGGAATCATTACCAGTTCTAGTCCGTTGTCAAAGGAAACAATTTCTTTTTTAGGTAAGGTGAAATTTTTAGGTTCGCCTCCTTTTGGGGGCATCTCTTTTTCCTGTGCCCAAACTCCCATGGAGAATGTTAATGCAACAATAAATAAAATGGAACGCTTCATTAGGATTGTGTTTTATCGTTATCTGCCAAAAGGGGATTTACCCTTAGCACGGTTCTATTTGTTTTGGTCAAAAATTCGTCAATGGTTTTCTTGACGATTTCTGGGGTAATTTCCTTAAAGGAATCCTCCAAGGTATTTATCCTTTGAGGGTTGTCATCAAATAATGCAAAGGAAGCAAGTAGGTCTGCACGGCCCAAACCAAAAGTTCCGCCAATGTCATCATAGAGTTGTGACCTGATTTTAACGATGGCCCGATCTATTGTGGGTTGGTCTATGGAATCCTTTAGTCCGTTCATGACTTCATCAATGGCCATCAAAATTTCTTCTTCCGATGTATCCGTATCATAGGTAAGGTCGTACATCCAAAGCATGGGACCTTGGTAATTGAACATATTGCCCAAGTAGTTGATGCCGCCGCTCACGTTTGACGTAAACCCTTTTTCCTTTTCCAGTTTTTGGGCCAAAAGGCTGTTGTCTCCCTGAACCAAAATTTGGTCCAAAAGGCCCATGGCAAAATATTCCGGCGAGTTTCTTTCCGGCATATGATAGGCTAGGGCTATGGCCGGTTTATTGGCCAAGGGATCATCCTTTACAAAGGTTTTTTCCTCCGTTTGTTTTGGCTCTGAAATATCCGGTTTTGCTGGTAGATCCGATGCAGGAATATCTCCAAAATATTTTTGAATCCAAGCCTTGGTCTCTTCTGTTTCAAAATCACCCACCACGGAAAGTGCCGCATTGTTGGGAGCGTAATAGGTCTTAAAGAAACTCGATACATCTTCCAGATTGGCGGCGTCCAAATCTTCCAGGTCCCCATAAAAGTTGTGTGCATTGTACCAATTCGAATTGGCATATTGTGGCATATCCAACCATGGGAATCCGCCATACGGCTGATTTAGAACGTTTACTTTCACCTCGTTTTTTACCACACCTTGTTGGTTGGTCAGGTTTTCCTGGGTGATGTCCAAACCTCGCATTCGGTCCGCTTCTGCCCATAGCATGGTCTCCAATTTATGGGAAGGGACAATTTCAAAGTAGTTGGTAAAGTCAAATCTGGTTGAACCGTTAAGGACGCCTCCGTTTTCCTGAACGAGTTTTATGAATTCCATTTTCCCCAAATTTTTGGAGCCTTGGAACATCATGTGTTCAAAAAGGTGGGCGAATCCGGTCCTATCCTTCGGTTCTATCCGAAACCCGATGTTGTAGTACACCGCCACGATGGCTGTTGGCGAGGTTTTGTCCTGCGAAAGGATTACCTTGAGTCCGTTGTCCAAGGTGTAATATTCTACGGGTACCTTGAATTGTGCCATTTTCTGACTATCGGCATCCTTCTTTTCTTCTTGATTTTGACAACCAAGTATGCAAAGAAATAATACAGGAAGTAGAAACATTCCGAATTTTAATTTCATACAGTTTTATTTTAGTCGATTAAACAATTTTCATTTAGTAAGACTCATTTCTTACTGTGATGTTACATTTTATCAATATTCTTCATTTGGGTACCAATCCAATTGGACCACTTCAATATCGGCATTGCCGGCGTTTACCAGTTCCTTGAATTTTGAAACATCGCTTACATCTGGTCTGCCCCTGTAATGATAAGGGTAAACTTCTGCTGGTTTAAAATCCAAAACGGCCGAGGCGGCATTCTCCACCGTCATCGTATACGGCAGGTTCATACAAACAAAGGCCTTATCTATATTTTGAAGGTTTCGCATTTCAGGAATGTCCTCAGTGTCCCCGGAAAAATAAACGCGTTCATCCCCCAAGGTGAGGACATAACCGTTGCCCCTACCTTTTACATGAAAATCCTTGGCCTCTTCTCGCAAGTTGTACATGGGGATTGCCTCAATTTTTATACCTTCCAGCGCTGCAGTTTCACCGTTATTCAAAATTTTCAACTGTGGATGGAATGCTTCCGGAAGTTGGTCGGCTACGGCTTGCGGGACTACGATGGCAACATTGTCCGTATTCAGTTCCTGTAAGGTTTCCACATTGAGATGGTCGCCATGGATATCGGTTATTAATAGTAGATTAGGCTCATTTTGACCTTCAAAAGCTTTCGCCCCTCCGGTAGGGTCCACATAAATGGTGACACCGTTCCATTCGAGTACTGTTGTGGCGTGTTCAATAGGGACAACCTTTAAATTGTCCAATACTTGGGATGGAGATTGGGGTGGAATGTTTGCTTCAGAATTGTATGCTGGTACAGCATCAACATCTTTCCCTTTCTTGTCCTTACAAGAAAACAAAAGGGTTGCCGAAAAAAATAGTATCGTAAGTAAATTTCTCTTTTTCATAATATGATTTAATTAAAGTAATAGTTCCATTTTTATATCGGATCGTGCATAGGGAGAATTGTTTTCCAGAATCACTTCCCTAAACCCAAACTTTCTGTATATGTGAAGCGCCGGATTCAGTTTGGTGCTGGAATATAGTTCAATACGCTCCCATTGGTTACGCTTTCCCAAAGCGATGGCGTGCGCCAACATCCGTTGGCCGATTTTTAAACTTTGGTATTCCATATCCACCGCCATTTTTCCCAATTCGTAGATTCCGGCCCCCTTTTTCAATAGGGAGTAGCAGCTCACGGGTTTTTGGTTCCAAAGACCTATGAATATGAGTCCTCCTTTATCCAGGATATGTGTCTGACAATCGTTGAGAAGTTCATGGTCTTTATCCTCCACATAAAAAAATCGCTCTAGCCATGCCAGATTTAAGTCCCTAAAAATATCCTTGTATTTCGGCTCAAAAGCAATGATTTCCAGCATTATATTTGGAATCGTGGTATGCTTAAAAGTATTAAAAGTACATAGTCTTTGAAAACGGATTTAAAATTATTTAACATTAAAAAATCTAAAATCCGCATCCGTACGTATATAGAGTGATACAAACAAACACTTTAGTTGAAAATCAACAAGATTAATTAAATATTACATTATGACCGAAACAAAAAATAACAATGGTTTGAAAGTCCTAGCGGCTTTATTGGGTGTAGTGCTCTTAGGTACTATTATCTACACTGTAAGTCTTTATCAGGATAAGAAAAAGACTGAAACCGTTCTAACCAAGGAGAAGGAATTGGTGGTTGAGGACTTGAATAGCTTAAAATCCGAATACGATAAGGCTATTTTAGAAAGTAACGCTACCAATGAGGAATTGGTTACGGCTAGGGATAATATTGCAAAATATATCGATTCCGTAAAAACAATGAAAGCCGATATTTCCGCTTTGTCAAGATATAGAAGACAAGTGGATGTACTTAAGGCCGAAAGAGAGCAATTGTTGAAACAAGTGGATTCTTTAACCCGATCCAACACGATGATTGCCATGCAACGTGACAGTACGTATGTTGAGTTGGAAAAACAAACAGTTTTCAATGATTCTTTGGTTGTGCAGAACACGCAACTGGCCGATGCCGTTGCCAAAGGTTCCGCTTTGAATCTTTCAAAATTTAATGTAGATGCCGTAAAAGAGCGTAATAGTGGTAAATTGGTCTCAACGCAAAGAGCCAGGGCTACTGATAAATTTAAGATCTGTTTCACGGTTGCCGATAACGTTATCGCCCAAGCCGGTGATAGGGAATTTTATTTAGAGGTATTGGATCCCCAAGGAAATGTTATGGGCGAAAGTTTCTCCAAGACAAACGATGAAGGTGCTTCCATTACTTACAGTAAGGCTACGGAATTCTATTACGAAAACAAGGCTTTGGATGTTTGTGATTACATTAACAAACCAGCTAGTGATTTCCAAGATGGAAACTATATGGTGAATGTGTATGATGATAAGCTTAAATTATTGGGAACTTCCAAGTTCGCTTTAAAATAATAGAACACTATCCATTACATATATAAAAAGGGCGGTCTTTCGTAGACCGCCCTTTTCATTTTCTACAACAATTTTTATTTAAGACTTCCTACCATATCTTCAGGTTTTACCCATTCATCATATTCTTCGGCGGTTACATAACCTAGATTCACGGCTTCCTCTTTTAAGGTGGTTCCGTTTTTGTGGGCCGTATTCGCTATTTCGGCCGCTTTGTAATATCCTATCTTTGTGTTCAAGGCTGTAACCAACATCAAGGAGTTGTTCAAGAGTTGCTTGATGACACTACGATTCGGCTCAATGCCAGAGGCACAGTGTTCCTCAAAACTTATGCAGGCATCCCCCAATAGTTGGGCGGACTGTAAAATATTCGCCGCCATCATTGGCTTGAATACGTTCAATTCATAATGTCCTTGTGTACCTCCAACCCCAATGGCAACATCGTTGCCCATTACTTGGGCACATACCATGGTCATTGCCTCACATTGTGTAGGGTTTACCTTGCCCGGCATAATAGAACTACCTGGTTCGTTCGCCGGAATGATTATTTCCCCTATTCCCGATCTTGGTCCCGATGCCATCATTCGTATGTCGTTTGCAATTTTGTTCAACGAAACCGCCAATTGCTTCAGTGCCCCATGGCTCTCAACAATAGCGTCGTGTGCGGCCAGGGCCTCAAATTTGTTTTCTGCGGTTTTAAAGGGTAAACTGGTAAAATCTGCAATGTATTTGGCTACTAGTACGTCATAGCCTTCGGGTGTGTTCAGTCCGGTACCAACGGCGGTTCCTCCCAAGGCAAGTTCGCTCAAGTGGTCCAAGGTGTTGTGCAATGCCTTTAGCCCATGGTCCAATTGGGAAACATATCCTGAAAATTCCTGCCCAAGGGTTAGGGGAGTGGCATCCATCAAATGTGTCCGACCAATTTTAACAACATCCTTAAATTCCTTTGCTTTTTTATCCAAGGTATCCCTTAATCGCTTTACTCCGGGAACGGTTACCTCCACGATTTTTTTATACGCCGCAATGTGCATGCCCGTTGGGAAGGTATCGTTTGAAGATTGGGATTTATTGACATCATCGTTGGGTTGAATGGTCTTTTCACCTTCCCCGATGACCTTTCCCGCAATTTCATGGGCCCTGTTGGCAATCACTTCGTTCACGTTCATATTACTTTGGGTGCCAGAACCTGTTTGCCAAATTACCAATGGAAATTGTTCATCATGTTTACCAGCCAAAATTTCATCACAGACTTGGGAAATTAGGTCTCTTTTTGCTTCGGACAATACGCCTAACTCGCAATTGGCATATGCGGCCGACTTTTTCAAATACGCAAAACCGTAAACTATATCCAATGGCATGGATGCCGAAGGTCCAATTTTAAAATTATTACGGGAACGTTCCGTTTGTGCCCCCCAATACTTATCCTTGGGCACTTGTACTTCGCCCATAGTGTCTTTTTCTATTCTGTAATTCATGATGTTAAATATTTTGAATAACAAATTTAGGGGTTTGCCCAATTTTTTGGACTTCAATGCCTATTAAATATTTTTTTAAGTTTGACTTGGAAAATGTATCATTTTCAAAGTATCTTTGGAACATAAAACGAAGTATCATGTTTGAATTTGACCAATATTTAGGATTTCTAGCTTTTTTGACCATACTTACCATAGGATTTTGGTTAATGATATTCTTGTTGACTTTTGTAGTACCATATTGGTTGTTTGGAAATATTCGTGAGCTTTTGAAGGAAAGACGTGAAAAGAAAAAAGCCGCAAGACAGGCTTAAAATATAGTAATTAAAAAGGGGAAGCAAAATGCTTCCCCTTTTTTTTGTATTCGTTTCTCCATTAACTTCCAAATTCTTCATCGTCTCCGGAGTCGTCCCTTTGCTGTCTTCTTTCACGCTGCTTTTGCTGGTTAATTCGATATACAAAAGAAAGATTGAATTGCCTTACCCGCCATTGAAATTCACTATCTGAAGTAAACGTAGGAGTCTGTGTGAAAGACATACGCTTTCTTGAGTTTAATAAATCGCTAACATTAAAGGCTATGGTGCCATTGTCTTTTAGAATGTCCTTACTAAATGCCAGATTTATGGAAAAAATGCCTTCGTTTTCTGTTTGGGCATTGTTTGTGGGGCCCCGATAGAAGGCGTTTGTTTGCCAATCAATTTTTCCTGGTAATGTAACCTTGGAACTAAATCTAGAAAACCAGCTCGTGTTTTTGGCGCCAAAATCTACACCATTAAATATACCGCTGGAATTAAACTGGAAAAAGTTAAAACTTCCGTTGATTCTCCACCATTTAAAGGGGTTGTAAAGTATGCCAACTTCTCCACCTATTCGCTCATTGGTTGAAAGATTAATGGGCAAAGAGCGTATAATTGCGATACCATCTGTTGTAAGTTGACCTGTTTCTTCTTGGATTCTTTCAAAGGAATTTGTCTCTTTTTGATAATACACAGAAGTTGTAAGTGTAATTTTTTCCCATCTTTTTAGATATCCTATATCATAGGCATTAGCAAAGGCTGGATCCAAATCAGGATTACCTTGAAAAATATTTGTTCTACTGGAAAACGAGGGAAATGGGTTTATGAAGAATCCCCTAGGTCTATTGATACGTCGATTATAACCCAAAGATATATTTTCGTTTTCGGCTAGTTCATAAATAAGGTTCAAAGTAGGGAAAAGGCCCAAATAATTCTTGTTGAAATCCAAATCAATTTCCGGTCCCAAAATTTCCCGTAATGTTTCAATATCTACGCCGGTTACTTGACCTTTTAACTGTGTGTTTTCCAGTCTTAGACCAGCAAGAAATGAAAATTTCCCGTATTTGTTCCCATATTGGGTATACAGCGCATTTACGTTTTGATTAAAGATAAAACGGTTTGTCAAGCCAGGATTGGGTTCAAAAACACCAGTATCAGGATTACGTTGCTCCAAGGCGAAGTCATTGTCGTTTTCCTCAAAATTACCTCTATAGCCCGCCTCAAATTGTGCATCTCCCATAGGAAGTACATAATCAACCTGTACCAGTACTTCATTTTGTAATTCAATCTGATCTATGTTTTGAGCATCAATAATGGAATCCGTAGGAAAAAATTGGTCTTCACTAATTATGATGGGTTTTATCTCCTCATCAAAGGAATATTGAAAGTCAGCCGTTAATTTATGTCCTTCATCATTAAAATTATTGTTGTAATTAAGTGAAAGTTGATAGCTCTTTTCATCCTCTAATTCAATTTCCCTTCTTAAAGTTCTGCTATCAATATTTGTACCTATGAAACGTGTTGTATTATTATCCGTAACATCTTCTCCATCGTTCAACCTTCCAAAGCCACTAATGGTTAATGAAGATTGATCTGTTAGAAAGTATTCTATTCCTAAATTGGCATTAAATCCGCTATTGTTTCTATTTATATCCCTATCCTCGATAATTCGGTCAAAGGCACCATTAAAATAGGTGTTGTCAAAAAAGCCGTTTCCGGGACCTTTGTTATACCTATAACCTATAGTAGTAAAAATATTGAAGTTGTCCGTACGAAGGTTTAGGTTTGGAGTAATGGAAAACGCGTCTGGATAGCCTACAGTTGTATTTATGGTACCATTAAATCCACGGGTCTTTTCTTTCTTTAAAACGATATTTAAAATACCGGCGGTGCCTTCTGCATCATATCTCGCGGATGGGCTCGTAATCACCTCCACTTTTTCAATAGCATCAGCAGGTAGCTGTCTAAGTGCATCCGTGGAACCAAAGCCCGCAAGGGCGGAAGGTCTACCATTGATTAATATCCTTACGTTTCCATTTCCTCTAAGGGCTATGGCACCATCTACATCCACCGTAACGGAAGGAATGTTATCCAAGGCATCACTTATGGTCGCACCACTATTCGTTAAATCCTTTCCTACATTATATACCTTTTTGTCCAAGCGTACCTCTACGGTGGTGCGTTCTCCAACTAACTCTACTTCGTTCAGTTGTGCAACATCCAGCGCAAGTTTAATGGTACCTAAATCCGTGGATTTGGTAAAATTTTGATTGGGAAACTCCTTTGATTTATAAGAGATATATTCTATTCGTGCATTGTATCTTCCAGGACCTACTTCTACAGAAAATTTACCGTTGATATCCGTAATTCCGCCCGTAACCCGTTCTGGATTATCAACACTTTGTAGTACCAAAGTTGCATATTCCAAAGGTTGGTTATTTTCTTCATCTAGAACCGTACCTGTAATCGTTACAGGAGATCGACCGTTCCCTGGGCCTCCTTCTGGTCTTTGACTTATAACTTGTAAAGTGAATAATAGTAGGAGTAAAGGGAAAAGTTTTCTCATAGGTTTAGTTTTTGTCTTTCTTTCGTTGTTTCTTTTTTTCTTTTTTATTCTTTTTTATGGTTTTGTCCACTCCGTTTTTTTGGAGTTCTACAAATGCCTCATATTTTTCTAGAGGTAAACTTGCTTTTAATTCTTCATCCTGCCGCTGCGTAATCTTATCATAGACCTCACGCATTTTTTCAGGTGGAAGTTTTAATATTTGTGCCTCAATTCTTTCCTGAACGTATTTTTTCAATATTGAACTTAGAATGGCACTTTCAAAATCGTTCAATTGCAAGGCCTCTGTAATGGAGGGCATTTCACCGTCTACCAATTCTTCGGCCGTCTTGGGCTTTACCTCTTCGGGAGTTTCTTGGGCCTGTGGTATGGCACTTCGTCCTCTTCCATATCCATAACCCCTACCATAACCATATCCTCCCATACCATTTCCAAACTGGGCGTATATTTCTACACCAGCGAATAGAAATAGGGTCAATGTGATAATGCTTAAGCGATTCCATTTCTTTGTACTATTCATAATATTTGATTTTGAAATTGAACTTTGGTTTAAGTCGCTTTGGTTAATTATTTGTTAATAGTTTCCGCGATTTTAAGGAACCTTAAGAAATCAGGGTCTTAATATTTTCTGGTGGCCTACCTATTACCGCCGTGTTGTTTTTTATAACTATCGGTCTTTCAATGAGTTTTGGGTTCTCTATCATGGCATCTAGGATTTCTTCTTCGGTCAAAAGACGATTTCTATAGTTCTCTTTCCATATTGTCTCGTTTTTACGGACCAAATTCTCCGCCGAGATACCCAAACACTGAAGAACTTGTCGCAGTTCCTCCTTTGAGGGAACATCCTCCAGATATTTAACTACTTCAAACTCCTTGCCAGAATCCTCCAATATTTCCAGACCCTCCCTGGATTTTCTACATCTGGGATTGTGATAAATTTTAATCATTGTTAAATTATAATGTGTTTATTCTTCCTCTTTTTGTCCCATCATCATAAGGTAGGCCTTTAAAAAAGCATCTATCTCCCCATCCATGACCGCATCCACGTTGCCTGTTTCTTCAGCAGT
This sequence comes from Maribacter sp. C-4077, assembly GCF_055378385.1. Taxonomy (NCBI): domain Bacteria; kingdom Pseudomonadati; phylum Bacteroidota; class Flavobacteriia; order Flavobacteriales; family Flavobacteriaceae; genus Maribacter; species Maribacter sp. C-4077. Next base: position 3,322,276 of record NZ_AP038807.1, read on the forward strand.
TCGCACATCCTTGACCAATTTATAGGGGTGCATTACGTAATTCCGTATTTGCGAACCCCATTCTATTTTCATTTTGGAGGACTCTATTTCCTGACGGGCCTCCATCTTTTTCCGCAGTTCTATTTCGTAAAGTTGAGACTTCAACATTTTCATTGCGGTGGCCCTATTGTCATGCTGACTTCTGGAGTCCGAACATGAAATTTGTATGCCTGTGGGATGGTGCACCAATTGCACCTTTGTCTCGACTTTGTTCACGTTCTGTCCTCCCGCGCCACTAGATCTTGCCGTGGTGATCGTGATATCGGCCGGATTTACGTCTATCTCTATACTGTCGTCCACCAAAGGATACACATAGACAGAAACAAAAGAGGTGTGTCTTTTGGCGTTACTGTCAAACGGGGAAATTCGTACCAATCTGTGAACGCCGTTCTCACCTTTTAGCCATCCAAACGCATATTCACCATCAATTTCCAAGGTGACCGTTTTAATACCGGCAACGTCACCTTCCTGAAAGTTCAGTTCCTTTACCTTGTATCTATTTTTTTCGGCCCACATCATGTACATCCGCATTAACATGGAGGCCCAATCGCAACTCTCGGTACCGCCCGCACCTGCGGTTATCTGCAGTACGGCGGGAAGTTCATCACCCTCTTCGGAAAGCATATTCTTGAACTCCATTTTTTCCAAGGAATTCAAGGCTTTTTCATATTGAGTTTCTACTTCTTCCTCCGATACTTCCCCTTCCTGAAGGAACTCAATAAGCACTTCCAGATCGGTTACCAATGTCTTGGCGGCATTGAAGTCATCCACCCATTGCTTTTTGGACTGGATGTATTTCATTTGTGCCTGTGCCTCTTGGGGATTGTCCCAAAAATCGGGTGCCAAGGTCTTTTCCTGCTCGTTCTCTATTTCAATAAGTTTGGCATCGATGTCAAAGATACCTCCTTAACGCACCAAGGCGATCAATAAGACCTTTATAATGGTCTGTAGTTACTATCATCTGAGATAATTTTCGGTAAAAATACTATTCTTTTTTACCAAATTTGATATAGTTTGTTCCGATTATTGCTGTATGAGGCGTTGCTGATTTTTAACGACAACGGAATACGTAGTTTTATGGTTCTCGGCCGAATGGATTACGCGCTTCTCCGGTAAACAATCCATAGAATCCTTGCCATGGCAGATTTTGATGTAATCGGCATTGACCACCCTATTGTTGGTAGGGTCAAATCCCAACCAACCGTAACCAGGGACAAAGGCTTCCGCCCAAGCATGTATTTGCCCATCGCCAAGGCATCCGTTCTCATGATTTAAAAAGCCCGATACATATCTACAAGGTATTTTATTGTATCGGCCCATGGTACAGAAAAGATGTGCCAGGTCTTTGGAATTGCCCAATTTTAAGACCTGGATTGTCTCCATTCTAGACGTGCCCTCAGGTCCTCCCGATACAAATTGGAACTGGGAATGTATCCAAAAGTTCAACTTTACAAGGTTTTCAAAAATTCCCTTATTTGGGTCGAACTGGTAGCTACCATTTTTGTTCTTGGGTAATCCCGTTAGTGGGGTTGCCCGTAAAAAACGCTCAAAGTGCACCTGAAATTTGAGGGAGCCGATTTCCTCTAGTGTGTTTAGAATATCCTCGGACTTCGTTGGCTCGGGCATTTGTAGCAGGGAAGTACGTACTCTAAAGGTAGCTTTAAAGGAAATTTGGCTGAACGCCTTTTTTGGGTGCACCTTAATGGTTTTAAATCCAAAACCGTTTATTGATAATTGGTTCACACAGTGGGTGGAGTTTGAAAAATCGAATTCCAGTATCTCTTGGAACTCGTTTTCCATGGGGATTATCAGGAATTGCCAATACCCTTCGGCCACCTCATTTTCAAAAGTAGTATTGGATTCGTACAGAATGGTATGCTCTTTCCACATCTTGGATGTAAAAATAGCCTATTTGTAGACATTAATAGTTGAAAAACTCTTCGTCTACCTTATTGCTGATTTCCTCCAGACTTTTGAGAATACTTTCTATAAAGGATTTTATATCCTTTTCAATTTCCTCTATGTATTTGAATTCATATTCGGATCGAACGCGGCCAATCAGAAACGCTGTGGATTCCTTATTGTATTTTCTTTCTGGGTTTAGAATTTTCACATGCTCGTAAAACTGGTTCAAAGCATTCATGACGGATCTGGGGCAATTGGGGTTCAAAATGAGGAATTCCAAGGTGGATATGCTAGTAGGCGGTTTTTTATAGTACCTGCGCATCATGTCATAGGACTCCGCACATTTCAGTAGTGTGGTCCATTCAAAACTTTTCCGAAAACCATCCTCAAAATCGCTTTGAGACAATAATGCGTCGTTATATTTGGAATTGATCATACGGGTAATCTGTGTCGCCCTTTCAATATTTACGCCCATCATTATGATGGCGTAAACGGAATCGTGCAATAGCGTACCCCTAATTTTACCCCTAAGTATAGCGCTCATTTCCGTCACATTGGTCGTGAAATCATGGAGCCCGCTTCTTACGAAAACCTCTTTGGGATAATTTAGGACAAAATGGTAGAATTTGTTGATGGATTCATAGAGTTCCGTAGAAATAAGGTCCCGTGCACTGTTGGCATTTTCCCTGGCATATTTTACATTGTTCAAAATGGACGATACAAAACTAGGGTCCACGCCAATTTTGAACAATACCTCTTCCTCCACCAGTGTTCCATTGGAATCCTTATCAGGTTCCCCAACCATAAACAACATCGACCTAAGAACAAACTGTCTGTCCTGGGAAATTTGGTTAGGTGCGTCCAGGGACGAAAAATAATTGACGTTCATATAACGCGCAATGTGCTCGGAACGTTCAATGTATCGTCCCATCCAGAAAAGATTATTGGCTACTCTTGCTAACATGTAGTATTTATTTTTTTAAGACCCAAGTGTCTTTTGACCCGCCGCCTTGGGATGAGTTCACGATTAAATTTCCTTTTTTCAACGCCACGCGGGTCAATCCGCCTTTTAAAACGAACTCCTTGTCCTTGCCTAGAATGGTAAACGTTCTTAGATCTACATGACGCTGTTCAAAAGATTCGGAATCATCGATATAGGTTGGATGTACGGAAAGTGACATGATGGGCTGGGCGACATATTTTCTTGGATTTTCCTTTATCTGTTTTCGTACTTCCTCAATTTCCTGTTGGGTAAGCCTGTTGCCTATGGAGATACCATAACCACCTGCTTCGTCCACAGGTTTTACGACCAGGTCCTTTATATTTTCCAATACATATTGCAACTCGTCCGGTCTGCTACAATGATAGGTATGCACATTGTTTAGGATGGGTTCCTCTTTCAGGTAATATTTAATGATGTCCGGCATATAGGTATAAACCGCTTTATCATCGGCGACTCCCGTGCCAGGTGCGTTTGCAAGTGTTACGTTCCCTTTTTTGTAAGCGGCGAATAGGCCCGGTACGCCCAAAGCGGAATCCGGCCTAAACTCCAATGGATCCAAAAATGCATCGTCAATTCGCCTGTAGATTACATCCACCTTTTCAGGTCCTTTGATGGTCTTCATGTACACAAAATCGTTTTCAACGAACAGGTCACGTCCTTCTACAAGTTCGACCCCCATGGTCTTTGCCAAGTAGGAATGTTCATAAAAAGCGGAATTATACATGCCCGGCGTGATAACAACGCAATTTGGGATATCTACACCTTTTGGTTTTACGGATTCCAATTGCTCCATTAGGTTTTCCGCGTAGTCCGTAACCGTATAGGTCTGGTAATGGTTAAAAACCCCAAAGAGGGCCCGTTTCAGGGCCGTGCGGTTGCAGATTACGTAGCTCACTCCGGACGGACATCTAATATTGTCCTCCAAAACATAATACTGGCCATCTTTGTGTTTAATGATATCGGTTCCCGATATATGATTGTAAATGCCACCGGGTGGATTGAGCCCGTTCATTTGATCCAAGTAATTGGCCGAAGACGTAATGAGTTCCAAGGGAACGACCTTATCCTTTAATATATTCTTATCGTGGTAAATGTCCCACAGAAAAAGGTTCAATGCCTTGGCCCTTTGAATGGATCCCCTTTCAATGATGTCCCACTCCTCCGGGTCGATAATTCTTGGGAATAGGTCGAAGGGAAAAATCTTTTCCTGAACATTGTCCTCACCATAGACCTGAAAGGTTATTCCCTGATTGAAAAAAGATGCTTTGGCCTTGGAGTTAAGGTTGATATAATCCTGGATGGAATGCCCGCCATAAATATCAAAAAGCTTTTGATAGATATCCTTTATGTTTCCTTTACTATCGTAAATTTCGTCATATAAATCAGGGTTTCTCTGATAGGAGGAAAAAATTTGGTTCTCAACGTTAGACATACAATTTGTTTTCATAAAAGGTAAAAAATTTTATAGAAAAAACGCTTAGTATTTCAACATAAATAGGGTGCTTAAATTTTCTTTTCTATAAAAATCTTGCGACTTTTTTGTTTAAAAACGTGTTTCTCCAATTAGGACACCATCGGTTAAGAATTTAGCCGTAAATTATCTATTTTTAACTCCTAACTAAATTTTGAAACCAAACATCCAAGTTGTTTTTTTCACGTATTCATTTGCGACTTATTGGATGTAAACAGTAATTTTTAAGAATCAATACCCATTAATACATGAAAAAAACATCCCCGTTATGGCTGTTTTTGGCCATACTATCCATATCACCGGTTTTTGGTCAGTTTTCAGAGAAAAAAAAGGATTTCCAAAAGTTTGAAGGCCTTTTCGATTTCTATTACGATTCCAAAACCGACAAAATTTATCTAGAGGTACCCCAATTGGAAAAGGAGTTTCTATATGTTTCTTCCTTGAGCAGTGGCATCGGAAGCAATGATATTGGCTTGGACAGGGGGCAATTGGGAAATGAACAGGTAGTCTTTTTCAGGAAGGCCGGAAACAAGCTCCTTTTGGTGCAGCCTAATTTAAAGTTCAGGGCCTTGACGGACAATGCCCTTGAAAAGAAATCCGTGGAGCAGGCCTTTGCAAAATCCATTTTATATGGTTTTCCCATTGAAGAGGAAAAAGATGGGAAATATATTATTGATATATCGGGGTTTTTAATGCAGGATATCCATGGAGTTACGGAAAGACTCCAAAGCACCGATCAGGGAAGTTATACGCTGGACAAGGAAAAAAGTGCCATGGCGATGGACCGTACCAAGGCCTTTCCAAAAAATATTGAATTTGATATTACCCTAACCTTTAAGGGAAGTCCCAAAGGAAGCTATGTGAGAAGTGTGGTGCCCAACCCTGGATTGATTACCGTGGCCCAGCATCATTCATTTGTGGAACTCCCCGATGACAATTTTGAAAAGCGCGAGTTCGACCCCAGGTCAGGGGCCTATCCCTTTTCCTATTACGATTATGCGACTCCCGTTGAGGAGTCCTTGATAAGAAGGTTTATCCCTAGGCATCGGTTGGAAAAGAAAAACCCCGATGCCGAGGTCAGTGAAGCGGTAGAACCTATAATCTATTATTTGGATAACGGAACCCCGGAACCTGTTCGCAGTGCCCTTTTGGAAGGTGGCAGGTGGTGGAACCAAGCATTTGAGGCCATTGGGTATAAGGATGCTTTTCAGGTAAAAATGTTGCCGGACGATGCGGATCCTTTGGATGTTCGCTATAATGTCATTCAATGGGTGCACAGATCTACTAGGGGATGGAGCTATGGTTCCAGCGTGTCGGATCCCAGAACCGGTGAAATAATTAAAGGACATGTTAGTTTGGGAAGTTTACGAATCCGTCAGGATTTTTTAATTGCACAGGCTTTGATGAACAAGCCTTTTGCGGAAAGGGACGATAATTACCAGCCTATGTTGGATTTGGCCTTGGCGAGAATCCGTCAGTTATCGGCACACGAAATAGGGCATACTTTGGGCTTTTCGCACAACTTTGCCGCCAGCACCAATGGAAGGGCTTCGGTGATGGATTATCCACACCCCCAGTTTTCGGTCAAAAATGGTGAAATCGATTTTTCCAATGCGTATGATACGGGCATCGGGGAATGGGACAAGGTAATCGTGGCCTATGCTTATAGCGATTTTCCCAAAGGTACCAATGAAAGGGAAGCGTTGAACGAAATTTTGGAAAAAGCAACTTCGGATGGTCTACGGTACATATCCGATCAAGATGCGCGTCCACAAGGCGGGGCCCATATATTTGCCCACCTTTGGGACAACGGAAAGTCCATCAGTGATGAATTGTTGGATATGTTGAAGATCAGGGAGACCGCCATCGCAAACTTCTCTATAGACAATATCCGCACCAATGAGGCCAATTCCGTTTTGGAAGACGTTTTCGCACCCTTGTATTTTTTCCATCGGTATCAAACAGAAGCGGCAACAAAGATCATAGGCGGTTTGGATTATAACTATACCGTAAAGGGGGATGGCCAATTGACCGTTGCCCCTGTAGATAAGCGAACTCAGGAACAAACCTTAAAGGCAATTTTAAGGACCTTGGATGCCGATGAAATTGCAATCCCAAAGGAGAAATTGAGTTTGTTCCCTCCCAGGGCCATTGGTTTTGGAAGTACCCGGGAATCCTTTAACGGCAAGACGGGCGTCACCTTTGACGCACTTTCCGCTCCAGAAACGGCCGCCGATATGACCCTTGGACTATTGCTGCATCCGGAAAGGGCTTCCAGATTGATCCAACAAAAGGCTTTGGACCCCAACAATCTTGGATTGGAAGAGGTATTGGCCGAAGTAGTTTCCAATACCTTCGGGAAAAATCTGAAAAATTCCTATAGCAATGAGGTACAGCAAAATATCAATTTTAGGGTGCTATTTCATCTGATGAACTTGGTAGCGAGTGATGCCGTCCATCCGCAGGTAAATGCGATTGCCAACATGCAGCTAAAAAAATTGAATGCCATGAATATGGAAAATGCGGCTATCAAAGGGGAAATTAGCCGTAGGATCACTGATTTTTATGAACACCCAGATGAATTTAAAGTTGTCGATGCGCCAAAGATTCCAGATGGTTCGCCCATAGGCATGGATTGTTTTCATTAATCCAAAATAGTATCCTGTAATGACAATAAATTTGATAAGCGACACGGTCACCAAACCTACGGCTGGTATGCTGGATGCCATGATGTCTGCCCAAGTTGGGGACGATGTGTTCAAAAATGACCCTTCGGTCAATGCTTTGGAGGAAAAAGTGGCCACCATGTTCGGGATGGAGGCGGCACTTTTCTTCCCGAGCGGTACCATGACCAATCAGACCGCCATAAAATTGCATACCCAACCCGGAGAGCAATTGATCTGTGATAAATATGCCCATGTTTTTAATTATGAAGGCGGAGGTGTGAGTTTTAACAGCGGCGTTTCTTGTCGGCTCTTGGATGGACACCGGGGCATGGTTACGGCGGCACAGGTAGAATCGGCCATAAATCCACCCGATTTTTATCACAGTCCGTTGACTTCCTTAGTATGTATTGAAAACACGACGAACAAAGGGGGTGGTGCCTGTTGGGATAATAAGGAATTAAAGAAGATTAAGGCGGTTTGCGAAAAGCACGGTTTGCATTATCATTTGGACGGCGCCAGATTGTGGAACGCCTTGGTGGCTAAAAATGAATCGCCGGAACAGTATGGCGCCCTCTTTGAAACTATTAGTGTATGTTTGAGCAAAGGCTTGGGATGCCCGGTGGGTTCCGTACTTTTGGGAAGCAAGGAGCATATTCACCATGCCTTACGGATACGAAAAATATTGGGTGGGGGCATGCGCCAGTCGGGATTTTTGGCCGCTGCAGGAATCTATGCTTTGGACCATCATATTGACCGACTCTCAGAGGATCATCAAAAGGCGGCAGAAATTGGTAAGGAACTAACGAAGCTGTCCTTTATAAGGAAAGTGGAACCCATAGAAACCAACATCATCATTTTTGAAATTGAGGAGGATTTTATGTCCAGTGCCGACTTCAACTCCAAATTGCAGGAAAAGGATATCCATATCATAAGCATGGGGCAGGGAAAGTTGCGTATGGTAACGCACATGGATTATACCAATGAAATGCACGACTATTTTTTGGAAACCTTACGGCGTTTCTAGGTTATCTAAAATTGGCCCTTTTACGGTTCCAGGATGTTTCGTAGGTTTTTGATGCCGTTTTCCATACCGGCTTCGGAGTTGTAAAAACCACTGCTGCCAATTACGGTTCCTTGGTCGTTTTTTAGATTGAACAGAAATTTACCCTCGAAATTCGTTTTGCGTTCGAACCTTTTAGTTGGAAGTTCGACATTCTTTAGTTCGTTAAGCGTATGCTCCATGGATTTGGAATCCTTAAATTCCACACTTTCCAACAGCACTTTTCCCGTGGCAGATTTTACCACAAACTGGTAAAATTCATCATCCTTGTTTTTGACCTCGATCATACCAATTCTTTCTTTTAAAGATAGGTAATTTCAAAGAATAGGGACTGGAAAACGTTCAAGCCATCGCCATAAAGTTCAACGCTCAGTCTTACCTACAAATCAAAACTTTATTTCTTGGGAGTGCCATGTAGGCCTGCCAAACAGTAGCTTACTTCAACAAAGAATCCATTCCTGGAATATTGGGCATTCCTTCCTTGGCAACAGACGCCAATTCGCTTTCGTTTATGCTCGTCGCCCTTTTAATGGCCTTGTTCAGCGTTAAGATTAGAAAATCCTCCAACTGCTCCATGTCGGACAAAAGTTCTTCTGAAATTTCGATTTTTTTTATTTCTCTATTGGCGGTGATAGTTACGGAAACGGACCCATCGGAAGATTTTTCATCGATAAGGACCGTGTCCATCCGCTTTTTGGTCTCTTCCACTTTTTTTTGGGTTTCCTTTAGTTTGCCCATCATACCCATCAAATCTCCGAACATAGCTGATTTTTTTGTTTTCGTTTATATTTCAAAGGTACTAAAATGTTCATATTCGTTGCGGATCCAAAATCGGCCTAACATACAGAAACGCTCCAAATAATAAGATCTATTTTTGCGACCATCTTAAAATTGAAAAGAGAACAGAATGACACAGCGCAATGCACCGGTAGCCAAAAAACGACCTAAGGAATTAGTTGCCCATAACGATGTTAGAATCGATAATTACTACTGGCTTAACGAGAGGGAAGACCCTGAGGTTTTGGCCTATTTGCAAAGTGAAAACGACTTTTACAATGCCATGACGGCGCATACCAAAGCTTTCCAAGAGGCACTTTTTAAGGAAATGAAGACCAGGATCAAGGAAGATGATGCCTCCGTACCCTACAAGCTAGATGGATATTGGTACAAGACCAGATATGAAGTAGGGGGTGAATATCCCATTTATTCCCGTTTCAAGGAAACCTTGGATTCCGAAGAAGAAATCATGTTCAATGGGAACGAGATGGCAGAAGGTTTCGAATATTTTAGTTTGGGCGGAATCGCGGTCAGCCCCAATAATACTTTGGCCATTTTTGGTGTGGATACCGTTTCAAGAAGGGAATATACACTTCAGGTAAAGAACCTTGAGACAGGTGAAATATATCCAGATAAAATAGAGAATACCACAGGTGGCGGTGTTTGGTCCAACGATAACAAAACCTTTTACTATACCAAGAAGGAACCGGTTACCCTAAGATCGGATAAAATATACAAACACGTTCTGGGAACCCCCGTAGCAAAGGATGAGTTGGTGTTTCATGAGAAGGATGATACTTTTAGCACCTTTGTGTACAAGACAAAATCTAAAAAGTATATTGTAATAGGTTCCCATAGTACCTTGACCTCGGAGTTTCAGATGCTCTCCTTGGAAAGACCGGAGGAAGGTTTTAAGGTATTTTCCCCTAGGGAAAGAGGGGTGGAGTATTCAATTTTTCATTTTGAGGACTCTTTCTATATCCTGACAAATAAGGACGGTGCTACCAATTTTAAGTTAATGAAGGTGGGAGAGGATAGCACGGAATCCAGGAATTGGCAAGAGTTCATTCCGCACAGGGAGGATGTGCTATTGGAAGATGTTGATATTTTCAAGGATTACTATGTTCTTTCCGAAAGGGAAAACGGACTCAACCAGATTCGGATAGTCCGTTGGGACGGTTCGGATGCCTATTACCTGCCTTTTTCAAGTGAGACTTATACAGCCCACGTGGGCAACAATCGGGATTTCGACACCCAAATTTTAAGATATAGCTATAATTCATTGAGAACTCCAAGTTCTGTAATCGATTTCAATATGGCCACCAAAGAGGAGACCGTCATGAAGGAACAGGAGGTACTTGGGGGAAATTTTGATAAGGACAATTATATTGAAGAACGTCTTTGGGCCACGGCAAGGGACGGGATAAAAATTCCTATTTCCTTGGTATACCATAAGGATACGGTTTTATCCAAGAATACCCCGCTTTTACAATATGCCTATGGCTCATATGGGTACACCATAGACCCCTATTTTTCAACGGTACGCCTCAGTTTATTGGACCGAGGTTTTGTCTATGCCATTGCCCATGTAAGGGGAGGTGAGTATTTGGGGAGGAAGTGGTATGAGGATGGAAAGCTTTTAAAGAAGATGAATACCTTTACGGATTTTATCGATTGTTCGAAATACCTGATTGAACAGCAATTGACAGGTCCCGATCATCTGTATGCCATGGGTGGTTCCGCAGGCGGTCTTTTGATGGGCGCTGTCATCAATATGGCCCCTGAGCTTTACAATGGAGTAATTGCTTCAGTACCCTTTGTGGATGTGGTCACCACAATGCTTGATGATTCAATTCCACTGACTACCGGGGAGTATGACGAATGGGGCAATCCAAACGATTTGGAATTCTACAACTATATGAAATCCTATTCTCCGTATGACAATGTAAAGGCCCAGGGTTACCCCAATTTGTATGTCTCCACGGGTTTGCATGATTCCCAAGTGCAATATTTTGAACCTGCCAAGTGGGTCGCCAAATTAAGGGAATTGAAAAAAAATGATACCTTTTTATTTTTTGATATCAATATGGAAACGGGTCATGCAGGGGCTTCCGGCAGGTTTGAGGCACTTAGGGAAGCCGCAAAGGAATATGCATTTCTGTTGGATTTGGAAGGAAAAATAGTACTGTAGAAAAAAAATAGTAGATTTGTAGCAAATTTTAACAAATCTTTGATTTGCTAAAAACAAAAATCGTACCCCCCTATGGAAAATAAGATAAAGGCTAACAACAATATCTTAGAATTAATTGGGAAAACACCCTTGGTGAAACTTAACAGGATTACCGAGAATCTTACAGGTGACTTTTATGCCAAAGTTGAGGCATTCAATCCAGGTCACTCCTCCAAAGACCGCATCGCAATCCACATAATAGAAGAGGCCGAAAGGAAAGGCCTCTTGAAGGAAGGCAGTACCATTATTGAGACAACTTCTGGGAATACTGGTTTTAGTATTGCCATGGTAAGTATTATCAAGGGGTACAAGTGTATTCTGGCGGTCAGTTCTAAGTCTTCTGCCGATAAAATCGATATGCTACGTTCCATGGGTGCGGAAGTGTATGTTTGTCCTGCCCATGTGAGTGCGGATGATCCAAGGTCCTACTACCAAGTAGCGAAACGTTTGCATGACGAAACCAAGAACTCCATATATATCAATCAGTATTTTAATGAATTGAATATGGAGGCCCACTATCGATCAACAGGTCCTGAAATTTGGGAACAAACAGCCGGACAGATTACGCACTTGGTGGCCTGCAGTGGGACGGGTGGTACTATTTCCGGTACGGCCCGATATTTAAAGGAACAAAACCCGAATATCAAAATCATTGGAGTAGACGCCTATGGTTCCGTTTTAAAGAAATATCACGAGACGGGAACCTTGGATACCAATGAAATCTATCCGTACAGGATTGAAGGATTGGGTAAAAATTTGATTCCAACTGCCACGGATTTTGAGATTATCGATGAATTTATAAAGGTCACCGATGCGGAAAGTGCACATACCGCAAGGGAAATTTCCAGAACGGAAGGCATTTTTGTAGGGTATACCAGTGGAGCCGTTATGCAGGCCGTGAAACAACTGGATGAATTGAACACCTTTGATGCGAACAGCAAAGTCGTTGTTATTTTCCCAGATCACGGTTCACGGTATATGAGTAAAATTTACAGTGACCAGTGGATGGAAGACCAAGGCTTTTTGGAGGCCAATCCAGTGGAAGCGAAACAGGAAATCCAGTTCATTAAGTAAGCTGAGGTTTAAGAATACTACCAAAAGCGGGCTTTTTGCCCGCTTTTTTTTATTCATATCTACCTTGGGGAAAGCCCACGAGGCATTCTTCGAAGACGAACTTTTTATTTCGTGACTAACCTAGGTATAGTAAACCCTTTGGCGGTGCCAATAAATTATTTGTGAATGCTGTCCAAAAATTTTTACTTTTGCAGGCAGAACCAAAACTAGGTGATGAGAGATTTATTTGAAAGAATCATAGAAAATAAGGGCCCGTTAGGTAAATGGGCTTCACAAGCAGAGGGATATTTTGTATTTCCTAAATTGGAAGGTCCAATTTCCAATAGGATGAAGTTCCAAGGAAAGGATGTAATTACCTGGAGTATAAACGATTATTTGGGTCTTGCAAATCTACCCGAAATAAAAAAGGTAGATGGTGAAGCAGCAACGGAGCACGGAGCGGCGTACCCAATGGGCGCACGTATGATGAGTGGTCATACGGACTACCACGAGCAATTGGAACGGGAATTGGCAGAATTTTCCCAAAAAGAGGCTTCCTACTTGCTTAATTTTGGTTACCAAGGGTTTATGTCGGTTATCGATGCATTGGTTACAAAGGATGATATTATTGTGTATGACGTGGATTGCCACGCCTGTATTATCGATGGTGTTCGATTGCATATGGGTAAAAGGTTTACGTTTACCCATAACAATGCCGAGAGTCTGGAAAAGAACCTTGAGCGAGCCACCAAAATGGCGGACCAAACAGGAGGGGGTATTTTGGTTATCTCCGAAGGTGTTTTTGGGATGCGGGGCGAACAAGGGATTCTTAAGGAAATTGTCGCGTTAAAAAAGAAGTTCAACTTTAGGTTATTGGTAGACGATGCCCATGGTTTTGGAACGTTGGGCAAAACCGGAGCAGGTGCAGGTGAGGAGCAAGGTGTTCAGGATCAAATAGATGTATATCTGGCCACATTTGCCAAATCCATGGCTGGTATTGGGGCTTTTGTTGCGGCCGATCAAGAAATAATCGATTACCTAAAATATAATTTGCGTTCCCAAATGTTCGCAAAATCCCTTCCCATGGTTTATGTGAAAGGAGCTTTAAAACGTTTGGACATGTTACGTACCATGCCGGAGCTTAAGGCGAAGTTGTGGGAAAACGTTAACGCCCTTCAAAACGGTTTAAAGGAGCGAGGTTTTGATATTGGGACCACTACTAGCTGTGTCACCCCTGTATATTTGAACGGTAGTATTCCAGAGGCGATGGCATTGGTAAAGGATTTGAGGGAAAATTACGGTATTTTCTGTTCTATTGTAGTATATCCAGTGATTCCTAAAGGGTTGATTTTGTTGCGTTTGATACCAACGGCAACCCATACCATGGAGGATATTAGCGAAACTCTGGATGCTTTTTCCGCTATCAGGGACCGATTGAAAAACGGAACCTATAAAAGATTATCCGCAGCGGTTGCAGCGGCTATGGGAGAGTAGCGTTCGATTTTTCAATAAGTAATAAATAAAGCCCAAACATTAAGTTTGGGCTTTTTTATAGGCTTTTTCTATAGGTTCTTCTTCTTTTGTAAACCTCTGGGCTAAAGTGCTTCCACATTTGTTTTATGGCAATGTTTTCTTCCAACTCTGGAGTTCTGTAACACATTTTTATACCTTTTTCCGTGAATACCTTGTAATATTCATTGAATATGATGGCGGTAACACCTTTGTTCTGGTATTCAGGGTGGATGCCTATCAAATAAAAGATAGCATCCTTACTGTTCCTTTTTGCCGATAATAGATGAAAAATCCCAAAAGGTAACAATGTGCCATTGGCTTTTTGCAAAGCCTTGGAATAAGAGGGCATTACGATGGCAAAGGAAATTACCTTGTCATTTTTGTCCAGAATAAATTTGATGTACTCCGGATTGATAAAACTGATATATTTTTTTTTGAAATAGGCCTTTTGTATTTCGGTAATGGGAACAAAGGAAGAAAGCTTTGCGTAGGTTTCGTTAAAAAGGTCGAACATCTCGTCCACATAGGGCATAACCTCCTTGGTGCTTGTAAAGTTCATTTCTTTTAGGCCATACCTCTTTTTAACAATGTCATTAAGTTTGGTAAAGAGTGCAGGATCTGCATTACTAACGGGGAATTTGTTCTCCATGTACTCCTTCTCCTTTACAAATCCAAAATTGGCGTAATGCTTTTCATAATAGGGATGGTTATACCAAGTGACCATAGAGCCAATATGGTCAAAACCTTCCACAAGTACTCCTACTTTATCCAGATTGGAAAAACCTACCGGTCCCTCCATAAATTCAAGTTGGTTTTCCCTTCCTATTTCCGCAACTTTTTCCAAAAGTAGTTTGGAGACATTGGGATCGTCTATAAAATCGAACCAACCAAATCGCATTTTCTTGATCTGTTGCTGCTCAATTTCCAATCGGTTGATGATAGCGGCGACTCTACCAACAATGGAATGATTTTTATAGGCTAGAAAAAATCGGGCATCCGCATCTTTGAACACGGGGTTTATATCCTTGTTAAAAGAGTCAAGTTCGTCCTTTATAATAGGGGGAACCCAATATTTGGAACCCTTGTAGAGCGAAAAAGGAAAGGTTACGAACTTCTTTAGCTCCTTGGTATTTGCAACCTCTTTTAATGTGATCATCGATGCTTCTTAGAAGCATCAATATTAGGAATATTAATCAATACCTAAAAATTAAGCAAAGGTTAAAAGTACTAAGGGTATCGAAACTTAGAAGTCAATTTCGCTGTCGTCCCTATTTCCTTTTTTCTGGGCCTTTTTGAGTTTTCTCAATTGCTTTTTGGACGGTCCCAAATCCACGTCTTCCGCACCGCTTCCCCGGGATTTTCTATCTTTTCGTTTCTCCTTTTTCATGGAGTTTTTCTTGATGGCACCCCCATTTTCATTGGACTTTTGGTCTTCGATGGGGACCAATTTATCTTTGTGGAAGTCAAACCTATAGGAGCCCCCGGCATTCACAAAAACACGGGACGGTGTATTTTTAAAACTTGCCCCTAGTCCCATATCCACTTGAAGTTGCTCATTGAACAAATAGGCAACCCCTCCACGTAATAGTAAATCTGAATAGCGATCACTGTGTATCCCCTGATGTTCCAAAAAGGTACTCCATTTGGGGTTTCTAAAGGCATGTGAGAAGGAAATTATATAACTCAATTCCGGGTCATCGGTTCCAATTCTATCATAAGCCGTATTGGTGATCATGACCATTCTTGGCGTCATCCTGCTTTGGGTGGCCAACATGACCCGCGGCGAAAAGGTGGGTTCTCCCGGATAGTAGGGATTGTCGCCCAAAACAAAATTGGCTCCCGCATACAGGGAGACGGCAGGCAACAAGTTTTTAAACTGGAACTTATGGTTGGCGCGCCAACTGTAAAGATTGGGTTTGTTTCGCTCCGGATTTTTATACGGGTCGTAGATTAAATACTTAAGTCCCAATCTGTTCCTGGAAAAATCCCTTCTCTTGGCCTTAAGGTCGAAGAATTCGTATATAATGTCCTGATCTTGAAAAGTACCTTCATAATTTAGTTCCAATCGCTCAAACAACAATCCGTATCGCAAGGAGAAGTTGGATCCCCAAGAATCAGATTGCGTATTCAAAAGTGCATGGTCGCTCTGTTCATAAAAAAGGCCCATTTCCAACTGCACGACATTTCTTCCAACGGCATAGGCACTTACGGAAAGTCCAGGCCTGTTGGAATTTATAACATCCGTATATTGGGCCAGGACGGACATAGGTGCAATCAATAAAACCAGTAGTTGTAATAGGATTCTTCTGCTACTAAAGGGCTTGCCCATGGAAACGACTTTATAATTATTTTAATACTTTGAATCTAGTTATACAACGTGATAATTGTATTTTTGATATGTAGCAATCCAAATAAATGGCATTTTTAAAAACTATATTGGTAATTCTCTTGGTGTACTACCTGCTGAAAATTTTGGCAAGGATGTTCGCGCCGAAAATATTGAATTACGCGGCCAAAAAGACCGAATCACATTTTAGGAAGACCTTTGAAGGATTCCAGCCAGAATCCAATCAGCAAGAGGAGCAAGTAGGTGACGTTATCATCAAAAAAAAGTCGGCCAAGAAAAGGAGCAATTCCGAAAAAGTTGGGGAATATATCGATTTTGAAGAAATAGACTAGTTATCTTTGTCTAACCAACCACCGGAACATGAAGAAAGGTCTAAAATTCTTTATTACCCATTTTTTTGTCACCGTATTCCTTATCATCGCCGCACTGGCCTACTTTCATCCAGTACTTCAGGGAAAGGTAATTTTTCAGAATGACATTGCCCAGTACACGGGCATGGCCAAAGAACAAAACGATTTCAGGAAAAGAACGGAAACAGAGCCTTACTGGACCAACAGTGCTTTTGGGGGCATGCCCACGTATCAGTTGGGGGCAAACTATCCCCACAATTATGTCAAGGAATTGGATCGGGCCATCCGATTTTTACCAAGGCCCGCAGATTATCTATTTCTTTATTTTATCGGATTTTATATTCTTCTCTGTTGTTTGAAGGTAGATTATAAACTGGCCATTGTAGGGGCTTTGGCCTTTGGCTTTTCGAGCTATTTGATCATCATCATTGGAGCGGGGCACAATGCAAAGGCCCATGCATTGGGATATTTGCCCATTCTTTTGGCGGGCATCGTGTTGGTTTTCAGAAAGAAATACCTATCCGGATTTTTAGTGGCGGCCTTGGGAATGGCACTCGAAATTGTGGCCAACCACTACCAAATGACCTATTATTTCATGTTGCTGGTACTGGTTTTGGGGATAGCGTATTTGGTCGATGCCATCAAACGAAAGGAATTAAAGCACTATGTTATCTCGGTTGGAATTTTGGTAGCGGCTGTCGCATTGGGTATTGCCGCAAATGCCACAAGCCTTCTGGCCACGAAGGAATATGCAGATTGGAGTACCAGGGGCAAAAGTGAACTGACCATTAATCCTGATGGTTCCCCAAAGGCGAGCACGGATGGATTGAGCAAGGAGTACATCACGCAATGGAGTTATGGAATTACGGAATCCTTAAACTTGTTCGTTCCCCGGCTATTTGGTGGGGCAAGTCAGGAAAACCTAGGTGAGGACTCAAAATCCTTCAACTATTTGATAGACAAAGGACTGCCCAGGTCCAGTGCCTTGGATTTTGTTAGCGGACTACCTCTTTATTGGGGAGAACAACCCGGGACATCCGGTCCTGCCTACATTGGGGCCATTATATTTTTCCTGTTTATTTTGGGATTGTTCTTGGTCAAGGGAAAACATAAGTGGTGGTTGTTGTTCGGGGTGTTGATGTCGTTGATGCTTTCCTGGGGAAAGAATTTCAGCGGACTCACAAACTTCATGATCGATTATTTTCCGCTGTACGATAAGTTCAGGGCGGTTTCCTCCATCCAGGTCGTATTGGAATTATGTGCGCCCCTCTTGGCCATCTTGGCCTTGAAAAAGATATTTTCACCTAAAGTCCCTCCCTCGGATAAGTTGAATTCCTTAAAATATGCCGGAGCGGTAGTTTTGACTCTAGGAGTCTTGTTGTTCCTTGTCAAGGGAATGTTCGATTTTACGGGGCCTTCGGACGAACGGTTGCGCATGACCGGTTTAGAGGAACTTCCTGAAATGTTGCGACTGGACCGTAAGGCCGTGTACACGAACGATCTTATTCGGTCATTGATTTACGTGTTGATAACCGTTAGCTTGGTCTGGTTGTATCTCAAGGGGAAACTCAAGGAAAATTGGGTCGTATTGGGAATCGGAATGCTCGTGGTATTTGATTTGGTAGGGGTGAACCTTAGGTATGTGAACGCCGATAATTTTGTGGCCAAACGAAGGATGCTTGAGCCATTTCAGGCTACGGAAGCGGATAAGCTGATTATGGAAGACGATGGGGTATATAGGGTTTTTGATCAGACCGATGGTTTTGATTCGGCAAAAACGGCCTATTTCCATCAAAGTATTACCGGTTACCATGCGGCCAAACCTGCAGGCATGCAGGATTTGTATGAGTTCCATATCTACAAAGGGAATCTTTCCGTATTCAATATGCTGAACGTTAAATATGTGATTCGGCAAGACCAGGAAGGCAACATATTCCCCATTCAAAATCCGGATGCCAATGGAAATGCTTGGTTTGTTAGTAAGCTGAAGCCCGTAGAATCCGCCAACGAAGAGATACTCGCTTTGGATAGTCTGGATACCAAGAACGTTGCCGTTTTTAATTCCGAAAAAATAAGGAATATCAATCGTCAAGGTTTTCAAGTGGATTCCACCGCCACGATTCAATTGACGGACTATGAGCCCAATCACCTGACCTACAGTTCCAACAATCCAAATGCGGGTGTTGCGGTTTTTAGTGAAATGTACTACCCAGAAGGTTGGAACGCCTATTTGGATGGACAACGAACCGACCATTTTAAGGTAAACTATGTTTTAAGGGCGATGCGTGTTCCCGAGGGAAAACATACCATTGAATTCAAGTTTGAGCCGGAAGTCGTAGAACAAGGTAGCACGATTGCCTTGGCAAGTACCATTCTCCTTGGTTTGGTGCTTTTGGGTGGCATTGGATATTCTTTTTGGAGAACCAAAAAAGGAGAAACTTCCCAATGAAACGAGTTTTGGTCATCACGTATTACTGGCCCCCGGCAGGCGGCCCCGGAGTACAACGATGGTTAAAGTTTGTAACCTATTTTCGGGATTTTGGTGTGGAGCCGGTGGTTTACATTCCCAAAAATCCACATTATCCTTTAAAGGATGCCTCTTTGCTTGATGAGGTTCCAAAGGATATCAAAATCATTGAAAATACCATTTTTGAACCCTACGGACTTTCAAAATTGATATCCGGTAGGAAGACCAAACGAATAAGTTCCGGTGTCATTTCCGAGAAGAATCAGTCCGTATTGGAACGGGTCATGCTTTGGATACGGGGAAATCTTTTTATTCCCGATGCCCGAAAATTTTGGGTAAATCCGTCCGTTAACTTATTGGGTCCTATTTTGAAGGAGGAAGGGATAGAAACCATCATTACTACCGGACCCCCGCACAGTGTACATCTTATCGGACTTAAATTAAAGGAGCAATTGGGGCTGCAATGGATAGCCGACTTTAGGGATCCTTGGACCACTATTGGATATCACAAAAAACTGAAGCTAACGACATCGGCACAAAAAAAGCATAAGGAACTTGAGCGAAAGGTCTTGAATACTGCCGATAAAATCGTGGTCACGAGCAAGACCACGAAGCAAGAATTCCAGGGCCTTACCCCAAAACCCATCAAAGTAATCACCAATGGTTATGACATGGGGGAAAGAAAGCCCGTTACCTTGGATGAAAAGTATACCATAGCCCATATTGGATCTATGCTTACCAAACGAAACCCATGTAAATTATGGAAGGTGTTGGGTGAATTGGTGCGCGAAAATCTGGAATTAAAAGAATCCCTACAATTAAATTTTGTGGGCGTCGTGGGGCAGGACATCCTGGATTCCCTGAACGAATTCGGTTTAAATAGATATGTTACCATCATGGGATATGTACCCCATGAGGAGGCGGTTTTATATCAGCTGAAATCACAAGTATTATTATTGGTGGAAATCGATTCCGAGGAAACAAAAGGAATCATTCCTGGAAAATTCTTTGAATATGTACGTTCAGGAAGGCCTATTTTGGGTATTGGGCCTGAAAATTGGGAAGTAGCGGAAATGATAACGGAAACGGCATCGGGCGAGGTTTTTAACCACACCCAGGAGACGGAGCTTAAGAAGGTACTTTTAAACTGGTTTCAGCAGTTTCAGAATAATTCATTAAAATCATCGGCTACGAATATTGAGCGCTACAGCAGGCGTGAACTAACGAGGCAATTGGCAGATTATATTTAGCATGGGCATCGTACTAAAACAATCCTTGAGCAATACCATGGTTACCTACCTTGGATTTGCCATTGGTGCGGTAAATACGCTATTTCTATATACTAATTTTATGCAGCCGGAACATTATGGTCTGGTTCAATTGATTTTGTCTGTATCCGGGGTTCTTATGCCTATCTTGGCCTTTGGAGTGCCCAATAGCCTTGTAAAGTTTTACAGTAGTTTTAATACCGAAAAGGAGCAGGACCAATTTTTGGGCATGATGCTTTTTCTACCGTTGCTCTTTATCGTTCCTATAGGTGTAATCAGTTTTTTTGCCAATGAGGCCATTGGGAAATTGCTATCAAATGAAAACCCGGTTGTGCGGGACTATGTTTGGCAAATATTCCTGATCGGAATTTCCATGGCCTATTTTGAGGTTTTCTACGCATGGGCCAGAATCCGGATGAAGTCGATTTTTGGAAATTTCATGAAAGAGATTTTTTGTAGGATAGGGCAGAGCCTTTTACTGGTTCTCCTTTGGTTGCAGGTACTGGATGTGCCCCAATTCATCAATGCCTTGGTGGGGTTTTACATTTTGAGAGTGGCTATCATGAAGTTGTATGCGTACCGACTTCGGTTTCCAAAATTGGCCGCTGTACTACCTTCCAATTGGCGGGAAATCCTTCAATACAGTGCCTTGATAATCTTGGGAGGGTCTACCGCCATTGTACTTATGGAGGTGGACAAGGTCATGCTCAACAATTATTTGCCCATCGAAAACGTGGCCTTTTATGCCGTTGCAGGCTTTATGGCTACCGTAATTGCCGTACCCAGTAGGGCGATGCATCAAATAACCTACCCCATGACGGCCGAATATATCAACGCCAATGATATGAAGTCGCTTGGAGGATTGTATCGGAAAAGCTCCCTGACGTTATTCATAGTTTCATCCTTGCTGCTGATTTTAATACTGCTGAATTTACAGGATTTGTACAAACTTTTGCCATCGGATTATAGTGAGGGATATATCATTGTGTTTTGGATAGGTTTGGTAAAAGTCTATGATTCCTTGTTGGGCAACAATAACTCTATATTGTTCAATTCCAAATACTATACATCTGTGTTGTTTTTTGGTGTTTTATTGGCCATTTTGGCGATAGGTTTCAATCTTTGGTTGATACCAAAATTTGGGCTGAAGGGAGCTGCCATTGCCAGTTTTTCGGCGTTTTTTATTTACAACTCATTGAAGTTGTACTACGTGAAAACCAAGTTTGGTCTTCAGCCTTTCACAAAGGAAACTTTAAAAGCCCTTTTGTTGGTACTAGGGTTAGCGCTTGTTTTTTCCGCGATACCGTTTTCATTTCACCCCATCTTAAATATAGGGGTCAAAAGTATTTTAATTTCGGTGGTTTATTTATTGATACTTTATAAATTCCGAATTTCAGAAGATATTCATGCCGTTTTGCATAGATACTTGCGTAGAAAATAATTTATATTTGACGTGATTCTTCCGATTTTCGTAAACCGTACTGCTCTTTATAAACTTTAAGCAAAACTAAAAATAGGTTTACAATTAAGGGACCAAAAATTAGTCCTACAAATCCAAAAAGGGGTATCCCCAGAAGTACACCAATAAGGGTTATCAATGGATGGATGCTATCCAATTTTTGAAGTAACAAAAGCCGAATAAGGTTGTCAGTAGAACCTACCACGACCATTCCGTAAATAAAAATTCCCCACGCCTGAAAGTCGTTTCCACTGGCCAGACTCAAAACGAATACCGGAAAAATCCCGACAAAGGTCCCAATAAAAGGTATCATGGATCCTATGGTGACGATTACGAACCAAAACCACGGATTATCAATGTCGAAAATAAAAAAGCCTATAAGAGCGATAATTCCTTGTGCAATTGCTACCAAAGGTATTGCTATTGCGTTGGAACGGACCACCTTGTCTATTTCATTTCCCAGGGTAACCAATGTTTTATTGCTCAACGGAATATATTCCATTAAGGAATCCCTCATTTCCTTTGGACCTATGAGCATGTAATATAAGATGATCAAAAGTACCCCAATGGAAACAACTATGTTAAGGGTACCACTTGCAAAGCCCGAAAAGTTGTCAGTAACCCACCCCGATGCCTGTTGCGGGTCAATGGCATTTGAAATATCATAACCTAAATGCTTTTCCAATACGAAAACTTGTTCCTTAAAAGCACTGATAACTTGTTCCGATTTATCGGCCAAGTTACCAATTTTAAATCCTAGCATATAAATGGCACCGGATAATGGGATGCAGATGCCAATGGTGGCCAAAGTAATCAGAATAATTGCGGACCACCTTTTTCCCAATCGGGTCTTTTGGAGTCTTTTCATCCATTTTCTTAGGATGACATACAACGTAAGTGCTCCCAAAACCCCCGAAATATAGGGTAACATGGAGTCGAATATGAGCCAGCCAAAAAAAAGAATCAATATTAGAAGTAATAATTGCCGGATCAACTTTGGATGTATTTTTTTCAATCTACTTATGGAATTAGGTTTTTGGGAAGCTACCAGGTTTTAATCAAATAGATTGATGCACATGGTGAAATATGTAGTCTAATTGCAATTTGTATCAAATTAAATTGGATTAAAATATGTCAAAGAAATTCCTATCAGCAAAAAAAAGCCCTGCAGCAAACGAATTTGCTACAGGGCTAAACAACTAACCAACCTAAAAACTATCTTTAATTATTCATAATTCCTTCGAGAAGCTGATCTTGAATTGCTACTTCTGGTAGTACCTCGGGACGGTGCTTTATTCACCGACCTTGTAGATCTGCTTACCGTGCTCCTATCGTTAGAAGGAGTTTTGGAAACGGTCCTTTTAACGGTTCTCTGGGTTACGGTTCCACGATCGCTACCACGGTTCACCGTACTTCTTTTGACAGGTGCATTATAGGTAGTGGTACTTCTTTTAACCGTAGTACTTCTTGGGGTTCTGGTTACTTCCCTAGTGGATACTACTTTTCTTTTTTCGTTACCTCTGACCGTATTGTTACTACCTCGGTTTACCGTTGTGGCACTGCTTCTGTTCACGGTAGACGACCTTCTAACGGTATTGTCATAATTTCGTCCGTTGTTTCTTGAAGCTACACTTCTACCAGATTTAAAATCATCACTTCTTCTAGCCGTATTGGTATTGGAACGGAGGCTGTTATTGTTTCTATAGGTCACGCCCTTATTACCTCTGTAGGAGTTCTCCCTAACCGCCACTCTATTGTCATTTCTATAAATACTGGCCCGCTCGCGCCTTACTTGATTGTACCTGTGCTCCCTACCGATCTCTACATAAGCCCTACGGGTGTTGAATCTGTAAGGTCTGTAATAGGTGTATCTAATTGGCGTGTAGAACCTTCTGTAAGGTCTGTTGAAAACCAAGGCGAATCCTATGGCCGGTCTTACGAAAAATCCATGGAATGGTCGGTATACATAATGTCTGTTATAGATGTTTATGAATCCGGTATGGTAATCGTAAAATCCCCTGTTATCATAGAAAACGAACATCCCACCAACGCTGCGTACCCTATTGTTTCTATATCTAATATCCACGTCGCCTATTTGGGTAACCCTACCATAAAAGTCGTAATAAATAGGAACGTTTTCCACTTGAATCACCGCACCGTAATCATCATACTGTGCGTAAGGGCTATAATCATATCCTGAGTTGAAGGTTATTCCATTTCTTCTTCCAGTAACATAATCCTCAATGTAGAAATCGAACTCCCCATCTGGATATACTGAAAACGTAATGCCATTTTCAACAAAAATAAATGAGTTGTTGTACCTATAAGCATTGCGCGTTGCAACCTTATCTTCTACTGTACTTTTGGCCAAGACACCTGTAGTGCCCAAAATTACCGCCGCAAAAAGGAGTACAAAATTTTTCATAATATAAGGTTTTAAATTCTAAGTGCAACTATTTGCACTCGCCTGATATAAAACAAACAGCGTGCCAAAAATTTATCAATCCATGTAAAGTATTGATAAACAGAATATTAAAAAATAATTAACTCCCCTAAATTTCTATTCTAAAGGGATTATAGCTTTACCTGAAGATATTTCGCCGTAAAAGATTTGGAGTTTTTTGCCACTTCCTCAGGGGTGCCCTCTGCCAAAAGATATCCCCCGTTTTCGCCGCCACCGGGACCTAGGTCGATTATATAATCGGCACATTTGATAAGGTCAATGTTATGCTCAATTACTACAATTGAGTGTCCTTTCTTTATCAAGGCGTTGAAGGATTTCAAAAGTTTTTGGATGTCGTGAAAATGGAGTCCGGTCGTTGGTTCGTCAAATATAAAAAGTGCCTTGTCCTTTGTAGCACCTTTTACCAAAAAGCTAGCCAATTTGATACGTTGTGCCTCACCACCGGATAGGGTAGAGGAGGATTGCCCTAAGGTTACATAGCCCAAGCCCACATCCTGTAAAGGTTTAAGTTTGGCAACAATCTTATTTTGTAACCCAATTTCAAAAAAAGCGATGGCATCGTCAATGGTCATATTGAGAACATCATCAATATTCCTATCGTTGAAGGTGACCTCCAATACGTCCTTTTTAAACCGTTTTCCGTTGCAGGTATCGCATTCCAGATGAACATCGGCCATGAACTGCATCTCTACAGTGATTTCACCTTCTCCCTTGCACTTTTCGCATCGGCCACCATCCACATTAAAGGAAAAGTGTTTCGCTTGATAATTCCTGATTTTGCTCAGTTTTTGGCCCGCATAGAGGTTCCGTATTTCATCATAGGCTTTTATATAGGTAACCGGATTGGAGCGGGAGGAGCGTCCTATGGGGTTCTGGTCCACGAACTCCACATGTTTTATGTGCTTATATTTACCCTTTACGGAACTGAACTGGCCGGCCTTTTCACCATAACCTCCCGTTTCTTTGAGAATGATGGGATACAACAGTTTTTTTACCAAGGTGCTCTTTCCACTGCCCGATACCCCCGTAACCACGGTAAGCATATCCAAGGGAAAGGTCACGTTGATATTTTTAAGGTTATTGGCTCTGCACCCAATAATTTCTATATGGTTTTTGGAAGTCCTTCTTTCGATGGGGACCTTTATTTCTTTGGTACCGTTCAAATAACTGGCAGTTAGGGAGGTGGAATTTAGGATATCCTCCATGGTGCCTTGGGCTACGATGTTTCCGCCATGGGTACCGGCTTCCGGGCCAATATCTATTACCTCGTCTGCAGCTTTCATGATGTCCTCGTCATGTTCCACAACGATGACCGTATTGCCCAAATTCCTTAGGGACAGCAATACTTCGATCAGGTTTTCCGTATCCTTGGGGTGAAGCCCAATACTGGGTTCATCCAAAATGTACATGGAACCTACCAGGCTACTCCCCAAGGAAGTAGCCAGATTTATCCGCTGGCTCTCCCCACCGGATAAGGTATTGGACTTTCTATTCAGGGTTAGGTAATTAAGTCCTACTTTGTCCAAGAACCCCAAACGAGTATTGATTTCCTTTAAAAGCCTGTCGGCTATTTTGGCATCATGTTGAGAAAGTTCCAAATCGCTAAAAAATGGTATCAACCGCTCAATGGGCAGTCCCACCAAATCCGAAATGGACTTGCCGCCAATTTTTACATATTCCGTCTCCGGTCTAAGTCTTTTCCCATTGCAAACATTGCATTTTGTCTTACCGCGGTACCGGGAAAGCATCACCCTATTCTGGATTTTATAACTTTTTTCCTCTAGTGTTTCAAAGAATTTATGAAGGCCGATGAAATGCTTGTTCCCGTCCCAGACCAATTTTTGTTGTTCTTCCGATAGTTCAAACCAGGGTTTGTGAATGGGAAAATCGAATTTATAGGCACTGTTCACCAACTGATCGCGGTACCAGCCCATGCTTTCGCCCCGCCATGGAAAAACGGCATTCTCATAAATGGAAAGGGCCGTATTGGGTATTACGAGGTCTTCATCGATACCGATAACATCGCCATACCCTTCACATTTAGGACAAGCCCCATAGGGATTGTTAAAACTGAAAAGATGTACGTTCGGTTCTAGAAATGTCATGCCGTCCAGTTCAAACTTATTGCTGAACTGGCGTTGGTCGGAATTTTCCATCTCTTCAATGATACACTGCCCTTTCCCTTCAAAAAAAGCATTGTCCGCGGCATTTGCCAATCGGTTATAAAAATCTTCATCGTCCTTGGTTATGATTCGATCTACCACTAGGTCAAATTCCTTACCAATATCGGCAGGTGCCTGATCTATTCGAATTACCTTGCCTTGGTATTTTATACGGGCATATCCTTGCTTGGAAAATAACTGGAGCGATTTTACAGAATTCCTGTCCTCCCTAATTTTTATGGGGGCCAAGAGCAATAATTTTGTATCGGTTTCAAAGTTCTTAACGTATTCAATAACATCGGATACGGTATTCTTCTTTACCTCATTACCCGATATGGGCGAAAAGGTTTTCCCAATTCGGGCGTAGAGCAGCTTTATGTAATCGTAAATTTCGGTAGTAGTGCCAACGGTCGATCGTGGATTCGTTGAGTTTACCTTTTGCTCAATGGCTATGGCTGGGGCAATACCTTTTATATAATCGACTTTGGGTTTGTCCAATTTCCCAAGGAATTGCCTAGCGTAGGAGGAAAGGCTTTCTACATACCTTCGTTGCCCCTCGGCAAAAAGTGTATCGAAGGCCAAGCTCGACTTACCGGAACCCGATAAGCCTGTTATAACTACCAATTTGTTCCTGGGAATTACAACATCGACATTCTTAAGATTGTGCAATTTAGCACCCTTTATAATTATGTTTTTTTTAGGGTCAACCTGGGATAGTGTAGTCATAGCATTCAATAAAATTGCAAAGATACACTATGGAGTTTAGCTAAAAATCCAAATGCCACAAATCTCATTTCATCGAGTAGTTTTTCACATTTTTTTTGGAGTATTTATTTTTTTATATATTTGAACTTCAATAAAAAAGAAGTGCCTATAGCCTAAAATTACTTTTGAAGTTAAAAATAATGTAAAAATCCGCTTGCCCCATGGGCTTTCGGACCCCCAATTTAACCCACAAAAGTAAGGCTTATGATACAGGAACTTGAAGATTCCCATTTGGTTAAGGATTACATGAACGGTAACGAAAGGGCCATTGAGGTTCTAATCAACCGTCACAACGCACGTTTGACAGGTTTCATCTATTCCAAAGTAGGGGACCGGGAACTCACCGAAGATATTTTTCAGGATACCTTTATGAAAGTCATACGCACACTCAAGCGAGGTGCTTATAATGAAGAAGGTAAATTTTTGCCTTGGGTAATGCGTATTGCCCACAATCTAATTATAGACCATTTTAGAAAAAGCAATAGAATGCCCATGTGCGATGGAACGGATTCGTTCAACATTTTTTCGTTGATGGGTGACGAAAAATTAAATGCCGAAAAGCAATTGATCAAGGAGCAGATCGATACGGATCTGTTAAGAATGATAAAGGAACTTCCCGAGGACCAACAACAAGTTTTGCATATGCGTCTATTTAAGGATATGAGTTTTAAGGAAATTTCTGAAAATACGGGTGTAAGTATCAACACGGCTCTGGGCAGGATGCGCTACGCGTTGATTAACCTTAGGAAGCTTGTAGAAGCCAATAGTATAGTTTTAACGAATTAATTGGTAACAGGTCGAGTGGATCTACTATATTGGTTCCGTTGGCGTTTTTTAGATGTAACCAAAACGGAAGAATATGGAAAAAATTTACCAGACTACAGAAAACACTTCTAAAAAAGTATCCGCGAAACCTGAAACGATCAAGTTTTTACTGGATTATTCAAAATCACTCAATATAACGGAAGCCAAAGGCATACAATTTGAAAGTAATTTGAACTAGTTATATTTTCTACTATACTACAGGAACCCCGGGAAAGCATTTCCCGGGGTTTTGTGTTTTATCGATTAAGGTACTACTAGAGGAGGTTTACCACATCCAGGTATTTACATAGCCTTTTTTAAATGGCGTAAGTAACTATTAAAATGTGTATTTATTGTACAGAAAATAAGTTTCCATGTTTTCACATCAGAAAAAGGCGGTTTTACAACATACTTTTTCCTACAGGGTGTGATTTATCTAGTTTTATATCAGAATTGAACGACTAATTACAATTAATTAATAACCAAATCAGGATCCCCACCCTGTCACCTAATGAAAGTAACTAATATGGAATTACAGATTGAAGATTCAGAACTAGTAAGAGATTATATCAGCGGCGATGAGAAAGCATTGGAAATCCTTATCCACAGACATAATCAACGTATTACAAGCTTTATTTATTCCAAAGTATTGGATAGGGATATAACCGAGGATATTTTCCAGGATACCTTTATCAAGGTTATCAAAACCCTTAAAAAAGGAAACTACAGTGAAGAGGGCAAGTTCTTACCTTGGGTAATGAGAATTGCGCATAACCTTATTATAGACCACTTTAGGAAAAATAAAAGGATGCCAATGTTTGAGGGGAATGAGGATTTCAATATCTTTTCTGTAATAGGTGATGACAAATTGAATGCCGAAAAGCAGTTGATCAAAGATCAAATTGATACGGATTTAAGGGAACTGATCGAAGAATTACCGGATGATCAAAAAGAAGTTTTGATTATGCGTATCTACAAGGATATGAGCTTCAAGGAAATTTCCGAAAACACTGGGGTTAGTATCAATACGGCACTGGGGAGAATGCGATATGCCCTGATCAACCTTAGAAAAATAATCGAAAAACACAATATCGTTCTAACGAATTAATCCTACTCAAGAATAGCTGAACAATATTTCCATTTTAGTTGCGTTAAATTAATGTAACAACAATGGAAATATGGAAAAAATTTACTCTAATTATCAGGAAAGAACTGAGTTTAAAAAAGTTTGCCCAAAAACGATCAACTTTTTGTTGAGTTTTTCAAAGGCTTTGTACGATGTAAAATACAAGGACTTGGAGTTCGAAACTTATTTAAACTAGAATACTGACCCGCTTAGCGGGTCTTTTTTTTATGTAAGTATTCATCGATGACGGATTTCCTTCCAATCGTTTTGGTGATGATATCCTTCTCAAGATCCCAACCTCTAGCTGGCGAGTAATCCCTGCCGTACCAAATGATCTGTAGATGTAGGTCGTTCCATAATGGCTTGGGAAACAACCTTTTGGCGTCCTTTTCAGTTTGCACGACATTTTTTCCGTTTGAAAAGCCCCATCGGTACATCAACCTATGGATGTGCGTATCTACTGGAAATGCTGGTAAACCAAATGCCTGTGAAACCACCACACTGGCGGTTTTGTGACCTACGGCCGGAAGTTCTTCCAATAATTCGATTTCCTTAGGAACCTCCCCGTTGTATTTTTCAATCAAGATTTTTGACAGTCCATGTATTCCTTTGGATTTCATGGGTGACAGCCCAACGGGTTTAATGATTTCCCTAATTTCCTCCACGCTCAGTTTTACCATGTCAAAAGGATTGTCCGCTTTTTCAAAGAGTAGGGGGGTAATTTGATTGACCCTAACATCCGTACTTTGTGCGGACATGAGGACCGCGATCAAAAGCGTGTACGGATCCTTATGTTCCAGAGGAACGGGAATGGTGGGATATAGTTCCTGTAATTTTGAAATAGCGAAAGATACCTTTTCTGCCTTCGTCATTTTTGTTTAATTTTATAAAAATAATATTGAACAAAATATAAGATAATTGACTATGAAAACACTAAAGGAAGGGGATAAGGTCCCTCAATTTTCAGCCAAAGATCAAGACGGCAATACTATTAATTTATCCGATTATAGCGGAAAGAAATTGATTGTTTTTTTCTATCCCAAGGCAAATACCCCGGGCTGTACTGCCGAAGCATGTAACTTAAGGGATAATTATAAAGCTCTTCAAGATGCTGGTTATGAGTTGCTTGGTGTTAGTGCCGACTCCCAGAAACAACAATCTAACTTTAAGATCAAGTATGATTTCCCATTTCCGCTCCTGGCCGATGAGGACCACACGGTCCTGAATATATTTGGGGTGTGGGGTCCAAAAAAATTTATGGGACGGGAATATGACGGTATTCACAGAAAGACGTTTGTAATCAATGAGGAAGGTACAGTGACCAAGGTTATCGACAAGGTAAAGACCAAAGACCACGCCGCCCAGTTATTGGACTAAAAAAACCCCCGTATAGGGGGTTATTTTTTTTCTATTTCCTTTTCAATTTCTTCCGGTTTCGAAAGTTCTTTTTTATTGAATAGGTTTTTTTCCTTGATGATTTCTGCAATACCTTCTGGCAGCATTTTTTCCCATCCGTCTTCACCGTTCATGATTTTTCTCAGTACGTCCCTAGAGAAAATATCCATGATATCCGGTTCATAGTCTATAATGTCCATGACCTTACCGTTATACTTGAAGAATTTGTAAAGCTCCTTCATCCTTGGATGCACCTTTACATTGTTGCTGGTCATGACCTGGCCGGTATCCGGGTTTTTCATTGGATACAGATACACCTGTAAATCTTTAAAGAATAATTTTCCAAAGGCCTCCAAAATACCACCGCTCAAGTGGCGATAGTACTTTTCATCAAAAATATCGACAAGATTGTTGACTCCCATGGTAAGTCCGATCCTATTCTTGGTGTAATTGTTGAAATACTCTACCAGTCTGTAGTATTCCTGAAACTTGGAAATCATAACGAAATGCCCAAGGGAGCACAGTAGTTCCGCACGGTCCATAAAATCTTCCTCGTCAATTTCTCCGGATGCTTTTAGGTTGGACAACGTGATTTCAAAGATTACAATACTGTTTTCTTGATCAACCTGTGGATCTCTAACAAAAATATCATAGGACTTATGGAACATGTCCATATTCACTTTGGTAACCGGTCTAAAACTACCTCTAAGGGCTAAAATATTCTTTTTGTAAAGTACTGCGGCAGGTAAAAGGTTGTTTCCGTCCGGACCGAACATTACTGCGTCGGTCATATCGTTTCTGATCAGTTGAAGGCTCATCAATCGATTGTCCACATCCTTGAAATTGGGCCCTGAAAAATTGATCATGTCAATTTCCAAGGTGTCCTTGTCTATATGATCATAAAGATATTTCAACATTTTCTTGGGCTTGTGGTACTTGTAAAAAGCACCATAGATCAAGTTAACTCCCAAGATACCTAAGGTCTCTTGTTGCAGCCTGGCCTCGTTTTGTTTAAATCGAACGTGCAGGACTATTTCGTCGTATTCTTTCTGTTTGGGGTCCAATTGATATCGGATACCTACCCAACCATGTCCCTTATAACGTTTTGAGAAATCTATGGTGGCAACGGTATTGGCATAGGAAAAGAAAACCCTGTTGGGGTGTTTTTCCCGGCTGATTCGTTCCTCCATCAACTGCATCTCATATTTGATCATGGTTTTCAGCCTGGCCTGTGTTACATAGCGGCCGTCTTCCTCCACGCCATAAATGGCATCGCTAAAATCCTTGTCATAGGCACTCATGGCCTTGGCAATGGTACCAGAGGCCCCGCCCGACCTAAAGAAATGACGAGCTGTTTCTTGTCCGGCCCCAATCTCGGCAAACGTGCCGTAGATATCGGGATTTAGGTTTATTCTTAAAGTTTTGGCTTTGATCGAGGGTATATTCTCGAAAACACTTTCTCTCTTTAAAACTGAGGCCATTCCTATAAATTGTTTCAACAAAGTTATGAAGAAAGGGCAACCTAACGGCGAAACCAATCAAAAAAATGCGGCTCCCCATTAAATTACGTAGGGGCCTATCGCTTTGCCGTAAGCTTATTCCTATTTGGGCCGCTATTTCTTAAATAAGGATTACATTTGGTGAATATGGATGAAGGCCTTAAAGTTACTTTTCTAGGAACGGGAACTTCCCAAGGTGTACCCGTCATTGGTAGTGAACACCCGGTGTGTTTGAGCGAGGATTCCAGGGACAAAAGACTTCGGGTGTCCGTCTTGCTTTCTTGGGGAGGCTATAACTATGTGATTGATTGCGGACCGGATTTTAGACAACAAATGTTGGTCAATAAGGTTAAAAAACTGGACGGGATCCTGTTTACCCACGAGCATTCGGACCACACGGCGGGCATCGATGACATTCGGCCTTATTTCTTTAGGCAAGGGGATATTCCCATATTCGCCCATAAACGGGTGGTGAAATCCTTAAAAAGACGCTTCGATTATATTTTTCAGGATAAGGACAGATATCCCGGGGCACCTTCCGTAGCGATTAATTTGGTGGAAAAGGATACCGATTTTGAGATAGGGGACCGTCGCGTCACGCCCATTCAGGTAATGCACAACAGGCTAAAGGTTTTTGGCTATCGCATAGGTGGTTTTACTTATTTGACCGATGTAAAATCGGTTACCGAGGAAGAACTTGAAAAGATAGTGGGCACCAAGGTATTGGTGGTCAACGCCTTGCGCATAGAGCTACACCATTCCCATTTTAACTTGGAAGAAGCGCTGGACTTTGTGAAAAAGGTAAAACCACAGCGCACCTATTTTACCCACATTAGCCATTTGTTGGGTTTTCATGCGGAGGTTGAAAAGAGTCTTCCTAAAAATGTACATTTGGCCTACGATAATCTCACCATTGCGATATAAACCATGAAGAAGAATATTTATTTGTACTTGTTTATTTTTTCCGCCTTGATCTGTCTTTATCTCGCGGTTAGAGGCAGTAAAATGTCCGAAGTTAATACGGCCAGAATACAAAGTTTGGAGGGCAAGGTTGAAAATCTTAAGGATTCCCTGCAACAAAGTGAATTGCGTGCTTTGGAAATGCAATATTTTTCCTTGGAGAACAATGACGATGCCTTGGCCTATTATGACCATTTGGGATTGGAAAATCCTACGCGTTATATTTCCGATAAATTACTGGAAACCAACGAATCCAAGGGGGATAATCCGCTGGTACCTTATGAGGGCATGCAAAATGATTTTAAGATCAACAAGATCAAGGTGCTGAACCACAAATGGATTTTGGCCGATTTTTCGGATGGAATGTACTGGGGCGAAATCCTGATACGCTATGAGCTAAAGGACGATCTGGGCGTCGATTTTACCCTGATAGACCATTTATTATACACCCGAAGCAACTAGCGGTTTGCTTCCAGCCACTTTTTGAAGGCATAGAAATTCAGCGGTGCCACCCCGTGTCCCACAGGAAACTCCTCAAATACATGGGAAACTCCCAACTTGTTTAGAAGTAGGGGAGCCTTTTGCGCCCATTCAATCGGTATCACTTGGTCCACCTGTCCGTGGGAGGCATAGATTTTTAGGGAATCGAAATTATTTTTGGTATATCCTTCTTTTAGGATCCGCTCGTTGATATAGCCGCTTAGCGCGACCACTCTTTTGATTTTTTCGGGGTAGGAGAGGGCAACGGCATAGCTTAGGATGGTACCTTGGCTAAATCCCAGAAGGGTTACATCCCCTTCATCCAAATGATAGGCAGTACAGGCCTCATCGATAAACGTGCGGATTTTGTCCCGGGATTCAATCGCCTGCGCATCGTCGCTCCATTTTCCCTGTTCGTTGTCAAAATGAATGGCGTACCAAGCATAGCCAAAAGGTTGAAGGGTATAGGGCGCCCTCACTGAAATGATGCAATACTCGTTGGGCAATTCGTCCGCAAAGGAATAAAGGTCTTCTTCATTGCTGCCGTAACCGTGCAACATAAACAGTACGGGGGATTTTCCCTGCTTTATGGAGGAAGGTTTTATGATGTGTTTCAAGGATAAGGGGGCCGTCGTCATGTGCTATTGAATAAAGGTGAACCATTTTTGAAAATAGGTCCCAATGATGGGGACAAGTTGCTTTTTGTTGTTCAGGGCACCCAAAAACCCATAAAACCAAAGGGCCAGATAACAAATATAAAGTCCGTAAAGGCCGTACTGATTGTACCAAACACTGGAAAAAAGCGCAAAGGCATGGAACAACAGGTGTATCCCAAAAGCCTGCCGTATATGGAACCTGGCAAATTCATGTTTGGGCTCCACGTTCATGGTAATGGCGATAAGGGCCCCAATGAGGGTCAAATAGGAAATGATGGCCGTGTTTTTTCCGGCTACTGCATTTGCTGCCATACTACTCGTTTAATTGGACTTGTTTGTTGGCAATGGTTCCCAGCACTTTTCCCTTCAGGGTATGGCCCAGAAAGAGACTGTTCTTTGAACTGCTTTCTATATGGGATTCCGTAAAGATATATTCCTTCGTTGGGTCAAAAAGCGTCAGGTTGGCCTTGGCACCTTCTTTTAGTTCCGGATTTTCGATTCCGAAGGCTTCCCTGCCCTGGGTTAGGATGTCAATGGTTTCCTCGATTGAAAAAAGCTGGTTCAAGGCCCCAAAACTGCTTTCAAGTCCTGTAGTACCGTAATCGGCATTGTCAAATTCTACCTTTTTTAGTTCTATGTTCAAGGGGGTATGGTCACAGGTCACAAAATCGATGGTGCCATTTTTGACCGCTTTTAGGAGTTCCTTGGAGTCCTTGGAAGTGCGTAACGGCGGAAGGACCTTGTAATTCGCATCAAATTCTTCCAATGTGTCGTCCGTATGGAACAAGTTATGAACGGCCACGCTGCAGGTTACCTGTAGCCCTTTTTTCTTGGCCGCTGCCACCAGTTTTACGGAATCTGCGGTACTTAGGGTGGGGATGTGCAGTTTACCTCCGGTATATTCAAGGATGAACAGGTCCCTGGAAACCTGAAGTTCTTCGGCCATGGCGGGTATGCCCTTTAATCCCAGTTTGGTACTTACGACCCCTTCGTTTACGATGCCCTTTCCGGCTATATGGGTGTCCAGCGGAAAGCTTATTACCATACCGTCAAAATTTTGTGCGTACTGCAGGGCGATTTTCAACAGGTTTGGGTTGGAAACGGCATGCTTGAAATCGTAGAAGCCCACGGCCCCTGCGTTCTTCATATCGTACAGTTCTGCCAAGGCCTCCCCTTTGCCACCAACGGTGAGGTTTCCCAAGGGGTGCAGCTTGGTCAAATGCCCCTTGCCCGCGTTTTTTAGAAAGACGATATCGGAACTACTATCCGGCAGCGGAAAACTGTTAGGATTTAGCACGATGTCCGTAAATCCGCTCTTGGCGGCCGTATCTAGCCCGTTTTCAATGGTTTCCCTTTCCTCATAGCCCGGTTCGCCAAAGCTTATCCCGGTATCCATCCATCCTACGGAAACATGTAAATTGGGGAATTCAATGATTTTTGTCTTCGCCGGCGCATCGATGGAGGTGGCAATCTTTTCTATAAGGCCGTTCTTGATTAATATATCCCTCTTCTTAAGGTGGTTTTCCTTGGTTGCCCCATTTACAATCTTTACCGATTTTAGAAGTATGTTCATCTAAGCCTTATTTTAAGAACCTCTGAAGTGCGGATTCCATTAGTACAAAAACCAGTGCTAAAATAGCAAACCATTTCCAGAATTCGTTGACGCTGTTGGATTTTTGGACATCCTCAAAAAAACGGGAAATGGAGTCAAAGACCCGGTCGCTTTCAACCGAACCGATATCCAAATATCGAAGTTCGCTTTCCTTGCGGTCGTAATTGAAACTTAATTGGCCAAGGCCCTCATTACCGTTCCTAATTTGAAAGATTCCGTCCGTTTTGGGGTTTTCGTCAAAGGTCAGTTGCACTTTTTTGGGCAGGGAAATTTGTTGGGGAATAAACTCATAATCGTCCTTTGCAACCTTCAAAATACGGTCCTTGGAAAGGGAAATGGGTATTTCCAAAGTCGCTTGGGTCCCTAGGGTCTGGTACAGTTGGGGCAATTTTAGGCTGTTGCGGGCCATGTTGTAAAATGTGGGAACGATGAGCGGCGAATTCTTAAAATTGGAGTTTTGCTGGTTTAAGGCCGATGCAAAGAAAAAGGCGTTTTCGTTCCCTGTCAAAAATGCGTTCCCGTTCTGGAACGTAAGGATTTTAGGACCTTCGGAACTAAAACTGTAGAAACTTTCTACCTCCGGATATTGAAAATTCGTCACGCGTTTGTTGAACACATTTTTATAGATGGGATGCTCGAACGCAATACCGGAAATGGAGGCCTTCTGGGGTAGCAGTGGGCCGTAGCTCGTATTGAAATAGGAAGCGGCAAGACCGTTATAGGAGGCTATATCGATGTTCTGTGCGGGAATGACCACAAAGCTGCCCCCGTTCTGAACAAAGGTGCGCAACGTACTTTGCAATCCGGCGGGAATCTGCTCCAATTCATTCAATACCAATAAATTATAGTCTTCAACGGCACTGTAATTCACTTGGCCCAAGGGCGTAGTTGTGAAATCAAATTCATCCGGGCCGTAAATTCTTCTGAGGAATTCGGGGTGGTTTTCCGAGATGGCCAGCACCCTGATTTTCTTCGGACTGTCCAAATTGAAATAAAATTCGTTGTCGTATGAAAGTCCGGTGTCCGAAATAACGATCCTACCGGCGATGGGCGCATTGGCGGGTACTGAAAAAGTGACCGATGCATTTCGGCCGTTCGCAAAGGGCGCAGCGGTTTTCGCAATTAGATTGTCCCCATTATAAAGGGAGACCGGGTGGCTTTCCAGGGTTTCATTGGAGGATAACACTGCGGTCAATTCCACCACCGCATTGTCCGATTCCGAAATATAGACCGAATCGATGGAGACGTTCAGCAAATCCTGTGGCACCTGTTTTATAAAATAGATATCGGGGTTTTCCTCCGTATCGGGTAGGGGTCCCAGACGTTCTTGAAAATCGGAAATAAAAACGGTCCTTTTAATAATGTCCGGGTCGTTTTGGAAGAGGGTAGTACTGCGTAACAGTACCTGGTCCAAGGACAGTTGATTGGTACTGGGTGCTAGGTCGATGAGCTCATTTTGTATGTCCGCAATTTCCACGTCCTCGAACACCCGATCATTCGTCAATAGGGAAAACGAGCTGTTTTTTGGAACATTCTTTATGATTTCCTGCACCATGTTCTGCAGGAGGGTGCCATTGTCCAATTTCGCCTCCATGCTATAGGAATTGTCCAGGTAGATGACCATTTGCTGGGGCTTTAAGGCATTTTCATTGGCACTGAAAGGCTGGGCGAACGCGAGTATTAAACTGGCAAAGATCCCCAGTCGGGCCAAGAGGATAAGCCACTTTTTGAGTACACTGCTCCTTCTGGATTCCGAAACGACCTTTTTGAGCAGTTTTACATTGGTAAACGGCGTTTTTTTGAATCTGCGGAGCTGAAAAAGATGGATAATAATTGGAATGGCTAGAAGCAAAAGGGCCCAAAGAAGTTCTGGATATTTAAACTGCATTCCTTAACGTGATTGGTCAAAGATAGGGATTTTGTTCGTAGGAGTAGACGCGGTTTTTTTATTCTTCTGGTGATTATCGTAACAGAAAAATCAGCAGAAAAAGAAATAGTCCGTCATGTGCTTCAAACCCAGTTTCTTAAAATACCCTCTTATTTCCTCTTGGGCCTCTTCATTGGCCACGGTCACGATGCTTTGGGAAAAACCGATTTTAACCAGTTCTTGAAACGGTAGCAGGGTCTTGCCGTAAATCTTCTTCCCGATTTTCTTTGGGTTGTCACAGATCCATGTGAATTCGATATGCTGTTCGATTAGGGATTTGGCAATTTTTTTCCCCTTAAAACCCGCGCCCCAGACAACGAGTGTCCGCTTGGGGTCATGATCCAGCTTTAAAAAATAATGGAGCTTGATGTCCAAAAAATAGTTTTGGGCGTAGTGTTCGCTGGTTCGGGAGGTGCGGTGGTCATAGTCCCTCCAATACAGTAAGGTTTTATCGCAGGGAATGATGTTGAGTCCGGCTTCATAGAACCGAAAGGTAAGGTCGTAATCCTCTGGATATCGAAATGGGTTAAAACCGTCACAGGCATCAAAATCGGTTCTATGTAACATCCAGCAGGGGGAAGGAATGACACATTCCTTGTAGATTTCGTTGAAATTGATGCCCTTAGCCGTGAGTCGGTTCAACCATTTTTCATAACGGTCGTAGCCATCGCTAATACCCCGGTGCGAGAAATATGTTACCTGCCCCACGGCAACGTGTCTCTCACCATGTTCCAGCAACGAATTTGTCATAACCTCCAGTCGGTCTGGGGTCATGATATCGTCGGAATCCATTCTGGTGATGAAAGTTCCGCTGCTTTGGGCATAGGCCATTTGCAAGGCATGGATCACACCGGCACCGGAATTTTCAACCACCTTGATACGCGTATCCTTACTGGCATATTCCTGTACGATTTGCAGACTTTCATCCGTGGAGTGGTCGTTCACGGCGATGACTTCCCAAGATGGGTAGGACTGTGCCAAAATAGAATCCAGGCATTCCCGGAGATAGGGCGCCGTGTTTTTAAAGGGAATGAGGATGCTTACCAAGTTTGCCTTCATTCCGGAAAAGTACTAAAATAAGCACTTTATAAGCAGCATTTAATGGGACGGTAACTTCTATGGCTTTGTAGACCGGAGCCATTGTTGCCATCTAGCCAATGCCTTACGGTCCTCCTTTTCCCTATTTTGGGGCATGAATAAAGGACCTGATTTTGAAAAATCCAACTAAAACATATCCAAGAAAATAGCATAAAAAATCGAAGTTTGGGGTCCCTTTCAATGACCAAATAATATAATCGTTGGCTCTCATTCTTGAAGGTCAAAGAACGATTATTGATTTTACCTGATAACGTAATACCTACTTTTGGTCAAAGGTCTTTCCATAGGCTTTCGCCTTTAGAGGGGTTTACCTCATCATTTTGGACATTCACAACATAAAATTGCCATTGTCTTCATTATTCTTAAAATTGGTTTATTATAAGAAAAAATGAGTGTTCGCAGTTTTTTGGTTGTTTTACTGTTATTGTCCTCCATATTGGCGGTTGCACAGAATCTACCGCCAGTTGGCAATGACGATTTTTACAATGTGGGTTACCAAATCCCATTGGCGATAGATGACCTGCAGGGTGTTTTGGCGAATGACACGGATGCCAATTTTGGCACCAACCTTCGATCTAGGACAGCTCCTGTTATCGGACCAAGTTCAGGAAGCCTTACCTTGGATACTGATGGTAGTTTTTTGTACACTCCCAATACAGGGTTCGTTGGTACTGATAGTTTTACCTATAGGGTATGTGATGAGGGTACTCCAACGGAGGTAGTATCCAGATTTGATTTTGACGATCCCAATTTGGCCCTGGCTACCATTGGACCAAATGCAACTTCTGTAAATCCTTCCGCAGGTCAGACAGGTTGCGGAATCTATTTTCCATCAGGTGCCGGTGGTTCTGCAGGTTTTGACATCAATATACCTAATACGGGAGGTATTTTTGATTTTACCAGTTTTACGGTTTCCTTTGAATACGAAGATCAAGAGAGTACTGCAGATATAATTACTGCCGGAAATTTTAGGGTATACCACATTTCGGGCAATAATATGGGGCTACGGGTAGACGTCATCAATGGATCAACCGGTTTGCCGGATTCCTTTACTGTGAATTTAGGAAGTTTTGTTTCCGGTAATGTGCCATATACCATACATTATGACGAACTCTCCGGAAACGTTACCTATACGGCAAATGGTGCAACCAGCGTTTTTGCATTGGCACCCGCCTTTTCTCCCCTAAATACGGGGTTGGCTACAAACATTATTTTGGGTAGGTTCATGGATGGTAGTGGATCTTCAAGGCCCTCATTGTGCAGCATGGAATTTGTGGACAATAGCTACCTGTGCGATACCGCAACGGTATATTTAAACGTTGTCGCCAATATCGTGACCAATAGAAGAATTACGTATAGGGTAAAGCGCAATTGACGAGCCTTTGTTGTTTTTATCCTATCCTTATACTTTCCAAATGGCACCTATGACCTAAGGAATTTAATACATTACGCATTGTGGACTGGGTGGCAAAAGTTGTAGAAGAAATGGATGCCATCGGATTTTTTAAATATTTCTACTATTGGATTATTTATTTGAATTGAAGCAGGTGGTAAGGCTTCCAGTTTATGGTATTACCCGGAATAGGCACGACTACGTACACACAAAAACCCTCCAAAAATAGCGTTTGTTGGTTTTGTATGTTCAATCGTTTATGAGATTGGACTTTTGGTAATAAGGAATTTACTTCGTGCATCCCGACTGGCATATTCCTGTACGATTTGGAGACTTTCATCCGTGGAGTGGTCGTTCACGGTGATGACTTCCCAAGATGGGTAGGACTGTGCCAAAATGGAATCCAGGCATTCCCGGAGATAGGGCGCCGTGTTTTTAAAGGGAATGAGGATGCTTACCAAGGGGTCTGCCATGGGAGGCAAGTTAGGAAAATGCTGGTACGTGATGTAAATATTTGCAAAGGTGATTTACGGAAGATATAATTATAGCAGAAAAGATTTTAAATAAGTAAAAACCTTTCTATATTTGCACCCGCTTAGGAGAAATGGCAGAGTGGTCGAATGCGGCAGTCTTGAAAACTGTTGAGGGTCACACCTCCGGGGGTTCGAATCCCTCTTTCTCCGCAAAAGAAACCCGCAACGAAAGTTGCGGGTTTTGTGTTTTAAGGAGCGTCAAAAGCGTGCTTTTGCAAGCGGAATAAAACACAAAACCGAACAAACGCAGTTTGTGCAGGTTTTCATGGGTGCCCGGGATTGCCTTTATGGGATGCACGTAGTGAATCCCAATTCGTCCAAAATGCGCAAGGTGTCAATTTTTGGATACACTTCATTTCAATATTTTCACTCGTTTTATTTCTAAATTAGGGATTTATACATTTGCTATGCAGCTGATTAACCATGTTAGCAATAATCTATGTCTGCCACAAAAATAGATTCCTTATTATTCAAGTCAATAATGGATGATTTGCATCCAGAAAAAGAAATGTCCAAAATGATTGGGGCAATTGCGTTTGAAAAGATTGGAATTCTAAGTGAAAAATATTTCAATATTAACTTTTGCCAATTAATTATTAACTCAATAGAATCCGAGTTTGAAGTAAGGAAAGTTGCTTTGATTTTTGACGTTATGGTTTGGTCAACACCAGATAATGGAAAGAAATTAGATTTTTTAACTAAAAACTGGGTTGGGTCAGAGGACTTAATTAAAATTAAATCAATGATTTTCAGATACGAGTGGCTACCAATAAATTTGGATTGGAAAAAATTGAGCAGACAGATTATAAAACAGGACAATAGGCTTGCGGATCTAGTTAAATATTATGAGGAAGAATTAAATTACTGGAATACCACTGGACTTAGAAGAACAGAATTATTAAAAGAAAAAATAAATTTATATAGCAAGTTCAGTAAATAACTAAATAGTGCTTTAGATTAACTTTAATTATAGGTCTATTATTTCACTGGCTTCTGTTTGGTTTGGCTTTATACAAAGTCAGTAAATAAGCATAAACGAAACATATCCAAATTAATAATTAAATGAAAAATGAACCTTGGAAATCTGGACCAAAAGAATTACTAGAGCATGGTCTTGAGCATTTATCGCTTGAAACCGATTTCGATTATCGAATGGGAATTATAGCTATAG
The DNA here is from genome assembly GCF_055378385.1 of Maribacter sp. C-4077. Classification (NCBI taxonomy): domain Bacteria; kingdom Pseudomonadati; phylum Bacteroidota; class Flavobacteriia; order Flavobacteriales; family Flavobacteriaceae; genus Maribacter; species Maribacter sp. C-4077. The sequence continues at coordinate 3,363,928 of NZ_AP038807.1, forward strand.
ACAATTCGGTTGAATTGATGCTCAAGACCTATTTAGGGCTACCTAAAAGGATTACGCAGCTTAAAGGAGTATCTAGAAAAATATATGCTGAAGCAACCAAAAGTTTTCCAAATCTCTTGGATGCAATGGAAAACCATGCAAAGGATAAACTTGTGGGAATTGAACTTGGCGAAATTGAATGGTACCATAGAATAAGAAATCAACTTTATCACGATGGAAATGGAATAACAGTTGAAAAGGAAAAAGTAATTGCGTATTCCAGCATAGCAAAGATTTTGTTTGAAAATTTATTCAACGAAAAACTTGAATTAAAAGGAATCCATTATAGAATCGATGATTTTCTTTTAGCATGGGCAGAGTTCAAGACATTGATAGTAAATCAAGGACCTAAAATATTTAGGTTAAAAAATTTTACCAAACTTTTTAATTTATCGGAGTTAGAAGAACGTACTCTTGCGGACATTATAAATTTTCGAAAGCGCTTAATACATTCTCCAGATGAAATTGATGAAAGAGAATTATCAACAAAGGTTAAAGAATTGATTGAGTTAATAGAAGCAATTAAAGATCGGAAATAAGTAAGTATTTAAAGCAAACGGTAAAATAGGTTGCTTGAGATTTTCCGATTATGCTGATTTACAATCTGTGCCATTCTTCCGTTATCGCTTGAATCATTATTTAATAGATCCACTTCAAAACTTACCACGGAAACGCCATGAAAACAAACCGAGCCTAACGAAAAAAAAACGAACCAAAAACGAATCCAAATGAGATATGCATTCCCTTTTATGGCCCTCGTGGTGCTTGTGTTCTCCTGCCAAACCAAAACAGGTAAAACGGACAAATCCCAACCGCATACCCCGGTAACTATCGGGGCCAAAACCCAACTCACCAAAACCTATATCGACCCCGGTCCGGGGTATTCCCAAGCGGTGGTGGTGGAAGCGAACGGTATAAAGACCATCCATATCTCCGGGCAAGTGGGCACGGGCCCCAATTTTGAAAGCCAGTTAAAGGAGGCCTTGGAGGGGCTCTTAAAAACCTTGGAACATTCAGGGGCCAGCTTTGAGGACGTGGTCAAATACAATACCTATATCGTGGATTACCAACCCGCCTATCTCGATACCTTTAGAACCCTTCGCAAACAGCTTTTAGGGGATAAGGATATGCCTGCCAGCACCTTGGTGGGGGTAGAGGCCTTAGGCCTTCCGGAATGGAAGGTGGAGATCGAGGCCATAGCGGTCGTGCAAAAAAAATAAAAAGTCATTTCAAACCATTGGAAAAAATTTTCGTTGAAATGTGAATGACATTTTTTTGAACGGAGTGTGTAGATTTCGATGGTGCTTTTATGCTTATAAATTAAAGTTGGTATCGTCCGTTGAAAATCAGCCATAATGAACGAAGGGTTGGAAGTGCGGTACGCTAGTACAACGCATGTAAGCCCGATAGTGAACGGTGCGCGGCAATTGCCTATTTTCAACTTGATTTTTTTGCTTTGTTTTTTAGTTCTGCTGAGCGAAGTCGAAGCATCAAGAAAAAAATGAAGGGAAAGCCATGAGTATTGATGCAATCTAAATATCCGGCAATTTTTATGTTAAGAATTATGTCATTGGTAACCATATAACATGCATGCGGGAAATCTAATTTCAAATTAGATTTCTCGTCGCCTTGCCTGTCTTGGGCGACAGGCTAAGGGCGCTGTCGAAATGACCCTCGCTGGCGCGAGCATTTGCTATTACCTAATTACAAAATGAAATCCATTGTATTGAAAAGCCATCCAGACAGGGCAGATAGGTTTTCCATCCTGACCGTTTCCCGCGATCAGAACCTGTTCCAATCCGTTGGCACCCCTTCATTTTGGCAAATACGCAAATTCGAGCATATTTAATTAACTATTCCTCGATCGCACTTGATAATAGGTGTTAAATAAAACATAAGTTTTTTCACCAAAAGCGTATTACAATTAGATTTGAGTTACCAACGAAATCAAACGACCACCTTTTCAACATGAAGTTCAAATATATCATTTACGTGCTGCTCGCCGTGGGTTTGGGAGGCATGATCGTATACCGAATCAATGCCAATGTCGCCATAGGAAAATCGGGCAAACCGGCCAATGAAACCACCAAGACGACCGTAAAGGGGGTGGTGCTAAAGCCCAGAAAATTCGATGACAATATTTCGCTTTCCGGTACTTTGGAGGCGAATGAGCAAATTGAGATACGGAGCGAGGTTACCGGTATCGTAAAGAGCATCAACTTCCAGGAAGGCAGCAAGGTTTCAAAGGGCCAGGTACTTTTTAAAGTGGACGATGTGGAGCTTCAGGCCCAACTTTCCAAAGCCAAAACGGCCCAAAAATTGGCCGCCGAAAATGAACGAAGGGCCCAGTTGTTGCTGGACAAGCAAGCGATCAGTCAGGAAGAATATGACATCGCCAGTGCCGATTTCCAGTCGGCCAGCGCGGAGGCCTCCCTCATTTCGGCCCAGTTGTCCAAAACGGTCGTTCGGGCACCCTTTTCGGGCACCATTGGGTTGCGCTCCATATCGGTAGGGACCTATGTCACTCCCGCCACTCCAGTCGCCAAGCTGGTTAATACGAACCAGTTGAAGATAACCTTTTCCATTCCGGAAAAATATGCCTCCCAGATACGAAAGGGCTCCAACCTTACCTTTAAGACATCGGATGCTTCCAGGGACTACTCGGCCACCATCTACGCCATAGAACCGGAGGTGGAGATCGCTACCAGGACTTTGCGCATGCGGGCCGTTGCGGATAATTTGGACGGCACGTTATACCCCGGTGCCTACGCCAATGTGGTGCTGCCCCTACAGACCGTCGATGACGCGCTTTTGGTTCCGTCGGAAGCCCTGATACCCGTACAGAACGGGAAGAAAATTTTTGTATCGGAGAACGGAAAGGCCAAGGAAATCGATGTGGAAATCGGTTCCCGTACAGGCTCCGAAGTACGTGTGCTTACTGGACTGAACGTTGGCGATACCGTATTGACCTACGGGGTCATGGCCTTAAAGAACGGAGCTTCGGTCAACGTTGAGATAGAGGAACCCAACCAAAATCCGGCCGAGTAATGAACCTGTCCACACTTAGTATAAAACGGCCGGTACTTACCATCGTAATGAACATTACCTTGGTCTTATTCGGGGTCATTGGATACACGTATTTGGGTATCCGGGAATTTCCGTCCATAGACCCTGCGCAGGTGTCCGTACGCACAAGTTATTCAGGTGCCAATGCGGATATCATCGAGTCACAGATCACGGAACCCCTTGAAAAGGCGATAAACTCCATCGATGGCATTCGCAATATTACCTCTTCCAGTGTGCAGGGTTCCAGCTCCATCAATATTGAGTTCAACTTGGACAAAAATTTGGAGGAGGCCGCCAATGATGTACGCGATAAGGTTTCGCAGGCCATACGTAATTTGCCGGAAGACTTGGATGCGCCTCCGGTGGTTTCCAAATCCGATGCGGACGCGGAGCGAATCCTTTCCATGACCGTGCAGAGCGACAATAAGAACATTTTGGAATTGTCCGATTATGCAGAAAACGTCATCACGCCAAGGATAGAGACCATTCCCGGGGTGAGCAGCGTACAGATCTGGGGCCAGCGCAGGTATGCCATGCGCCTTTGGATCGACCCGATAAAATTGGCTTCCTACGGACTTACGGTGGCCGATGTGCGCAGTGCCCTCTTGGCACAGAACGTGGAACTCCCATCCGGTAAACTAACAGGCGAGAATACGGAACTCGCCGTAAAGACCATTGGAAACTTGCAGACGGAAGAGCAGTTCAACAATATCATTATCAGGGCCGAAGGTGAAAAATTGGTACGGTTGAGCGATATCGGTCGTGCCACCTTGGAAGCTGAGAACATGGAGACCAAAATGAGCGATTCCGGTCAGCCCATGGTCGCTACGGCCATCGTACCCCAACCCGGCACCAACTATCTGGAAATCGCCGAAGCCTTCTATGAGGAATACGAAAAGCTTAAAAAGGAATTACCGGAGGGATTTAAGCTCAACGTAGTGATTGACGACACGGTTTTTGTTAAAAAGGCCGTAACAGAAGTTGGGGAAACTTTGCTGATTTCTATCGTCCTGGTCATCCTGGTCATCTATCTGTTCTTTAGAAACTGGTCCATGGCCCTGCGTCCCCTGATCGATATTCCCGTTTCCCTTATTGCCACGTTTTTCATCATGTGGATGTTTGGGTTTTCAATAAACGTGCTAACGCTATTGGCCATCGTATTGGCTACCGGTCTGGTGGTGGACGATGGTATTGTGGTCACGGAAAATATCTATAAAAAAGTAGAGGAGGGGATGAGCCCTATTGAAGCGGCCATAAAAGGCTCCAAAGAGATTTTCTTCGCCGTTATTTCCATTTCCATTACCCTAGCGGCGGTTTTCCTGCCGGTGATTTTTTTGGAAGGCTTCGTAGGCAGATTGTTCCGGGAATTCGGGGTGGTATTGGGTGCGGCCGTTTTGATTTCCGCCTTTGTTTCCCTTTCCTTAACACCGATGTTGAATGCCTATTTGATCAAACCAGGGAAGCAGAAACAATCCAAATTCTATCATTTTACGGAAAAGTATTTTGTTAAAATGAACGATTATTATGCCGATAGCCTTCGGGGTTTCATGAAGCGGAAGTGGCTCAGTTTCCCCATACTCATTGGATGTTTGGGGCTTATAGCACTCTTTTATACCCTTTTGCCCAAGGAAACAGCTCCCTATGATGACCGAAGCTTTGTACGCCTGAACGTTACCGCCCCGGAAGGTTCCTCGTATGAATATATGGACCGATTGATGACGGACATCACCGAATTGATCAATGACTCCATCCCTGAAAAAAAGGTGAGCCTGATATTGACATCGCCCGGTTTTGGGTCGTCCTCGGTCAACAGCGGGAGGGCCAACGTGGCGCTTGTGGACCCCAGTGAACGGGAGCGTTCCCAACATGAGATAGCCAATGATTTGGGAAGATGGGCCAAGGCCTATGTGGGCGGAAAGTCCAATGTATCCGAAAGGCCCACCATTTCTGTGAATAGAAGGGGAGGACCGCCCATCCAATTCATCATCCAGGCACAGAATTTTGAAAAATTGGAGGAAAAAATTCCAGAGTTTATGGCCCTAGCGGAACAGGACGAAACCTTCTCCTTTGTGGACGTAAACTTAAAGTTCGACAAGCCGGAAATCTATGTGAACATCGATCGGGAAAAGGCGGAAAGCTTGGGGGTTTCCGTACGTGATGTGGCCCAGACCCTACAGCTTTCCCTCAGCGGACAGCGTTTTGGGTACTTTTTGATGAACGGCAAGCAGTACCAGGTCATTGGTCAGTTCGATAAAAAGGATAGGGACGCACCCGTGGACCTGACCTCCATTTTCGTACGGAACGATGCCGGTTTGTTGATCCAGCTGGACAATTTGGTACAAACGGTGGAGCACAGCAGTCCGCCTCAATTATTCCACAACAACCGATACATGTCCGCCACCGTTTCCGCAAATTTGGCTCCGGGCAAGACCATCAACGATGGTATCGAGGCCATGGAAGCAATCAAGGATAAAGTATTGGACGAAACCTTCACTACCGATCTGGGAGGGGAATCCAGGGATTTTGTGGAAAGTAGTTCCAATACCCTTTTTGCCTTTGGGCTCGCCCTGTTATTGATTTTCCTCATTCTGGCGGCCCAGTTTGAAAGCTTCATCGACCCTTTTATCATCATATTGACGGTGCCTATGGCCGTTGCAGGGGCCATGTTCTCCTTATGGTTGTTCGGTCAGTCGTGGAACATATTCAGTCAGATTGGGACCATCATGTTGATCGGTCTGGTGACCAAAAACGGAATCCTGATCGTAGAATTTGCCAACCAGCTTCGGGAACAGGGCATGTCCAAAGGCGAGGCTATCTTCAAGGCCTCGGAATCCCGCTTGCGTCCTATTTTGATGACAAGTTTGACCATCGCCCTAGGTGCCTTGCCCATTGCGTTGTCACTGGGTGCGGCCTCCACCAGTAGGATAGGCATGGGAGTGGTCATCATTGGAGGAACCCTATTTTCACTGGTACTCACCTTATTCGTAATTCCGGCCCTGTATTATTTATGGTCCAAGGACCGCGTGGAACGGCCCGAGTTCAAAGTTTTAGAAACCTATTAAAATGCCATACCGAATCCCTTTACGTTCAATTTTTATTTTACTGAACATTTTTAGTATCGCCGCGCAGGAAGTACTTACTATCGATGAGACCGTGAAATTGGCCCTGGAAAACAACTTTCAGATACGAACGGCCAAAAACGACCTAAAGATCGATGAGTACGGGGTGAGTCATGGGTATGCCGGCATATTACCTTCGGTGCAAGCCAGTGTAACGGACAACAATAGGACCATCAACCTATCGCAAGTACGTTTGGACGGTACCGTACAGGAACTGGACAATGCAGTGAACAACAACCTAAATTATGGTGTGGCCTTGGACTGGACGCTGTTTGATGGCCTGCGGATGTTCGCCAATTACGAACAATTGAAGGAGAATAGGAACTTGGGGGATGCGGAACTGAAACAGGTCATATTGACAACCGTAGGTGAGGTAATGATTACCTATTACGATTTGGTACAACAACAGCAGCAACTTAGCGCGTTGGATAGTACCATTTTGATTTCAAAACAGCGGGTGGAATTGGCCCAAAACCGCTTTACTATAGGGAAGGCCTCCAAATTGGAAGTATTGAACGCCCAGGTGGATTTGAATACGGACGAAACCCTGATGCAGCGTCAAAAGGAATTGTATGTAAATACCAAAATCCAACTAAACCGACAATTGGCGCGGGACCTGGAAACCGATTTTACCGTGGCCCCGGAAATTTTTGTGGACGAATCCCTGCTGTTGCCGGAGCTGCAGACCAAGGTCTTGAGCGAAAACCCGCAATTGATGGCCTCACAGATAAGCAAGCGAATTTCTGAACTGGAATTGAAACAGATAAAGGCCGCCAGGTTGCCCACCATAACCGCTTCCACGGGTTATATCATTAGCGAGTCGGAATCAAGTTTGGGCTTTATCGTATCTTCCAATTCCAAGGGTTTCAGCTATGGCTTTGGAGCCACCTTAAATCTATTTGACGGCTTTACCCAAAACAGGGACGAGAAAATTGGGAAATTGCAAATAGAAAACTCGGAAGTGGCCATCGCCCAGCAAAAGCAGGACTTATTGACTACCCTGGGAACTACCTATCAGACCTACCTGACAAATATGAGCTTGATCGATCTTGAGGGAAACAATGAGGCCATTGCCAAGGAGAATTTGGATATTACGGTAGAAAAGTACCGCATCGGGATTATTCCTCCCATTGAGTTCAGGACCGCCCAACTAAATTATATCAATGCCAAGGTACGGTTCAGCAATGCCAAATTCCAGGCAAAACTCTCCGAAATCATCCTCAAGCAACTGGCGGGAAATTTAACGATCTAGAAAACTACGTACCGCACATCAGTCCATCACAAAGGTAAAACCTCCTGTAACGATGTAGGAGCCAAAAGTGGTATCCCGGTCGTATTTGTAAAATTTCAGGTCAAAGCCCTTAAAGCCGAATTCCCAAATATGCAGTTGGGTAAAAATATCCGTATAGGAAACCCCAAAACCAAATTGGTTGGCTACGTATTGAGACAAATCAAAATCGGATGTATAGAACTCCTGCGTGGATAGATGTGTTTCGTAGCCCCCAAAGTAGTCCGCCGCGGTTTGTTGGTAATAGCGATAGGAGGGGTACAGCGTGAATGTATCCGAAATTTTTACGGGTACCTCCACACTGGCCGTATGGGAATGGATGCCCCAATCGTCCAAATAATAGCGGTAGAAGGTACGTACGGTTATCGATTGGTTCAGGAACCAATTCAGCCTTCCGCCCATGGCAATCTTGAACCGGCTATCGGGTAGGCGCTCCACGTCATCCGCCAATTGAAAACCCTCGATAAAGGAATCCGCCACATCGCTAAAATAGACACGTTGAAAAGGTGTGGAAAGCAGTCCTTGCTGTTGGACAAAATCCAGGGCGAGCGAGCCCTGAAGGTTTTTATGCAATATCTGGGAAAAGCCCAGGCCTAGGGCATAGGAGTTCCGGTTCGTTTTGTCGAATTCGGTAAAATTTGGGCTATAGTTTACATTGCCGGTAATTTCCGTCGGTCTAAAAAACCCAATGCCATTGTTCCCAAAGGGCCTTAATTCAAAAGGGTAAATGGTGTTCCAAGAATCCAGATAAACGGTGGCATTAAGACTCAATTCCGTATTTTTTTCGTTGAAGAGCCTGGAATAACTTCCGCCGAAACCGATCGAGAAATAATCATATTCCGATGAAACCGAAAGTTTCCCGGAAACGATGTTGTTGCGGTCATCCGAAGTGTGGGAGTAAGATCCCGTAAGATTCACCCAAACGTCCCCGCTGGAAGCCCCGGAACTGGCCACAAAAGGATGCGCCTGGCGTCTGCCATCAAAGGGGTCGATGTTACTGGAGGATGCCGACGTATAGGCGGATACCCCTGCATCTATGGTAAGCACATCGTCGTCGTTCAAGGGAATGGATACTACAAAAGTACCCGTGGCGTCCGTAAGTTCTTCAGTGCCTATCCCACCACTAACGGCGGCATTGTCACCCGTTTGGGAATAATAACTGGATAGGAAATCGACCTCCGTAGTTTCCAATACCCTTTTTTTATAGGTTTGGGCATTGCCCGTATCTTGTGCGGATGCCCAGAACCCAAGGCCCAAAAAAAGGACAAGCACTAAATTTTTCAAGTGGGTCATAGTGAACAGTTCTAGGATTCCTTAGTTACAGCCGCAACCGCCGCCCGTTTTTCCACCGTTGGCTCCTGCCGCCGCTTCCCTGTAGGAGTGCATGGTGGTCACATTTCGGTCACAGGGTTTATCGGCCAGGATCATATCCGGATCGTTGATGTTTACTTTTTCGTATTCCTTGACTACGACGCAGCTTCCCATGGAAACCCCCATGAGCCCTAGCATCAGTAATTTTTTTATCATAATTTGTCTATTTTGATATGGTCCGATTTTGAAATGTTTCCTTGATCATCTATGATGATGCATTCCACCTTGGGCAACTGGTTGATCCGGTCCAAGCCAATTTCCGTTCCCATGACAAAAACGGAGGTAGCCAAGGCATCTGCCAATTCCGCCTTAGGGGCAAAAACGGTCACACTTATAATTCCCGTGGCCGGATAGCCCGTTCGCGGGTCAATGATGTGGGCATAGCGTTTTCCGTTAAAGTTTACGTAGCGTTCATAGTCCCCAGAGGTGACCACGGCGCCATCGATGATCGGCAGCAGGGCAAAAACCTTGTTTTTGTCCATAGGGTTGGTAATGGCCACTTTCCAATATTCTCCGTTGGCCTGTTTTCCCCACGTGTTCATATCGCCGGATGCGTTTATGATGCCCGCGGGAACGCCCGCATCCATTAACAATTGCTTGGCCTTGTCCGCCGCATAGCCTTTGCCTATGGCCCCGAACCCAATTTTCATCCCCTCCAATTTTAAGAAGACAGTGCGTTCGTTTGGCTCTAGTATAATATTTTGAAACCCGACTCTGGATATGGAAGCTGAAATTTCCTCCGGAGTAGGCATTTTTTTCATACTACCATCGAATTTCCAGATTCGGTCCATGGAGGCATAGCTAATGTCAAAAGCGCCGTCCGTCAATTTGGAAATCCTAATCGCTCTTTGGATCAGTTCAAACAGTTCGGCATCCACTTGAACGGGTTTAATACCTGCATTTCTGTTAATTTCCGAGGTTTGTGAATTGGGGTCCCAAGAGGAAATCAATTTTTCGATCCGGCTGATTTCAGCGACGGCCAAATCAATATATCCACTGGCAGTAACGGAGTCGGTGGCAACTACGGTAATGTCGAATCGGCTGCCCATCATTTTCAGGGTCCGCTGAAAGTTTTGCTGCGATAGGGCCAACCACGAGGTCAGTAGGACGCAAATAAAGAGTATCTTTTTCAAATTATTCCGTAAAGGAATCCAAAAGTTGTATATAATCCTTTGGGTTCATTTTTTTATAACTGGTCTCACCTTTTACCTTTCCTTGTGCGTCCATGACTACCACAAAAGGAAAGATGCCGTTCTTATTATACTGTTCTGCAAGCTGGGCATTGGCCCTGGCCCGATCTTCGGGTAAGGCGTTCTGTTTTTTTCGGGGAAAGTCCGCTTGGAGCATTACGTAATGGTCCTTGGCGTATTTTTGGAATTCATCCGTACTCCAGACCTCGCGGTCCAGTTTAATGCAGGGCGCGCACCAATCCGAACCCTGGAACACCAAGATAATCGGTCTGTGTTTCTCTTGGGCGATTTGTTGCGCCGTGTTGAAATCGGTTTGCCATTCCTGGCCAAAAAGGCTTGTCAGTCCTGCAACGAATAAAATGGTAAGCAGTTTTACTTTTAAGTTCATATCTTTTTTATGTTACCCTTTGTCAATTCCTGTACCAAAAGCTTTCGGTTAGAATAGGTTAACTTATTCCCCAATCAGGTTATACGTGCCTTTTGTCAAAAATTGGGTGTTGGGTGCAAAACTGTTGGCTTCTTTAATCACGGAGAAACCATCCAGTTCTTCATCTACAGAAACTTCTTTTTGTGAAAAATAATATGTGTCCCCTTCCTTTTTTTCAAAAATCAAAACGTTGGGGATGTTGTCTATGGTTACGATGGCGTTACTGGGCAAGGCTTTTTCCTGAACATTGTCCGTTATGATGTTCGCTTCCACGAACATGCCCGTTAGGAACTTTTCCTTGCCTTCATCCTCCAAATGCCCGTGTACCTTTATGGTCCTATTTTCATCGATGGAGGTACCCACCAAATAAACTTCAGCATGGAAGGTGTCTCCCGATGCTTCTGGAATCCTAAAGGTAATTTTTTGTCCTTTCTTTACCTTCATGATGTCCTTCTCAAACACTGATAGTTCCAAATGAACATGGTCGTTATTGATAATCTCCATAATGGCCGTAGCGGGCGAAACATAGCTTCCCTTGGTCACGTTGACTTTGGTAATGCTGCCGGAAATGGGCGCTTTAATCGACACCGTGGAAACAATCGTTCCGTTTTTGACCTGTTCCGGTGAAATGTTCAGCATCTGCAGTTGCTTTTGTAAGCCGCTATGTCGGGCCAAAGCCGATTTATAATCGCTCTCCGATTTCAAAAAATTCTTTTGTGAGGTGATGTTTTCTTCAGACATGATGGTATGCCGTTCATACTCGGCCTTCAAAAACGAAAGTTGTTCGTTCACTTCCAAGTACTGCTGTTGAAGGCTCACAAATTCAGGATTCTCCAAGGTCACCAAGGTTTGCCCTATGCTTACCTTGTCCCCGATTAAAAAAGGCGTGGTTTTAATATAGCCGCCCATGGTGGCGTTTACCATTGCCCTATTTTCTGGCGGTACGTCTATCATTCCGTTTACGCTTACCCTAACTGGAAATGATTTTTCTTCTATTGTGCCCATTTCCATGCCCAGTTGGTCATATTGTGCCTGGGTTACCTTTATAAAAGAGGATATTTCAGTATCTGCCGAAGTTTCGTTGGTACTGCTTTTTTCGCCACATCCTGTAACGCCCGCTGAAAGTACCAGTGTTAGAAAGTAATATATATATGATTTCATGGTGTATTAATTATAAGGTTAGGTAATTGATGGCAATTACCGTCGAATTATATTCTTTAAGCTTAGTTAGGTATTCTAGTTTCACGTCGTAGGCGCTTTCCAAACTCTGTATGTACTGATAAAAATCGATTTCGCCGTTTTGGAAACTACTATTGGCCATTTTTAGAATCTCATCGGACAGTTGGCCACCTTCGGTTTCATAATATTCCAAGGATTGGGTGAGCACCTGTAGCTGATTTTTTAAGGTTGCTAATTTGGTGCCAATTTCTATTTCATAATTTCTATATGCCGCCTCTGCACTCTGCTCCGCTATTTTTGCCGATTCTATCTTGGAGGCCTTACCCCCAAAAAACAACGGAATCTTTAGGCCCAGTTGATAGCCGTGCAAATTCCCGGAAATCCCCTCATTGGTACCTTGAAAGTACTCCACGCCAATATTGGGCAATAACTGCTGGCTTTCCAGGTTCTTCTCGGCCTTTCTTAACCCGATTTGATTCCGATAATAGGCGATTTCCGGACTTGCGTTCAACACAACGTCCTTTAAAGGAACCTTTAGTAGGGTCTCATTGGCAATGGAAAGACTGTCCTTTGCCTGAATGACCATCATCAAATTCTTATGGGCAATTTCCACGTTTTGCTGCGCTTCGGTATATTTCAATTGTATTTGCCGCTGTTTTGAGGTGGCCGTTATCTTCTCCAAATAATTAGTTTCGCCCAGTTCAAAACGCCTAGTGGCCATTTTGGAAAAATTACCGTAGAGACTGTCCAAAATTTTAAAGACATCGGCCATTTCACGGGCTACCTGATATTCATAATAACCGGCTACGACCGCTCTTTCCAAATTTTTGGATTGGATGTCAAAATTGCTTTTGGCCAGATTGTACAGCTCCTTGTTCACCCTCCTTCGCGAAAAATAGACCGTTGGAAAGTCGAAAGTCTGTGCCACCCCAAAAACCTTTATGGGTAAATTGTTCAATGCCAAATTGTTTTCGTCGTAGGCGTAGTACACATCCGTCTTATCAAAATCGAAGGCACTGTTTATAAAGGCATCGGACCGGTCCAATTGCAATTGGTTCGCTTTCAATCCTGCATTGTTTTCCAAGGCCAATGGAACCAATTCATCTAAATTTTTTGGGGTATCCTGGGCATGCAAACCAACGGAAGAAAAAATGAAAAGGAGAACCAGACCAAGGTTGGCTTGTATAGAATGTTTACCGTTCTTCTTTTCCATGGAACTATTCAAATAGGAGTAGAGTACGGGCAGGACGACAAGGGTCAATATAGTGGCCGTTATCAGACCGCCAATAACCACGGTTGCCAAGGGTCGCTGTACTTCGGCCCCTGCATTGGTAGAAATGGCCATGGGTAAAAAGCCCAAAGCGGCTGCCGATGCGGTCAAGAGAACCGCCCTGAGCCTGTCTTTGGCCCCTTCCTTGATCAAATCGTTCAGGCTTTCAAATTTCCCCGTAGCTTTCAATTCCTTGAAATGTTCAATGAGTACGATACCGTTCAGTACCGCAATACCAAAGAGGGCGATAAAACCTACCCCGGCCGAAATACTAAAGGGCAATCCGCGTATCCATAACAATAGCACACCGCCCACGGCCGCCAGTGGGATGGCGGAATAGATCATTAAGGCTTCCTTGACCGATTTAAAGGCGAAGTAGAGGAGTATGAATATAAGTATCAAGGCAATGGGTACTGCGATCATCAATCTCGATTTCGCACTTTGGAGGTTTTCGAATTGACCTCCATAAGTAATGGAATATCCCACTGGAAGCGTAACGTTCTCGTCGATAAGCTTTCTAACATCGTCCACAACGGACTGCAAGTCCCTATTACGTACGTTGATACCCACAACGATGCGCCGGCGCGTATCGTCCCTGGAAATCTTGGCCGCACCTTTTTGGTAGCTGATTTCCGCCAGTTCGCTCAACGGAATCTTACCTCCAGCGGGGAGGTCCACATAGAGATTTTTGAGGTTGTCGATGTCACGGCGCTTTTCACTGTCCAATCGAATGACCAAATCGAACTTCTTTTCCCCTTCAAAAACGCTCCCGGCCGTTTTTCCGGCGAAGCCCATGGAAATCATGTCGTTCAGTTCTTGGATGTTGAGACCGTATCGGGCAATCTTGGACCGATTGTAGTTCACGTTCATTTCCGGTAGGCCCGCAATTTTTTCCACGGAAATATCGGCGGCACCGGGAACGTTTTGTATCAGGTCGCCAATTTCCTTTCCTTTTTTGGCAAGGATGTCCAGGTTTTCACCGAATATTTTAATGGCAATATCGGCACGAACCCCCGTTATCAGTTCATTGAAACGCATTTCAATAGGTTGGGTAAATTCCACTTCCATACCCGGAATGACGGACAGGGCTTCCTTGAACTTATCGGCGAGCTCATCCTTGGATTCCGCCGATGTCCATTCGTCCTTTGGATTCAACACGATAATTACGTCGCTCTCCTCCATGGACATGGGATCGGTAGGTACTTCCGCAGCACCAATTCTGGTCACTACCTGTTTAACTTCCGGGAATTGTTCCAAAAGGATTCTTTCTATTTCCGTGGTGATTTCCACCGTATTACTGAGGGAGGTACCGGTCTTCAACACAGGTTGGATTACAAAATCCCCTTCATCCAAGGTGGGGACGAATTCGCCCCCCATGGACATATACAAGGAAATGGCAATCGCCAAAAGCACCGCGGCAAAGCCCAAAACTATTTTTTTACTGCGCAGGGCCCAATCGATAATTGGGTCGTATTTTTTGGTCAACCAATGCATCAACCGAACGGAGATGTTCTTATCGGTTGTTTTGGAGGGTTTTAGGAAAAGGGAGGATACCACGGGGACGTAGGTGAAACAGAAGATCATGGCGCCTATCAATGCGAAACTGAAGGTCAGGGCCATGGGCTTGAACATTTTGCCTTCCACACCGCTCAATGAAAGTATGGGGATAAAAACGATCAGGATGATCAACTGGCCAAAAATGGCGGAATTCATCATTTTGTTGGCCCCTGTGTAGGTGATACTGTCTCGGAGCGCTTGTTGCTCGGACCTTGTCATACTGGAAATCTCCGCTCTTTTTTTGGTGACATTGAACGCGATGAATTCCACAATGATGACGGCGCCATCTATGATGATACCAAAATCGATGGCACCCAAACTCATCAAATTGGCGTCCACGCCAAAAATGTACATCAGCGAAAGCGCGAACAATAAACAGAGCGGGATTACGGAGGCCACAACCAAACCCGACCTAAAATTTCCTAGTAACAGGACCACTACAAAAATAACGATCAAACAGCCCAGGATGAGATTTTCAGTCACCGTAAAAGTCGTTTTAGCAATAAGCTCGCTGCGGTCCAAAAAGGCATTGATATACACACCTTCCGGTAAGGATTTTGCGATATTGGCCACCCGTTCCTTCACGGCCTCGATTACCTTTTTGGAATTGGCGTCTTTTAGCATCATCACCTGGCCCAGAACCTTTTCACCTTCGCCGTTGCCCGTAATGGCGCCAAATCGGGTTGCGTTACCAAAGCCCACTTTGGCCACGTCCTTTATATATATGGGAACGCCACCCTCATTTTTCACAACGATATTTTCGATATCCTCAAGGGAGTTCACCAAACCCTCCCCTCTAATGAAAAAGGCCTGGTTTACTTTTTCTATATAACCGCCACCTGCAACACTATTGTTGGTCTCCACCGCTTGGAATACCTCTTGGGCGGTGATGTCCATCGCATTGAGCTTCTCGGTGTTGATGGCGACTTCATACTGCTTTAAAAAGCCGCCCCAGGTGTTGACCTCTACTACACCGGGAATCCCGGAGAGCTGTCTTTTTACGATCCAATCCTGTATCGTTCTTAGGTCTTGGGCCGTGTATTGATCTTTATATTCCGGTTTTACGTCCAGGATATACTGGTAGATTTCACCCAATCCGGTGGTAATGGGACCCATTTCGGGCGACCCGAAATTTTCCGGTATTTTTTCGGAGGCCGATTTTATTTTCTCGGCGATCAACTGTCGGGGCAAATAGGTGCCCATATCGTCCTCAAAAACGATCGTTACTACGGAAAGTCCAAATTTGGAAACCGACCGGATTTCCTTCACTCCCGGTAAATTTGCCATTTCCAACTCTACCGGATAGGTGATGAACTGTTCTATATCCTGTGTGGAAAGGTTTCGTGATGTTGTGATTACCTGTACTTGGTTATTGGTCACATCGGGAACCGCACCAATGGGTATTTTCGTAAGGGAGTACATCCCAAAACCTATAATAAAACAGGTAAATAGCAGAACAATGAACTTGTTCTTGATACTGAAATTAATAATATGTGAAAGCATGTGTCATAAAATAATCAACATTAAAATTGTCCGAATAGTACCATTCGGAATTAAACTGCAACCTGATTAATTTATGAATGCCGTGGTGGCTGTAGCAAGCCTTTTGTATGGGAAGAGGAAGAAGGTGCCTGATAATAAAAATTGGAGTCCCTGTACTCCGTGATCATTGGGGTTTCCAATTCCGTTTGTAAGGGATTTGGGGTATAGGCAATGATGGAACTTAAATGGGAATGATGCTGAAAAGGAAGCTGTTCATGATCCTCCTTTTCCTCTTGATGCTCTTGTTCGTGGGCAGCTTTCAATTCCCCGTAGTGTTTGGATATGAAGACGAGTACGTTATCGCCGTACTGCTCGCTGTGGAATTTGGCATGTTCGATGAATTCATCGATTTGCACCAAATCGTCGGTGTGAAGGCCGATCGTCTGCAATAGGATTACGACCGAAAGTACTATGGAGGCTAATTTGTTCACTGGGTATAAAGTTAGTGAATGCCTGTAAGAATATGAACGTCAACCCCTTAAATGGAATCAGTCTAAATTTAAAAACCCGAGTTCCTTAAATGGGGCTTTCTGTTGATAAGTTCCGTTCATAACCGTTCGGTGGAAAAGCGATCAACTTTTATTTTTGCAGACTTTTAAACGAATGGAAAAGTTAAAAGTAGGCGACAAGGTGTATAATACAAGGCAAAATGGTTTTACGGATTTTGTGAGGTACTCCTTCTCTGAGGTAGTTTCCCTGACCAAGACCTTGGCAGTATTAAAGAATGGCGTCCGATTGGTGAACGAGCCCAAGACGTCCTATATTACGGAGGATGTTGGCTATTCCGTTTCCAGAAAAAAGGGTACACATTGGCACCTGGTTTCTTTGGAGGCTATCCGAAAGGCGCAAATTGAGAACGAAAAAATTGCCGCCCATGATTGGTTTTCTGCAAAGGAGTTTACCCAAGAGGAAAAGCTGGAAATCTATCGGCATTTTACATCCAAGCAAAAATAAGTATCTTCTCATTTTAAAATAAGCATATGCCAGGTTTCGAATTATTTGGGGAAAAGGAAAAGCAAAGCGTCAACGAGGTCCTGGATACGGGCGTCTTGATGCGCTACGGATTTGATGGCCCCCGCAAGGGACATTGGAAGGCCAAGGAACTGGAAGCGGCCTTATGTGCGAGAATGCAGGTTGCGCATGCGCAGGTAGTGAGCAGTGGCACGGCGGCCTTGACGGTGGCCTTGGCCAGTGCGGGCGTAGGAGCGCGGGACGAGGTGATCCTGCCCACCTTTACCTTTGTGGCCAGTTTTGAGTCGGTTTTGGCAATTGGCGCCGTCCCTATCTTGGTAGATGTGGACGATACACTAACCCTGAAACCATCCGCTGTAGAAAAGGCCATCACACCCAAAACGAAGGTGGTCATGCCAGTGCATATGTGTGGCTCCATGGCCGATTTGAAACCGTTAAAGGTCCTTTGCGAAACGCATGATCTAATTCTGTTAGAAGATGCCTGCCAGGCCATTGGTGGCAGTTATGAGGGCAAACCTTTGGGAAGCTATGGGGATTTGGGCTGTTTTTCCTTTGATTATGTAAAAACGATAACCTGCGGGGAAGGAGGGGCCTTGATCACCAATAATGCCGAATATCATAGCAATGCCGACCATTATTCCGATCACGGTCACGACCATGTGGGGAACAACCGGGGAGCGGAATCCCATCCTTTTTTAGGGTATAATTATAGAATTTCAGAACTGAACGCGGCCGTGGGGTGTGCCCAGATCCAACGTTTGGATGAATTCTTGGAAATTCAGGAGAAACATTATAGGGTTTTGTACGACGCATTAAAGGGGATTGAAGGAATTGGTTTTAGAAGGATTCCATCCGGTGGGGTTCAGAATTATTCCTTTTTAAATTTTTTCCTTCCGACGGAGGACCTGGCCAAAAAAGCACATACCGCACTGGGTGATGGGGGCGTGGATGCCTGTTTTTATTGGTATGACAATAACTGGCATTATTATCGAAAATGGGAACACCTAACGAACCTGACTTCCTTGGGAAAACTGCCGGATGAAGTCAAAAACAACCTTCCGGATTATTCCAAATCAGATTTCTCCGAATCCGACCATTGGATCGGCAGAACAATCTCCTGTCTCATAAAACTGAGTTGGACTGAGGCCGAAGTCAAAAAGCGCGCGAACGACATGGCCCAAATCTTAAAAAATATACTAAAGTGAACCCGTTGTTCATTTTGAATCTGTCACCTAATGGGTCAGTTCGAGTGATTTTTCGCAATGAAATGAAGAAAAATTGTATCGAGAACGTTTTTATGGGCCAAAGGAACCTTCCCTTAGCGAAGGCGATGGGTTCTCGATACACTTGATTTTTGATAAAAAAATCAAAAATCAAGCACTCGAACTGACTTCTTGTGTAAAATTGTTAAAATGCACAACGTGTCAAAATGATTTAATACCAATTCAACATTCAATCCCATCCAATAAAATGTTTCTTTTCTCGCATTACTTCAAAATAAAAAAGTTCCGCAACTAAGGCTGCGCAACGTTTTTCTTTATTGTAATCCAAAAAAATATTCCATTTTCTTTGGCAGGTTTTAAAAATTGAATTGGTATAAACTGTGAAATATAGTTAAATCCAATGCTGATTAGAAAGGTGAAGTAAGTAAGAAAATGCTCCTGGCTATTTTAACAGCGATATATGATTTTTAATCCTTTCTCATACAACAACACGCAAATTATTATGGTATCGGAAAATACTTCTTACCTCTTTTGTCTAAAAGCGAAGCGGTCTTTGTCCTTAACAGGACAATACTCGTTTACATCAGTACGAAACATATTCCACAATTTCCAGACCGTAGCCCACAATACCCACTCTCTTGGTCTGTTGGCTGTTGGTGAGCAATCTCAATTTGGATATGTCCAGATCATGCAGAATCTGTGCGCCAATGCCAAAATCCTTGGCATCCATTTCTATTTTGGGAGCCTTGTGAATCCCTTGTTTTTGAAGTTCTTTTAACTCGGAAAGCCTCCCTAGAAGGTTCATGGATTCCAAATCTTGATTGATAAAAACAATAGCTCCCGTGCCTTCCTGATTGATGGCCTTGAACATGTTCTCCAATTGGGAATCCGCATTGTTGGTTAGCGTTCCCAAAATGTCATTGTTCACCAACGTGGAGTTGATACGTGTGAGCACCTTGTCCCCGAGGCCCCAGGAGCCTTTGGTCAAAGCTAGGTGAATGTGGTTATTGGTGGTTTGTTTGTAGGCCCGCAATCGATATTCCCCAAACCTTGTGGTAATGGGAAAATCAAGTTCTTTGTGGATCAGGCTATCGTGTTCCATTCGGTACGCCACCAAATCCTCTATGGATACGATTTTTAAATCGAACCTTTTGGCCACTTCTATCAATTGGGGGAGTCTGGCCATACTGCCGTCCTCGTTCATGATTTCAACGATGACCCCGGCGGGTTTCAACCCGGCGAGTCGGGCAAAATCTATCGCGGCCTCCGTGTGTCCCGTTCTCCTAAGTACGCCGCCTTCTTTTGCCACTAGGGGGAAAATGTGTCCGGGTCTAGCAAAATCATGCGGCTTAATAGTATCATCCGTTAGGGCGCAAACGGTCTTGGCCCTGTCGGACGCGGAGATACCAGTGGTCACCCCTTGTCCTCGTAGGTCAATGGAAACGGTAAATGCGGTTTCCAAGGGGTCAGTGTTGTTGTTGACCATTCGGTGCAGGCCCAGATATTCACATCTTCCTTCGGTTAAAGGGGCACAAATGAGTCCTCTTCCATGGGTGGCCATAAAATTGATGGTTTCTGGGGTTGCCAATTCCGCAGCCGCCAGAAAATCTCCTTCGTTCTCACGGTTTTCATCGTCCACAACAATGATTACCTTGCCATTGCGGATATCCTCTATGGCTTCCTCAATGGTATTCAATTGAATTTTATCCGCAAGATTAGACGTCATGACCTCCATTTTTTTGCTTCTTAAATAGGTTCTTGAAAAAATCCGTTATTACACCAAAGCTCATTAAACCTTTATCCTCGGTGGCCCTTTTGGTAAGGACAATGCTCAATGGCAACATGATGAGGGTGGATAGCCAGGCGCCCAACATGGGGTGGATGTTTCCTTCCTTTGCATAATTACCTGCAAACACACCAATAAAATAATAGACCAAAAATAGCACAATTGCAATTACCATGGGCAGGCCCAGTCCGCCTTTCCGAATGATGGCACCCAAGGGAGCGCCCACAAAAAACAGGATAATACAAGAGAATGCCAATGCATATTTGTTATGCATGGAAAGTATATGCATGTTGTATATTTTATACCGTTTTTGCATTTCCTCCTTTTTTCCTTTGACAGAATTAAGGACATTGGTGGTGGCGTTTTTTGCCGAATTCACTACCTGCATTTGAAGGTAAAATGGAAAAATGTGGAAGATGTCCTCTTTTATGGAATCCTGTCGTGCCGGATTGTTTTTTAGCTTTTCCAGTTTTATCTGCCTAATGGAGTCCTGGGTTTTTTGTAGGGTCGACTTTATTTTTGCCGTATCGCTTGGGTCCAAGGGTTGGAACATCCCCATCCTGTTCCCGATGCTTTTGGAGAATGCCCTAACTATTCTGTAGTTATCATCCTTCAAGGAGTCAATATCTTTTCGCAACCTTGAAATATTTTTCATTTTGTCCGTACTGATATCACGTTCCTCTTCCAGATCCTCATTGTTCAATTCCGGGATTTCGATGTTCATGATGTAGGTGTCGAAATCGGCTTTGGCATGCGGATACTTAAGTTTGTTTTTTTTGGAGTCTATATCATCGTAATAATGTCCGTCCGTAAGGATTAGCTGCACTATATCTGAATCCTCGCTACTTACAAGTTCCCCTTGTTTGGATTTTATGACCACATTGTTTTGGCTTCTGTCATTTTTTTGATGGATGATGACGTTTCTAAGGTATCGGTCATTTTCGCCATATTTTTCATCTACCTTGATGTTCATCCCCTCAAAGTCACTAAAAACACCTTCCGCCACCACAGCTGCCGGTTTAACCTTGGCGATGTTCTTACGAAGATTGTAAATTTTGCGTTGTGATAATGGGATTACGGAATTGGCGAAAAAGAATGTGACGCCCCCCAGAATGGTTACAAAGACGATCAAGCTCAACATGGCCCTTTGTAGCGAGATACCCGATGCTTTCATAGCCGCGAACTCATAATTCTCTGCAAAGGCACCAAAGGTCAGAATGGAGGAGAGCAACACCGTGAGCGGTAGTACCTTTTCCGTGAGGTCCGGCATCAGGTAAAAAAGAAATTTTCCTATAATGATGATATCCAGACCCTTACCGGCCAAATCGTCTATAAAAAGCCAAATCGTTTGGAATATGAAGATGAACATCAATATTACAAACGAACTGACAAAATTAAAGGTAAACCTGGATAATATATACCGGTCTAGTATTCTCAATGGTGTTAATTTCTTAAGATGTAATAGCCTTCATCCTTGTATTTGGCTTCGTCAAAATTAAACAAGGTCGCCGATAAAGGCTGATTTGTTTTAAAAGAATTAACAGTAATCGTGGTCTTGGTACCGTTCTTTCCCGTTTCTATGAGCCTATAGATATGTTTTGTGCCCATATCGATTCCCAACAAGCGGGATTTTATTTCCGTATTGGAGTCTATGGGGGTCAATTTTACGTACTGTATCTTTCTTCCCTGAACATTTTGTAGGATGTCCCACTCATAGTTATGGCCTTGCTTGTAGAAAGTCAACATTTTTGATGGTGTCATGGCATCCTCTTCATTGGATTGGTCTTCAATGGTCACCTCCTCGTTTTCGGGAACAATGGTATAGACCTTTTTTCCATCGTAGAGCTGTTTTGAGCCCAGATAGTTGAATACATATTTGTCGCCTGCCAAGGTGACATCGCCCCGTGTTTCCTGGTTTATACCTGCCTCGGCATTTTTTAAGTCGAACTTAAAGTCCACAAAAATATTATCGTAGCTTTTTACCTTGTTGTAGACTTCGTCCAGCAGTGCCTTGGCCTTTTCAGGGGTTTGTGCGCTCAACATAGAAGCGGAAAGAACAAACGCGAATACCAATACTATTTTTTGCATGTTATGTAGTTTTAATTTTTGAGCCATTTATAGGCCTTCGTTATCCAATAATTGTTGTAGGGATGCCATATCGGGAATGAGTACTTGCCTTGCCTTGCTCCCTTCGAAAGGCCCGACAATTCCGGCTGCTTCCAGCTGATCGATGATTCGTCCCGCACGGTTATAGCCAAGCTTCAACTTTCGTTGTATGAGCGAGGCGGAACCTTGCTGGGCAATAACGATAACCTCTGCCGCTTCCCGGAACATCTTATCCCTGTCCTCAATATCATAATCAACACTCGTGCCAGAATCTTCGCCGATGTACTCAGGGAGTTCATGGGCCTCTGGGTAGGCACGTTGTGAACCGATATATTCCGTGATTTTGGCCACTTCGGGGGTGTCCACAAAGGCACACTGAATACGGGTAACATCGTTACCTTGTGTATACAGCATGTCACCACGGCCGATCAATTGGTCCGCGCCCTGGGCGTCCAAAATCGTTCTTGAATCTATTTTGGAAGTAACCCTAAAAGCGATTCTGGCGGGGAAGTTCGCTTTGATGATACCTGTTATTACGTTCACCGACGGTCTTTGCGTAGCAACGATAAGATGGATGCCTATTGCCCTGGCCAATTGCGCCAACCTTGCTATGGGCGTTTCCACCTCCTTACCGGCCGTCATGATCAGGTCCGCAAACTCATCGATGACCAAAACGATGTAGGGCAAATATTTATGACCGTCGTTCGGGTTCAACTTTCGTGCCTTGAACTTGGTATTGTATTCCTTAAGGTTCCGTACCATGGCCAATTTCAACAGTTCGTAACGGTTGTCCATTTCAATACACAGGGAGTTCAAGGTGTTGATAACTTTGGTATTGTCCGTGATGATGGCTTCTTCGGAGTCCGGCAGTTTCGCCAAGAAGTGCCGTTCGATTTTATTGTATAAGGTAAGCTCCACTTTCTTGGGGTCTACCAAAATGAACTTGACTTCGGCCGGATGTTTTTTGTACAAAAGCGAAGTCAAAACGGCGTTGAGTCCAACGGATTTACCTTGCCCCGTGGCACCTGCCATCAACAAGTGGGGCATTTTTGCCAGGTCCACCACAAAAGTTTCGTTGCTGATGGTTTTTCCGAAGGCGATCGGAAGTTCCATTTCCGCTTTTTGGAATTTGCTCGAAGCAATTACGGAGCGCATGGAAACGACCGTCGCGTTTTTATTGGGTACTTCTATACCGATGGTTCCCTTGCCTGGAATTGGCGCGATGATCCTAATGCCCAATGCGGCCAAGGACAAGGCAATATCGTCCTCCAGGTTTTTGATCTTTGAAATACGGATACCGGCGTCCGGAACAATTTCATAAAGGGTTACCGTAGGTCCAATGGTCGCCTTGATTTGCGCGATACCGATTTTATAATTTTTGAGGGTTTCAACAATTTTGTCCTTGTTTTCCTCGAGCTCTTCCTGATTGATGGTAATTCCGCCGGAAACCCCATGGGCATCCAATAAATCGATGGTAGGGAATTTGTAATTGCCCAGTTCCAAGGTGGGGTCGAACTCACCAAAATCATCCACCAATTTACTGGCCAGTACGTCAATCTCCTCCGGTTCTTCCACAATTTGCTCCACTTCCATGGCCAGTTCTTCCTCATCCTCTTTGGGAACTGTAACCTTAAAGTCGTCTTCTTCCTTGTTCAGGTGCGGTATTTCTTCCTTATGGGTATAGGTGTCTACCAAAACTTGCTCCTCGTCATCAATGCCTAGAGGTATATCATCCTCAATATCATTATCCTCGGCAGGTCTGGCAGACATAAAGTCGGCAGAGAGCTCCTTTCTTTTTGACTTAAAATACTCCGCAACACCTTCCGGTGTAACGTTGAAAAGTCGGACCAAAATGAATATCAGACCAAATATCAGCAATAGCAATACGCCAATTTTGCCTGTGTAATCCTGAAGGAAGTCGTTCATTTCATATCCTACGAGACCTCCCAACAACGGACTTTCAACGGCAAAGAAACCGAATGCTATGGAAAACCAAATGAGAAACAAAAGTCCCCAAATCCACTTTTTTGCCAAACCTTTTTTATCCAACCCCAGAAACATATAGATTCCCGTTAGACATAATAAGACAGGAAGTATTAAAGTGGCAATTCCAAAACCCTTGTATACAAAGAAATGACTGATGCTTGCCCCAAATTTGTTGAGCAGGTTCTTGGCTTCCTCGTTTCTGTTCTTGAATTCCGACAATAAACTTTGGTCATGCTCCCAAGAAAAGTAGAACGATACAAATGAAAAGAAAAGCGCTATACTAAAAAGAATCAGAAGGCTACCCAAAATAATCTTGTTCTGTTTGGATATCTTAAAAGGATTCCTCTTTTTGGTAGCTGTTGCCTTTGGCTTGGATTTGGATGCCTTTTTTGCCATGTAAAACGTATTCTGGTGGCAAAAGTACAAATTTACCCCCGAAGCCTTTTAGCTATTATTTTTAAAAAATTTTGGGAAAATAAATGATGCAGCCAACAATGCTTGCAGCTATGGACACCAACATGACCGCTCCTGCTGATATATCCTTAATAAGACCTATTTTGGTATCGAACTCCGGTTGTACGTAATCCGAAATCTTTTCAACGGCCGTGTTCATTCCCTCAATTCCCAGGACCAAGGCGATGGCAAAAATTTGCAAGATCCATTCCGTATTGGATATTTCAAAATAGAATCCGGCCGCGGTCATAACCAGCGTTATAAAAATCTGAATCTTTATACTGGCCTCCGTTCGTATCAACAAAAGGGCACCGCGAAGGGCGAAGCCAACGCTTTTTATTCTATTTACCAGAAAGGATTCTTTGGGCATTTTGCCGTATTTAGGAATCCATCAAAGCTTCAAGTGCAGCTTTATAGTTGGGTTCGTCCACAATTTCCGGAACTTGCTCCGTATACAAAACCGTTCCATTTTCGTCCAATACGACCACTGCCCTGGAATGAAGTGAGGTCAAGGGACCGTCCGTAAATTCCAGATTATAGGCTTTGCCAAAATTACCGTCCCTAAAATCGGAAAGCATTTCAACGTTCTCAATGCCTTCCGCTCCGCAAAAGCGTGCCTGAGCAAACGGTAAATCTTTGGAAATGCACAAAACTATGGTGTTATCAAGTTCCGCAGCCTCCTCGTTGAACTGTCTGACGGACTGGGCACAGGTTCCCGTATCCACACTTGGAAAAATGTTCAGAACCAATTTAGAACCTTGGTAATCCGAAAGCTTAACGGAAGAAAGGTCGTTCTTTGTGAGTTGAAAATCAGGGGCTTTGCTGCCAGTTGAAGGAAGGGTTCCCAAGGTATGGATTTCACCTCCTTTGAGTGTTACGGTTGCCATAGTGTTTCATTTTATTTGGAACGTGAAATTAAAAATATAAGCCCATACCTAAAAGCCAAATCCTTTAAAAAAAGGATAAATTTTCACTTTTAAATTTTAGGTGTTGCTTACGGTTTTGACCAACTTTTTGATTTTAATATTAAAGGCCGCAAAGATGAAGGTCATAATAGGGCTGAGCCAATTAAAAATGGCATATACAAAATACTCGGCCACGCCTACGCCCAAGACGCCGCTATGGTACGCTCCACATGTATTGTACGGAATTAACACGGAAGTTACCGTACCAGTATCCTCTAAGGTTCTACTTAGGTTTTCGGGGGCCAAACCTCTATCCTTGAAAGCTTGGGAGAACATTTTGCCCGGAACAACTATGGCCAGATATTGATCGGAGGCCGTACCATTTAAAACGATACAGCTGATTCCTGTGCTAAAAAACAGCCCAAAGGTTGACTTGGCCAAACCTAACAAAGCTTTTGTAATTCTTGAGAGTGCCCCAATTCCATCCATAATTCCCCCAAAAACCATGGCACAAACAATAAGCCAAATGGTTCCCAACATGCCTGCCATTCCCTTGGCAGAGAATAGGTCACTCAAAGACGCATTGTCCGTTGGAACATCGGTACTTACCGTAATTGCTTTTAAAATACCCTCGTATCCAGATTGAAAATTCAAT
This sequence comes from Maribacter sp. C-4077, assembly GCF_055378385.1. Lineage (NCBI taxonomy): Bacteria > Pseudomonadati > Bacteroidota > Flavobacteriia > Flavobacteriales > Flavobacteriaceae > Maribacter > Maribacter sp. C-4077. The sequence continues at coordinate 3,390,062 of NZ_AP038807.1, forward strand.
TCCTTGGCACCTGTAATACCTGCCACAACTTCGGGCTGAAATATAAGGGCGAAAAGCGCCCCTAATAAAGTTCCTATGAGGAGAGCGGCCAAAGGCGGGGTTTTCTTCACGATCAATGCCACAACGACTATCGGTACTATAAAAAGCCATCCGTTTATATTGAATGAAGCATCTATGGAAGAAAGAATGGCATCAACATCCGCCTCACCACTGGTTTCAAGGTTGAAACCAATAATTATGAACACGATAAGCGTAACTGTTATGGTAGGCATGGTGGTCCATAACATATACTTTATGTGGGTGAACAACTCACCACCGGCCATAGCTGGCGCAAGATTCGTAGTGTCACTTAGTGGGGACAACTTATCGCCAAAATAAGCACCTGAAAGGATAGCTCCTGCCGTCATACCCAATGAAATTCCCAGGGTCTCGCCAATTCCAATCAATGCGATGCCCACAGTCGCGGCCGTGGTCCAACTACTACCCGTAGCTATCGAAATAACGGCACAAATGATGACACAGGCTGCTAAAAAAATAGTGGGATTTAAAATTTGGAGTCCGTAATAAATCATGGCCGGAATAATACCGCTAACGAGCCATGTTCCGGCCAATGCTCCCACCATCAATAATATTAGCAAGGCACCGGAAGTGGATTTGATGTTTTCGGCGACCTCGGCCAACATCTGTTTGTAGGGAACTTTCTTATAGATACCTACGATAGCTGCAACAGCCCCGCCTAAGAGAAGGATAAATTGATTTGAACCACTTAACGCGTCATCCCCAAACACATATACATTGTATGCCAGCATAATAACCAGCGCAACTACGGGTATTGTTGCTTCTAAAATGCTCAGTTCCTTATTATCAACAATATGCTCGTTCTCTCTATGTTTGTTGGTTTTCTGATCCGCCATCAACAATTTTCCGTTTGGTTATCCCGTAATATTACGATTTAAAGGAAAGATGTGCAACCCGATATTCTTTTACTCTAGCTTCATCGTATCGGCTTCAAGTATGTTTAGGTCTACCATGCATTGCTTCATCAAATCGTAGGTTCGGTGGATATCACTGTCCAAACCAATGGAAAAGCGGATAAGTCCGTCACCCAAGCCCATGGCTTTTTGTTCATCCAAGGGAATTTCGGAGGAAGTGGAAGTGCCTGGGGCACTAAAAAGCGTTTTGTAAAAGCCCAGGCTGACCGCCAAGTAGCCTAATTTCCGTTCTTGCATCATCTCCATCAGGGAATTTGCATTTTCCAGGGAACCCACGTCAATCGTTAGGAGTCCGCCATATCCAAACTGTGGATTCATTTGATCTTCCATGATCAAATGGCCGGGGTGTGAGGACAGTCCGGGATAAACGACCCGTAGACCATCTCCTTCAAATTTTTCGGCCAAGAACTGCGCATTTTCGCTGTGCTTTTTTATTCTGATATGCAAGGTTCGCATGTTTTTGAGTATGGAAGCGCCCCGTAGGCTATCCAACGTACTTCCCAAAAGCATTCCCGCACCATTGTTTACGTCCTTGAGGCTTAAACAAAATTCCTTCGTGCCGCAGACCGCTCCAGCCACACAATCGCTGGTGCCATTGATGAACTTGGTAAGGCTATGGATTACGATGTCGGCACCCAATTTGGCCGGAGTGATGGATAGGGGGGAGAACGTATTGTCCACTACCAAGGGAATTCCGTTTTCCTTCGCAATTTTTGCCAATGCGGAAATATCCGCGACCTCCAACAAGGGGTTACTCACACTCTCGCAATAAATCATTTTGGTCCTTGGCTTTATGGAGCTCGAAACCGCATCCAAATTGGTAATATCCAAGAATGTTATTTCAATATTGAACTTTTTTAAGAAGTTCTTCATAAAGGCATATGTACCTCCATAAATAGTTCTGCTGCTAATGATATGGTCTCCGGCATCGCATAATTGCAGGATGACGGCGGTAATCGCTCCCATTCCGCTCGCGGTAACGTTGGCCGTTTCCGTTCCCTCCAAAGCCGCCAAGGCTTCCCCTAAATAGAGGTTGGAAGGGGAGGAGTGCCTACTGTAGAGATAACATCCTTCCGTGTTCCCTTCAAAGGTATCGAACATTGTTTTGGCGGATAGAAACGTGTAGGTCGATGAATCTGAAATGGAAGGATTCACCCCACCAAACTCACCAAAATACTGTAGATCCTGTAAATCGTTTGCTTCTTTATGGCCCATTATTGTAACATTTGTCATCAAAAATATATTTATTTAGATGAATTGTCAATCAAAATGTATATTTAAAGAAAAATAATCTATAATATTCCGATTCTTGGAAAATTAGTTTAAGAGGAAGCTTTGGAATGTTAATTTATAGAATAAAATTCGGTTATGAAGTTTGATGAAATCGATGAAAGATTGTTGGGCCTATTGCAGACCGATTGTAAAAAGACGACAAAGGAGTATGCGGATACCCTTGGACTTTCTACCACTGCGGTGTACGAAAGAATCAAGAGGTTAGAACGCGCCAAGGTCATTACATCCTATGTGGCGCTGATCGACAGGTTTACCGTGGATAAAGGTTTTACGGCGTTTTGCCATGTGAAGTTGGTACAGCATACCCGGGACAATATCCGTCATTTTGAACGTGAAATAGGCAAGCTCCATGAAGTAGTGGAATGTCATCACTTAAGCGGTGATTTTGATTATATCCTAAAAATCCATGTAAGGGACATGGAGGATTATCGGAATTTTATGGTTTCCAAGTTAACGGCCATACCGCATATTGGCAGCACCCAAAGTTCCTTTACCATAAAAGAAGTGAAGCATTCTACCGTTATACCGCTGTAAAATTCAAAAAAGCAGTAATTTTACCACACTAAATGCATAGTCGAATACTATGGGTTTTTTGAACTTTAACTGAATATCGAAATTAGTGTCGGAATGCACTAAATCTCGAATAGCGCGTAAAAATTAAAATTTATGAATCAATACGATGTAGCCATTATCGGCTCGGGTCCTGGAGGATATGTGAGTGCCATTAGATGTGCCCAATTAGGAATGAAAACCGCAATTATTGAAAAATATCCCACTTTGGGGGGAACCTGCTTGAATGTGGGATGCATTCCATCCAAAGCCCTTTTGGATTCATCGCACCATTATGCGGATGCCATCAACCATTTTGAGGAGCATGGTATCGAGATTCCCGGGGAGGTAAAGGTAAACCTGAAGCAGATGATCGCCAGAAAGCAAGGGGTCGTAGATCAAACCACTAAAGGCATCCAGTTTTTGATGGACAAAAATAAAATCGATGTCTACGAGGGGGTGGGAAGTTTCAAGGATGCCACCCATGTCAATATCAAGAAGAATGATGGAAAAACGGAGACCATCGAGGCCAAGAACATCATCATCGCCACAGGTTCCAAACCTGCTTCGTTACCATTCATAAACATGGATAAGGAACGCATCATTACCTCTACCGAAGCCTTAAAACTTACCGAAATTCCAAAACATATGATCGTTATTGGAGGCGGGGTGATAGGTCTGGAATTGGGCCAGGTGTATAGCCGTTTGGGTGCCGAGGTTACCGTGGTGGAATATATGGACCGAATCATACCCGGCATGGATGGGGCGCTTTCCAAGGAGCTCATGAAGGTCCTTAAAAAACAGAAAATTAAGTTTGCCCTTTCGCACAAGGTAAAATCGGTCGAACGTAAGGGTAAAAAGATAACGGTAAAAGCCGATGACAAAAAAGGCACCGAAGTCGTTTTTGAAGGCGACTATTGTTTGGTATCCGTAGGAAGGAAACCTTACACTGAAGGACTCAATCTTGAAGCGGCCGGTGTGAAAATGGATGACAGGGGCCGAGTAGAGGTCGATGGACATCTTAAAACCAACGTAGACAATATATATGCCATTGGTGACGTAGTCAAAGGAGCGATGCTTGCGCATAAAGCAGAAGAAGAAGGTACTTTGGTAGCCGAGCAATTGGCAGGTCAGAAGCCGCATATCGATTATAACCTGATTCCGGGCGTAGTGTACACTTGGCCAGAAGTCGCCGCCGTTGGTAAAACGGAAGAGGAACTAAAGGAGGCTGGAGTGGACTATAAAGTGGGTCAATTTCCTATGAGGGCTTTAGGCCGTGCGCGAGCAAGTATGGACATTGACGGATTCGTAAAGATATTGGCCGATAAGAAAACCGATGAAGTGTTGGGTGTCCACATGATTGGGGCCCGTTGTGCCGATTTGATTACGGAGGCCGTTACCGCCATGGAATTTAGGGCATCCGCCGAGGACATTTCCAGAATGAGCCATGCACACCCAACCTATGCGGAAGCGGTAAAAGAGGCCGCACTTGCCGCCACGGAGGACCGTGCGTTGCATATTTAATCCGAAGTATGGTTTAAAAAAAATGCCGTTTCAAACTACTTGAAACGGCATTTTTCCTAACTCCTAACTCCTCTGTAGCCCTAAAAACTGAACCAATCTAAAAAGCAGGGTTCTAAGTAGATTAAACCCTATAATTAGTAATCGCTCCGCCTGCACTTTAATAAGTAGGACAATCTGATGTAACTGCTCCTTGATCCAGACCTTTTTATTCTCATAGCCAAGTGCCAGATACGAACAGACGACCATAAAGGTGATGGCACCAATGATGGCCATCCAAGGATTCAAAGAATGATGGAAAAATCGGTAGAGACCAAGTCCCGTAAAACTTCCGTAAAGGATAATGAAGTGGATTACATAAATGGAAAGGGTACTCTGACCCAACCGCAGTCCGGTTTTGTTGGTCAGGAACTTTCTAAACAGCATAAAAATGGAGAATACAACGAATACGTCTCCCAGCCTAATGAACAGATAGTTATTGGATACGACATGGGCAAAAATTTGTAATCCGGTAATTTCATTTAAAAGTGCAAAGAAGTCCGAAGAATACCACATCAGTGTAAACCCTATCAGTGCAAATGTTGGTATGGCAACCGTATATAAATTTTGGTGTTCCTTAAATTTTGTAAAGACAAGCGAAAGGAACGCACCCATGGTAGTGTAGCCAAACCAAGGTATTATGGTAAAAACGGAACCGTTGGTTTTGGTCAGGTAGTTCGCTATCCAAGTGGGTAAACCATTATATTCCAGTGTTTTGTATATCGGTTCAAAAATGAACAACAGCAGTGTAGTGGAGAAAAGAAGGAAGGAAAACAGCCAATATTTGGATTTGGCTGTCAACACGTAATACGTAATGATTCCTAAGATTGAAAACCCGATGCAGTGCAATACATCCACCAGATAGAAGGAGCTGTAAATTTCCCCTTTAAAGAGTCCCCAAAGATTTAGGCGTAAGAGATAACCAATAAATAGTAACTGTAAGCCTCTCTTGATACCTTTTTTTACCCTGGGGTTCTGCCAACCACGTTCCGGAACCCTGATCAATAGATAGGTAAATATAAAACCGGATACGGTAAAGAAAACAGGCGCCGTAATCCCTCTAAAATATTTCCAAACGTTGAAAACGGTATTTGAGGAATCCCTATAAAGCGGGTCGAGGAGTCCATCAATAAAATGCCCTTGTAGCATCATTAGGATGGCCCATGCCCGTATGGCATCGATAAAGAATAGTCTTGTAGTACGTTTGTCCATTCCAAATTTTAACTACCCTATATACTTAATTTACAGGGTGGTTGGATGTTTTCTAGCGCGAAATTAGATAAAATACTGTTAACTAAGTGGCTTTTGGCTAATTTAGTCCTTTTAAAAATTGACCGCTTATGTCCTTTATCCTCGCCTTTGCCGGAAGTAATTCTTCGGCTTCCATAAATTTTGAACTCGTAAAATATACGTGCTCCTTGATAGGAACTGAGGAAGTCCGACTCATGAACATGAGCAATTGTCCGTTTCCCATGTATAGTATGGACTATGAGAAGGAACACGGATATTCAAATGCCCTCAATGAATTCAAGCGGGATATCCAGTTTTCCAAGGGTGTGATTATTTCGGTAAATGAACATAATAGCTACCCTTCTGCTTATTTCAAAAATTTGTTGGATTGGTTATCCCGGTTGGATCGCGATTTTATTCGGGATAAGAAGGTGCTTCTAATGGCTACTTCGCCCGGAAAGCGTGGAGGTATCGGAGCTTTGGAAGTAAGTTCCGCCCTCTTAAAAAGGTTTGGGGCCCATATTGTGGGCACCTTTTCCCTGCCCCAGTTCAAGGAGAATTTTGATGCCTATAAGGGTATCGTGGATGCCGACTTGGCCCAGGCGCACCAAAATTTGTTGAAGGATTTTCTAAAGGTAATAGACTAGGCTGTTGCGGCAACGACTCCTGCATACCGTTGATGACATCGGTGCTTTCAAACGCTCGGTGCTTCGTTGGGCGCAGCGTTTCGATGAAATTGTATGGTTGGACTCCAACAGTCATCAAAACTCTTATACCTCCTTTGAAGCACTGCTTGCCGTGGATGGCCTCACGGCAATTTCTACGGATCACCACAACGCCTTTGAGGATTTAAAGGCCTATCAGTCGCAAGTGAACGACTGGATTTTTGGCTATCTCTCCTACGATTTAAAGAACGATGTGGAAGCCCTTGAATCCCAAAATTTTGACGGACTGGAATTTCCGGAGCTCTATTTCTTTCAGCCAAAGAAAATTATTCAAATCCAGGGTTCCCAGGTTGAATTTCTGTACTTGGATATGGTCGCCGATGAGATGCAGTCCGACTTTGAGTCGATTTCCCAAAATTATTTCGAGGAAGACATCGGCTTTCAACATGAGCAGCCGTCCATAAAAATGCAGATTTTCAAGGATGAATATTTCAACAAGGTTTCCCTAATATTGGACCACATCCATCAAGGCGATATATATGAGGTAAATTTTTGTCAGGAATTTTATTGTGAAGGCTTTGATATGATTCCTTTGCCCGTCTATGAACGCTTGAACGCCATTTCAAGACCGCCCTTCGCGACCTTCATGAAGTTCTTCGGCAACTATGTACTATGTGCCAGTCCGGAACGATTTTTAAGGAAAGTCGGTACAAAAATAGTTTCACAGCCCATAAAAGGAACGGCGGCCCGTTCACTAGACCCAAAAAAGGATGCAGAACTGAAACGACATTTGGAAAAGGACCAAAAGGAGCGTTCAGAGAATGTGATGATCGTGGATTTGGTGCGTAACGACTTGTCCAAAACTGCCCTAAAGGGAAGCGTACAGGTGGAGGAACTCTGCAAAGTGTATTCCTTTGCCCAGGTACATCAAATGATTTCAACGGTATGCTGTGAGGTGAAAAAAGATGAAAACCCTGTGGATCTTATAAAAAACTGTTTCCCTATGGGCAGTATGACCGGGGCCCCCAAAGTGTCTGCCATGCAGATTATAGAGGACTTGGAATCGTTCAAAAGGGGCGTATACAGTGGGGCGGTAGGATATTTTACGCCGGAGGGCGATTTTGACTTCAACGTGGTCATACGCAGCATCCTATATAATAGTTCCAAAAAATATCTTTCCTATGCCGTTGGGAGCGCCATTACGGCAATGTCCAACCCGGAAAAGGAGTATTTGGAATGTCTGTTAAAGGCCAAGGCGATGCGACAGGTTTTGGAAGAGGTTTAAGATTATGTGAATTTCTTAATTGGTTAACTTTGTGCCATGCTCAAGGATTTTCAAACGCACATCTTAGATAACTTTCCGGAACTGACAAAAAATAAATTTTTATTGGCGTGCAGTGGGGGGTTGGATAGTGTTTTGCTGTCTTACCTCTGTAAGGAAAGCGAGATGGATTTCATTTTGGCACATTGTAATTTTAGGTTGCGTGGAGCGGCAAGCGATGGCGACGAGAAACTTGTAAAGGAATTGGGCAATCGATTGGGAAGACCGGTACTTGTGACCCATTTTGATACGATGGGTTATGTACATAGTCATAGGGTGTCGGTGCAAATGGCGGCCAGGGAGCTGCGGTACCAGTGGTTCAAGGGATTGATGGAAGAACATGGAATCGATTATTTGGTTACGGCGCATCATGCCGATGACAATCTGGAAACCTTTCTCATAAATTTGTCCCGCGGAACCGGAATCGATGGTTTGACCGGCATTCCCGAAGCAACCAGTCAAATCAGGCGACCGCTTTTGAAATATACCCGGGATACGATTTTGGCCCATGCCAAAGAAAGGGATCTACAATGGCGGGAGGACGAAAGCAATGCCGATATCAAGTATTTGCGCAATAAAATCCGACAGGAAATTGTCCCGAAATTAAAGGAACTGCATCCTGCCTTTATGGAAAATTTTGAACGCACCTTGGGCTTTCTCAAGGAAACCCAGGAAATTTCGGAAAATGAACTGGAGAGGGTTAGGGAACGGCTTTTCCAAAGGGAAAACCAGTATTTGAAGATTTCCGTATCGGAATTAAAAAAATTCCGGCCTCTCCATGGCTACCTATACGGACTGTTCAAGGAATTTGGTTTTACGGAATGGCAGAACGTAGCGGAACTATTGGACGCCATGAGCGGTAAATCTGTCTATTCTGCTGAATATGTATTGCTGAAGAATCGGGATTACTTGATTTTGGCCAAAAACACGGCACAGGAAAAGGGAGTTTTTGAAATTGAAGAGGGCGACTTTAAAATCGATTACCCCATTGGCTTGGAAGGTAAAGAGGTATCGGAAAAAAGGGATACCACTGCCCGTATAATTTATTTGGATAAAAACACGTTAAAATATCCGTTGACCGTAAGGAAATGGGAGAAAGGCGACTATTTTTATCCCTTTGGGATGAAGGGCAAGAAGAAATTGTCCAAGTACTTTAAGGATGAAAAATTGGATCTTTTTTCCAAACAGGAACAATGGTTACTTTGCTCTGGCGATGCAATCGTTTGGGTAATAGGTAGGCGGGCAGATGACCGATTTAAAGTAACGGAAACAACAAAAGAGATACTAAGCATAGCATTATTATGAAGCAACTAATTTTCGGAATTTTCATTCTACTATCATCATTTGTGGGCCGTTCCCAGAGCGATGAAAATCCGGTCATTTGGAGCCATGAGGTCAATAAGATTTCGGATACGGAATTTGAGCTGATTATCAAAGGCGACATTCACGAGGGATGGCATGTGTATTCCCAGTTCACGGACGAAGGAGGTGCCTTGCCCAGTGAATTCAAATTCTTTGAAGTAGATAAGGACTACGCTTTGGTGGGCGATACAAAGGAGAGTGCCACCGTGAAGGAATTCAGTGATATTTTTGAGGTAGAGGAAACCTTTTTTAAGGAAGAGGCCATCTTTACCCAGCGGATAAAACTGTTGAATCCGGAGATCAAACAAGTAAAGGTCAACCTATTTTATCAGGTCTGTAAGGAAGTCTGTATCCCTGCCGATATTGATTTTGTGTTTTCCTTGGACGGTTCCAAGGCCGTGACGGAAACCCTTGCACTGGATGAAAAAAGCAAGATGTTGACGGCGAACCTAAAATTGGATTTAAAGAACAAGGCCTTGTTGAGTCAGGGTCAGGAGAATATTGGTTCAGGTTCCAATCTGTGGGTGATTTTTGCCCTCGGATTTTTGGGAGGGCTTATCGCCCTTTTGACCCCGTGCGTATTTCCCATGATTCCCTTAACGGTTTCCTTTTTCACCAAACATTCGGAGAAAAAATCAAAGGGGATAGCGAATGCCTTGCTCTATGGCTTTTTCATCGTATTGATCTATTTCCTGTTGAGTCTTCCGTTTCATTTATTTGATTCGGTCGATTCTCAAATACTGAATACCATAGCCACCAACGTTTGGCTGAACTTGGCGTTTTTCGCCATTTTCATCTTCTTTGCCTTTTCTTTTTTCGGCTATTACGAATTGACCCTACCCAGTTCCTGGGCGAATAAAATGGATGCGGCATCCTCAAAGATTGGAGGGGCTTTGGGCATCTTTTTTATGGCCGTGACCTTGGCCATTGTTTCGTTTTCCTGTACGGGACCCATTTTGGGCGGACTATTGGGAGGTACGACCTTGGCCGAAGGCGATGTGGCTACTAATCTATCTGCTGGGATGACCGGATTTGGCGTGGCGTTGGCCTTTCCGTTTGCACTCTTTGCGTTATTCCCGGCCTGGCTGAACTCCTTGCCAAAATCTGGCGGATGGATGACCACGGTAAAAGTGGTATTGGGATTTTTGGAGATTGCCTTGGCCTTGAAATTCCTTTCCAATGCCGATTTGGTAGGTCATTGGGGAATCCTAAAAAGAGAGGTTTTTATTGGAATTTGGATTCTCATAGGAATATTGATAACATTATACCTCTTTGGTGTTTTTAAATTCCCGCATGACAGTCCCAAAGGAAAACTTTCCATAGGCAGAAAGGCCGTTGGCGTGGTGAGTGCGGCATTTAGTTTGTACTTGATTTTAGGATTGACGGGGATTTCAAATCTGAAATTGTTAAGCGGTTTCCCACCACCGGAATTTTACAGTGTTTTTGAAAAGGAATCCGATTGTCCCCTGGGCATTGACTGCTTTAAGGACTTTGAAACGGGATTGGCCTACGCCAAGGAACAGGAAAAACCTATTTTGTTGGATTTTACCGGATGGGCCTGTGTCAATTGTCGGAAAATGGAAGAAAATGTATGGAGCGAACCGGATGTCTATCAGATTTTGAAAAATGATTACGTTCTTATTTCACTATATGTAGACGATAGAAAGGAACTTCCAGAGGCCGAGCAGTTTACGTTTCAATATGACTCGGGCCGAACCAAGCGCATCGGTAACATTGCCCAAAAGTGGGGTACTTTTCAGGATGTGAACTTCAATGCGGTATCGCAACCTTTCTATGTGCTGCTCTCGCCGGACTTGGAGGTGTTGAACACGGCCATCCAGAACACCGATGCAGATACCTACAGAACCTGGTTGCAGGAAGGGCTACGAAATTATGAAGGAAAGGGATTTTCCAGCAATCCGTAAGAAATAGGATACCGTCTTTTGGCTTCAAAAATTTAACCTTAAATTACGGGTGTAATTTTAGGAACATCCATGAAGATATTCAAAAAAGTAGGGTACGTGTTGTTGACCCTCATCCTCCTGATTGTTATTTCAGGTTACGTATTCGTACAATTGCACAAACCTGATTATTCTGGCGAAAAAAAACTTCCAAAACTACAGAACGAGGTACAGGTTTATTTTGACGAATATGGTGTGCCGCATATCTATGGGGAGACCGAAGAAGATGCCTTTAGGGCTTTGGGCTATGTGCATGCGCAGGACCGACTATGGCAAATGGAGCTGCTTCGCAGGATTGGAAGCGGTGGGCTCTCCCAAGTTTTTGGCAAGGATTTGATCGGTACGGATAAGTTCTTTCTTTCTTTGGGAATCGATGAGGCATCGGAAAAGGCCGTTTCCAAATTGGATATGAACGGTGATGCAGCTACCATAATGCAAGCCTATTTGGACGGACTCAATCAGTTTGTGGAAGAAGGCCCAACACCCATAGAATTTTATCTGACAGGAATCGATAAGACCGAGTTTACGATTACCGATGTGTACAATATCATGGGGTATATGGCCTTCAGTTTTGCCATGGGGCATAAAACCGATCCACTGCTGAGCAATATAAAGGACAAACTAGGCCTCGAATATTTAAAGGATTTGGCAATACATTCCGATACCAGCACAGTATGGATCAAGAACTTTAAAAACAACCCAGTGGATTCCGTTGGAAATTCCGTAACAGCTTTAGTAACCGAAGCACTTGGAAAAGTAAACCTTCCGCTGTTCGAGGGCAGTAACAGTTGGGTCTTGGCGCCTGCAAAGACCAAAAACGGGAAGGTTATTTTTGCGAATGATCCGCATATTGGCTTTGCACAACCATCGGTTTGGTACGAAGCCCATGTGGAAACACCTACCTATTCAAAATACGGCTACCATATTGCGGGCATTCCGTTTCCGGTCTTGGGGCACAATCGGGATATCGCCTATGGGATGACCATGTTCGAAAACGACGATGTGGATTTTTACTTTGAGGAAAACAATCCCGAAAATGCCGATCAGTATCGCCTAAACGGTACTTGGGCGGAGTATGAATCGGTAACAAAAACGATTAAGGTGAAGGATTCGTCGGATATCAAATTCACTTTTAAGAAATCGGTACACGGACCCATCCTAAACGGGATTGCCGATCAAATCCAAGGCGAACGCCCCGTTTCCATGTATTGGGTATACACCCAAGAAGAAAATACCGTGGTGGATGCCTTTTACGAAATTAGCCATGCCACGAATCTTGGCGAGTTTACATCGGCCTTGCCAAAAATACATGCGCCCGGACTCAATATCATGTATGGCGATGCAGAAGGCAATATTGGCTGGTTCGCCACCGCAAAACTTTGGCAGGTTCCGGATAGTGTAAATACAAAACTGGTTTTTGACGCGAGCAATAAACCTAGCGATACAAGGGAATTCTTGGATTTTGAAAAAAATCCGCAAGCGGTGAACCCGCCATGGAACTATGTGTACTCCGCAAACAACCAGCCAGATTCCATTTCAGGGATGTTATATCCAGGCTATTATTTGCCCGAAAATAGGGCCAAGCGTATCGTTCAATTGTTGGACCCTAAAAGCGATTGGGACAGTAACGATGTTTCCAGTATGATTTTGGATGTAAACTCGCCGGTACATTTGGAAATTGCCCAAGACCTGATGGGTGCCATAAAAATTAAGGAGGTATCTGACAAGGAAACCAAGGTTTTAGATGCGCTAAAAGCCTGGGATGGAATATACTCCCTGGACAACGAAAGCGGAACGATATACACACGTTGGGTATATCAGGTTCTGGAAAATATTTTTGAGGATGAATTGGGCGCGGAACAATTTGAACAATTGTTAGCTACGCACGTTTTAAAGCGAACCATAGCGCCTATCATCGAGAGTGATACGTCCGTTTGGTGGGACGATGTTTCAACTCCTGAAATCTTGGAACAAAGAAGTGATATAATCAAAAAATCATTAGTGGAGGCCATTGGCTCTTTAGAATCCGACTTTGGGCCCGATATTGCCCAATGGACATGGAACAAGGTGCATACCTTGGAACATGGCCATCCCATTGGTCAGGTAGATGCATTACGGTCATTATTCAATGTGGGACCCTTTCCTATTGAAGGAACACGTGAGGTTATCAATAATTTGGCCTTTCCTTATGATAGCACAGGATTGTACAAAGTTAGTTCCGGCCCTTCCACAAGACGGATCGTCGATTTCTCCGATGTTGAAAATAGCATCAGTATCCTGCCAACAGGTCAGTCCGGCAATCCATTTAGTGAACACTATAAGGACCAAGCGGAGATGTATGTCAATGGGGAATTTAGAAAAATGATGATGAATGAGGAGGAGATCCGATCTACTAAAAAGTCGGTGCTAATTTTCTCTCCAAATTGATGTGTGAAGTTATTTGGCAAAAAATTTTTAGGACGCCTAACTAGATTTAAGTGCTGTATAGTGATTTACATTTTTTAAAAATACGAAATTTTGGATTTGGGTGTTGTCCAACTCTTAAAAGTAAATTTTTGAGGGTATTAAATTATTATTATGTGATTTTCCGTTCGGAAATTCAGGTGTTGGCGGTATTACAAATAAATTTCCCTTATTTTTAAGAAAACCAATCCCATCAAATGACCTTACTTTCGTACTATAGATTGCCATCCTCGCTTTATTTTTCCTTTCTTTTAATGGGACTTTGTTTTTGTGCCTTTGGGCAAGAAACATCTTTGGTTTCTGGAAATTATACAAACACATCGCTCAAGGATGTCTTTTTGGATTTGGAATCCAAGACGGATTATAAGTTTTATTTTTTGGAAGAAGGAATGGATCAAGAAACGGTAACCCTCAATGTTTCTTCAAGGGAATTGGATGAGGTTTTAAACGAGGTCTTGGCTTCTACTAGTTATAACTATTACATAAAAGAGGATGAAAAACGGATATTCATCATCAAAAATGCCATTATTTATGATGAATTGCCCGATGGATTTTTTAAGGATCCAACAAAAGAAGAAGCGGACAGTTCAATTGGGCAAAGGTCAAATGCCCCGCCTCCAACTTTTTACAATGAAGAGGTACGGCCAACCGCCAAAAGATATCCCCTTGTGCGGATTGGAAAGTCGGACCCCAACAACCTGCGGCCGGAGTACACCTTATCTGGAAAAGCTATAAACGTTGTAAGTGGTGAAGCTGTTCCTGATTTGACCATCCGTGTTAAGAATGGAGATGGTTTTGTCATAACGGATGGGGATGGCAATTTTTCGATCCAATTGTCCTCGGGATATAATGTTTTGGTCGTTAGGGCCATGGGTATAGCTTCTACGGAACGTGAAGTAATCATGTACAATGACGGTAATTTGGATTTGATGTTGGAGGAGGGACTGCAACAATTGGATGAAGTAGTAGTGCAGGCAGACGCGGCAAGGAACGTTGAAGATGCCGATACCGGAAGTGAGCAAATAGATTCCGAGGCTTCCAAAAATATACCCTTGGTATTGGGAGAACGCGATATTTTACAGGTTGCTAAGGCTCTTCCCGGTATTTCTTCGGCAGGGGAGGGGGCCACCGGGTTAAACGTGCGCGGCGGTAAAACGGACCAAAACCTGGTACTTTTAGATGATGCGGTCATCTACAATCCGCAACATTTTTTCGGGATTTTTCAAGCATTAAATCCATTCACTACAAAAGGCGTCAACATTTACAAAGGTGCTATGCCCGTCGAATTTGGTGGTCGTTTATCCTCGGTTTTTGACATACGGACCAAAAACGGAAATGTGGAGAAATTGGCAGGAGAAGGATCCATAGGTCCGGTTACCGGTAATCTGGCTCTTGAAATTCCCATAGTTAAGGAAAAATCCTCCCTTGTGGTTGGGGGACGAGGTGCCTATGCCGATTGGATTTTACGCTCTTTGGACGAACCTTCCTTGAATAATAGCAATGCCAGTTTTTTTGACGGCATTCTAAAATATCACCACAATATCAATGACAATAACGAGGTAAAGGCAACGGCATATTATAGTCGGGACGCCTTTAGTATTACTTCGGACTCACTTTACAATTATGATAACAGGTTGTTTTCGTTGAGATGGGACAGAAAAATTGGCGATAGGACAACAACGGCCATGGTGCTGGGCAATAGTAATTATGGTTTTGGAATCGATTTTGACGGACAGGCAAACACGGATTTTAACCTGGATTATAGTATTAATGAAACAGAGTTCAAATATAAGTTTAGGACCCTACTGAATGAAAGGAATACACTGGATTATGGTATTTCGGCAAAATATTATTCGGTCAACCCTGGAAGTATTCGCCCGGACGGGAATGAATCAAATATTAGCACAATAAGAATTGATAAGGAACAAGCTTTGGAAGGGGCGCTGTTTTTGGGGGATGAATTCAAATTAAGTGAAAAGTTTTTATTGGATTTAGGGGTGAGGTATGCCTTTTTTGCCGCTTTGGGTCCGGGAACCCAGCAGCGCTATCAAGAAGGACTCCCTAAAAATGAATCCACCGTACAGGAGACCCTAATCTATGATGGGGCGGAAATAATAAAAACCTACGGTGGACCTGAGGCCCGGGTTTCGGCAAGGTATCTTTTTACACCTGATTTTTCCATAAAGGCCAGCTTTAATAATTCGTATCAGTTCCTACATACGCTTTCTAACAATACCACTGTGTCCCCCATAGATACTTGGAAGCTTTCTGATTTGAATATTGCTCCCCAAACAGGGTATCAAGCCTCATTGGGCCTCTACAAGAACTTTAAGGAAAATGAATATGAATTGAGCTTGGAGGGATATTACAAGGGAATGGACAATGTGCTGGACTTTAAGACGGGGGCCGACCTGTTTCTGAACGAGAACGTGGAGACCGAAGTACTGCAAGGGGAAGGCAAAGCGTACGGAGTGGAATTTTTGGCAAAGAAGAATCGGGGTAATCTAAATGGGTGGCTTAGTTATACCTATTCCAGATCATTGTATCGTTTTGATAGTGAATTCAGTGAGGAACGAATCAATAACGGCGAATTTTTCCCGTCCAATTTTGATAGGCCTCATGATGTAAGTGTTATCACCAATTATCGTATCACCAGAAGGTATAGCATATCGGCCAACTTTGTATACCAAACAGGACGGCCGGTTACTTATCCCATTGGCACCTTTCGTTTTAACAATGCCGATTTTGTGGCCTTTAGTGACAGAAACGAATTCCGTATTCCTGACTTTTATAGGTTGGATTTAGGGTTGAATATCGAAGGGAACCACAAGAAAAACAAACTCGCCCATAGTTTTGTAACCATATCGGTATATAATGTCTTGGGAAGGAACAATCCCTATTCGGTATTCTTTGTGACGGAAAATGGTGAGGTAAAGGCCTTACAAAGTTCCATATTTGCTATCCCTATACCATCCATCACTTATAATTTTAAGTTTTAAGGACTATGTTGAGAAGGCGCAATATACATAAATGGAAGTTGGTTTCTTTTTGCTGCCTATGTTGTTGTCTAATGGCCTGTATTGATGATTTTGAAATTGAAAATATAACCGACGTTTTAGAGGGGTATTTAGTCGTGGATGCTAGGATTACAGATGGGAATGATAAGCAAACAATTTTTCTATCGAGAACCTTTGCGTTGGAGGATTCAGAACCATCCCCTGAAAAGGGAGCCTTAGTGGCTTTAATTGATGAAATGGGTGGGCGTATCGGTTTTAAGGAAATTGAACCTGGAAATTATACCAATGAGGGAAACTTATCCTTAAAAAGCAGTGGTATATATAAGCTCGAAATAATCACACGAGATGGAGTTAGGTATATGTCCGAAGAAGTAAGGTTGCCAAACAAAGTACCCATCGTAGACTTGCGTGCCGAAAGGAGGCTTAATGGATTTATCTCGGATGGATTAGCGATTCTGTTGGACAATGAAGATATTTCTGGCCAATCGGGTTACTTTAGATTTGAATTTGAAGAAACTTATCAAATTGTGGCACCCTATCCAAACCCCTTTGATTGGGATGAGATAGATTATGACATCAATGATGGCGATGGTTGGGAAGTTACCATAGCTGGGCGTACGGAACCTGTGCATATTTGTTTTGGTAATAGTGCATCCAATGACATCATTCTAGGGTCTACCGAAGCATTGGAAACGGGCGGATTGGATGATTTTCAGGTCCGCTTTTTAACGTCTGAAAACCCTTCTATATCCCATAGATATAGCATATTGGTCAAGCAATACCACCACGATATCAATGCAAGGGCCTTCTTTGAAACATTGAACAGTTTTTCAAGTTTAGAAAGTATTTTTAGCAATGTACAAACCGGTCGTTTGGAAGGAAACATACAAGTTCAAAATTCTGATGTAGCGTTGGTTTTTGGCTATTTTGAATTGAGTTCTTACAGTGAAAAACGATTGTTCGTTAATTATAGGGACTTTTTCCCAGATGAGGAATTACCGCCTTATTTTACGAATTGTGCTACAGGAGCACCTGCCCTTTATCCAAGGGGATTTCATTCTACCCCTGGGGAGGGTGGGGAGATTATAATTGATGGAACCAATAGTTCGCCATTAATTGAAGGTATATTGGCAGGGCTCTATGCCTATCATGCGGACAATAAGGACTACGAAGATCTTATAGGTAGTGGAAATGTGGCCGGTGCAGCTCCATTTTTGGTCAAGCCATTGGGATGTGTAGATTGTGGAACTTTTGGTAGTTATGAAAAACCGGATTTTTGGATCGATTAATGATTGGAAGATGATCAAAGCACTAATTTATGAACCGAATTCTAAATTGCTTAAACTTCTAAATTTAAATTAATGTATAAGAGGAAACGTTTTTACATTTTTTTGGTTTTCGTAGGTCTTTTGACGGTATGCTGTACTGAAGAAGTGGACCTGGGCCTTGAAAACAATGCAGGAGTACTGGACATTTTGGTGGTCGAAGCGACGATTACGAATGAGTTTAAGAATCATCGGGTTAACCTAAGTAGGATGGACACCATATTGGATACCCAGATAGATTCTACTTTTAATCCTTTTACACCAGAGAGGGATATTGATAGGGATTTAGTGAAATATGAGCGTAACGCCCGCGTAACAGTAGAGAACGCTATAGGCACCGCATACAATTTCGATGAAATAAGTCCGGGCATATATGAATCTGTAGAACCTTTTGCAGCAGTAGAGGGCCAGAGCTATACCTTGAATATTTTGACTGCCGATGGGAAAACGTATACTTCTGAACCTATGGTCATTGAAGGTTTCTTGGACGTCGACCAGTTATATGCGGAGCGGATGACCAACGATGATGGTGAAGAGGGAATCGGGATTTTTATTGACAACGGCCAGGGTTCGGGATCTGTCAACAATCTACGGTTCAGTTATGATGAGACCTATAAAATCGTTGCCCCTTTTTGGGATGAAAGCGATTTTAAACTTTCCAATTATGACCCCTGCGCACTGCCCGTACCCACCTATGAACTTGAAATAGTGCCTCGTGAGACAGAACAGCAGGTTTGCTATGGGAACCAGGTTTCCAATAGTATCATACTTGCTGAAAACAATACAGTGAATGGTACCGGTTTAGACAGGTACATGATCCGGTTCCTAGATCAGGACGATTTTATGATCTCGCACAGATACAGTATCGAGGTGACCCAGATGGTCACGGGTAGCGAGTCCTTCGGGTTTTATGAAAAACTGAGGAACTTCAGTCAGTCCGGAAATGTTTTTTCCCAGGTACAGCCCGGTTTTATCGAGGGGAACATCACTTCGGCAAATGGAGACCGGGATAGGGTCATCGGTTTTTTCGATGTGGTTTCGGTATCCAAGGAAAGAATCTTTTTTGATTATATGGACTTTTTCCCAGACAGGGATCTGCCTCCCTATGTTTTTAACTGTTTGGAGCAATCCACCAATGAATCGCATGTATCCTATTGCTATACAGGGCCGCAGGGCCCCAATCCGTGTCCCCAATCGATTATAGAACAAGTGAATTTAGGGCTTATCAGTTATGCAGGTCCTAATACGGAAGATATAGGTCCATGTCCCAGTGAATACATTTATGTTCCTAGGATCTGTGGTGATTGTACGGTTTTGGGAAGCAATGTAAAACCGGATTTTTGGATCGATTAAAATAAACAACCATGCGAAAAATACTTTTTTTGAATTTAATTCTGGCCTGCTGTTGCTTTGGCGTTTCGGCGCAGTATGTTATTAAGGACGGCAGCGAGCTTTTAAGTCTGCAACAGCTTCCTCAAGAAAAGGCTTATGTGGACCATACAGGCCCCTTGGTATTCTCAGGGGAGTATTTGTTTTATGCCTTTTATTGCTTCAATGCCCAAAACAACAATCCATCGAACATCAGTCGGGTAGGTTATGTAGTATTGGTTAATGAGGAAAAAGAACAAATATTCGAACACAAACTAAATTTGGATAAAGGACTTGCTCAAGGTGATTTTTTTGTAAGTACGGACATTCCATCCGGACGATACAAGTTGTTGGCCTATACCCAATGGATGCGAAACGGTGGTTTTGATCAGATGTATACGGATGATATTGTCATCATAAACCCGTATCTAGCGGATCAATCCGCATTGGTGCCAAATTCAAATGAGCAAACCGAAAACAATAACATACTGGCTGATACCGATTTTCAGAATTTTTTGGACTCGGCAACAATATCAGTTCGCCTTGAAAAAGAAATCTACGGAACACGTGAAAAAGTTCGTTTATCGGTAAACAACTACAAAGGACCTTCCGGTTATGGCATTTATACCTTAAAAGTCAAAAAGAAGGAGGAGAAACCCGTTAAACCTTATTTAAACGCCACGCAATACGCCAAGGATTTCTTCAATGCAGATAAACAAATAAAACAGCGAGTAGGTGATTCCATTTTTTTGCCGGAGCAACGGGGAGAGCTATTCTTTGGTTCCGTTCAGGATAATGAAACAAAACTGCCGGTTAAGGATATTCCTGTAATCATTTCTATTCCCGGAAAAGAGTTTATTTTGAAATTTGCCCAAACCGATGCACAAGGCAACTTTTATACCTATTTGAACAAAAAATATACGAATCCAATGGCCTTGGCACAAATTGAGGAGGAAAATAGGATGTATTCCATAAAAAAGGGTGAGGTAGCCAATTTAGATCTTTCAAATATTACTTTTTCCAAGTTTACGTTGTCAGATTCATATGCGCCGTATATCAAGGAAAGAAGTGTTTTAAATCAATTGGAGAATCAGTTCTTTACCGCAAAACCGGATTCCATAATAGCGAGTGACCCCATCGACCCTTTTGATGGTGGACTCCCTGAGGAAGTTTTCTTGGACGAATTCACTAGATTTCCAACGTTTGGGGAAACCTTGGTTGAAGTCGTCAAGTTTGCCGGGTACAGGTCGGGGGGCAAAGATCCCGATTATATCAAGATATCACAGGATTTCGAGACCTATAACGAAGAGTTAAATAGTTTTCCTGCCATAGTACTTATAGATGGTGTCTTTATACCCAATCACGAAAAAATAAAGTCCTATGATGCACGTAAAATCCAAAAAATAAGCCTTGTTCGCGACCAGTTTGTCTTGGGAGGGAGGCAATACCAAGGAATGATGTCCATTGAAACCTTTGAAGGGGATTATCTTGAAGAACATACCTATGGAAATTCCGTGGCGATTCCTCTGAAACTGCCCGTTGCCAAGAAAAATTATTTCAAACAGGATTACGATGATGAAGTAATGGATTTCTCAAGGATTCCGGATTACAGAGGACTGCTTTTATGGGAACCACATGTAAAAGTGGAGGCTAGCAGCTATAATTTTGAGTTTTTCACTTCGGATGTCGAGGGTGTTTTTGAAGTAATATTGAATGGATTTACTACCTATGGCAAACCAATAACGGTAGTCAAAGAGGTAACTGTTATGAAAACCAGCCAATAAGGGATATATTCGGCAAAATCTTTTATTTTTAGCCCAAACGAAAACTAAATGCTAACCAAAGTTTATGGCAGTGCCGTTTTTGGTGTGGAGGCCACTACGATTACCGTTGAGGTAAATATCGATAAAGGGATAGGCTACCATCTGGTAGGTTTGCCCGATAATGCCATAAAGGAAAGCAACTACCGGATTGCTGCCGCACTACAGAACAACGGATACAAAATCCCTGGAAAGAAGATTACAATCAATATGGCACCGGCCGACTTGCGTAAAGAAGGCTCGGCCTATGACCTTACGTTGGCCTTGGGGATTTTGGCCGCATCGGGTCAAATACAATCCGAAGCCATTGAGAAATATATCATTATGGGAGAGCTTTCCTTGGATGGCAGTTTGCAGCCCATTAAAGGAGCCTTGCCCATAGCCATAAAGGCTCAGGAAGAGGGTTTTGAGGGATTTATCCTTCCTGCCGATAATGCCAAGGAGGCTGCTATTGTTGGAAATCTAAAAGTTTTTGGAGTTGAGAACATCAAACAGGTCATCGACTTTTTTGATCAGGGCACACCGTTGGAGCAGACCATCATCGATACGCGGGAGGAGTTTTACAAGAGTCTGGATTTTCCTGAATTCGATTTTTCCGATGTCAAGGGTCAGGAAAGTATCAAGCGCTGTATGGAAATCGCCGCTGCCGGCGGACACAATATTATTTTGATCGGGCCTCCGGGTGCAGGGAAGACCATGCTCGCCAAACGATTGCCTTCCATTTTACCGCCCATGACGCTGCACGAAGCCTTGGAAACGACCAAAATCCATAGTGTGGTAGGGAAGATTAAGAACATGGGGCTTATGAGCCAGCGCCCGTTTCGAAGCCCTCACCACACGATTTCAGATGTGGCCTTGGTAGGAGGTGGGGCCTATCCTCAACCCGGGGAGATATCCCTTTCGCATAATGGAGTACTATTCCTGGATGAGTTGCCCGAATTTAAACGCGGGGTGTTGGAGGTGATGCGTCAGCCGTTGGAGGACAGGGAAGTAACCATTTCCCGGGCGAAATTCACCGTGACCTATCCCAGTAGTTTTATGTTGGTGGCGAGTATGAACCCGAGTCCGGGTGGGTATTTCAACGACCCCGACGCACCCGTGACTTCCTCACCCGCGGAAATGCAACGCTATCTGAGCAAGATTTCAGGTCCACTTTTAGACCGAATCGATATCCATATCGAAGTGACTCCGGTACCCTTTGACAAACTTTCCGAGGACCGAAAAGGGGAGAGTAGTGTTGAAATCCGCAAACGGGTAACCAAGGCCCGGGAACTGCAGACAAAACGTTTTGAGGAACTGGAAAACGTGCATTACAATGCGCAGATGAACACAAAACAGATTCGCGAATTCTGCAAATTGGACGAAGCTTCAAAATCCTTGTTGAAAAATGCCATGGAGCGACTCAATCTTTCCGCCCGTGCGTATGACCGCATCTTAAAAGTGGCCCGCACCATTGCCGACTTGGATAATGCCACCGATATCAACGGCAACCATATTTCTGAAGCGATTCAGTACAGAAGTCTGGACCGTGAAGGTTGGTTGGGGTGATACTTAGTTTCAAGTTTCAAGTTAAAAGTGAGCTGTGAAAAGGTCCTTTTGTCATGCTGAGCGCAGCGAAGCATCTGTTGAAAGCCTAAGAGATTCTTCACTGCTTCAATTACTTCATGGCTGGAATGGGAATGAATAGCGCGGAAAACATTTATGCGCTATCGGGACGCCAAAACCGAATACCATTCCATCTAATCTTCTTTTTTAGGTTCTTTCTCCTTCTCTTTTTCATTTGAGTCTTTTATTGGTATAAAACCTATCAAGCTAGTTATAGTTATAAAAATCATCCAGCCGTCTATATTATCTAGAAAGTTTGCTACAGTTGCTGCTGTTCCATGAAATTTTTGGGAATAATCAATTTCAAAATTCCCTTCTGGGAATGAAATACTGAACTCTTTACTTGAGACCGTAAAAGTATGCCAAACTTTAACCTCTATGGTTTCATTTGCCAGCAAATCACCAAGTAAAATTCGGCTTTTCGATTGTCCTGATTTTAACGCTCCCGTGCTATCTTAAAATTCATAATAGCAATTCATACCATTAGTTAGAAGATTTATTTCTTTTATCTGATTATCACCTTCGTTTGTTATAGTTATTACACTTTGATTGAACCATAAGCTACCTAAATTTTCGAGTCTTAACAACGCTACAAAGTCGGGTTTCTGAAAAACCCCATCATAGCCTAGGTCCATTGAACCGAGACGTTCTGGAATGTGAAATTCGTTAGTATCGGCAACGGCTTTTAAATCATACTTGTCTACAAAAACAATTTGATAAATCTGAAAGCACGCCCAGATTAGACCAACTAATGCTCCAAGATTTCTTACAACTTTCCAAAAATCTGCCATTCAAACAATTAAACATGATTATACAGTTGTAAAGAAATTAATAAAAATTCTTATGAGCGATATTTCGTTAAAAACTTGTAGTAATTTTTAATTAATATATCAAAAAAAAACCCGTTGCCGCCAGTTTGATACTGGTGACCACAGTCAGTTGCTTAAAGGTGGAAACATCAAATTCAAGAAACATAGAAACCTATTCGCCCCTAGCGCTCGTATGTAACGAGTGCCCTCACTAGTAAGCAATATCAAACGATGCTAAGACCTATTTGGGTTACTTCGTCCTCCTCAAACTTAGAAAAGCAAAATTCCATAAAAATAAAAATAGTGCTAGCGCCTTTTACTGCACTTGACTCAGTATTACACTATTCCTTTTAAAAACGAGGGTTTAGCTTTATAGTCGGTCTCTAGATACAAGGTATCCCGGACAGGAGCTGTTCATGTTTGATTTTAAAATACGCTTTTTAAATTTTAAAAGAGTAGGTTATAGTATGGTTTCGGACAAGGTGTTAAACCCTATAATTATCTGCCCGCCAATTTTTTATGCGTTTTTTAATTTCTTTGTTGGTCAAGTTTTCTTTTAAAGCTTTTTCTACTAAGGGTAAAAACTCGGCATCGCTTGCAAAACGTAACGCTATAATTTGGGATACTTTCAGTTCTTGTGGGAATAATTTCCCCGTGAGTACATAATACCTCAAATTTTCTTCAGCTTTTATGGCCCTATCCTGTGCTTTTAAGGGAAAACTGCGTACATACCATGCCATAATTAAAAATATAACAGCGATAAGCACTACTAAAGATGCTACATAAAGGTTGTCACTACTGGTGTGAATTAGGTTGACTATAGACCCGATCAATAAGGCTAGCATTGCAAGAAACAAGAGTCCATGGAACCCTTTTACAAGTTTAGCATGATTTTTAAAATTCTGTTCTTTCATTTTTTAGTTTGATTTAAGGATGTTCATATTTTAGTAACCAAGCTCGTGCGTTTTTGTAACTAGTGTCGGTTCTTCCTATGTGCATTAAATAGTGTTAGGCGCCATCTGGGGCATTATTCCAACAATGCCCACTCTTCTTCCGTGGCCTTGGATTTTTGATATTCCATGACCATGAGCCAACCATTATCCTTTTTAACGAGTAGGGCTTCAAAGTGCACGAATTGTTTTGGAGCTGTTTTGCCACTATCATCATTGGATTGGAAACCAAAAATTCCTGTTTCATGCGCCGTGTTTTCGTCACCCACACGCTGTGAAAAACGGAATTCCACCGTATTCTGTGTTTTTCCAGCCTTGGTGTCAATGAAACCTTGCTTCCAATTTGAAAGCGCTTTGGTAATAGCTATGGATGATTTGTTTTCGCCAGTAGTAAATACAACAACTGCATCCTCATGATACGTGGCTTTATAACCTTCAAAGTCACCCTCCCGGACCGTTCTGGAAACCTCGGCCCAAAAGGAATCCAATTCCTCGATTCTTAGTGAATCGTTGGAAATTTTCATCGTATCCACTAAAGTAAGGGCAGTGGTATTTGAATAGGTGGTGGTAACACTTAGCATAAGCACTAGGCTTAGAAATAGTTTATTTTTATTCATATGTATGGATTAATCTTATTTCCTAATTCGCAGTTTCCCGCGCTCCGCCAGTTTTCAGCTGGAGGTAACAGTAAAACAATCACCCCATAACCCTTTTTAATCCCCTATCAAAAGCCTTTATATCCTCCATGGTGCCGGTACTGATACGGGCCCATTCATTGAAGGGAGGGAAGGGCCTACCAATCAAGACGTTTTCCTTTTCCATGGCGGCCATCATGTCTCGAATGGGTCTACCCGTTTTAAAGAAGACAAAATTGGTGTGGGATTTTATGTAGGGCAAATCCAAATCGTCCAAGGTATTGTAAATGGCCTGCTTGGCCTCCATGTTCTTCGCTACGCTAAATTTGTAAAATTCATCGTCGTCCAGGGCATGCTTGGCCGCTTCAATGGCCAGCACATTAGTCATCGCCATCACACTTTTTTGCAATCGTTTCGCAATATCCGGGCGCGCTACCAAGTAGCCGATTCGCATCCCCGCAAGTCCGTACACCTTGGAAAAGGTCTTGGAAACGATGACGTTCTTGCCTTGCTTCACTAGTTCCACCATAGAAGGGTAATCGGGTTCCGTGATAAAATCGTAATAGGCCTCATCGCTAAAGACCATGGCGGTTTCACTGGTACGCTCGCAAAAGGATTTGAGGTCGTTTTTGTCCAAAAGTGTCCCGGTAGGATTGTTGGGATTACAGATGAATATGAGTCGGGTTTTGCCATTGACCCGGTTTTCCATCTCCTTTAAATCGTGCTGCATGTTCTCGTCCACAGGAACCCGGTGTACATAGGCACCAAAGTTTTCGGCATAGGTCATCATGGACTGGAAGGTTGGATCTGCAGCGATAAGTTCCCCTCCGTTGAGTCCGTAGGTAAGACCCACGGCCTTGAGTCCTTCCGTAGAACCACCCGTTACAACTATATGGTCCGTGGAAACACCTTCGGTTTCCGCAATTTTTTCCAATAGTGGCCTAAAGACCATGGAGGGATACCTACAAGCGTTATCAAAAGCAGCGGTTATGGCCTTCCTTACTTTTGGGGAAGGGCCAAAGGGGTTTTCGTTGCTGTTCAGCTTGGCAACATCCAACGTTGCATTGCTAGGTCTGTTTGCAGGGTTTGTGAATGCCAGGGCGTTGGCACCGCCCAACATAGTTAGTCCTCCACCAAGGGCAAAGGTCTTTAGCCAGTTTCTTCGGTCTATGTGGTTCATACCTTTTGGATTTTTCCTAAAAGGTACAAAAAGATGGGGTTACTCGTTAATCGAGGATATTTTACCCAGATTATTCATTAGAAAATCTATTGCAGCTTGAAATGCCGGCAAAATAAGCGCTTTGCTACCGTTTTCGGAATCACCATAGCACTGCTACGCCGATTCTTCCAAACCACTTTATTTTATTGGCCTTTCAACCCTCACGACGAAGTTCCAATGCATAATCCGGGTTTAATGAAGGTTAACTTACAATTTCAATCGCCCAGCATTTCAAGTTCCAGAGCAACTTAAAAAAAGGTTTTTATGAAAGAGTATTTGTTTAGAGGTTTTCCGCTACAACTGAAATTCCTCGTTGTTGTTGTCCTTTTTCTCCTTCTTTTCAGAATTAAAGATATCCTTTAGGATATAGGAGGTAACGATGGTGAGTCCGGTCGTAAGGGTGGGGATGGCGAATTCCCAATTTAAAAGCTGCATTAAACCACCGGCAATGATGGTCAGTACGCCCACGACCATAGCAAAATTCCAAGCTATCTCTACGAAGGTATTGGTCGATTTCCTATCGTGGTCCATAAAATAGGCCGTTCCTTCCATCGCGAACCATAGGATAAAGGAAAGTGCCGTACCTATTTGGAAAATTCCGGTATAGGGGAAATCCAAGATCCGAAGCAGGCCATTGGTCGTCCAAAAAAGTACGAGTACCATTTTGATAAAGTCGACGGGTTTTTTTGGATTCTTTCTCGAAAACCGAACCCCATAAAGTACCAAGATGGCCAAAAAGGAGACCAAAATGATACCGCCGGCATAGGGCCAATGCACGATTCGCGTGAGCATTCCAACGATCAAACAGGCCAGTGCCACTCTGAGCGGCGTTTTTAATGTTTTGTTGGATGTGCTCATAACGAAGGTTTTTAGTTGATAACTTTTATGTTTGCCTTTAGGCCTTCCATGATTCCTATAATGTTCTTTATGGTCTCGTTCAAATAATACCGAACCAGAATATGCGGTATGCGTATGGTGGTAAAACCGTTCTTGAAGGAATGCATGGCCTCTTCCAAATTGTTTATAGCCTGTTCTTCCGTCAATTTATCATAGCCGCAGTCTATTTCAATATTCAATTTTACACGGGAAATGGCAATATCCACGGATTTCTTTCCATCCCACCATTCCAGCATTCCCTGTACACCGGCCTCTTTAAGTCCGTAGTACAATTGAATGGCCTCCAAGGGCGTGTTGTTCTTTTGGATCAAGACCTTTATCAGTTCCTGATGATGGGCGCAAAGCTCCACGCCCACACTCTCTATGGCACTTTTATGGTCAAGATATCCAAGCTCTTTGTTACATTCTAAGCAAGTCATTAAGTAGGTTAAGTTTATTTTGTTTGGGATAGTAATAACAACGAAATTTTGGCTTTATTATCAAGTATCGACGTATGACCTCCGGTTTTTAGACGAATGACATTTTTTTAGATAAACGGCATTTTGAAATGTTAAAATTGTTGTGAACTTCTATTTTTTGAAAGGGAGATTTTTAGGATAATTGAAGGTATCTTTAGCAAAACCGAAAATTTTCTGCCAAATGTTCAAAAAAATGGGTCCGGGAGTCCTTGTTGCGGCCGCCTTCATTGGTCCGGGAACGGTAACGGCCTGTACTTTGGCAGGGGTTTCCTTTGGATATGCCCTCTTGTGGGCCATGCTACTTTCGATGGTGGCTACGATGGTATTACAAGAAATGTCGGCCCGGTTGGGCATCATCACCCAAAAGGGATTGGCGGAAGTAATCAAACAGGAATTGGTAAATCCGTATATCCGAACGGGGGTGTTGGGTATTATCGTTTCGGCCATCGTCGTGGGCAATGCCGCCTACGAGGCGGGAAACATTGGTGGGGGGGCCTTAGGTCTCGAAGCCATTTTTGGAACTTCGTTTACGGGATACTATCCGTTCGTTATCGGGTTTTTGGCCTTTATACTATTATTTATCGGAAATTATAAAGTACTGGAAAAGGTATTCATATCCTTGGTAATCCTCATGAGCCTTTCTTTCGTCATTACGGCCCTGCTCACCAAACCTGATGTATTGTTGATTTTGCAAGGGCTTTTTATCCCGAAGTTTGACAATGAAAATATCCTAACCGTAATCGCGCTTGTTGGGACGACCGTAGTCCCGTACAATTTGTTTTTACACGCTTCCTTGGTAAGTGAAAAATGGAAATCGAAAAGCGATTTGGAGTATGCGAAGCGTGATACCTATATATCGATTGTCTTGGGCGGCATCGTTTCCATGTGTATTATTGTGGCGGCAGCTTCGGTAGATTTGATGCAGGTCGAAAGTGTCATGGACATGGCCAAGGCTTTGGAACCTTTGTACGGTACCAGTGCCCGATACTTCATGGGAATCGGACTTTTTGCCGCCGGGGTTACATCGGCCGTTACCGCACCCTTGGCGGCGGCCTATGTGGCGGCCAATTGTTTTGGATGGAAGCAAGGACTGAAGGATACTAGATTCCGAATGGTTTGGATGGTCATTTTGGGCTTGGGCGTCTTCTTCCTTTCCTTCAATATCAAACCGATTGAAGTGATCAAATTCGCCCAAATTGCGAACGGAATCCTGCTGCCCATAATCGCCATTTTTCTGCTTTGGGTGGTGAACAGGGTCACCTTGATGGCCGATAACAAGAATACAGTAATGCAGAACCTTTTGGGAATTTCCATTGTGCTGATAGCCGTCTTTTTGGGAATTAAGAGTATTTTAAAGGTATTGGAAGTAGTATGATGACGGAATATACCATAGATATCAACTGCGATGTAGGGGAGGGCGTGGCCAATGAAGCGAAGCTGTTTCCATACATCTCCAGTTGCAATATTGCCTGTGGGGGACATACGGGTGATCGGGATTCGATGCGGGCGACCCTTCGTTTGGCAAAAAAATTTGAAGTTGGAATAGGGGCGCACCCCTCGTATCCGGACCGTGAAAATTTTGGAAGAAAATCACTTTCCATGGATGCCAAGGAATTATCCCAAAGTATCAAAAATCAAATCCAACAGTTAGCATCGATCTGCAAAGAGGAAAAAGTTACGATACAACATATCAAGCCCCATGGGGCGCTTTATAACGATTTGGCAAAGGACGTGGCATTGTCCTGTATCTTCTTGGATGCGATTCAGGAGTATAAATCTGAATTGGTAGTGTTCGTACCTTTTGATTCCGTCTTGGAAAAATTAGCGCTTAAGGAAGGGTTCCAAATAAAGGTGGAGGCTTTCGCCGATAGAAATTACACGGAAGAATTGACCCTCGTTCCAAGGACCCATCCCAATGCACTGATCACGGAACCCCAAGAGGTGTTGAACCATGTGGTGCGAATGGTCAAGGAGCGGAAGGTCAGGACCATAGCTAATACCTTTGAACCGATGCTCGCCCAAACCTATTGCTTGCATGGCGACACCCCGGAAGCTTTGCAAATATTGACGTATATTACGAAGGAATTACCAAAACATCAGATAGCCTTAAAAAGATGACGCATCCCCCAATTTCCTTAAAACCCTATGGAAGGCACGCTATATTGATCGAATGGCCCAATGAGGTAAGCGAAATTATTTTGGAAAGTATTTTGGATTTTGAGGACTTTCTCCTGAAGGATTGTCTCAAGGAAAAGGATTGGGAAACGATAATCGCCTACAATTCGCTCCTGTTGGTTCATCCCAAACTGGAAATCGACTTTCCAAAATTTAGCCACACCCTACAGGAATGGTATGACCGATCCAAGGGACAGGTGGCAAGGGAAAAGGTACTTTGGAAATTGCCTGTTAGCTATGACAAGTCCTTTGGTATCGATTTGGAGGACGTTGCAAAGCGTTTGGATAAAAGTGTGGACGCGATTATCAAACTTCACACTGAAAATACATACACTGTATATGGTATCGGGTTCGTTCCCGGTTTTATGTATTTGGGCGGTGTGCCAGCGGAACTGGAAATTCCCAGAAAGGCGACTCCCAGGTTGAAAGTGCAAAAAGGCTCCGTAGGTATCGCCGCAAAACAGACGGGAATCTATCCGCAGGAATCCCCAGGTGGCTGGAACATAATCGGCAACTGTCCGGTGCCCTTGTTCGATAGGAATAAAAAGGACCCTTGTTTTGTGAACGTTGGGGATAAAATTCAGTTTCAACCCATTTCCATGGGCGAGTACGAACTACATAAAATCGAGGCCGAGGTGGGTATTTATAAACCAGAAAAAATACTATTGGATGCTTAAGGTTTTAAAAGCCGGATTTTTCACGAGCGTACAGGATTTGGGTCGGTTCCATCATCGTAAAAAAGGGGTTCCGGTATCGGGATGTATGGACCAGCAATCGGTTTACAAGGCCAATACCTTGTTGGAAAACGAAGACCGAAGTGCCGTTTTGGAAATTACCATGACGGGGCCCACCTTGCTATTTGAAAAGGATACCTACATCGTTTTGGGAGGAGCACAGATTTCCGTGACCTTGAACAATGAACCCATCCAAAATTATAAAGTCTATCCCGTGAAGGAAGGGGATATCCTGTCCTATGGGAAACTTAAAAAGGGATTTAGAAGCTATTTGGCCTTAAAGGGCGGATTCAAAACGAAGGAAATATTGGGCAGCCGTTCCTTTTATGTTCCCATTACGGATGTAAATAGAATTGAGGAGGGTGATGAGGTTCCCTATGGGGAACACCGCAATTTTGCACCCAAAATTTCTGAATTGAAAGTGGATAGCTTTTTGGACGAGACCGTTTTGGAAGTCTACAAGGCCCCGGAATTCGATTTACTGACGGATAAACAACTGGAAAACCTCTTTTCACGGAAATTCACCGTCTCCAAGGAAAACAATCGTATGGCCTACCAACTGTCCGAAACCTTGGAAGCGCATCAACATAGCATTCTAACTTCGGCCACGTTACCGGGCACCATCCAGTTGACTCCATCGGGAAAGTTGATCGTGCTTATGAAGGACGGACAGACTACCGGTGGCTATCCAAGGATATTACAGCTTTCGGATAGGTCCATTTCCGTATTGGCACAAAAACGGGAAGGCAATATGGTATCCTTTAAATTTATTTAGTCGGGGGAAACGCCCTATTTGCCTGTAGCCCGCCATCGTTTTTAAAATAGTATTTTGGACGTATTGATTTTTTGCGTACTATTGTCCCATGATTATGAATAACGAAATTGTCATTGAGGTCGTCATTATTTCCAATAGGAAATGATATAGATTTTTCGTTGACTTAAAAAACCTGTATCAGAGCCATCCGATACAGGTTTTTTTATGTTTCCATTTGAAATCACCATGTATTGAATATGATAATAAAACAAAGGTTAAGTATCTGAAGGACAGTTTTTTAATTAATTTTTATGGGTATTGAATTTGAACCTGATTTAAATGTTAAAAAATGAACGCTTACTAAACTTATATCTTTGATATACGCCAACGTAAAAATAAAAGGAAGAAGACGAAAAAATGGAATTGAACAAGTATAGTAAAACTGTAACCCAGGACCCCACATTGCCAGCGGCACAGGCCATGCTACATGCCATTGGCCTAACAGATGATGATTTGAAGAAACCCCTGATCGGTATTGCAAGTACAGGTTATGAGGGGAATCCATGTAATATGCACTTGAACGATTTGGCGGTACATGTGAAGAAGGGTGCGGACAATGCAGGATTGGTTGGTCTTATTTTCAATACCATTGGTGTGAGTGACGGTATTGCCAACGGAACCCCAGGGATGCGTTATTCCTTGGTTTCAAGGGATGTTATTGCCGATTCTATGGAAACGGTGGTGGAGGCCATGAGCTATGACGGATTGGTTACGGTGGTAGGATGTGACAAGAATATGCCGGGTGCCCTTATGGCGATGCTGCGTTTGAACAGGCCTTCCGTTTTGGTATATGGTGGGACGATTGCATCGGGATGTCATAATGGAAAAAAACTGGATATTATTTCAGCTTTTGAGGCCTATGGACAAAAAGTAGCCGGAAATATAGATGAAGAAGAATACAAGGAAGTTATCCACAAAGCTTGTCCGGGTGCAGGTGCCTGCGGTGGTATGTACACCGCGAACACCATGGCCTCGGCCATTGAGGCGTTGGGAATGTCTTTGCCGTTCAACTCCTCGAACCCTGCCATCAGCGACGGAAACCTGAAGGAACAGGAATCCGTAAAGGCCGGGGAGGCGATGCGATTGTTGCTGGAACGAGATATCAAACCTTTGGACATCGTTACCAAAAAATCCTTGGAGAACGCTTTTAGATTGGTAACGGTTCTAGGTGGATCCACCAATGCCGTGCTCCACTTCTTGGCGATTGCCAAGGCCGCCCAGATAGAATTCACTTTGGAGGACTTTAAGAAAATCAGTGACAATACACCGTTGTTGGCCGATTTAAAACCCAGCGGAAAGTATTCCATGGAAGACCTTCATGGGGTAGGTGGTATTCCCGGAGTTTTAAAGTATATGTTGGATAACGAAATGTTGCACGGCGATTGCTTGACGGTTACCGGAAAGACGCTTGCCGAAAACCTAAAGGACGTACCCAACCTGATCGAGGGCCAGGACATTGTCCATACCTTGGACAATCCGATCAAAGAAACAGGGCATATTAGAATTCTGTTCGGGAATTTGGCTACGGAAGGTGCGGTCGCCAAGATTACGGGCAAGGAAGGACTGGCCTTTAAAGGAACCGCCAATGTCTTTGACAGCGAAACGGCCGTGAACGAAGGCATCAAGAACGGGAAGGTCAAAAAGGGCGATGTGGTGATTATTCGCTACGAAGGTCCCAAAGGGGCACCCGGAATGCCGGAGATGTTGAAACCTACTTCTTCCATCATGGGAGCGGGACTGGGCAAGGATGTCGCTTTGATTACGGATGGCCGTTTTTCGGGTGGATCGCACGGATTTGTGGTCGGCCACGTGTCACCGGAAGCACAGGTTGGAGGGAACATCGCATTGGTTCAGAATGGGGATATTATTTCCATTGACGCCGTGAACAATACCATTGATATTGAAATTTCCGATGCCGAACTGGAAGCGAGAAGGGCCAAATGGGTGGCACCGGAACTAAAGGCCAAAAGAGGAATGTTATACAAGTACGCCAGAAGTGTATCGTCCGCAGCAAACGGATGTGTAACGGACGAATTTTAATCAGGCGTATTTTTAATTGTTTGATATGGAAACATTGAAAGAAAAAAAGACAGCGCAGGAGACTGCAACATCCATGAAAATTAGTGGTGCGGAGGCCATCATCCATTGCTTGTTGGCAGAAGGGGTCGATTTGATTTATGGCTACCCTGGCGGGGCCATTATGCCTGTCTATGACGAACTATATAAATTTCAGGATAAGCTTACGCATATCCTCACAAGACATGAGCAAGGAGCGACCCATGCCGCGCAAGGGTACGCGAGGGTATCCGGAATGGTAGGGGTGGCCATGGCGACATCAGGTCCCGGGGCCACCAACTTGGTAACCGGTCTGGCGGATGCCCAGATAGATTCCACGCCCTTGGTTTGTATCACGGGTCAGGTACCTCGACATTTGTTGGGTTCCGATGCCTTTCAGGAAACGGATATTATTGGTATTTCCACGCCTGTCACCAAGTGGAACTATCAGGTGACCAAGGCTTCCGAAATTCCGGAAATCATGGCCAAGGCCTTTTATATTGCCAAATCCGGCCGTCCGGGCCCGGTATTGGTGGATATTACCAAAAATGCCCAGTTTGACGAACTGGATTTCAGTTATACAAAATGTACCGGTGTACGAAGTTATAAGCCTGCACCAAAACCAAATCCAGAGGCCTTAAAACAGGCGGCGGATATGATCAATAACGCCAAAAAACCATTGATCGTTTGGGGCCAGGGCGTCATTCTTGGTAAGGCGGAGCAAGAGCTGAAGGAACTGGTGGAGAAAGCCGGGATTCCCGCTGCTTGGACCATCATGGGAGCATCGGCCTTGGATACCGATCACCCATTGAACGTGGGGATGGTTGGGATGCACGGGAACTATGGACCCAATATATTGACCAATGAATGCGATGTGCTGATCGCCATCGGGATGCGTTTTGACGATCGGGTAACAGGTCGATTGGAAGATTACGCAAAACAGGCAAAAGTCATCCATTTTGAGATCGACCCTGCCGAGGTCAATAAAAATGTCCATGCCGATGTGGCCGTGTTGGGCAATTCAAAGGAAACCTTGGGCCTGATTCTTCCTTTGATAAACTCCAATTCACACGAAAAATGGCATAACCTCTTCAAGGAAAAATATCAGATTGAGTATGATACGGTCATTAAAAATGACATTTATCCTACCAAGGAAGGTCTGACCATGGGCGAGGTTATCGAGGAAATTAATTTGGCTTCGGACCAAAAGGCGGTGATCGTTACGGATGTGGGCCAGCACCAGATGATCGGTTGTAGATATGCGAAATTCAAGGAATCCAAAAGTAATATTACGTCCGGTGGACTTGGAACCATGGGCTTTGCACTTCCAGCGGCCATCGGTGCCAAAATGGGTGCCATGGACAGGGAGGTAGTGGCCATCATAGGCGATGGGGGATACCAAATGACGATTCAGGAGTTGGGGGTTATTTTCCAACACAACGTTCCGGTGAAAATTGTGGTGTTGAATAACGACCACTTGGGAATGGTGCGCCAATGGCAAGAGCTGTTCTTTGACCGTAGATATGCTTCCACGGTCATGACGAATCCGGATTTTGTAAAGATTGCCGAAGGGTATCATATCCAAGCAAAAAGAGTAACCGAAAGAAAGGATTTGAAAAGTACGGTTCAGGAAATGATGGCTTCAAAAAATCCATATTTCTTGGAGGTAAAAGTTGAAAAGGAGGACAACGTTTTCCCGATGATTCCTTCCGGTGCAGCGGTGTCCGAGATACGATTGAAATAGTCTATGAACGATTCCAACGTCCTAGATATCCCAATGGTTTACAAGGCACTACAGGATACATCCCATGCAATTGGGTTTGCCATGCCATCGGATGTATATGTGGGGACCTTTTTAAAAACCTTGGTCAGTTCAAAACCTGGGGGAAGATTTTTGGAACTGGGGACCGGAATAGGCTTGAGTTTGTCATGGATCATTGATGGGCTGGATACGGAATCGGAACTAATTTCGGTAGATAATGATTCCCAATTGATTGAAATTGCCCTTTCCTTCTTTGGCGATGACGACCGGGTAACATTGATTTGTCAGGATGGGGCTAGATGGATCGAAAACTATAAAGGTGAAAAGTTCGATTTGATTTTTGCAGATGCATGGCCCGGAAAATACGGTCAGTTGGAGGAAACCTTGGCATTGTTGAAAGTTGGTGGTTTTTATGTCATCGACGATATGTCGGCACAGCCCAATTGGCCAGATGGACACGACAAAAATGTGGCCGAGTTGCTTGCACATTTGGAAAGCAGGGATGATTTGAATTTGACAAAAATGAATTGGTCGAAGGGAATCGTGTTGGCCGTGAAAATAAAATAAGGAAGGACTGTAGGTCCATTTAAAATTAACCGCCACAAAAAGTGGCCAAGAATTTAGTGTTTCGAAATGAAAAATGAATGGTTTACCATATCGGTATATTCCGAGAACAATGTGGGATTGCTCAATAGGATATCGGGCATATTTTTAAAAAGGCACATCAATATAGAAAGTCTGAACGTTTCAAAATCGGAAATAGACCACGTATCCAAGTTCACCATCGTAGTCAATACGACGGAAAAATGGGTGCATAACATCGTTGGGCAAATCGAAAAACAGATAGAGGTCATCAAGGCCTTTTACCATACGGATGATGAAACCATTTATCAGGAATCGGCCCTGTTTAAAATAGCATCCAATCTTTTGTTCGATGAACGCCAGATCCAGAACATTATCAAGGAAAGTAATTCACAGATCGTTACGGTTTCCAGGGAATTTTTCGTTTTGGCAAAGAGTGGTAGAAGGTTCGAGATTGATGAGATGTACGAACAATTGAAGCCCTTTGGCATTATGCAGTTCGTGCGTTCCGGCCGAATCTCGGTGACCAAGGATGAAATGCAGATTACGTCTTTGTTGAAAGAGTTCCAGCACAATTAATACTTTTGAAAACTAATTAATCAAAATCCCTTTTGGGAAAAATCACACTTAAAAACTAGAAATAAAATGTCAAATTACTTTAATACGCTGTCGTTACGGGACCAATTGACGCAATTGGGAAAATGTAGATTTATGGAAGCCACGGAATTCTCCGATGGCGTAACTGCGTTAAAAGGAAAGAAAATTGTAATCGTAGGCTGCGGTGCCCAAGGCTTGAACCAAGGCTTGAACATGAGGGATTCCGGATTGAATATCGCTTATGCACTGAGGGATGCCGCCATTAAGGAAAGGAGACAGTCATATCTCAATGCCTCTGAGAACGGTTTCAAAGTTGGAACGTATGAGGAATTGATTCCAAGTGCCGATTTGGTCATTAACCTGACTCCGGATAAGCAACACACCCAGGTCGTAGGTGCCGTGATGCCCTTGATGAAGAAAGGGGCTACCTTGTCCTATTCCCATGGTTTCAATATCGTTGAAGAGGGAACAAAAATCAGAAAGGATCTTACCGTAATCATGGTCGCTCCCAAGAGTCCGGGTTCTGAGGTACGGGAAGAATACAAAAGAGGTTTTGGGGTGCCTACCTTGATTGCGGTACACCCAGAAAATGATCCGGAGGGAAAAGGCTTGGAACAGGCCAAGGCTTATGCTGCCGCTACGGGCGGACACAAGGCCGGGGTGTTGGAATCTTCCTTCGTTGCGGAGGTAAAGTCCGATTTAATGGGCGAGCAGACTATTCTTTGTGGTCTGTTGCAGACAGGTTCCATTTTATGTTTCGATAAAATGATCGAAAAGGGTATCGACCCTGGCTACGCTTCCAAATTGATCCAATTCGGATGGGAAACCATTACGGAGGGTATGAAATATGGAGGTATCACCAACATGATGGACCGTTTGTCCAATCCGGCCAAAATAAAGGCCTTTGAACTTTCCGAAGAATTAAAGGATATCATGCGGCCTTTGTTCCAGAAGCACATGGACGATATCATGACGGGACATTTCTCCAAGACCATGATGGAAGATTGGGCCAATGACGATAAGAATCTATTGACCTGGAGAGCGGAAACCGGGGAAACGGCTTTCGAAAAAACACCTGCAGGCGATATGACCATTACAGAACAGGAATACTATGACAACGGTGTATTGATGGTGGCCATGGTACGGGCCGGAGTCGAACTCGCCTATGAGTCCATGACAGAATCGGGGATCATTGGTGAATCCGCATATTACGAATCCCTGCATGAGACCCCGTTGATTGCAAATACGATTGCTAGAAAGAAACTTTTTGAAATGAACCGGGTGATTTCAGATACGGCGGAATACGGTTGCTATTTGTTCGATCATGCCTGTAAACCTTTGTTGGCGGACTTCATGAAAAAAATAGATACCGATGTCATCGGGAAGCATTATGGCGAAGGCAGTGACAATGATGTGGACAATGCGAAACTGATCGAAGTGAACAAAAGACTACGGGAACATCCGGTGGAAATTGTGGGTGCAAGGCTACGTGAGAGCATGACCGCTATGAAACCTATCGTGTAATCTTAGATATAACGGACCTTTACCGTACATCTTATGGAATATTTCCCAAAGGTAGAGGATATACAGCAAGCGGCGTTGACCATTCGGCAAGTATCGGAGGTAACGCCGCTTACTCCTAGTATACGTTTGTCCAAACAGTTTGGGGCAAATGTATTTTTGAAGCGTGAAGACCTGCAGCGGGTCCGGTCCTACAAGATACGGGGAGCCTTTAACAAGATAAATTCCCTTTCTCAGGAAGAAAGAAGGCATGGCGTGGTTTGTGCGAGTGCCGGCAATCATGCGCAAGGCGTCGCCTTTGCCTGTAGACATTTAAAAATTGAGGCAACGATTTATATGCCTTCCGTAACCCCAAGACAAAAAGTGGAGCAAACGCAGATGTTTGGGGAGGAATGGGTGCGCATAGTACTTGAAGGCGATACCTTCGACGACTCCTACAATGCGGCCATGAAGTATTGTACTGCCGAAAACAAGACCTTTATCCATCCGTTCGATGACCCCAAGGTAATTGAGGGACAGGGTACCGTGGGACTGGAACTGTTGGAACAGGCCACGAACCCCATCGATTACATTTTCGTTGCCATAGGTGGGGGCGGACTGGCATCGGGGCTTTCGGCTGTTTTTAAAAACCGTTCGCCAAAGACGAAAATTATTGGTGTGGAACCCTTGGGAGCTCCGTCCATGAAAACATCCATGGAGAACAATCGGAATACGGAATTGGAACATATCGATAAGTTCATTGATGGTGCTGCGGTAAAAAAGATAGGTGACCTTACTTTTGCTATTTGCAGGGAACATCTTTACGATATCGTAACGGTACATGAAGGGAAGGTTTGTCAAACTATATTAGATTTGTACAACAGGGACGCCATTGTTGTGGAACCCGCTGGGGCTTTGAGCATCGCGGCGTTGGACGCCTTTGCAGACCAAATCAAGGGAAAGAACGTGGTCTGTATCGTAAGCGGTAGCAATAATGATATTACAAGAACTGCGGAAATAAAGGAGCGTGCCCTTTTATATGGGAAATTAAAACACTATTTTATTGTCCGATTTCCCCAGCGCCCGGGAGCCCTTAAGCAATTTGTTGCGGAGATTTTGGGTCCTACGGATGACATAACGCATTTTGAGTATTCCAAAAAATCCAGCAAGGAAAATGCGCCGGCCGTCGTGGGTATCGAGCTAAAAAATCCAGAGGATTTACAACCTTTAATGGAGCGCATGAAGGCCAATAATTTTTTTGGGGAATATATAAACGACAAACCGGATTTATTTCAATATTTAGTATAAAATTGAGAACATGAGCAAAAAGAATAGCAACATACCTAAAGAGTTCGCCATTGAGCAGCCCATTCACCAAACCAAGTATTTGATAGATGGCAAGTTAAAGGAGTGGTCAGGACCTGTGACTGAAGTTTATTCCACGATTTCATCCACCGTGGACTATAAACCCACCTTGTTGGGCAGTATTCCAGATTTGCAGGAACCGGAAGCCATGGATGCTTTGAACGCAGCACTTACTGCCTATGATAGGGGGCAGGGTGTATGGCCCACAATGCATGTACGGGATCGTATCATTTGCATGGAAAATTTTGTCAAGCAGATGAAGACCAAAAGGGACATTGTAGTAAAATATTTAATGTGGGAAATTGGAAAATCCCTTCCAGATTCCCAAAAGGAGTTTGACAGAACGGTGGAGTATGTGGAAGATACCATTGAAGACTACAAAAACTTGGATAGAAACGCAGCCAAGTTTCAGAAGCACGATGGTGTCTATGCCCATATCAAAAGGGGGCCCTTAGGCGTGGTACTCTGTTTGGGACCCTATAACTACCCTTTGAACGAGACCTTTGCATTGTTGATTCCTGCTATCATTATGGGAAACACGACGATTTTTAAACCAGCCAAACATGGGGTTTTGTTAATTACTCCTTTGTTAGAGGCTTTTCAATCCTGTTTTCCAAAAGGTGTCGTGAATGTTATTTTTGGAAGGGGAAGAACGGTCGCCGCACCTATAATGCAGACAGGAAAAGTGGATGTTTTGGCTTTGATAGGAAACAGTAAATCTGCAAACGCTTTGCAGGACCAACATCCAAAAAGCAACAGGTTGCGATTGGTTCTTGGCTTAGAAGCTAAAAACCCCGCAATTATTTTGCCGGATGCGGATATGGAACTGACTATCAATGAATGTTTGGCAGGCACCCTTTCCTTTAATGGTCAGCGATGTACGGCTTTGAAGGTTATCTATGTACATGAGGAGGTTCGTGAAAATTTCCTTAAGAAATTTGCCGATGAAGTGGATAAACTGAAGTTTGGAAATCCGTGGGATGATGGCGTAAAATTGACGCCATTGCCGGAACCTGATAAACCCGCTTATATTCAGGAACTCATAGATGATGCCGTTGCTAAAGGAGCCAAAATATTGAATAAAAAAGGAGGGAAGCATTTTGATAATTATATCTGGCCGGCCGTCCTATATCCGGTGACAAAGGAAATGCGCGTATATCAGGAGGAACAGTTTGGACCTATTATTCCTGTGTTGTCTTTTTCCGATATTGAAGAACCTTTGGACGATATGGCGAAAAGCAACTACGGACAGCAAGTCAGTCTTTTTGGTAAGGACGTGTATACACTTTCTCCGTTGATCGATACCTTGGTGAACTTGGTCTGTAGGGTAAACTTGAACAGTTCCTGTCAGAGAGGTCCGGATGTATATCCGTTCACGGGAAGGAAGGATTCAGCACAGTCTACATTGAGTGTGCACGATGCTTTGCGCTCATTTTCCATAAGGACCTTTGTTGCATTTAAGGACAATGATTTGAATACGGAAACTGTACAGCAGTTGTTGGAAGCCAAGGTTTCCAATTTTGTAAGCACGGATTACATTCTTTAATTATCAAACAACAGAATGAAAGCCGAAACGTTCGTTTCGGCTTTTTTATTAAGTTTTGCCTAGAAATATGGCATTTTAACAATAACTAACAATTTGTTAGGGTATTGAGTTAATATTGAACATAAATAGGATAATGTACTAATAACTTT
This sequence comes from Maribacter sp. C-4077, assembly GCF_055378385.1. Taxonomy (NCBI): domain Bacteria; kingdom Pseudomonadati; phylum Bacteroidota; class Flavobacteriia; order Flavobacteriales; family Flavobacteriaceae; genus Maribacter; species Maribacter sp. C-4077. The sequence goes on from NZ_AP038807.1 coordinate 3,430,840, forward strand.
TGGCAAATAAGTTCCCTAGTTTTGCATGGTAAAAGCGAATGAGAGCACTATGAATTTAGAACGGACGAACAAAAAAGCACTTTTCTCTTTGGCCCTCGGAGGTTTTGGCATTGGGCTAACAGAGTTCGTCATTATGGGCATACTTACGGAAGTATCCGACGCCTTGGAAATTACAATTTCTCAAGCCGGACATTTCATAGCGGCCTATGCTTTTGGCGTTGTGGTAGGTGCACCTTTGTTGACCAGTTTGGGGTCCAAACTGTCCCCAAAACGAATGCTGTTCATTTTGATGGTCTGGTTTACCCTGTTCAATACCCTTTCGGGGCTTTCTACGAATTACGTAACACTATTGTTACTACGGTTTTTATCTGGAATACCCCATGGCGCATTCTTTGGTATTGGCGCGGTAGTGGCCATGAAATTGGCAAGAAAGGGCAAATCGGCCCAAGCCATAGCCATGATGTTCTCAGGGTTGACGGTTGCCAATGTTATCGGTGTTCCAATCGGCACTTACATTGGTCAGGAATTTGGCTGGAGCATGTCATTTTTTTTGGTGGGTATTGTCGGTATATTAACATTGACCACCTTGCAGTTCTGGATGCCACAAATGGAAGCGGCGACCAATACGCCCCAAGTAAAATTATCAGAGGCTTTACGAAACAAGCAATTGTGGGCCATGATTGCCTTGACCACTATTGGGACGGGAGGCTTTTTTGCATGGTATAGCTATATTGCCCCATTGATAACTGATGTGGCCGGCTTGGAAGACCATTATGTAGGCTATGCGATGATGCTCGCCGGATTGGGGATGGTTTTTGGAAATTTTGTTGGGGCCAAAATGGCGGAAGTATTTTCCCCTTTAAGGGCCGTTATTATAAGTTTGTCCGTTATGTCCATTGTCTTGGTAATCAATATGTTCATTGCTTCAAATCCGTATATATTGATGGTATTTACCTTTTTGATAGGCGCCATTGCCTTTACGGTTTCCACGCCCATTCAAATGGCCATCATCAATACGGCAAAAGGCTCTGAAATGCTGGGTTCCTCTATGAACCAAAGTGCTTTTAACACGGGAAATGCTTCGGGGGCCTATCTGGCCGGTTTGCCCATGGTATTTGGGTTGGAGGTAATCTATTCCAGTTTGGTAGGTGGAATCTTGGCTGCATCTGGAGTAATATTGGCCATAGCTATATACCTTTACCGAAAACAGCAAATAGGAAAATCGAATAAAGTTGCGGTACCTTCCTAATTGACATCGGAATTTAGTATTTTCACAACTTTATGATTTTGGCCGTAATGAATTTCTAATTTTTGCGTTAGAAGTTATACTTAAACCATTTTCCAAAGTGCATCGATTTAAACTTATTTTTGGCTCCTTATTTTTGGTGCTGATTCTTTTTGTTTTGTCCGCTGCGACCATAGATACGAGAGTTGAAGAGGTTTCTCCAGAGGAACTGCAACAGCGGTTGGCCATGCAAAAGGAAGCCAAAATATATGCTTCCCGAAAGAGGGCCTTGGAAGAGGCTGTGAAACAATACTTTAATCAGGCCATTGCATCTGGTGAAATTGTAGGTGCCGGTGTAAGCATTGTAAAAGGAGATTCCATTATACTGTCCCAAGGATATGGAAAGAGAAATAACCAAAAAGGCACTCGAATAGATGGCGAAACCGTATTCAGATTAGGTTCCTTATCCAAAGGTTTTACGGGTGTTTTGGCAGCCAAGTTGGTGGAGGAGCGTGCATTTGATTTTATGGACAAGGTTACGGATTATCTTCCGGAGTTTGTTTTTGGGGATAGTACGAATACCCAGAGTATTAAGATAGCCCATTTGCTTTCCCATACTTCAGGAACACCCTATCACAGTTATACCAATTTGGTGGAAGCAGGTTTGTCCATGGGCAAGATTGCAGGTCAATTTAAGGAGGTGCAACCCCAAAGTCCGCCAGGTATTCAATACAGCTACCAAAACGCTATGTTCGCGCTTTCCCAGGAAATTATGCTTCAGGCCACCGGTCAGGATATCAACACATTATTGATGCAACGTTTTTTTGAACCTTTGGGAATGTACAGTGCTTCCATGGACCATGCTTCTTTTTTGGAAAAGGGGAATATTGCAGAGCCCCATATAAAAAATGGACATAGCTGGCGAATTTTGCCACTGAAGGACAACTATTACAACGCTGTTGCTGCGGGCGGCATCGATGCCAGTGCCAATGATATGGGTAAATGGATGCGCTTTTTATTGGGACATAATACTTCCGTTATGGCAAAAAGTACTTTGGAAAAAGCTTTTGAGCCTTTTATCGAATTGAACGAGAACAATAAGTATTATCAACGTTGGGAAGGACACTTAAAATCAGCTTATGCTTTTGGGTGGAGAATCCACACAATGAAGAATGAAACAACCAATAAAGAGGAAACCATAGTACATCATGGAGGCAGTGTCAATAGTTACAGAAATGAAATTGCTCTTTTTCCAGATGCCGACCTTGGCATTTGTGTGCTAATGAACAATCATTCAAGTCTGGCAAAAAATGTGATACCGGAACTAAGGGCTTTAGTAAAATATATTTATGAATTATCACCCGATGCTTTGGCGAGCTTATAGTTTTTAAGTGTAATTCAAGAAAAAACCCTCAACGAAAACATTGAGGGTTTTTAATTTTATAAGGTAAATGGTTTAGATGTTTTTTGCCAGCCAATCCCCAACTTCACTTGTTTTATAAGATTTTCCGCCTTCCGCCAAATCTTCTGTCACGATACCCTCGGCCAAGGATTTATTGACCACCCTTCTGATTTCTTCGGCCTCTTTGGTCAATTCTAGATCTTCAAAGAGCATCGCGGCCGATAAAACAGTCGCCAAAGGATTTGCAATGTCCTTACCGGCAGCTTGCGGATAGGAACCATGTATCGGTTCGTACAAGGATACCTTGCTACCTACGGAGGAAGATGGCATTAATCCCATAGATCCAGAAATTACGGAGGCTTCATCGGTAAGGATATCCCCAAAAAGATTCGCGGTAATAATCACATCATATCCTTTTGGCCATTGAATCAAACGCATGGCCGTGGCATCCACAAATTCATAGGAAACTTCAACTTCCGGATAATCTTTTTCCATCGCCTGTACGGTCTCCCTCCACAATCTAGAGGATTCCAGTACATTGGCCTTATCCACGCAGCACAGCTTTTTGGAACGTTTCATGGCCATTTCAAAACCTTTTTTAGCCAATCGCTCAATTTCGAACCGTTGATAGGTCATGGTGTCAAAGGCAGTATGGTTGTCGTCCTTTCTACCGCGTTCCCCAAAATAAATACCTCCGGTAAGTTCCCTTAGGATAATCAAATCCGTTCCTTCGATACGTTCCCTTTTCAAAGGTGATTTGTCTATCAAGGAAGGAAAGGTAAATGTGGGCCGAACATTGGCGAACAAACCTAATTTTTGTCGCATCTTTAAAAGTCCTTGCTCCGGACGCACCTTTGCCGATGGGTCATTGTCAAATCTTGGATGGCCTATGGCACCGAATAGTACGGCATCTGCGCTGGCACAGATTTCATGGGTCTCGTCTGGATACGGTTCACCTACGGCATCGATGGCGGCCGCCCCGGTCAAAGCAGGTTTCCATGTAATTTCGTGGTCGTATTTTGCCGCGATGGCATCGCATACTTTTACCGCTTGATCTACTACTTCAGGGCCTATTCCATCACCGGCCAATAGGGCTATGTTTAGTTTCATGTTTTTTTAGTTTCTAGTTCTTAGTTTAAAGTTTTAAGTTGATCAAATCCCAAATCATATATCTCAAATCGTATATCTATTAAGTAATATCTATATAAGATTCAACATTTTTTCCGTGGCCTTTATGGCCGATACCGTTTGATCCGAATCCAGTCCACGGGAGGTAAATTCCTTTCCGTCCAGATCCCACGTAATGACGGTTTCACAAAGCGCATCCGAGGCACTACCGGGAGGAATTCGCACAGCATAGTCCGTCAGTCTCGGTAATACGAGATTTTGGGCCTTATATATTTTTCGCAAGGCGTTCATAAAAGCATCGTATTGTCCGTCGCCCGATGCATTTTCCTCAAAGGTTTTACCGTCGATTTCCAATGAAAGGGTAGTGGAGGGGCGCAATCCTTTGGAATGTGTCAATACATAGGACTTTACAAACACTTTTTGCTGATAATCCGTATCCAGAACATCGGATATGATATAGGGCAAGTCATCCTTCGTGACGCGTTCTTTTTTATCGCCCAGCTCAATTATGCGAGCCGTAACCTTTTTAAGTTCGTCATCGTTCAAGGTAAGTCCTAGTTCCTGTAGGTTTTTTTGGATGTTGGCCTTTCCGGACATTTTACCCAAGGCGTACTTTCGTTTTCTACCGAATCGTTCCGGCATCAAATCGCTAAAGTAAAGATTTTTCTTACTATCTCCATCTGCATGAATACCAGCGGTTTGCGTAAAAACGTTGTCCCCAACTATGGGTTTGTTCGCCGGTATACTGATACCTGTAAACGCCGATACCAATTTACTTACTTTATAAAGTGCCTTCTCGTTCAAATTAATTTTTACATCCGGCAGAAAATCATTGATGACGGCAATGGCGCTGGCCATAGGGGCATTGCCTGCCCGTTCCCCCATACCGTTTATGGTGAGATGCAGTCCATGACACCCTGCTTTTATGGCTTCCATGACGTTGGCCACGCCCAGATCATAGTCGTTATGACCGTGAAAATCAATATGCAACTGAGGATATTTTTGAACGATTTCCGAAATAAATTCGGATGTTTCGGTATGAGTGAGTATTCCCAAGGTATCCGGTAGCAAAACCCGTTTAATCGGTTGCGTAGTGAGGAAATCCAAAAATTGAAAAACATATTCTTTGGAGTTCCTCATGCCATTACTCCAATCTTCCAGGTAAATGTTATTGATGATTCCCTTTTCAGAAGCCGCTTTGAAAATCTCGGCAATTTCAGCAAAATGTTGTTCAGGCGTTTTTTTAAGCTGGTGGGTCAAGTGGTTTAAGGAACCTTTGGTCAATAAATTTTGGGAAATGGCACCGGCCTTTTCCATCCAATCCAAGGAGACGCCGCTATCCACGAAAGTGAGTACCTCTATCTTGTCCAAATAATTATGGGCTTTGGCCCATTCCGTTATTTGCTGCACCGCTTGGAGCTCTCCATCCGAAACTCGTGCCGAAGCTACTTCAATACGATCAACCTTGAGTTCCTCCAAGAGTAATTTGGCCAAGGTCAATTTTTCGGAGGCGGAAAAGGATACCCCAGAGGTCTGTTCCCCATCCCTAAGGGTGGTATCCATGATTTCCAACTTTCTTTTCACACGTATAAAATTAGGTCAATTACTTGATTCTTAAACATTTCCTTTCGTAGAGGTATTTTATTTGCAATAACAAATCCCTCAATGAGGGTTTCATTCCAATATGGTTGGGATACTACTTAGAGCGGAGTGTTGGCAGCAAACGTTTGAATGTCCTTTTTGATGTTCAACAAAAAGTCGATATCGTCAAAACCGTTCATCATATTATTTTTCTTGTAACCATTGATTTCAAAAGATTCACTTTCCCCTGAGGATAACAATGTAATTGTTTGCTCCGGAAGGCTTACTTCCAGTTCGGTTTTTGGGTCGGCCTCAATGGCGTCAAATATTTTTTGTAGAAAATCCGCACTCACCTGCACGGGTAGCACCCCAATATTTAAGCAGTTGTTCCTAAAAATATCAGCAAAAAAACTGGAAACAACGCACCTGAATCCGTAATCATAGACCGCCCACGCAGCATGTTCACGGGAGGATCCCGAGCCAAAGTTTTTGCCCCCCACCAATATTTTTCCGCTGTATGTGGGGTCGTTCAAGACAAAATCCTTTTTTGGGCTATCGTCCTGATTGTATCGCCAATCCCTAAAAAGGTTGTCGCCAAACCCCTTTCTCTCGGTAGCCTTTAGGAAACGTGCGGGTATAATCTGGTCCGTATCCACATTTTCTATGGGTAACGGTACCGCAGTTGATGTTAATATATTGAATTTATCGTATGCCATTTTATAATAGTTGTTAGTGTGTTTGTGGTTAGTGAACTAGTGGATAGCGACCTCTTCCATCAATTCCCTGGGATCTGTTACCTTACCAGTTACGGCCGCGGCGGCAGCTACCAATGGGCTTGCCAGAATGGTTCTTGCTCCTGGACCTTGTCTTCCTTCAAAATTTCGGTTGGAAGTACTTACAGCCAGCTTACCGGCCGGAATTTTATCCTCGTTCATGGCCAGACATGCCGAGCAACCCGGTTCCCTTAATTCGAATCCGGCTTCGGTCAATATATCCAACAAACCTTCTTCCTTGATGGCGGCTTCTACCTTATGTGATCCCGGAACCAACCACGCCGTTACGTTATCCGCTTTTTTTCTACCTTTTACCAAAGAAGTGAAGGCCCTAAAGTCCTCGATCCTTCCGTTGGTACAACTTCCAAGGAACACATAATCTATAGTCTTGCCCATCATGCTCTCTCCCTCGTTGAACTTCATATATTCCAAGGATTTTTTATAGCTGCTAGCTCCACCTTGGGTAGCCGTAGCCATTGGGATTTCCTTGGAAATTCCCATTCCCATGCCTGGGTTGGTACCGTAGGTAATCATCGGTTCTATCTGTGAACCATCGAATGTGAGTTCCTTATCGAATATGGCATCGGCATCGGTATATAGGGTTTCCCAATAGGCCATCGCCTTGTCCCATGCTTCGCCAGTAGGCGTAAATTCCCGCCCTTTGATATATTCAAAAGTCTTTTCATCTGGTGCAATCATACCACCACGTGCACCCATTTCTATACTTAGGTTACACACGGTCATTCTTCCTTCCATACTCATATTTCGGAAGATATCCCCGGCATATTCCACAAAATATCCGGTAGCCCCTGAAGTTGTCAATTGACTAATTATGAACAATGCGACATCTTTTGGGGTTACCCCTTTACTGAGTTCACCGTTGATATTGATACGCATTCTTTTTGGTTTGGGCTGCATGATACACTGTGTGGCCAAAACCATTTCCACCTCAGATGTACCTATACCAAAGGCTATAGCTCCAAATGCACCGTGGGTCGAAGTATGGGAATCACCACAAACAATGGTTGCCCCAGGTTGGGTAATACCATATTCAGGACCCACAACGTGAACGATTCCATTTTTTTCATGGCCCAATCCCCAGTAAGAAATACCGTGTTCATTGGCATTTTCTTCCAACATTTTCAATTGGTTTGCGGAAAGGGGATCCTCAACGGGCAAGTGCTGATTTTTGGTAGGGGTGTTATGGTCTGCCGTGGCAAACGTTCTGTTATTATATAAAACCCCGATGCCCCTGTTCTTCAGACCAAGAAATGCAACCGGGCTTGTTACTTCGTGAATCATATGGCGGTCAATGAACAGGACGTCCGGACCGTTTTCAATTTTATGGACTACGTGGGAATCCCACACCTTATCAAATAACGTTTTATTAGCGCTCATAATCTTTATAATGTAAGGGTGTAAAAATAGTTAAAACAAGGATTTTTAGGAAATCGGCAGGTGTTTAAATTACGATGTCCAAAACTGGAATCTGTTAAATATGATGTTTAACTAATATAGTTCCAGATATTTTTAAACTTGGCTAATTGGGCATAAAAATGACGGATTACCAAATTTTCGGGTTTCTCCAACGTGGGGTCGTCTTTCAATACTAGCATGGCATAGTACCTCGCTGATTTTAAAATGGTATTGTCCTTGACGATATCGGCGATTTTAAGGTTGAGCATTCCACTTTGTTGGGTTCCCATAATATCTCCGGGTCCCCGCAGTTTTAGGTCTACTTCGGCAATCTCGAATCCATCATTGGTTTGTACCATGGTTTCCAATCGGGTTTTCGCCTCGGAGCTCAACTTATAACTTGTCATAAGGATGCAATAACTTTGGTCGGCACCCCTGCCCACACGTCCCCGTAATTGATGTAATTGAGAAAGTCCAAAGCGTTCCGCACTTTCAATGATCATAACCGAGGCATTGGGAACATTTACGCCCACCTCAATGACCGTAGTGGCCACCATAATTTGTGTTTCGCCTTTTACGAACCGTTCCATCTCGTAATCCTTGTCCTCTGGTTTCATCTGCCCGTGTACGATGGAAATTTGATATTGCGGTTGGGGAAAATCACGGACGATGCTTTCATAACCGTCCATCAAATCTTTATAATCTAAAGCTTCGGATTCCTGTATCAGGGGATATACGATGTAGACTTGCCTACCTTTTTGGATTTCCTCCTTTATAAAATGAAATACTTTAAGCCGATTGGAATCATACCGATGTACCGTTTTTATGGGTTTTCTGCCGGGTGGCAATTCGTCAATTACCGATATGTCCAAATCCCCATATAAGCTCATGGCAAGGGTTCTAGGAATGGGCGTGGCCGTCATCACCAAAATGTGGGGGGGAGTGCTCCCTCCAACCTCCCCATCGTTTGGGCTCTTATGCCAAAGTTTGGAACGCTGCGCTACCCCAAACCGGTGTTGCTCATCGATGATGGCCAAGCCCAGATTTTTAAAGACGACCTTATCTTCCAACACGGCGTGGGTGCCGATCAATATATGCAGCTCACCATTCTCCAGTTGTTCATGAATGGGTTTTCGGACGGATTTTTTAACGGACCCTGTCAGGAGTTCACACGTAACACCCGTTCCTTGCAAAAGCTCCTTAATTCCAATATAATGTTGATTGGCCAATATTTCCGTGGGGGCGACCAAACAGGCCTGAAATCCATTGTCTATGGCCAAGAGCATGGTCATAACGGCTACAATGGTTTTTCCTGATCCAACATCGCCCTGTAACAGTCGGTTCATTTGGGCATTGCTACCTAAATCGGCCCTAATTTCCTTGATGACCCTTTTTTGTGCATCGGTAAGTTCAAAAGGCAAATGATTGGCATAAAAATCGTTGAACAAAGGCCCCACTTGGTCAAAATTGAAGCCTTTGATTTTCTGCTTGTGCAACATGTTTTTGGCAATCAACTGTAACTGTAGGTAAAAAAGCTCCTCGAATTTCAATCGGAATTGGGCCTTCGCCAATAGTTCCTGATTTTTTGGGAAGTGGATGTTGTAAAGGGCCTCACTTTTTGAGATCAATTTTAACTCGTCAAGGATTTTATTGGATAAGGTCTCTGCAAAGCTGCCCTTGGTTTCAATGAACAATTGCTGGATTAATTTGCTAAGCACTCGGTTCGTAATACCCTTATTGCTTAATTTTTCGGTGGAAGGGTAGACCGGTTGCATATGGATTCGGAGATTCTTTTCATGTTCTGAAAGAAGTTCCATCTCTGGATGGGGCATGGAAAACATGCCGTTGAACCAGTTGCACTTGCCAAAAATGACGTACGGGACATTCAGTTTTAAATTTTCCCGAATCCATTTTTGGCCCCTGAACCAAACCAGTTCCATTTCTCCGGTATCGTCCACGAATTTGGCCACCAAACGATTGCCCCGTTTTTGCTCCACGGTCTTGATATGAACGATTTTGCCCACAATCTGTACCTCCGCATTGCTCTTTTGCAGTTGGCCGATTTTGTAATATTGGGTCTTGTCAATGTACCTATTGGGAAACAGGTTCAAGAGATCCTGATAGACATGAATGCCCAGTTCTGACTGGAGGGTCTCGGCCCTGTTTGGCCCCACACCTTTGAGATACGCAACGGGAGTTTGAAGGAATCCGGCATTCATCCGACTAAATTAGGGTTTACCATCTGTAACTGCAAAACAGGAAAAGCCTTAATTTGGTAGAAGAATTGAAGTGCCATGAATATGTATCGGTTTTTGTTTGTAATCATCTTTTGCAGTTTCGCCATCTATCCCCAGCATCAGGAAAAGGTGGATTTTTTGCATGCTGCCATAGAGATTCGTCCAATTCTTAATGAAAAACGAATTGACGGGCAGGTCCTTTACACGTTCAAGGTCTTGGAACGTGTGGATTCCGTTTGGTTGGATGCCAGGAATATGGAATTTGCCGAAGTACGATTGGATGGAAAGAGTATCGGCATAGGTTATGCGGACGGAAAATTGACTATTGGCCATTCCTTTGAAAAGGGTTCTACTCACGAACTTTTGATCCGATACTCCTGCAGCCCAAAACAGACGGTTTATTTCATTGACCTTGAAAATGAAAAATCGTATAACAGTTCGAATAATAATATGAATCTGGTGGCTGAGCGTAGCCGAAGCCAAGTCTGGACCCAAGGCCAGGGAAAGTACACCAGCCATTGGCTTCCCAGTTTTGATGCCATGGAGGAGAAGGTGGAGTTCGATATGGATATTACCATGGATACCGGTTTTGAGGTTATAGCTAATGGGATTTTGCTACAGCGGGAAACTAAGGATGAAGTGACCAAATGGCAATTTGATATGGTAAAGCCCATGAGCAGTTATTTGTTGGCTTTTGTCATTGGGGAATACGACAAGCAGGAATTGATGTCCGAAAGTGGGGTTGCCCTCGAAAATTATTTCTATCCAGAGGACAGCCTTCGCGTGGAACCAACCTATCGCTATACCAAAGAGATTTTTGATTTTTTCGAAACAGAAATCGGTGTAGCCTATCCCTGGCAGAATTACAAACAGGTACCGGTGCACGATTTTCTGTATGCCGGAATGGAAAATACGGGCGCCACAATTTTTTCCGATGCCTATGTCATAGATTCCACGGCATTCATCGATAGGAATTATGTGAACATCAACGCCCATGAAATGGCCCACCAATGGTTTGGAAACCTGGTCACCGAGAAGGATGGCAACCACCACTGGCTTCATGAGGGCTTTGCTACCTATTATGCCTATCTGGCGGAAAAGGAGCTCTTTGGTGCCGACCATTTTTACTGGAAGTTGTTTGATACCGCCCATCAGTTGGAAGAATTGTCAGAGTCGGGCAAAGGGGAAAGTCTTCTTGATCCCAAAGCCAGCAGTCTCACCTTTTATGAAAAGGGTGCTTGGGCCTTGGTGATGCTTCGGGAGGAAGTAGGGGACGATGCCTTTAGAAAGGGGGTGGCTTCCTATCTGGAAAAGTATGCCTTTAAAAATGTGACTGTGCATGATTTTCTACAGGAAATAGAGGTGGAAAGTGGCAAGGATTTGACGTTATTTAAAAATGATTGGCTCGCAAATACTCACTTTTTATGGGACCGTGCAAAGGAGTATTTGATGAAAAACAATCATTCCATGCGTATGTATTTTGTAAACAATCATATGAATGACCTTAGTTGGTTAAATGAAGATTTTGCTGTAGAAGCGAAAAGGCAATTGATTAAGGAGTATCCAGTAGCTGCTGAAATACAATTAATTGGGGTGTTTAGAAATAGCGCCATTGAAATTAGACAGGAGGGTGTAAAAAAAATCGAAAAGCTTCCAAAGGAATTAAAAGAGTATGTGGAACCGCTGCTAAAGGACAACAGTTATATCACACAAGAATTGATGTTGTTCCATCTTTGGAACAATTTTGATGAAGACAGGGATACATATTTGGACACCACTTCCCATGTTATAGGCCTCCCTAGCAAGAATGTCCGCTTGCTGTGGTTGGCCTTGACCTTGGTGACTCCGGAGTATAATACTTCTCAAAAACAACAGTATTTGGACGAACTGGTTCATTATACGGATTCAAGCTTCAATCCAGAGGTCCGCCAAGGGGCGTTCCAATACTTGTTTCAAATCAATGGCCTGACCGATACGGCGTTAAGGAATTTGATACTGGCGACCGACCATCATTCTTGGCAGTTTAGATCCTATATTAGAAATTTGTTGGACGAATTATTGAAGGATGCCGAACTAAAAAATCGACTGGTAGCGGTGGCCCAAAAACTAAAAGACGCCGATTTACGTTATCTTAAAACAAAAATAGAGTTACCATGAAGGCTTTGGTCATTTCAGGTGGGGGAAGTAAAGGCGCCTTTGCAGGCGGTGTTGCCCAATTTTTGATTCAAGATGCGGGCAAAACCTATGATATCTTTGTGGGTACCTCTACCGGAAGTCTGTTGATATCCCATTTGGCCTTAGGCAAACTGGATAAAATAAAACGCATTTATTCCAACGTTACCCAGGAAAGTATTTTCAACAATTGTCCGTTTGTGGTCAAAAAAAAGCATGGTACGGATGAAATTGGCATCAACCATTGGAACGTCGTTCGGAATTTTGTGCGAGGTAAAAAGACCTTTGGCGAAAGTGAGAACCTTCGAAAACTCATAGGGAAAAGCCTTACCAAAACGGAGTTCAACAAGCTTAAAAAGGGAATGTCCGACGTGGTCATCACCGTAAGTAACCTTTCCTTGAACCAAGTCGAGTACAAATCCATAAAGGATTGTTCCTACGAGGATTTTTGCGATTGGATTTGGATTTCGGCCAACTATACCCCCTTTATGAGTTTGGTCCGTAAGGAAGGTTGCGAATATGCCGATGGCGGATTGGGAAGCATCGTGCCCATCGAAGAAGCCATTAAAAGGGGCGCCACCGAAGTGGATGTGGTAGTGCTGCATACTGAGGTGAATTACCTCAATAGAATGCCCTCCAGAAATCCGTTCGAACTATTGACTTCTATGATGAGCTTTGTTTTTGACCGCATCGAGACCCAAAATATTCGGATAGGGAAATTCGTTGCCAATCAGAACAACGCTATTATTAACCTATATTACACACCTACCATATTAACCACCAACTCGTTGATCTTCGACAAGAAAAAAATGACACTTTGGTGGAAACGGGGCTACCTCTATGCCAAGAACAAAAACGAGGAAACAAATCCCATCGAGCCGAATGAGAATGAGTAGTTTAGTTAGACGCTAGACGCTTGTTAGTTTTAGGTTTCAAGTATGGAGTGAAAAGTGAAAAGTGTAGATTTTTCTAAAAACTTTGGCTATATGAGTAGTCGAAGGGAACAACCAAGAACCAATAACTAACAACCAAATAGCAATTACCACAACTCCCCAATCTCCCTTTTTACAAAGGATAGAGCGGTAGCGGAGGGAGAGGCCTTTTCCATTGTGTCGTTCAATATATCCTCACGTAGTTTATCGGCCGTTTCAGATTGGCTCATGGCTGCCTTTCGTATCATTTGCACCGTAGCATTTTTGGCCGCCTTGATGATGTTCCAACATTCATCGGTCATGTAAATCTGTTGGGAAAGATTATGGTCAAATTCGGTTTCAATGCTCTTTATCAACAGGTTTTCGTAGGCATCCTTATCCTGACTTTTAGGAGCAACACGCACCACTAAACTTGGAATGGCGATTCTTTCCAAAAATAGGGCCATACGTTCATACGCCTGTAATCGCACGGGGAGCGTGTCCTTTTGGGAATCCTTATGCAATAAAAAACGTCTCCTACCTTCTTCATTGTTGGTGTGCATTCTAAAAAAGTAAAATGCTATGGCACCTGTTACTATGGAAGGCAATAAATAAGCAAAAAGTTGAAAAATCTGATCTGAAGTCATTCGTATAATTTTAAACTGGTTAGTTCACGTTTCTTGACTCTTAAACGGCCAGTTTTGTCAATTAGTATATGACTTGATCGATGAAATGCAATTTTAGTTTTTTACATCGTCCTTAGCGGTCGCATAGAAGGATTTGTAATCTGGATGTATTTCTATCTGCAAAGATTCCCGTAGTCCACCATCCATACCTTTTACGTTCATCCTGCCTCCATCAACACCGTAATCCTTAATGAGAATCTGTGCCACGGAAGCTGCCTGTTGCAGGGCAATGTCGAGTTCTCCGGTCATACTCAATCCGGAAACGGTCACGGCCGATTTTGGATTGGCGGCAATGATCTTCGCAATCTTTTCCAACCAGGGTTTGGCCGATTCCTGCACCTTGGCGCCTAAACCATCGGCGAAGTAAAAATCCAATTTCTCCGAGATAATTACGGAACCATTGTTCACCTGTACCTTGGCGTTTTCGCCCAAGGTCTGTTTGGCGTTCGTTAAAATCACGATGGCCGTGGAATCGTTGCTCGCCACACCGTCCACAATTCCCTTTAATTGGGCCTCCTTACGTTCCAAAGTGGCCAAGGTCTTGTTTATATTTTCCGAGTTTTGGCTGGAAAGGGCGGCAAAACTGTTCAGGTTTTGAAGCAAGGTAGCGTTGGTTTCCTGCAATTCCGTTACCTGGGCCTGTAGTTCCTCCGCTTTAATCTCGCTTATTTTTTGTTTTGACTGCGCCGTTGAAACCAAACGCGAAATGGAATCCAGACGGTATTTTAAATCCTGATTCTGTTCAATGAGTTCACTTTTCTTCTGCGCCTGCGCAGTTCCAAAAGTACTTAAGGCAACAACTATGACTAGGGGTAAAATTTTCTTCATGTTTAACAGCATTTTATTGGCACCGCCAAAGGGTTTAATAGACCAAGGCTTGCCTGATAATAATAGTTTCGTTTCCTACCAATGCCTCGTGGGTTTTCCCAGAGGTGGTTTATTTGCCGCCAAGATACGAACAGTCTTTCAATTCCTGAACACCCTTGAAGGCTACTTTGGCCTTATTATAGCCATAGGCATAGGCAAGACTCTTGTTCAGTTCATTATCGTCCAGGTTTACCTGCACATCGTCCATGGTAAATTGGCAAGGATGTTCGTATCCAGAGGCGTGGGTAATCTCCAAAAATTCCTTCCGGAAGGTTTTGAAATATTGTGCCAATCGGTCCGACTTCAAGGGTACATTGATGCCATTTTGAAGCCATTTGTTTTGGGTGGCTATTCCGGTGGGACATCGATTCGTATGGCACACCTGGGCCTGGATGCAACCAATGCTCATCATGGCCTCACGCGCCACGTTGATGCAATCCGCTCCCATGGCAAAGGCCATGGCCGCTTTGGCGGGAAAACCCAGTTTTCCGCTTCCAATAAAGACAATGCGATCGGTCAATTGCCGTTCCAAAAACACCCTGTAAACACTTGAAAAGCCATATACCCAAGGCAGGGAAACATGATCGGCGAACGAGGGCGGTGCCGCTCCCGTGCCACCTTCACCACCGTCTACGGTTATAAAGTCAGGTCCCTTTCCTGTTTTTAGCATCAAATTGGCGAGTTCCTCCCACTGGTCCAGTTTTCCAATGGCACCTTTTATGCCCACGGGCAGTCCCGTTTCATCGGCGATCTGCTCAATGAGGGCCATGAGTTCCGGTACGGTAGAGAACGCCTTGTGGGTTGCTGGGGAAAGCACGTCCTTTCCAACTTCAACGCCCCTGATTTCGGCCAGCTCATGGGTTATCTTGGCCCCTGGCAACACACCGCCCTTGCCCGGTTTGGCCCCTTGGGAAAGTTTGATCTCTATCGCCTTGATGCATGGATTCTCATCGACCAATTTCCTCATTTTTTCCATGGAGAAGTTTCCATCCGGCGTGCGTACCCCAAAATAGCCCGTTCCAAAATGGAAAATCACATCGCCCCCCTGTTTGTGATAGGGTGAAAGTCCGCCTTCGCCCGTATTGTGGTAGGCACCACTTTTTTTGACTCCGATGTTCATTGCCTCGACCGCCGCTGCGGACAGGGAACCAAAACTCATGGCGGAAACGTTCACAATACTGGCCGGACGGTAGGGTTTTCTGCGATTGTTAAAAGCACCCATGACCTTGGCACAAGGTACGAACGACGGGTCCAGCTCATTCGGGTGGCCTTGGGGAATTTTATAGGCCATCATACTGTTCTTTATGAATACATGCTGATGCGCATAAATATCCCTATCGGTTCCAAAACCTTCATAATTATTTTCTTTTTTGGCCGATGCATAAATCCAGCCCCGTTCGATCCTGTTGAAGGGGAGTTCCTCGCGATTATTGGCCACAAAATATTGGCGCATTTCAGGGCCGATGCTCTCCAACCAATACCTAAGATGCCCAACAATGGGATAATTATGTTTTATGGTATGTTTTTTCTGAATGAAAATATCCCAAATTGCGACGAGAACCAGTGCGATAAGCATCCACGCCCACCACGGTAAAATGGCAAGTAAAACAATTTGATACGCCATTACTAGTTTATCCTTTAGGTTGGTTTTCCAATCGGGGCGTCTTGTCGCTGTTCAAATAGTCCAGACTCATGGCGGTTAAGGTTTTTACGCCCAACAACAGTCCGCTATCATCGATCCTGAAATCAGGGGTGTGATGCGGATAGGACTCCGTTGTTCCCGGGGTCATACCACCCAAAAAGAAAAAGAAGCCGGGCACTTTTTCCTGATAGAAGGAAAAGTCCTCCGCACCTGTAACGGCTTTGGCAACCACCACGTTCTCCTTCCCGGCAACCGCTTCCATAGTGGGGATCATTTGGGAAACCAATTCTGGATTGTTATAGGTAATTGCCGTTCCCGAAGCAATTTCGGTAGTAGCCTCGCCTCTGTAAGCCTCCGCGATGGAACTGACCATTTCCTTCATCCTTCGGTTCAACTGTTCTTGCATGTCATAATCCAAGGTTCGTATGGTTCCTACGATTTCCGCGCTTTCAGGAATGATGTTGTTCCTGACTCCGGATGTGATTTTACCCACCGTAATCACGGCCGCTTCGTTCGTAAGGTTCATTTCCCGACTAATGATTGTTTGCAAACCATCGATAATCTTCGCACTGATCAAGATGGGGTCTACTCCGGACCAGGGTTGTGAGCCGTGGCTTTGCTTTCCTTTTACATTGATGACAAATCGCTGTGCGGCTGCCATGGTGCCCCCGGATTTATATCGGATCATGCCTACGGGCGTTTGCGAATTGATATGTAGGCCAAAAATGGCATCCACATCGGGATTTTGTAAAACACCTTCCTTGATCATCAAAGCGGCACCGCCTTCCTCTCCCGGAGGCGCTCCCTCTTCCGCAGGTTGAAAAATGAATTTGACGGTACCCTTGATTTTATCCTTGTTCTTGGACAGCACTTCGGCCACGCCCATAAGAATGGCAATATGCGTATCGTGTCCGCAAGCATGCATCACGCCCACTTCGCTTCCCAGATATTCAGATGTTACATTGCTCTTAAAGGGAAGGTCGTTACGCTCTGTTACGGGCAGGGCATCCATATCCGCACGGAGGGCGACCACTTTGCCCGGTTTGTTACCCTTTAAAACACCCACTACACCGGTGTGCGCCACACCCGTCTGTACTTCGATTCCCAAACTTTTTAAATGATCGGCTATTTTTTCGGCGGTTTTGAATTCCCTGTTGGAAAGTTCCGGGTGTTCGTGGAAATACCTTCTCCATTCGATTACCTTGTCCTCAATGGCACTAAAATCCTTTTCCATCGATTTTTGCGCGAAAACCGTCATTCCGCAACATAACAGGGTAAATAATCCTAGTTTTTTCATCTGTTTATTTTTATTGTTTTCCATAGGTCAGTTGCAATTATTCACATGATTTCAGTTTCTTTATCATAGGTGTTCATGAATCTTTGATTTCGCCATCCCGATAGCTATCGGGACATCTCAGTAGTTTTCAAGACTTTTTATGGCTCATTTCATTTTAACATATTTAGAGTTTGTATATCGGTTATGTTTCGATTTCGCTTTGCAAGGATGTGAATGCTCGAATCATGGTGTTTATCTAAAATTTTATCAGTCTATAATTATCGTCCTGCAATTGGATCAATGCGGTCATGGCGCTGAGGGACAACTGTATGCCGTCTATCAAATCCTCTTTTGGAAAACCTCGGGAAACGGAGGATTGCCCGCAAAAAATTATTTCCGCATTGGCTGCCATAAGAGCCTTCAGTAAGGCTTCATTGGGATTCTCGGTACCGTATTTCTTTTGATAGGCTTTGGAGGTGATGACATCCTTGGAAGCCTTGTTGTGAACGACCAAGGCCACCTTCAATTGCTCCAAGGGAATTCCGTTTTGCCCGTGCATGTTCAAGAATCGGGCGGCGGTCTCTAGGGAGGGGTTTACTTGGTTCAAATCATCGGGCGAGGTCATGATATCGAACACAGCCTTGAAGGTTTTAGTTGTATCTAAGCTATATTCCTGATGCTCTATTTTCCATACCTGGCCATAGTCGGCTATGATGGGACCACTATTCTTGTCTTGGGCAATTCCAAGGAATAATGAGAGGAAGGTTGGAAAGCATAGAACCCTTATTTTTTGAAAATACTGCGTGGCCATAAGTTTGTTTTGCTAAATATATTTAAAAAGGAACAAATGCCTTGACACATTGTTTATAAATCTAAAAAACAACATTTCCGGTATCGTTCAATAATGGCTAAATTCACACTTTAAAAATAGTTCGACCTTGAGTTCTTTTATAGATGAATTGAATGATGCCCAAAAAGCCCCTGTTTTGCACAAGGATGGGCCTCTAATGGTGATTGCCGGTGCCGGTTCCGGAAAGACGCGAGTGCTTACCTACCGTATAGCCTACTTGATGGAACAGGGGGTGGATGCCTTTAATATCCTGGCGTTGACCTTTACCAATAAGGCGGCACGCGAAATGAAAAAGCGGATTTCCGACATCGTTGGGGTATCGGAGACCAAAAACCTTTGGATGGGTACCTTTCATTCCGTGTTTGCCAAATTATTGCGGTACGACGGGGACAAACTCGGGTTTCCCAGTAATTTCACGATTTACGATACCCAGGATTCTCAACGCCTCATCGCCTCCATCATCAAGGAAATGGGACTTGATAAGGACATCTATAAGTACAAACAGGTTCAAAACCGAATCTCCTCCTTCAAAAATAGCCTTATTACGGTTAAGGCCTATTTTAATAATCCCGAACTAATGGAAGCCGATGCCATGGCCAAACGGCCCAGGATCGGGGATATTTACCAGAATTATGTAGACCGATGTTTTAAGGCCGGGGCGATGGATTTTGACGACCTGCTTTTAAGGACCAACGAATTGCTGACCCGTTTTCCGGATGTACTCCTAAAATATCAAGACCGCTTCCGGTATATATTGGTAGATGAGTATCAGGATACGAACCATTCACAATATTTGATTGTGCGGGCATTGGCAGATCGCTTCCAGAATATCTGCGTGGTGGGAGACGATGCCCAAAGTATTTATTCCTTTAGGGGTGCCAACATCAGCAATATCCTAAATTTTCAGCGGGATTATGACAATGTGGGCATGTACCGGTTGGAGCAGAATTATCGGTCTACCAAAAACATCGTGAACGCTGCCAATTCCATCATCGCCAAGAACAAAAACCAGTTGGAGAAGAACGTCTGGACGGCCAATGATGACGGGGCGGCCATCAAAATCCATAGAAGTACTACCGATGCCGAGGAAGGCCGGTTTGTGGCCAATTCCATTTGGGATAATAAAATGCAGCACCATATGGGGAACGGCGAGTTTGCGGTTCTGTACCGCACCAACTCCCAATCCAGGGCCATTGAGGATGCGTTGCGCAAAAGGGACATTCCCTACAGGATCTACGGCGGACTCTCTTTTTATCAACGAAAGGAAATCAAGGACGTTTTGTCCTATCTCAGGTTGGTCATCAACCAAAAGGACGAGGAAGCCTTAAAACGGGTCATCAATTTTCCGGCGCGTGGCATAGGACAAACAACTATTGATAAGTTGGTGGTTGCCGCAAATCATTACGGGCGTTCCATGTTCGAGGTCATGGAGAACATTTCCAAAATAGACTTGAAAATAAATTCTGGTACTAAAAGGAAATTGGAGGATTTTGTTACCATGGTCAAAAGCTTTCAAATCATGAACGAGGGGACCGATGCCTTTACCTTGGCTGAGCATGTAGCCAAGAAGACCGGACTTTTGTTGGAATTTAAAAAGGACGGTACCCCAGAAGGTATTGCCCGTATGGAAAATATAGAGGAGTTGCTCAACGGTATCAAGGACTTTGTGGAAGGGCAAAAGGAAATTGCGGATGCTACCGGAGGGCTGAGCGAATTTTTAGAGGACGTGGCCTTGGCGACGGATTTGGATAACGATACGGGCGATGACGACCGTGTTGCCCTTATGACCATTCACCTGGCCAAAGGCTTGGAGTTCCCTTATGTATATATCGTTGGGATGGAGGAGGATTTGTTTCCTTCCGGGATGAGCATGAACACGAGGAGCGAATTGGAGGAGGAGCGAAGGCTTTTTTATGTAGCCTTGACCCGCGCAGAAAAACAGGCCTATTTGACCTATACCCAGAATAGATACCGATGGGGAAAACTCATCGATGCGGAACCGAGTCGGTTTTTGGAGGAAATTGATGAAAAATATGTCGAAAATTTAACGCCCTTGGATGGTGGCTATCGGTACAAATCCATGATCGATGCCAATATCTTTGGCGAAGTGGACAAAAGCAAGTTACGTCAAACGAAACCTATAAACGGAACCCCCCCAAGTATCGACAGACCGAATATGACCCAACTTCAAAAACTGCGAAAAATAAAACCGGAGCTTTCACAGCCGTTGGGTAACACCACTACGATCGACCCCAATTTGGCCATAGGTTCCTTGGTGAACCATTCCAGGTTTGGCAGGGGCAAGGTCCTTAAGATAGAAGGTGTGGGGAATGACCGCAAGGCGGAGATAAAGTTCGATCATGGCGATGTAAAAAAATTGTTGCTACGGTTCGCAAAATTGGAAGTATTGTAACGTTTTATGACTTAATCACTAAATTGGATTAATTTTTTTTCAAATGATTAAACATACTTTATCTGTAGCATTCATAGCATTTTCCTTTTTTATGGCTTCCTGCCAAGGTTCTTCAGATTCTGATGAACCAATAAATCGAAATTTAGAAGAAACTAATCTACCTCCTGAAGATATAGAAGATGTTTTTGCTTCAAATTATTGGGACGATGCCGAATTGGTCTGGAGCGATGAGTTTGACGGAACGGAGCTTTCCCAGGAAAATTGGAAACTTGAGACTGGAAATCACGGTTGGGGTAATAATGAACTTCAGAATTATCTCGATGAAGGCAATGTGGAAGTTAGCGATGGTACGCTGAAGATCATCGCGAAAAAGGAATCCTTGGGCGGGAGCAATTTTACTTCGGCCAGGTTGAACAGCAAGAAGGAATTCAAGTATGGTAAATTGGAGATTCGGGCCAAAATCCCTGATTATAAGGGAAAGGGAATTTGGCCCGCACTGTGGATGTTGGGGAACGACATCAGTACCGCGGGATGGCCTGCTTGTGGCGAAATCGATATTATGGAATATGTTAGCTACAGTCCAAACGAGGTTCATTTTTCACTGCACAGTACGGCCAACAACCACGTAAAGGGGACCCAAATAACGTCTGGGCCGGTACCACTGGAAACCATAGAGGAAGAATTTCATATCTATGGGGTGCTTTGGACCGATAGATACATCAAATTTTACATTGACAAAGAAGATAATGTGCAACTCAATTTTTTGAGGCCCACAGTCCCGAGTGCCGAAAACTGGCCTTTTTCCAAACCTTTTTATTTTTTGATGAATATTGCCGTTGGAGGAAATTGGGGCGGTCTTGAAGGTGTGGACGAAAGTCTTTTCCCAGCTGTCATGGAAGTGGATTATGTAAGGGTATATCAGAAGTAAAAAAACTACCTCGGGGCAAGCCCACGGGGCATTCTATAGAAACGAACTTTTAATTTCGAGGCAAGCCTCGGGGTATTAAACCCTTTGGCGGTGCCAATAAAGCGTATGGCCGAACTTATCAGAATATATGAGGAAAACCCCAATCCCAAGGAGATTGCCAAGGTGGTGCAGGTCTTGAGAAAGGGAGGGCTTGTTATTTACCCTACAGATACGGTCTACGGGCTGGGATGTGATATTACCAATTCCAGGGCCTTGGAGAAAATAGCCCGCATCAAGGGAATAAAATTGGCAAAGGCCAACTGGTCCTTTATTTGTGCCGATTTAAGCAATCTTTCCGATTATGCCCGGCAAATAGATACGGCCACTTTTAAGATTTTGAAACGGGCCTTACCCGGACCCTACACCTTTATTTTGCCGGGGAACAACAACTTGCCCAAAGACTTTAAAAAGAAGAAGACCGTGGGAATACGTGTGCCGGACAATAACATTGCCAGGGCCTTGGTACAAGGTTTGGGAAATCCCATTGTTTCAACATCCATTCGGGATGATGATGATGTTTTGGAATACACTACGGATCCAGAACTGATCTATGAAAAGTGGGATAATTTGGTGGATGTTGTGATCGATGGGGGGTATGGGGGCAATGTAGCTTCAACCATTATCGATTTGTCCACAGGTTTTCCAGAGGTCATCAGGGAAGGAAAGGGGGATATTGATATTATTTAGGGTATAATTTGTACAAATTTAATCGGGAATTGGTAATCTCAATACGTTGTCAGTTCGAGTGATTTTGAGGTACGAAAAATCATATCGAGAACAAGCCAAATAAAGATTCTACTTCTCCATTCCAATTATCTTGTTTTGATCTACAAACTTTTTGAAGACATTCGTTGTTCTAAAATGAAAGATGGGTTTTTATTCAAAAGCTATATAAAATTAGACAAATGAGAAAAACAATACTGATTATTGGAATGTCCATTGCTATACTCACCGTAGTCTATAGTTTCTTTGGGATGGGGGATACGGGTCAGTTTTTTGGTTTTGAAGTACATATTTGGGTCTATCGCCTGATTTGGACCGGGTTGTTCGTTTTGGTTTTATTCGATTATCTGAAATCACCGAAAAAATCGGAATAAAAAAAGCGACTCAATTTAGAGCCGCTTTTCTACTATATTTTTTTCAAGGAAATTATCTTCCACCGTTGATGGCAGGGTCTTTCATTCCCTCTTCGATCATGCTATAGAACTGATCGATTTTTGGAAGCACCACAATTCTGGTTCTTCTGTTTTTGGATTTTTCGGTTTGCGATACCGGAACATATTCAGCTCTACCAGCAGCGGTCATACGTTTAGGATCTACACCAAAATCATTTTGAAGTATTCTAACAACTGCAGTCGCTCTTTTAACACTTAAATCCCAGTTATCCAATAGGACTCCACTTCTGTAGGGCACATCGTCTGTATGACCTTCTACCATGAACTCGAAATCTGGCTTATTGTTTACAACCTTCGCTACCTTTCCAAGAACTTCCTTAGCTCTGTTGGTTACGTTGTAGCTTCCGCTGCTGAACAACAATTTGTCGGAGATAGAAACGAATACTACACCTTTTTCAACGCTGATTTCAATATCCTCATCATCCAAGTTGCCCAAAACTCCTTTTAAGCTCTGTACCAAAGAAAGGTTCACGGAGTCTCTTCGTGTAATGGCATCGTTCAATTTGCGGATGGTCAAATCCTTTTCTTTCAAACTTTCCAAGGATTTCTCTAGGTTCTCAGCTCCTTTTGTAGTTAAGGTAGTAAGATTGCCCATGTTGTTGATTAATTCTTGATTGTTGGCTTTTAAGAAGGCGTTTTGGTCTTCTAAGGTCTGTAGCCTTGAAGAAGCAGTTGCCTTTTCTTCCAAACAATCATTCAACTTAACGGTTGCCGAATTCAATAAATCTTGGGTCTCTTTTTGTTTTGCCTCAAGATCGGCATATTTCTTCTGTGAAACACAGGAAGATAATAATAGCGTTACTCCAAGACAGCCTAAAACGATTTTTTTCATAATTGCTTTACTATATTAATGTTTGTTATTTACTTGTTTACTAAAACGGAATCAAAATTATGGTTTTTGACAATCGTTTATAGTGGTTCTTCGTTAATCTTTTACTAAAATGTTAAAATTCTTTACTCCATTTACGAAGTAAGACCATACAATGGATTTTACAATATAATATTTTAGTATGAATTTAGCTTTCTCACGTTTTTTGTACATCCCCCTAAATTTACTATAAAAGCTCACGTGTGCCCGTAATATCGCGAAGCAATGCCTCAACCTGAATTGAAAAATAAATCGGAGGGCGGCGATACCGTCCAACAATAACCGAATTAAAATGATCAAAAACGCCTTTCTTCTTGGCAGGTTCTTGGTGATAGAAAAGAGTGAATTCCTAAAATTCAGATAGGTTTTTCTCGGGTTCATATTGCTCAAGGTAGATCCTCCTAAATGGTACACCTTGGTTGTGCCCAGATAAAATACCTTATGGCCTAGATTTTTGGCCCTCCAACAAAAATCCACTTCTTCCTGATGGGCAAAATACTCGGCATCAAAGCCTTCCAATTCCCAGAATACTGAGGAACGTACGAACATACAGGCACCCGTGGCCCAGAAAATTTCGCACGTATCGTCATACTGGCCCTGGTCTTTTTCAAGGCTTTGGAATATCCTTCCCCTACAAAACGGATAGCCCAACTGGTCGATAAATCCTCCTGCGGCCCCTGCGTATTCAAAATGGTCTTTTTTCAGGAGGTCCAGTATTTTTGGTTGCACAATGGCCACATCCAAACGCTGTGTGAAAAAATCGATAACCGGGGCAAGCCAGTTTTTTGAGACTTCAACATCAGAATTAAGCAAACAATAAATGTCGGCCTTCACATGTTTGAGGGCATCGTTGTATCCCTGTGCGAATCCGTCGTTGGAACTGTTTTGGATTATTTTGATATTGGGATAATGCTGTTTTAAGAATTCGATGGAACCATCGGTAGAAGCATTATCGGCCACATAGATATCGGCAAGGCCCTCGGAATATTTCACTACCGATGGCAAATAGCGTTCCAGGAGAACCTCTCCGTTCCAATTGAGTATGACGATGGCAAGCTTCAAAACGAGTGCAAATTAACGGCTAAATTCAGGAATCTCCTTTAAAAAAATATATTTTTCCTCTTTGAAATTCATCTGGCACATGTAATGTTCCAATCCGTTGGTAACCATCAAATAGCTGGCTTTCAGTTTAAAATTGTATTGGGCAATTTGGTCGAAGGTGGTTTGTGAAATGTTGATGTGTGGTGCCTTGCATTCCACCAGGAGATGTATGGAACCGTTTGGGTTAAAAACGACGATATCATACCTTTTCCGTAACCCGTTGTATAGGATCTGTTTTTCAACATTGATATGGCTCAGCGGATACTTTTTTTCGATGCTAAGGAACATCAGGGCATGCTGCCGCACCCATTCCTCTGGGGTAAGTACTACGAACTTTTTGCGAACGATGTCAAAAATAAGGGCCGAATTTTGACTATTTTTGAATCGAAAGTCATACTTGGGAAAGTTAAGGGGCTGCATGGTACAAATTTGATGATTTTTTCCGAATGGATGAAGCACTACAAATCGTAAATGAAATAAGGGAAGGGAAGATAAAACCGATTTATTTTCTCCATGGGGAGGAAGCCTATTTCATTGATAAAATTTCATCCTTTATTGCCGATTCCGTACTTACCGAAGAGGAAAAGGGCTTCAACCAAATGGTTTTGTACGGTAAGGATGTTACTATTGACGATATAATTGGAAATGCCAAGAGATTCCCCATGATGGCCGATAGACAAGTGGTCATCGTAAAGGAGGCGCAACACCTGTCCAGGACCATTGAGAGCTTGAGCTCCTATGCGGAACATCCGCAAATGAGTACGGTCCTTGTCTTCTGCTATAAGTACAAGAAGTTGGACAAGCGAAAAACGCTTTACAAGCACATTAAAAAAAACGGGGTCGTTTTTGAGAGTAACAAGCTGTACGAGAACCAGGTTTCGGAATGGTTGCGAAGGACCTTGGTTTCCAGTGGCTACGCCATTTCCCACAAAGCGGCCATTATGTTGGTGGAGTACCTGGGTACGGATTTGGGAAGGATCAACAATGAACTGGAGAAGCTAAAATTGGCCATTCCCCAAAAAAAGGAAATTACCCCAGAGGATATAGAACAGCATATTGGCATCAGCAAGGATTACAACAATTTTGAGCTGAAGAAGGCCATTGGCGAACGGAATATTTTAAAGGCTACCAAAATAGTCAACTACTTTGCCCAAAACCCGAAGGACAATCCCTTTGTGCTCACCATTACCTTATTGCACAGTTTCTTTACGCAATTGTTGCAGTACCACGGACTCAACGACCACTCACCTAAAAATGTGGCCAGTGTGCTTAAAATCAACCCTTATTTTGTAGGTGAATATCAGACGGCCGCCAGAAACTTTCCCATGAAACGGGTAAGTCAGATCATTGCCAATCTTAGGGAACTCGACCTTAAGGGGAAGGGGGTGAATGCCTCCAGTATGGACCAGTCGGATTTATTAAAGGAACTCTTGTATAGGATTCTTTAATTTTATGGAAAATACCTTTTAAGAAGACTTCTGTGCAATTTGCAGAACGCTATACCCCTAACTCTTAAATGCGGATGGCGCAATGCGCAAGGCGTTTGGCCAAATCCTATTCGATAAGGCTTTAGTTACATTTAGCCGTTTTCAAACCCATCTGTTTTTACCCGATCGTAGTTTCCTTATTTTTTGTCGATACTGAATTTTCCGGGACCCAATAAGGCGATGGTAATAAAGGCGACAAGGAACAACAAGGCTTTTTCCTTAGTGCCGAAGGGGTCGGCAGCATGGGCTATAAATCCTGCAACGGCCATGGTAATGGCAGCGGGAATCGCCGCAAAGCGGGTCTTAAAACCGATAATAATCAAAATAGGGCATATGAACTCCCCGATGACCGCTAGAAAAAGGGATGGCGCGGCCCCGATACCAATGGGGTCTCCGAACTCAAAGTCACCTGCAATCAGTTTTTGAAATTTGGGAAGGCCATGGGTAAGCATCATGGCAGAAACAGCAATTCTAAAAAATGCAAGACCTATATCTTTCATGGGGGAATAATTTTGTTAGTTAATTGGTTTGTATAAAAGTATATAATTTATTTCTTCTGCAAAAGCTTTTCAATTTGGCTTAGGAGCATATCGCAATTTTCCTTGTTGAAGTAAAGCGGGGGCTTTATTTTTAGTACATTGTCCGCCGGTCCGTCCGTTCCAATGAGGATGCTTTCCATGCGCAAGCCATTTTTTAAGTATTGTGCAAACATCGTATCAGGTTGAAATTTTTCGTCCATAATTTCCACACCAAGAAAAAGTCCCTCTCCGCGCACATCGGCTATTTCTGGGTATTGTTTCCCCAATTCCTTCAAACGGCCTTTTAGATACGATCCTGTATTTTGGGCTTCGGTATCCAAATGTTCTTCATGGATAACATCCAAAACCGCTTCGCCAATTGCACAGGAAACGGGGTTGCCACCAAAGGAACTAAAAAATTCCAGCCCGTTTTCAAAACTTTGGGCAATTTCGGTTGTTGTAATCACGGCGCCCATGGGATGCCCGTTGCCCATAGGTTTACCAATGATGACAATATCCGGAACCACATCGTACATTTCGTATCCCCAGAAATACTTTCCCAACCTACCAAAGCCCACTTGTACCTCATCGCTGATGCATACCCCTCCCTGGGCACGGATTTTCGGATAGATGTTTTTTAAGTAATCTTTTGGCAAAGGTACTTGACCACCACACCCAATAATGGGTTCCGCAATGAAGGCACTGATTTCCAATTCGTGATTTTGAATTTCTTTATGTGTTTTCTCTACATAAAATTTAGTGGCTTCCGCTTCGCTGCCGAATCCAGCACCGAAAATCTTGGGTATGGATGCCTCAAGGATATAGTCCCTTTTTCCAGGTCCACCCTTGTGCCCGTACTTGTAATGACTGATATCGATGCCCAAACGGGTATTGCCATGGTATCCATGTTCCATGACCATGACCTTCCTTTTTTTGGTGTGGGTCTGTGCCAAGCGGATGGCCAGGTCGCTGGCGGCACTGCCAGAATTGACAAAAAACACCTTGTTCAGGGAGTCGGGAAATTTGGACAACAGTTTCTCACTATAGGACTGTAGCTCGTCATACACATAGCGGGTGTTGGTATTGAGTCGGGCAAAAGTCCGTTGTGCTGCCTGAACCACCTTGGGATGGCAATGCCCCACCAACATGATGTTGTTATAGGCATCCAAAATGGTATTGCCCTTTGCATCGTACATATATTGGAAGGCAGAGCGGACCATGTGAATAGGTGCTGTATAGCTCAACGATAGGGAGTTGCTTATAAACTGTTTCCTGAGTTCCAGTTGTTTTTCCAGGGCATTCGTTTGCAAAGGCGGATAACCTGCGGCCTTTCTAAAGGTGTTTTGTGCCGCTATTGGGTTGATAGTGAGCCAAACATGTACTAAGTTCCAGGCCGATTCCTCGCTGATGGTGATGTATTCGGAATCCGGATTTTGTTTTTTGGCGTATGCCGAATTACAGACACTCGTACACAAACGTGCCGCAATCAAATAATAGAGCACGTCCAGTTCCAGGACATCCAAAGGTCTTAAGGCGTGGTATCCCTCGATAAGCTCCACGGCATATTCCAAGGGGTTTTCCTGACCCATCATGTAATACGTAATGGCCACGGCAAGATTATTTATGGTCCAGGTGTGGCACATATCCCCAAAATCTATAATGCCCGATATGGAATTGTTACAGGTAAGCACGTTCCATTCGTTCGCATCGTTATGAACGATGCCCATTCGCAGTTCCTCCTGATGCGGAAGCACCATTTCCTTGAACTGCAAATAGAAATACGTAACCAAACTCCGATGCTTCGGGTTTGGAATGTATTTTATGAGGGGTTCGTTTTTATAAAAATGGCGTAGGTCCCAAGGTGGTTGTTTTGCCATGGTGGGAGCATCGTACATTTCAATGGTCATGGTATCCATTTGGGCCAAAAATGCACCCAGTTCATGGGCCATGGATTTGTTTCGGGGAATGTTGCCGAGAAACGTTCCGGTTACGAAAGAAAGTAATCGGTATAATGTATCACTTTCCTCAATCCAGTTTGCGCCGCTATTGGATTTTATCGGGACTGGAAAATTATAGCCTTTTAAATTTTGAAGCTTCGTAAGGATGTGTGTTTCCCCATCGATGCTCGCTTTGTTAGCTACCGATGCATCATAAATTTTAAGCACGTAGCATTGGTCCGTACATTCAATTTTATAATTCTTGCTTTCATACCCCTCCATCCCCGATATTGTGGGATTTGAAATGTCAAAATGTTTTTGAAGTACCTGTACAATCGGTTTTTGATGCTCTTCCATCGTGAGAATTTTGGAATGTCCTTCGTTTTATATAGGTAGGAAAGATACTAAAGAATACCCCGATTTTCAGATGTTTCCAATATCAATCGAACATCTGTTTGACCATGCAATACCAACCAAAAAATCAAAGAGTTTTAGAATGCTACTATCAACGGAGCGGGGGATAATCCTGAGGGTTGGCTTCGTTCATGATGGCATACACTTTTTCAAAAACATCCTCAACGTTCGGCTTGCTAAAATAATCGCCATCGCTTCCGTATGCAGGTCTGTGGGCCTGTGCAGAAAGGGTCTGTGGCGCACTGTCCAAATATTTGTAAGCTCCCTGTTTTTCAAGGATTTCGGTCAATAGGTAAGCCGAGCAACCACCGGGAACATCCTCATCGATTACCAAGAGTCGGTTCGTTTTCTGGACACTTTTTACCGTATCCCCATGGATATCAAAGGGCAACAAGGTTTGTGCATCGATTACTTCGGCATCGATTCCCACTTCCAACAGTTCCTTGGCAGCCTGTTCCACGATACGCAAGGTGGAACCGTAGGAGACCAAGGTGATGTCCGTACCTTCCTTTACTTTTTCTATGACGCCAATGGGCGTACAAAATTCCCCTAAGTTTGTCGGTTTAGGCTCTTTGAGTCGGTAGCCGTTCAGACTTTCAATGATCAGGGCGGGTTCGTCGCTCTTCATCAGCGTATTGTAAAAACCTGCCGCTTGGGTCATATTTCTGGGAGCCAAAATATAAATACCACGTAGCACATGGATCAAACCGCCCATTTCAGACCCCGAATGCCATATACCTTCCAAACGATGCCCGCGGGTTCTAATGATAAGCGGTGCTTTTTGTTTCCCGTAGGTTCGATAAAGAAGACTTGCCAGGTCGTCCGTTAAGGTAGCAAGCGCATAGAAGATATAGTCCAAATATTGAATTTCCGCGATGGGGCGCAGGCCTCGCAACGCCATGCCAATTCCCTGACCAATGATGGTAGTTTCCCTGATTCCGGTATCCGCAATCCGAACTTCCCCATATTTGGCCTGTAAGCCTTCCAGTCCTTGGTTCACGTCGCCAATGGCCCCAGTATCCTCACCAAAGACCAAGGCATTTGGATATTTTTCAAAGAGTCTGTCAAAATTATCCCGCAGCAGGACACGGCCGTCCACTTTTTCCTCCTTGGAGGAATTGTAGGTGGGAGGGATGCCCTTTATTTTAGTGGCCCTATTTTCATTTTCACTGTAGAGATGTGAACTGAATTTGGGTTGGGATTCCGCAATGAAATTATTCAGCCAATGGGCCAATTTTTGTCTTTCCTTGGTATTTTCACCGAGTAGATATCTCAGGGATTTTCGGGCGGCCACGGCCAGATCTTTTTTGACCGGCTCGTCCACCGCAATCAGATCATTCTTGATTTTTGTCAAAAAATGCTTGTTGGAGCTTGTGCTGACCGCGTCATTGATTAGTTGCACCAAGGTTTTTTTCAAGGCCAAATGTTCTTGCAAATACTCGGTCCACGCCTCCTTTTTCGCCTCCCTGACAGTTCTTTTTATCTGTTTTTCCAAATTGGAAAGTTCCTCTTCCTCGGCGATGCCCGATTCCAATATCCATTCCCTGAACCGTTTGTTACAATCGTTCTCCCGTTCCCAGGCCAGACGCTCGTCGTCCTTGTACCTTTCGTGGGACCCTGATGTGGAATGCCCTTGGGGCTGGGTAAGTTCAGTCACATGGATGATTACCGGTACATGTTCCTGCCGGGCAATATCGGCGGCATTTTCATAGGTATGCATCAAGGCCGTGTAGTCCCAACCTTTGACTTTTAAGATCTCAACGCCCTTGTGGACGTCGTCCCTTTGAAAACCGGCTAGCACCTTTGAAATGTCCTCTTTGGTGGTGTGGTATTTTTGCGGAACCGAAATCCCATATTCATCGTCCCAAATACTCAAGACCATGGGCACCTGCAAAACCCCTGCGGCGTTGATGGTCTCCCAAAACATGCCTTCACTGGTACTCGCATTGCCTATGGTTCCCCAGGCAACCTCGTTGCCATTGTCCGAGAATTTTGCACTGTCCAGGCCTTCCAGTTGCCTGTATACTTTGGACGCCTGTGCCAAGCCCAGCAGACGGGGCATTTGGCCGGCGGTGCAGGAAATATCGGAACTGCTGTTTTTCTGTTTTGTGAGGTCTTTCCAGCTACCGTCCTCGTTTAGGCTGTAGGTCACGAAGTGCCCACCCATTTGTCGGCCGGCGCTCATGGGCTCTTTTTCAATATCGGTAGTGGCGTAGAGTCCGTGGAAAAAATCCTTGGGTTTTAAGTGGCCTATGGCCATCATAAAGGTCTGGTCCCTGTAATATCCGCTTCTAAAATCACCGTTCTGAAAGGATTTGGCCATGGCCAATTGGGGAAGTTCCTTTCCATCCCCAAAGATTCCGAATTTCGCCTTGCCAGTAAGTACCTCTTTTCTTCCCAGCAGGCTGC
Source organism: Maribacter sp. C-4077 (assembly GCF_055378385.1). NCBI lineage: Bacteria > Pseudomonadati > Bacteroidota > Flavobacteriia > Flavobacteriales > Flavobacteriaceae > Maribacter > Maribacter sp. C-4077. The sequence continues at coordinate 3,462,295 of NZ_AP038807.1, forward strand.
AGGTCCTACTCAAAAAAGCAATCTTATAGTCATTAATAATCTGTTCCTTGAAATCTTCAAATGATATATCACTGCTCGTCTTGGAAGAAACCTTCATGTATTTTTTCGAATTTTCACAAAAATACCGAATTGAAATCGTTTTAGCAATCCGGTTTAAACTTTATCCGTTGCGAAAATGTTATTTCAAATTAAATATTTTGTGAAATTCTCATTGGAACTGGGTATAGAGACAAGTTCATTGAGGATTTTTGGATCAAAACCATTGGCGGGTAAACAGTCCTGTCAGTGTTTTTGGGCTTACGGTAATGATGAAACGTATCTTTTCACCGTAATTGGGTTGTGAAATTTCCCACCCATTGTTGGAATAGAAAGGAAAATAAAGTTCAAAATAGTCGGTTACCAAATTGAGTCGCACACCGGAATCGTATACGAATTTCTCCTTGAACCCATTGTTTTTTACCAATCCCGCGTCGCCATACAGTTCTATCCATCGCCAAAGGTTAAAACTGGTATTGACGGTTGCCATCCAATTATCTGAAAATCGGTAGCGCTCGTCCAGGAAAGATTTGAAACCACCTTCCGCAATGATGATTTGTTGGCTGTAGATGCCCGTATCTTCGGAACGCCCCAGATAACTATAATCGAACAAATAGTCCGTGGGACGATCTAGGGCAAAGCTGAAAAAATCGGAATCTGTATTGTTGCTCAAAAACTTCCCTGCAAAAAATCGAACATTAAATTGCCTGTTGTTTTCGAACAGTTTTCGGTATTCATATTCAAAGGAAAGTTTGCTGAATTTGCCGGCCAACTGAAAATCCAAGAACCACGATTTATAATCCAGAATATCGTTGTCCCTATTTAGGTATCGCATGTTGAAAACACTGTAATCCGGATTTTCAGGGTCGTTCGCCAAATCGCTTAGGCTTTCGTCAAAATCCCGGAAGATATTTACAAAGCGGAACGACAATACCTGACGCTTGTTCGAAATGAGGTCATCCGGTCGCCAACCAAAACTCAATGCGGGAGTAATGGACGTGTATCTGGAATTGACGTTGAAATGCGAAGTGGATCCTCCCAAGGAATAGTTGGCAACATAGAGTCCGCTTTTGCTCAAGTATTTTCTATAGCTGAATTTTCCGTATCCCACGAAGGCATTCTCCCGAAAGGAATAGGAGGGGGCAAAGTCATATATAAAAGGACGCTCCAAGAGAGTTTTATTGTATAGCCGCATACCCGGCACCCACCCGTCATAGATGTTGAAATTTAGGACAGGGACATAAAAAACTTGATTGTAATAAGGGTTTTCAGAATCCTTGAAAAATGTAAACTTTAGTTTTTTGTTACTGGATAAAAATCCTTTAAGGGATTTCCAGTTATCTCGTTGGTTGAATTCCGGTATTGTTTGATCGTAATTGAGAACCAAACGATCTTCCTGATTGTTGGGAACGGTAAAGGTTTCCAAGGTCTTTATATCCTTGAACCAATATTTGGAGACCAAGGTGTCGTTTTTAAGCCCGAACATGCTAATGGGGACATTGGTTCCCTCCTTATTTTTTATGGTAACTCTTAGGGAATCCTCGGTTTTGTCGACCTTTTTTATCTTAAAATCTATCTTACGGTCCGTAGAGACATACTCGCTAAAGAACCAATTGATATCCTTCTCCGTGGAACGTTTAAGGATAGATTCAAAATCCAGTACCTTTACTTTATTGAGTTGATAATATTTGAAAAATGTTTTGATGCTCTCGTCAACTTTTTCCTTTCCAATATAATCCGCCAGATAGGCCAATCCCAGACCCGCCTTATACTTGTTTGCAATTTTTTGGTTGAATTTAATCAGGGAATCGTTGGGCGTGGTCAGCGCTTGGTCCAAGTTTTTCCGTGCCGTTAGATTGTATAGGAAGGGATATTGTTCGTTAAAATCCATTTTCGCCAAATTGAAACTACGAATGCCCCAGATTCGAGAAAGGTTGCCCAGTAATTTTTGATCGGGATAAAACTCGTCAACATATGCAATCATGAGGTAGTTGGCGATGGCGCTGTTGAGCCATTGTTCCTTTCTTGGGTCCAAGAACAAGGTTTCCCTCAAGATACTGTTCAAGGCCGTTTTAAGGAACTTCATTTCAAATTGGAACTGCTGCTCGTACGGTCTGATAAAGGATGGTAATTGGTTGATTCCGTACAACGGATCTTTGTTATAATCCGTTTCGCTAACCAACAGTTTATCATGGGGGTATTTGCCCAAATTCCGTTCAATGAAATCCGTAATCCTATTGATGGAAATGCCCTGTTCAATAGGGTCATATCTGGGTGCCGAAATGCTGGTGACCACCTTCATTTCAGGGGTAATATGGGTCGAAAAAAGATTTTGTACGTTCAGAAAGATCTCGGCACTTTTTTGATTGTCGGCAACAAGCTCCACGCGCCGACTATTGGTCATTTCCGTACGTTTGTTTTCCTTGAAGTTGGAATTTAGGAAAAGAGCCTTGGGATACGTGAAATCAATGGTCGTTTTGGTGCTATTCGTATAAAGGTCTTCCAGATTTTTGTTCGAATACAAATGCCATTTCCCATCATATACGGCCGGGGTAAGGTACCAATCCTTTAGGTAATAATTGCCCCTATTATCGTACCCGTAGTCAGTGTATTTATTTGGCGGAAGTTTCACCTTGTAGGTGATTATCAGTTGTACGGATTCCTTTGGTAACAAAGGTTTGTTAAGCCTGAATTTTATGATGTCATCCTCCTGGGTCCGTTCCCATTCCAGCCCTTCATATTCACCGTCCACCGCACTGATGATGGTGGTATAGCCCCGTTCACTTTTTTTTGCGAGGTGCAGGCTTCTTTTGAATTCTTGCGCAAAACGCTTTGCAAGTCCGGTATTTTTATTGGAGTAGGCATGCGCCCAGTCATTGAAATAAATGATTCCCAGGTTATAGTTGGAATCATTGTAATAGGTGAACTCCTGTTTTATGTCCAGTTCCTTGGTGAAATCATTTAACTTTACCGTGAGGTTCGTTTCGTATTGGGCAAAGGCACCTCCGTTTACTATAGAATATAGTAAAATGCTCAGTGCTATTTTTATCTGGAGGAATCCTTTCAAGGGCAATCTAAAAATTGGGACTTAGGGTATGGCCTTTATAAAAGGCATCGATGATTTCCACCACCTCGTCTTCGGTATCGACAATTTTTATAAGATCTAGATCTTCCGGACTGATATTCCCAAAAGAAAGCATCGTGTTTTTTATCCAATCGAATAGACCGGTCCAAAATTCACTTCCCACAAGGATGATTGGGAATTTTCCAATTTTATGGGTCTGGATCAGGGTGATTGCTTCGAACAGTTCATCCAAGGTCCCGAAGCCTCCCGGCATCACCACAAAACCCTGGGAATATTTTACGAACATCACCTTTCTAACAAAGAAATAGTCGAAGTCCAGGCTTTTGTCCTCATCGATATACGGATTGTCATGTTGTTCAAAAGGAAGGTCGATGTTCAACCCTACCGAAGTACCTCCAGCCAAATGGGCGCCCCTGTTTCCAGCCTCCATAATACCCGGACCGCCACCAGTGATTACGCCATAACCGGCCTCTGCTATTTTTTTGGAAACATTTACCGCTAGCTGGTAGTATTTGTCGCCCTCTTTGGTTCTTGCCGAACCAAATACCGAAACACAGGGTCCTATTTTGCTCATTTTTTCGAAACCGTTAACGAATTCGCCCATAATCTTAAATATGGCCCAAGAATCGTTTGTCTTGATTTCGTTCCACCCTTTGTGGTGCTTTTCGTTTCTCATTTGCTTGCCTTATTTTTTTAACTCTTTTCTCAAAAACTCTGCCGTATAACTGTCCTTGACTTTACAAATTTCTTCCGGTGTGCCATGCGCTATCAGTTGCCCCCCGGTGCGACCTCCCTCATATCCTATATCAATAACGTGGTCCACCATTTTTATTACATCCAAGTTATGTTCTATGACCAAAACGGTATTGCCCTTATCCACCAGTTTGTTCAATACTTCCATCAGAACGCGTATGTCCTCAAAGTGAAGTCCGGTAGTGGGCTCGTCCAGGATATAGAACGTATTTCCCGTATCCCGTTTGGAAAGTTCCGTGGCCAATTTAATTCGTTGTGCTTCCCCGCCGGATAGGGTAGTGGACTGCTGTCCAAGTGAAATATAACCCAAACCTACATTCTGTATTGTTTTTAACTTACGATGGATTTTTGGAATAAGTTCAAAAAAATCGACCGCTTCATTGATGGTCATTTCCAAAACATCCGAAATGGATTTGCCCTTATACCTAATTTCCAAGGTCTCTCTGTTAAAACGCTTGCCGTTGCAGGTTTCACATTCTACATATACATCCGGTAGGAAATTCATTTCAATGACACGTAGTCCCCCTCCCTGGCAGGTTTCACATCTACCGCCCTTCACATTAAAGCTGAATCGGCCCGGTTTGTAGCCTCGTATGGAGGCCTCTGGGGTTTTTGTGAACAAAGACCGAATTTCGCTGAAAACGCCGGTATACGTTGCAGGATTGGACCGTGGTGTTCTACCAATAGGGGATTGATTGATGTCGATGACCTTATCAATATGCTCCAGCCCCGTAATCTTTTTATACGGCATTGGTTTTTTTACACCGTTGAAATAATGGGCGTTCATAATGGGGTAGAGTGTCTCATTGATCAAGGTGGATTTACCACTTCCGGACACCCCCGTTACCCCGATCATTTTTCCAAGGGGGAATTCCACCGTAATATTTTTTAGGTTGTTACCCGTGCATCCGGAGAGTACGATTTTCTCACCATTGCCCTTTCTTCGTTTTTTGGGCACCTTTATTTCCTTTACCCCGGTGATATAATCCGCCGTAAGCGTATGGTGTTTTTTGAGGTCTTGGGGGTTTCCTTCGGAAATAATTTCCCCACCGTGCTTGCCTGCTTTTGGACCGATGTCGATGACATGGTCCGCACGTTCGATCATATCCCGATCGTGTTCTACAACGATCACCGAGTTTCCAATGTCCCGCAAGGACTCCAGTGATTTTATCAGTCGTGAATTGTCCCTTTGATGTAGCCCGATGCTGGGTTCGTCCAAGATATAGAGTACCCCCACTAATTGGGAGCCTATTTGGGTCGCCAACCTAATTCGTTGCGCCTCCCCGCCAGACAAGGACTTTGAACTGCGGTTGAGGGAAAGATAATCTAGCCCTACATCCAGAAGAAAGCGGATCCTGGTACGGATTTCCTTGATGATTTCCTCGGCAATTTTCAATTGGTTTCCTTCCAAGGTTTTTTCCAGCCCCTCAAAGAAATTGGACAATTCCGCAATGTCCATATTGGCTAATTCCGCAATATTCTTATCGTCTATCTTAAAGTAGAGCGATTCCTTTTTCAGCCTAGTGCCTTCACAGGTAGGACATTTTATTTTATCCATGTATTCCTTCGCCCATCGTTTGATGGAAGTCGATTCCGCCTGATCAAATTGATTCTTTATAAAATTTGAAATTCCTTCGTAGTCTATTTTATAGGTTCTTTTTACGCCCAAGGATTTGGAATCCACCTCAAAACTCTCGTTCCCCCCGTAGAGCAATACATCAATGGCCTCTTGGGGTATTTTGCTTATTGGGTCCGTTAACTCAAAACCAAAGCGTTGGGCTATGGTCTCTATCTGTTTAAACGCCCAGGATTTTTTATACTCGCCAAGCGGTGCTATACCACCGTTCTTTATGGAAAGTTTTTTGTTGGGAAATATTTTGTCCGCATTTACTTCGTACACATGTCCCAGGCCACTGCAGTTGGGACACATTCCTTTTGGGGAGTTGAAGGAAAAGGTATTGGGTTCTGGGGTAGGATAGGAGATTCCCGTGGAAGGGCACATCAAATCCCTACTGAAATATCTGGGAACATCAGAACCTTCCTCGATTACCATTAAAACGTTATCGCCACTGTACATGGCGGTATTGATGGTTTCTGCCAGGCGCTTGTGCAGCTCTTCGCTTTCCTGAACCTTCAACCTATCGATTACGATTTCAATATCGTGGGTCTTGTATCGGTCCACCTTCATGCCCTTTACAATATCGCGAATTTCTCCGTCCACGCGGACCTTCACAAAGCCCTGTTTGGCAATTTGCTCGAACAGTTCCCTGTAATGTCCTTTTCGGGATTTGATTACCGGGGCAAGGATATTGATTTTTTTATCGGTATACGCCTCAATGATCAGTTCCTTTATTTGCGCGTCACTGTAACTGACCATTTTTTCGCCCGTATTGTAACTGTGGGCATCACCGGCACGGGCAAAAAGCAAACGTAGGAAATCGTATACTTCCGTAATGGTGCCAACGGTGGACCTTGGTGATTTTGAGGTAGTTTTCTGTTCAATGGCAATGACCGGGGAAAGTCCGTCGATCTTATCAACATCCGGCCGTTCCAGGCCACCTAAAAATTGGCGGGCATAGGCCGAGAAGGTTTCAATGTACCTCCGCTGGCCTTCGGCATAGATTGTATCAAAAGCCAAGGAGGATTTACCGCTTCCCGAAAGTCCGGTAATAACGACAAGCTTTTCCCTGGGAATGGTGACATCGATATTTTTGAGGTTATGAACGCGTGCCCCTTTTACCTCAATATTCTCCTCGTAGTTAATCATAGCAATTGACAAAGTTGCAAAATTACGATTTTGATAGCGAAACAAGAACCCGGTGCCATTTATATTTTACTAATAAAACTCTAAAATTCAGGGCCCTTTCACATAGGGCGACAAATAGCTAATAAGATAGTATTGCTGTTTTAAGCGTTGGTATCAAGCTTGGGAAACCTTTATCAAATTGAGAACCCTTCTCCAGAAAACGGTACTACTAATGTGTACATTTTCGTTGCCCCGTATACCCGAAGTATCCAAGTTCAAGTTAATGGCCTTGTTCTTGAATGTTTGATCCAATATGTCCTTATCCGATAGTAAGGCCATACTCCAATTTGGAAAAAAACGATGTGAATTTATTTTGCGGGTGAGCACTTCCAAATCATAGTGTCTTGGGTCCTTTTTTATTTTATCGAAGACTTGGAGCACATTGGATTTGGGTCCTTCCAAAAATTGAAAGAAATCATTGTCTTGGCAAACAAGACATCCTGTGATGTTGTTTTCTTGATTGACAGAGTTAGCCACCTCGATTATATCCTCAATATCGGAAATTTGAACACCGTCTGACATGGTCGATTTATAGGTAAGTTCATAAATCAAATCATCTGAGGAAAGCGAACTTTTAAATTTGCTGGGCAAGAGTCCAAATCTCTCCGAAAAGGTTTTGGAGAAATAGCTTCTGCTAGAAAAGCCTATTTTGTAGCATACTTCAGAAATGGTCAAATCTGTATGTTGGATAAGCTCCTTTCCTTTTTCCAGGCGTAAGTGAGTGATAAAATTTCCAAGGCTTTCCCCAAAGAGATGCCTAAAACCTGCCTGAAGTTTTTTTGGGGATAATCCAAACGTTTTTGATAGATGGTCAATATTAAGGGATCGGTCTATGTTTTCGGCAATATGTTCGGCAACTTCAGATATCCTGAGTATTTCTGTGTTAGAAAGCGGAAAACTTATTTTAATCTCTTCCTTAGTAACGTCATGGTGCTCCACTTGGGACGCTAATGTATTTACAACGGCACCCTCTACCAACAGTTTGCCTACGGCATCGGTTCTTTTATTTTCGATAAGGATAGATGCGTACTTTGAGGTTAAGGGACTTATCTCACCATAATAACTAAAGGGTTTTTCCTTACTGATGAAGGAGGTTATATCCTCCAATGCTGTCTCCAAGAGCGTTTTTCGTTTGGAATTTGACTCTCCCATTTTTTCCCGTACAAAAATCGCGCTTAACCTTAAATGTACTTTACTGGGAAAGGTTACGATGTTTGGGGACTTTGCGGCACTGGAAAAAATAACATTCTGTCTTGGGTATATTTTATTGTTGTTTTCCTGGTTCTCGAACCTGTGAAAAAAATGACCCTTTACACAGTAAAGAAAATAGATTATGGATGGGTCCTGCTCCATCTTGGAAATCTTTAATTCCTCATTGAAAGTTATATCGTACACCCTTACATTGAGTCCCTCGAATACACTATAGGTGGTAACGGTTCCTTTGCCCACCAAATTGTCAAGCGTTAAAATCGCAGAATCCTGATATTCCTTAAAATCGGCACCAAGGCTAAGAGCCAATTTTCGTAGTTGGTCAAAAGGATGTTCAAAATTAATATGAAGCATGGCAGTGGTAAAAGTCTAAGGGACTCAAAACTTAAAATTAACTATATTTTTTCTTATAAACCTCGTTAAATATTTCTCAAGCACGGATACTGTTAAGCTATAGCGTTATTAATACTAAACAGATTATTAAAGACCCTGCGAATCCTACCTTGGTGTTTTCTGTAGCTGGCCCGTGCCAATCCCAATAGAGTTAAAGATTTTTTTTTAGTATTGTTTTAATATACTTAAAGAATTTGAATGAAGTCTATACCAGTTTTAGTTTTCGAACCTATGCAATTTCCTGCGCAATAATTTAATTTCATCTTGCAAGTTTGTAACTTGAATCAAGAGATGGTGAATAGCTTGGAGTCCTTCCGGGTTAATTTCCAGTTCTTGGTGTAACCTCACCATTTTTTCGAGTTTTGGAAGTTCACTGATCTTAATCATTTCCTTTTCCTCCTTCTTCTCAATTGTAAGGATTTCAAACTCCACGAGCCGATGCACTAATGAAACCTCAATATTGTGATGGTTGCAAAATTCCTCAATAAATATATAAGTAGCTTTTTCCATGATGCTTTTACAAACCTTTTTGTTCAAGTTCCTTAAAAATCCTTTCTTGCTCTGTAGTAAGCTTTACTGGAATCTTTGGGCTATATGTGATAAATAGGTCGCCAAACCCATCTTTTTTATATAAAGGAAATCCCTTGCCTCTAAGCTTCACGGTGGCCCCGTTCTGTGTTCCCGGCTTCACGCTCAATTTCACTTTTCCCGTTAAGGTTTCCAACACTATTTCCCCTCCAAGAACAGCCGTTGTTAATGGGATTTCAACGGTCTTATAAAGGTTGGCGCCCTCTCTTTTAAAAGGGGTGTCGTTCAAAATGGAAAAGGTAAGGTAAAGGTCACCTTTAGGTCCCCCATTGATTCCCTCCCCGCCATATCCTTTTATTTTGATGGTCTGACCGTCTTCAATCCCAGCTGGGATTTTAATTCTTATGTTTTTTCCATTTACAGTGAGCGTGCGCTTATGCGTTTCTTTAACTTCGGAAAGATTTAATCGAAGCTCCGCATTGAAATCCTGCCCCCTGTACTTTGCCCTTCCTTGTTGCCTACTGAAGCCACTACCCCCAAACATGGATTCAAAGAAATCTGAAAAATCACTTTCTTGACCGCCTGAGTATGTGTATTCCCTGTAACCGCCACCAGAAGGTTGACTACGTCTTTGTGATTTGGCCTTTTCAAATTCTTCCGCGTGTTGCCAATCCTTCCCATATTGGTCATATTTCTTTCTTTTTTCAGGGTCGCTCAGTACTTCATGGGCCTCATTGATTTTTTTGAATTTCTCCTCTGCATCCGTGTTGTTGGGGTTTAAGTCTGGATGATGTTTTCTGGCCAGTTTTCGATAGGCGGATTTTATATCTTTTTCGGTCGCGGACTTATCCAACCCCAGAACCTGGTAATAGTCTATAAAATTCATGGTAGTATATCCAAATCTATTCTTCTTTCAAGTTACATAAATCAATGTGATTTCTATTGTCCGCCCAATGATTTTTGTGAACTTGATGCATTCAAACACCTATATTGCTGTTCGAATGCACAAAAAATAGTAGGAATTTGGCGATGGGCTGTTACATGCGGTTTAATGATTTCCATAGAACTAGAAAAGATGATATGATCATGGAAGGAATTTTAGCTACAGATTAAGTTCCTTTCATTTTTTCGGCCTAAAATCCTATAAAAATAGAGACAGAAATATATCAACACTTGATGACACAAGTTGGTCCGCAAGCCTACCTTGATTTCGATATTGAACAACTTGTTGCAACAGGCATTTACGATTGCCAAATCCGGGCAGCCCTATGATGAGAACTGTGTATCGAAATTGAACTAAAAGAACTTGTTTTTTAACTCAGTTCTTTGTTGGCATTTCGTATTTTATTTTTTTCGTTTATAGTGTCTCTGTGATACTTGATTTAGAAATGTTTTTGTTCCAATTAGTTCAAATTTCAGTTCTTTTGGCAATTCTCCAAACAATGAAGCACCACCACCTAATAAAACTGGAATAGTTGTCAGTATCATTTCATCAATCAAGTCTGCTTTTAAAAAATTCCTGATTGTTGTTCCACCATCAATGTATAATCTTTGATACCCTTTCTTATGAATTTGCTCTAAAATTTCCGTTAAAGTTCCTTTGACTAAAAAAGCTTTGTCTTTGTGAGAATCAGGGATTTCTTTCAGTTTGTTGCTCAATAGAAAAACAGGTTTGGTATATGGCCAAGGAACATCAAATCCGATTACAGTTTCAAATGTTGTTCGTCCCATAACAAGTGCATCAATTCCATTAGTGAATTCCAAATATCCCATATCATTATTATCAGGATTTGGAATAGAATATAACCAATCAAGTCCACCATTTTTGTCAGCTATATAGCAGTCTAAACTTGTCGCAATAAATACGCTATTCTTTTTACTCATTCTTCGTTCGCGTTTTTTGTCAACATGAATGCCAACGGTTTACATATGGCTTGTGGCGGTTTCGAAGTGCTTTCATGTCCCCAGAAATCAAAGCTGGCTACAGAGCGAAAACCTTGCTAGAAGCCGTTCACCCGCCATAAGCTATATGCGATGTTGGCACACGTATTTATTTTATAGTTTTTCAATCATTTTTTTCGCTCTACCTGAAACAGACTTTCGTTCGTCCGTTGTCAATCTTTCCAAATGAGGTTTTATCCAGTCTTTCAAGTTCTCATCTTTTTTCGCCCATTTTGTTAGTGTATCCATTGTTTGGTTAAGCACAATCCAATCGGTGTGATTAGAAAGATTATTCTTCATAATGTTTTTCGCCTGTTCAATTTGTTTTTTGGTCATATCCTTGTCGAGCATTCCAAACAATTGAGATAAAGTCCATTGAGTAGATGCTTGGTCTATTATGGCGATATCAGTTAAAAATCGATCGATATATGGAAGTAAGATTGACTTGTTTGCTTTACAAATCCGTTTCATTGCGTTGGAAGTCCGAAGGCGAACAATTTCATCACTACTGAAATAACAGTTAAACAGTTCGTTGAAAAGTTGATTTTCCGCCAAAACTTCGTCCACAACTTCTACCGTATTACCTAATGAGTTAGGATGCCCTCCCTTAAGTCTTTCTTCAAAGTATTTCATTCAGCGATAATTTTTTTTCTTATGTGTGCCAACGGGAGTCTGCGCATCAACTCCATTTAGAATAAAAATAGTTGATCTGTTTTGATTTATAGTAGGCTAGGCGAAGGTTTTATGGCCGGTTGTTTTGTGTGTGGACTAAATTTCCAGGAAAAGGAAAGTCGTTGAAAACACCGTAAATGACCTCGAATATGGATGATATTTCAAGTGCAAGCCTTTTCAGCCTGTTCTTGAGCTCTTTTGGGTCCAGTATGGCCATAAGTCTGCTAAGGTTGTAGCATATCATGATCAGGTTTACCTCGGAGAGCACGTTCTATTTTCCTTTCATCAATGTATGGGTGAAGCCCCATTGTCTTTTGATGGTCCCGAACTGGTGTTCGGTTATCTGTTGCCTGAGCCTGTAATATTCCGGGTTTTCCTCCATCCTTTTTTGGTTTTCCTCCAGGGCCTCCTGATAGATGGAGCGCTCTATGAAGCGTCCGTTCTTGTTTACGGTACATAGATGCCATACGGGACAGACCTTGCAGGCCTGCCCGTTCCTGTAATGCTTGACCTTGTGGCCCGCCTTGTCGTAAACGGTCCCGTTGGTGGCCAATATTTGCCCGTCCGGACAGGTATAGGTGTCCATACCCCTGTCGTACCTGAAATCGACCATGGGATAAAGGCCGTTGTGCTGGGAGGAATGCTCCTTTGGCGAGGAGTATGTCGTTATCCCGTTCTTGGTACAGATGTCCAGGTGCTTGCCGGTGGTGTACCCCTTGTCGGTAAGTGTCCGCATGCTTTCCATGCCCAAAAGTTGCTTTGCATCGAGTGCCATGGGCGAGAGTGCATGGGTATCGTTGACGCTCCCCGTAGCGTTGTTCACGAAGAGCTTGTGCTTTGCATCGCACCCTGCCTGTACGTTATAGCCAACGTTGACGATGTTTCGGTGCAGTACCACCGACCTGGCATCGGGATCGGAGAGGCTGATCTGTCGTTCCCCGCTGGCCCGCAGCTCTTCCCCGATGTTGCGGTATCTTTCCTTCTTCGATTCCTGGTAGGCTATCCTGTCCTGTATTTTTTCGGTATCCGAATCCCCGTCCCCGGCGTCAAGTTGTTGTTGGTATTCCTGGATCTTGTTGTCTATGTACTCGATATGGCGGTCCAGCTTCTTTTGGTTGAAGTTGTTCTTCAGGGCGTTCTGGGCCCTTATCTTGAAGGAGTCGATGGCGATGGTCTCGCCTTCGATGAGTTCCCAGTCCTTGAGAAGCCCCACAAAATATCGGAAGGCCTGTTTAAAGGCCTTCGGGTTGTCCTTCCTGAAATAGGCCACCTTCCTTGTCGAGGGGCGCAGGCCCTTCAGGAGCCATATGACCTCGAGGTTTACCTTGCAGGCCTGTTCCAATTGGCGGGAGGAGCGCAGTTTGTTCCTGTAGCCGTAGAGATAGAGCTTGAGCATGTCGGAAGAGCGGTAGGGCGGCCTGCCCTCGATGTTCAGTACATCCCTGAACCCGAGTTCGCCCATCGGGAGTATGTCCACGAACATATCGACTATCCTTGCCCATGAATCGGGACCTACGGCGGACTCGAAATCCATCATTACGAGTTGGTCCCTGTCAAAACCTGTTATAAAATCCATACCATTAAGATAATCGATATCAGGATGTTATGGACCTTTAGGCTGTAAGGGTAATGAACAAAGTTATCAAGAAAGGGTAGGTTTTTGCGCAGTCTGACGGTCTTGAGTATGAGCAGTAGCGGATTTTAAACAACTACTTTTCGGATAACAATATACTTTAATTTAACGAAAAACAGTTCGAGTTAGCACTCAAACCGCTATTGCTTATACACGTTGTTAGCCACTGGCTTTTTCTTCATATTCTGGGCAATCCAATCGGATTTCAGTCGCCTTTAATTCCTTTTGAAGTAGGTTGCAATAATCTGTTCCGTCATTTTTTTTATAGAAGATACAACCAAAGCAAGTCCGTTGCACGGTCAAAATTCCACTACGGTTCAATTTGTAAATCAGTTCGCTAATAGTGCCGAAGAGACTTTCTAATTCGTTTTCGTTGAATTTGTCTATCTGCTTTTTGAGAGGTTTAGCGAAATCGTTCGTTTCTGTTACTAATTTTCTTCCCAATTCGCTCAACTGTAGTGAATAGCTACGACTGTCCGAAGAAGAAAAGTCTTTTGAAACCATTCCTTTTTTGTCCAAAACCCTTACTGCATCGCTAATTGTTGGCTTGGTCACATTAAACTCTTTTGCCAAATGGCTCACATTGCACAATTCCTGTTTGTGGAATGCTATGAAAATTAGTATCTGAATTTGGATTGGACTTAAACCTACTAATTTGGCTTTTTCCCACAACAACACTTTAAACACTTCTGAAATCCGTTCCAATCCTGTAACGATTTTGCTCGAAGTATCTATTTCCTGTTGTTTTGGGTTAAATAAGCTGTTATCCATAACAAAGTCCCGTTTGATGAACGGGACAAAGTTAGTAATCCTAATTAAATTATTCGCAATTTTCCATTTCAATGATGTGAAAGCCAACATTTTCAATAGATGAAATTATCTGTTCGGTAGCTTGTTCTATGTGGCAGAACTTGCATTCTTTTGCCGTTAGATGCTCTGTGGCAAAAAGTTTTGTTTTTAGATATTGCTTTCCGAAACCAAAAATGGTTTCTTCATCAGTAACTTCATTTGGCACGAGGATGTCAAAATGCATCACTTTTCCATCTTCTCGCTGAACGTAGGTATCCCAAACTGAAACTTTCATTCTATTGTTTTTTTACGGTGTAAGGCAATGATAAATCGCCACTTGCAACGCCATACACTTCATAAACGCCCAACATTGGCATATTTTCAATGCTTGTGTTCACTTTCATAAATGCTGTAACACCATCATAGTTAAAATCTGATTGATTGTTCATTCTGTAATTTGGAACAATGACTTTTATCGTATTTCCAATTGTGGTTACAGGAAATCCTGGCGAGTCCATATATATTGGCATTCCTGGATTGGTTGGTGGCAATACTACGGTTTTGTCTGCTTTTTTAAATTGTTTTACCGAAAGCCCACCTGCGACCCTTTCGTCTTTTGTTAAGATTACCCAATGTGGATGCCAAACAAGTCCGTCATTGTCAAAAATTTTATCGTTGTTTTCATCCCAAAGTGGTGTATCGTCAAAATCGGGATGTGAAGTTAGGGCAAGAGCAACAATACCGTCCGTTTGACCAAATCCTACATCAGTCGGTTTTAAACTTGTTGGGAACACATAACCCAAAACAGGTGCACCATCCAATTGCCCTGCCTTTGTTGGTGTAGTTTTTCCTGCTGTGCCGTTAACATCAATTTCCCAAACCGTTATCCCCAAGTCCGACTTATTGGTTACACGAACATCTTTTATGGCAAAGTCATCGTTTTTATATTCACTTTCCTGTGCACACGACTTTGTAGTGCTTAAAAGAATTGTAGCTGAAAGTAATAATACTATTGATTTCATAATTTAAGATTTTAAAAGTTAGGATTCCAATAAATAATTAGGAATCCTAACTATTTTGATTAAAAAAAATTTTAGCCCTTTACATCGTCCATTGATGCACCAAAGTTGATGTGTAACGTATTTCCATTTGGTGTTACCAATGCTGGGACAGATTTTACACCTGCGTTTTCGGCTTCTGAAATTCTCGACCTGTTTTCGCCAATGTGGACAACTTCTACATTGTCGGCTCCGATTAAGTTTACTATGTCCTGTTCTGCACTTACACATACTGGACAACCTGCGTGATAAAAAATTGATTTGCTCATTTTCTGAATGAATTTAAACTGTTATTGCATTATTGCTTCGCAAATATAGTAAGGAATCCTAACTATACAAATTAAATTTAAGATTTTATATAAACCCAACCTTGTTTTCCCGATTGAAATTTAGCCTTTACCCTTTTGTAATCAGCTACTTCATACAAATCTGCTTGCCTTAATTCATCGGTGGAAATTTCTAAAAGTGTTCCGTTTACTCGGTCATTTGGGTCTTTACTTGGAATAGCAATTGGGTGAAACTCCTGCTCGCTTTTTTTAAGAACAGTTCTGTCGGTAATTTGAAGCTGTTCCAATTTGTAGCCTGTTAATATTTCCTTTGTTCCGTTCAGTTCTCTTCCGAACGATTCGAGTTGCACCTTTTTGAGTTGAAGTGTTCCATATGAAAACAAGAGTTCTTTCATTTGCAGGATGTTTGTTCAGCTTGTGGCTAACGGTTGTGTGTATGAGCAGTAGCGGAATTAAAACCACTTTGCTTTCGGATAGCAAGATATTCAATTAAATGCAAAAACGGTTCAAGTATGCACTCAAACCGCTATTGCTTATACACGATGTTGTGGCACGTTTTTTTTATTAGTACACCGCTTGTTCTGCTACTTCTCGGTTCTTTTCCAAGTCCGATTTTACACTGTCTAATTTCATTCCTATGGTCATTAACGGAACTTTGCCAAGTGGTAGTCTAAGGGTAGGACTTTTGGAATAAACAAAGTCAATGATTGCATTTGAGGCTTTTACAGGATGTCCTTCTTGTTTTCCGTTTACAGATTTTAGCTTGTTTCTAAATGCTCCTGCTGTTTCGGTATAATCGTCAATCACTTTTTCCGCTTCTCCAAGTCCTTTGCCTGCAAAGTTGGTGCGGAATGGCCCTGGTTCCACAATGGTTACCTTAATTCCTAAAGGCTCCACCTCTTGTGCCAATGCTTCGCTGAATCCTTCCAAAGCAAACTTGCTTGCATTGTAAATGCCAAAACCTCCAAACGCCTTTATTCCACCGTGGGAAGAGATTTGGACAATATGCCCTTTTTTCTCTTTTCGCATAAAAGGAAGAACCGCTTGTGTCAATTTGAGTGTTCCAAAAAAATTAGCTTCAAACACCTTTCGGGTTTCTTCTAAGGAGGTTTCTTCAATAGCTCCTACAAAACCAACTCCTGCGTTGTTTACCAAAACATCTATTTTACCAAATTTAGCAATAAGTTCTTCTACTTTTGATTCGATGCTTTTTTCATCACTTATATCTAAAAGTATGGCAAAGCCATTGCCATCGTTCGCTCTATTATAATCATCAACTTGGGTTTGTTGACGAAATGTACCTATGGCAAAATCGCCATTTTCCATTACAGATTGGGCAAGAGCCTTACCTAATCCGCTTGAAATTCCTGTTATGAACCAAATTTTCTTATCCATTTATTTTTAGTTTAAAAGTGATTTAAGCTTATCTCTTTCGTAGTAGCCGATAATTACAAAAAGTATAGTCGGTGCTAACCAAATTCCATTACCAACGAAATCGTGAGCAATATGAAAAGCCACAATGTTGAATATCACGGGCAACAGTATAAGCCAACCAATGAATTTAGTCTTTTGAATAACGAGTAAAATACCGCCTATTATTTCTGCCAGTGCCACTACTTTAAAAAGGTAAGTGGAAAACATTGCACCCATAAACTGCTGTGCAGTAGGGTCTGCTGGTGGTTCGACTGGTATAAATCCAAAAAATTTGTTTAGTCCAAAAACTACCATTGCAAATGCCAAAACGCTGTTGAATATCAGTTCATCAATTTTTTTCATTGTCTTATTTTTTAAGATTTTCAATAATTTCTTCTATCTCTACCCTGTTTCTGTAATCGCCACCCAACGACTTTGCAAAAGAGATGGTGGCATCTTTATCAATCACGAAAACGGCAGGAACAGGCAACTCCCTAGAATCGTCTGCATAATGAGCATCAAAGTCAAACCCAAGTGCAGACATTGTATTTAAGGGTGCTTCTCCGTTTTTAAATACCGTTGTGTATTTTCTTGCTACGATGTTTCCATTGTCGCTCAATACCTCAAAATTGAGTTCGTTTTTCTCCTTGATATTTAAAGACTCGTCTGGTGTTTGGGGTGAAATAGTTACCAATTCTGCACCCAAACTGTGGATTTCATCCAAAGACTTCTGATAAAGCGAAAGTTGTAGATTGCAATAAGGACACCAGCTACCTCTATAAAAGGTCAATACTACTTTGCCTTTTTTTAGCAAATCCGATAGTTTTACAGTCTCATTGATAGCGTTTGAAAGAGCAAAATCTGGGGCTTTGTCTCCTTCTTGAAGTTTTGGAATGGAAGATTGTTGATCTTGTAGATTTTGTGCATCATCATCAAAGACAGATAATGCTTCTTGAGGCAACATATTTTCTAGGTTTGCCCTTAATTCGGTTAGTTTTTCTTGGTAAGAAATACTTGTTGTGTTCATTTTACTTTGTTTTAAATTATGTCAAAATTGACTTTACAAAGGTCAGGGAACACTCCAACTTTATTAATGAACTAGATTAGGAAATGGTCTTAATGTAGATTAAGTCTATTGGGTCAAGTCTTTTCTTATTTTCGATAAGAACTCTGGTGTAAAACCTAGGTAAGAAGCAATCACTTTTTGAGGAACACGCTGAATCATATCAGGATAGCGTTGCATAAGTTCAAGGTATCTTTCCTCCGCAGTTAGACTTAAATTGGACAATGCCCGCTTCCGCGAAAAGGCAAAAGCTCTTTCTGTCGTAATTCTAAAATATTCGCTCAAGGCGTGTATTTCCTTGCAAAGTCCTTCGATATCGTCATAGGTCATTTGAAGTATGGTTGAATCTTCTAAAGCTTCTACAAAAAGGGTTGCAGGCGTTTGGGTTATGTAACTATAAAAATCACTCACGAACCAATCCTCAAGTGCAATTTGAACAGTGTGTTCTTTGCCTTCATTATCTATAAAGTAAGAACGGAACGCTCCTTTAACAACATAGTTTCTGTATTGACAAACATAATTCGGTTGGTCAATAAACTGTCGTTTTTTGATTTTCGTAGTTCGGATTATGGCAATCAATTTTTCCGTTTCCTCTTTGGTAAGAGTAACGTATTTTCCAATGTTTTCTAATATGCCTTTGTATTGTTCCAATTTTTTTTCAAATGTGCCTAACGGTCTCGGCTATGAGTAGTTGCGTGGGTTAGCACTTAACTTTGCAAGTACACACCAAACTGAAAATCCGAGAGGATTTTCAGAAATAGGCGAGAACCAGCAATTACTTATAGCATCTATGTAAAAGCAGCGTGTCCTTTATCTTTAAAGTTCTCTAAAACAAAAAGATATGAAAACGGAACACACTGCAAGACCCAAGTTATTCATTGGTATCGACATACACAAGCGCAGTTGGAAGGTACACTGTGCCACGGACCTGTCCTCCGGCAGGACCTTTTCGATGTCCCCGGACCCGGAATGCCTAAGGGAATATGTGGGGCGGCACTATCCGGGCCATGAGGTCTCGACGGCCTACGAGGCCGGCTGTTGCGGTTATCGTGCCCATCGTTGTTTCGAGGGTTATGGCTGGCGCTCGCTGGTGGTGAACCCTGCGGACATATTCAGGCGGGGAAAGGAACGCCACACAAAGACGGACCGTATCGACGCTCAGCTCATAGCCCGTGAACTGAAGGACGGGCGTTTGGGGGGCATCGTGGTCCCGGACCCCCAACGGGAACAGTTGCGAAGCCTGTTCCGCAGAAGGAACGACCTGGTCAAGGACATGCGCCAGATCAAGAGCTACATCAAGATGCAGTTGCTCTATTACGGCATCAAGGTCCCGGAGGAGTTCGACAACGACCACTGGAGCCACGCGTTCAGGAACTGGTTGGACGGTTTGGAATTCGCACACCCGACGGGGAAAGAGGTGCTTGAGAGCCGCATGCGCAGCTTCAGGTTCGTCGACCGGGAGTTCAGGGACGTATCGACCCGGTTGCGAAAATGGACCAAGGAACACTACAAGGAAGACTATATGCTCTTGCGCAGCATACCCGGTATCGGCCCCATAGTGGCCAGCGGGATATTGGGCGAACTGGGGGATTTGAGGAGGTTCGGCAACATCAAGCAACTTGCCGGTTACGTGGGTCTTTCCCCCGGGATCTACCAGAGCGGGGATACGGTACGCCACACGGGGGTAAGTATGCGGGCACATCGGTTGATACGCAGTTATTTCATCGAGGCCTCCTGGCAGGCCATACGCACGGACCCGGTGATGCAGGGATACTACCGCAAGCACCATGGCAAGAACGTGAAATCCGTGATCGTCAAAGTGGCCCGTAAGCTTTTGAGCCGTACCCTGGCGGTGATAAAAACGGGGATTCCCTATGAGATAGGGGTAGTGGAATAGGAAAATTTGAACAGGACATAGCGAAGCTCACAATGGAAGTAGAGAAGTTTGGACCACAGAACAATGTAGGTGATCGCGATAGCTATCGGGAATCACACCGGTTAGCAAGTGGCCAAACTTATTATAGCTTATAATCATACAGATGCCGGTGAACACGGAAAAGAGTGTATCACATATAGGATGCGGAGCAAGTTATATGGTATTGAACGGTTGATAATCCTATCGGAATTATCAACGATTCAACACCCCAAAACCATCATTATGAAGTAATTGAAAATTAAATATTAACTTTAGAGAACTGGACTAGGGCTTTTCATAGGATACATTGTTGGGCACAGTAATTTTTAGTCCATATATCCTTTCAATCAAGGCTAAGTCATATCCATAGCCATATCCCATAACATATTCAGTCGGCATGTTATCCGAATTAAATTCTGCTTTAGCTTTAAAGTAATCAGTCATTATTTTTTTAGGATGTCTTTGTACAAACTCGGTCAGGTAGCTATTCGCTAAATCCACTTTTGAATAACTTAACAAATATTGAACTGTACTAATCGGATTAGTTAACTCAAAATCTCCTTTTGATATTTGGTCAATAACCAATTCAGAATCTTGTAATTGTTTGAATATCCTTAATAATTTTCCGCCACAAACATCTGTCACAGTCTCAACAGCAGTATTAAAATCCTTGTCAATTGCTAAATTCCATATACTTTTACCTTTTTCTGGGTTAATAAGGCTTCCTAAATCATGAGAAAAAAGAATATCACTCCAATAATTAAGTAATGGATTGGTCTTGCCAAATTTTTGTAAATCCTTAGAACTTATCGAAAAATAGCCAGAAAACTCAATGTATTCTCCAGCAACATTATCTCTGTCAGAGGTAAATTTAATTTCTAGTTTATATTTTTTATCCTGACTTTCTATTTTTAATTTCTGGCTACTTTTTAAATATATGAATCCGAAATCAACAAGTTTCTCTGCAATCAATGTGCAACAATTCAAATATACATCTCTAGGTTTTAGAGAATCACTCGAATTGCTTCTTGCTTTTGATTTTCTTTCCTTTTTTGCAAAGATTTGATTTGTTAAATCATCGATATTTTTAATCCATTTCATATCTCTATGTTTCGCAGTCCGTGCTTATTGTGCCCAACGGTTCGTGTATGATTAGTTGCGGACTTTTCATGTAGGCTGAGCGTAGCGGAAGCCAGGAAAATGTCCGCCTAGCTCTAAAGATAATTGATTGCTGGGATTTCCATCTGGAAATTCCGCCCGCAATTGATTATACACCGTGTTGGCATTAGTATTTTTTACGTTTTTAAGTCAGGTATATTATCGACAATCGATGGCCTCCGAACCTTTGAAAATTCTGGATAATCGTCTTTAAACTCTTTAGATTCATTTTTTTTCATTGTCCAAATATTAATTTCTTTTTCGTAACTCATTTGCCATAAGTACAATTCAGCGGCAAACATTTGTTCTAAATAAATAGAGTAGCTCCAAGCAAGTCCAACGTAGAAAATACAAATAAACCAACTCCAGTCGGGAAAGTCGATTCCTATATCGCTTAGATAGAACATAATACCCGCTGGAAGAAATATGATGAATTCGACGGCTAGCGAAAGAGTAAAGCCACCTAGAAATTCGGCTTTTCTTTGTCCAAGAATTTCAAAGCCGCGTTTAAACGATTGACGAATCCCTTTATTTTCCCAGGCAAAGGCAGGAATAATAAGGAAAACAACCATTCTAATACCTTTTAATAATAAATCAATTGAAAAGGTTCCAAAGGAATCATTAGATCCTGCTAAGGTTCGAGCTACATTCTCAGCACTTTTTTCCTCTGACTGACTACTTTTATCTTTAATGAAAATTTTTAAGACCACTAATATGAACCAAATAGAACTCCATACCAAAGAGAGAAACATTATTGGAACTAGGTTGTAAGAAAATGTAACAAGAATTGCTTTTGCTAGGTTGAACTTCTTTCCTGTTTCCTTTTGTTGTAATAATTCTAGCATTACTGAACATGATATGGAAAGAATAAAAGCCAAAAAGTAAATGATTAAAAAAAGAATCATAAACTGAGCTTTATTATTATACATGTCCCAATTAAAGTGCCATTTAAAATAGATTATTAATGGGGCGTAAATTAGCCAGACAACGAAGATTGGAAATCCCAAAATTGGGTATTGTCGAAATGTCTTAAAGGATGCGGAAATTAGGCCAGCTCCATTTTTTACTCCTTCAAACATTCTTATAGGTATTTTTCAATAATGAAGATTTTTAATATTAATGCCAACGGTTCGGCTAAGCGTAGTGCGGAGGCAAGGAAACTTTTCGTTTCCGTCTGCCGACGTAGCTAAAGCTTATTGTTTTGCTTTTTCTTTTTTTAGTCCAAAGCTAAATCCATAAGATTTAGCGACTTTATAAATATACACAGACCATTCGATTTAACCCTAAAGTCCGCATTACGTTTAGGTTGTGTTGTAGCAAGTATTTCTTTTGCGAAAATTTGAGGATTTAAGAGTTAAACAG
This sequence comes from Maribacter sp. C-4077, assembly GCF_055378385.1. Taxonomy (NCBI): domain Bacteria; kingdom Pseudomonadati; phylum Bacteroidota; class Flavobacteriia; order Flavobacteriales; family Flavobacteriaceae; genus Maribacter; species Maribacter sp. C-4077. The sequence continues at coordinate 3,484,396 of NZ_AP038807.1, forward strand.
GATTATTTATTTGAATCCAATTTATCCACAATCTGAAATACTAGCGCAATATGTAATATTAAAAGACCAGCCGAAATCGGGTTAATTCCGAAGCTTCCAAATCCAACTTTGAAAGTTGAATAGTAAAAGTCCAGAAGCCCGAAAATCCCAACCAGAAGAGTTAGTCCATAAACAACATAGTAAGTCATTCTATTTTTAAAGTAGAAATAGATTGAAATCACCACGCATCCAATTCCGATGTAGTGTTTTAAGCTTAGAGCATAATTGGAGGTAGAAATTACTACTAATGAAACTAGAATGAGTATTATGGAAATTCCTAATGGTATAAAATCGAAATCTAGTTTTTTCATATTTGCTACAACGGTTTGGCTATGAGCAGGCGGGCTTTAAAAGCTACTTACCTGTCAGCCGAGACCATAGTTTTTTTAAAGTATTATCGTTTCGTTTAGCACTGTCCGCCCGCTTGCTTATAGCCGTTGTTGTGGGTAGTGTTTTTTCTTTTTCTTCTGTTCTTTGTTGTTCGATTGGTTCGTCATCTTTTCCGTGAACATATTTGTCAATCCACTTTCTTGCTTCTTTTTTAAGGACTTCTTCGATGTTGTCTAAATCGGCTCCTTCAAAGTAATAGTTCACTCCAATTTCTTCGAGTTCGTCCCACCCGTGGTAAATCAGATAGAAGTTCATAAGACCTGATTCGTAGTCGTTGTCTACGCAAAGCTGATAAAGAGACTGCAAATTCTTTCTTATCTGTCGGTCGTTCAGAATTTCATTTAGATGATAATGTGTCTCTGCAATTACAGCACTTTTATAGTCGAGTTCTTCAAGTCCGAAGTCGTTTAGAACATTGGTAACATAGGGTCTGATTTCAAATCTATCAATCGGTTCAGAGAATGAAGCAAGCATTAGCACATTTTCAGTCTCTTTTCCCTGTCGAATTAAATCAATCGCCCAATCAACTGCTTTGGAATAGTCGAAATGTTCCAATTCCTTATGGCTTTGAATCAATCTTATTATGTGCTGTTCGTCTGTCATTTTACATTACCCACAACGGTTGGGCTATGATTTCGTTGCGGCGATTTCCGGCAGGAAATTGTCGGTAAGAAATCGGGCCCTGTTAATAGTTGATAGGTTTAAATTTAGCGAAAATGCAGCAATGAATTATAGCCGGTGTTAGCACCAGTTTTTATTTATTTCACATTATTTGGAATTCCATTGTCCACATCAATATCAATCCAATAATACCTCCTAATAGCATTAATGGAAAGAATAATTTTACTTGTTTCGCTGAAGTATCGGAAACCCCTTTTAAACCTGATATTCTAAGTAAACCTGGGTGTTTTTCAATAAATTCAGCTCCATCCCTAAAGTAAATCCAACGTATACTTAATATCCATAATATGACAATAGAAAGATGAAAGGTCAATACCATTGGATTCATGGCTTTAGGATTAAAATATTCAAATATACTTTCAGTCAATCCACTCAAATTTCCAATCATTATAATAATCCATGGAATATTTCCATAGATAAGCCAACCTTTAAAAAACCTGTCGTACCCACTTTCTAATTCGGGATTTTCTTGGATGTATTTTTTCGAGCGATATTTAAGAACAAACCCGTTTAAAACTGTAACCGCAATTAAGAATATCCAAGCGTATTTAAATATTAATTCCATATTTGGTTTAATTGGTGCTAACGATGGCGCTATGATCAGTGGTCCTTTTTCGGGCTCATGCTTTTGGGCCATTGATCATAACGCGTGTTGGTCGTAGTTTTTTTTTAATTTTATTTTCTCCTAAAATTAGGAATAAAAACTACGGATAGTTTGCCATAAGACAATGACAAGGTCTCTTTTCTTCAAGATTCCCGTTTTATATTGATGTATACATTGCGTGTATGATCAGTCTAAAACGGAACCAAAACTCCCCTAAATGAATGAAAATGAACAACAATACCGCTTAAAATTTGACTTTCTCAAAATTTTTACCGTCCTTGTTCAAGTAGTTTTTAACGTTCCCAACGTTTTGATAGCGAGCTCTCAACGCTGATAAGCTAAACTACTTGGGCAATATCCGCCGGAAATGTCCGAATATTACCGTAATCCATTTTAAGACATTTAGCGTCCCCGATTTTTTAAGTACAATATACTTCACGTAACCCTTGAAGAAAAGAACGACGGCGATGGCAAATTACGATCAACAATTGTATATAGTAACAAGTTACTATATTTCTATTTTATCCGGACTAATCTAATGGATTTTTAATGTTCTTAAAGGTATTTGTCGCCACATGGGTGTATATTTCGGTAGTCTTGCTGGATCCATGGCCTAAAAGTACTTGGATCTGCCTAAGATCTGTACCTGATTCCAAAAGATGGGTCGCAAAACTGTGCCGTAATATATGTGGGGTGACCGTATTTCTTATACCAGCCTTTTCTGCTGCTTTTTTGACGATGTTCAATACACTTTCTGCGGTATATTTCGTTGCCTTCCTTCCCTCGAACAAATATTCCTGAGGTTTCCATTCTTTGTAATACAGACGAAGATCATCAAGTGTTGATTTTGATAATAAAGTATACCTGTCCTTATTACCTTTGGAACCTTCGACCCTGACCAGCATTCGCTTGCTATCTATATCGTTTATCTTTAAATTCAAAAGCTCACTTCGTCTAAGGCCTGAACCATACAAAAGTTTTACAATACACCGGTGCTTAAGATTATTGGTGTTCTCGATAATCGCAATGATATCTTCCTTGGAAATGACCTTCGGTAGCTTTGATTCTTTTCTGGGCCTTTCGATCTCATAAAAACGGTTGGGCATACCTAAAACTACCTCGTAATAGAATTTAATGGAGTTAATCGCCTGGTTCAAATAGGAATTGGAAACCTTCCTCCGTATAAGACTCTATAAAAACGCCCTGATATCACTTTCATCTATTGTATTTAACTCTTTTTCTTTATAATAGTTGATGAACATTTCAAAGAAGGATATGTAGGTCTTTACCGTACTGAACGAATATCGTTTCAATTCCAATTTCAATAGATATTCCTCGGGACAAAATCGGTAATCGGGAATCGGTTTTCTATTCCTGAACCAGGTTGCATCCACAGTGTCGTTTCTGGTATGTATGGGTCTATTGGTAAAAAACCGATTGTAGTTTATCCAGACGACACCTTTGAACGTATTGAAAATGATTCCAAGATTGGCTTTGGTATTGGGTATGTAGGCCATGTTGTATTTATCGCTCCATTTAGGGTTTGGAAGACCTTTGATCAAGTTCTGAATAAGTCTATCGGGCAAAAACTTGATACCAATCATTTTACGATCGTCGATCATTAAATGGTACAGTGTTATGGATTTCATTTCGTTCATACAACAAGTTTATCGAAGTTTCGTAATTTGAGCGGTATATTATATCTATAATATGCGTTTGTAAATGACTGATTCAAAAAAATGTCCGGTTTGTGGTGCTTTGGTAAAAGGTAGGTCAGATAAGAAGTTCTGCTCCAAAAAATGTAAGTCCATAGACCAATATGAGCACAGGCAGAAAACGGAGACCTTTTACCTTAAGGTCGATAGACAATTGAAGATAAACAGGAGAATTTTAAAAAAGTACAACAAATCAGGATACACCATAATTAGGCAGGGCGAATTAATAGGGGAGGGATTCGACCCTAAGTATTTCACCCATTATTGGAAGAACAAAAAGGGCGACGTATATTTCTTTGTTTACGAATTTGGTTTTCTAAGGAAAAGCGAAAACGGAAAGGATAAATATGTCCTGGTCACATGGCAGGATTACATGGGAAGGAAATACGAACCCTAAATTTTTTCAGGAATCTTTTTCTGGACAGCAATACACCCAATTTTAGGCAGATCGTTCACAGCGACATTACGTGGATTTCGACTATTCAATTACAGTTCCAAGAAATATCATGTTTTGTGATAAAAGTTTAGGCGTTTTGGCAAGCTTCTTGTGGAAAATTCTTTTGTTAAGCCGATGTTGTCATGCGATTTTCCCGATATTTCAAATTCTTACGCCCCAATGACCCTCCCTTGGTGGAATTGGACGAACTATATGCCAAGGCCATGTTGGAACTGTCCGTTGCTACCCGATTGGATTATTGCCAAAGGTTGCTTAGCAGAAGCAAATTTGAACTCAAACAAATCCGTTGCAGGCAGAAAAGAAAACAGTTGGAAACCTTGATCAAGTCTACCCTCACGGAAATTTCTAAAATGGAAAGTACATCCAACCTATGGAGTACCACAATGGACTAGCAATTATTCATTAATCAATTCCAATAAGGGCCGTTTTTAATAGGCCAACATGTAGGCAGTTTTAAATATTTAGATTATGGTTTAAAATTACCCTTCTCAAGTTAATTTTTATTCTATCAATCCGCACCGTCCAACTTGGCGACATCAATAGTGAACTGCGCCACATTTCTACCTTGATCCGTTCCTACGGTAGCATCGAAAGTCCAATGGATTCCTCCATATACCCTGGAGATTGCGGCTTCTTCGGCCCAACCCCTAACCAAATCTGCCTTTTCCGGAAAAATATAGGCCAACACTTCCGAGGCTGCAGCGGAAAACACACTATGCCCAGAAGTATAACTGGGGAAATTAGGGGTCCCTGCAATGGTCCTAAAACCGGGAATCGTTTGAATGGGTCTCGGATAGTGGTAGTAATATTTAGCGTCCCAGCAACTTATTCCGGCATCCATAATCGCCATGTTCATATAGGCCATGGTGCGTGCGCTGCGTAATGGGTTCATTTTACTTTCCACTATAAATTCGTTCGCAAATCTGTTCCAATGTCCGGGGGGCGTATAGGTGCCCAGACCATCCTGCCAAAAATTTGCTATCGCCCTGCGCTCCTCTGTCATGTTATCGGCATAATTTTTTAATATTTCAACATCATCACGATACTCTTGGGAATCAAGAGGTGGTGGAGGTATGGGACGTACACTTTCAACATCATCAATACTCCACATTTTGACTTTTCCAAACAACGGTGTCAATCCTACCGGCCTTACGGGAAGTTCAAGATTTTCCCATTGCCAACCGAATCTTTCAAAGGCGGCTGCCTTAATGGAATCTGAAACGGCCTTTGGTGCCTGAGCATTTTTCATACCGTCGTTTGCCGCTCTTTCCAAGGCTATTTCCGATACCGAATTTGCAATGATAACTCCGGCATCAATATCGCTTTGTACGTTACCTCCAGATAATAATAGACTTTCCAAATGTTCTTTTTCCATCCTCTCCAGATATGCGACCTCCAATGGGAACATTGTCGAAAGTATATTTTTTGAAACACGTGCCAATACAGCGCCATCGGAAGGGTATGAGGGAATGTCGTTGGCTTCATAGGCATAACTTATGGATTCGTCCAATTGGTAAGGTGCCGGTCTGTTGTATTGATATTTGTAATGCCATGCGGATATCAGGCCATCGAACTGCGCTACTGAAAGATAGGCAAGTGCCCTACTGGCATAAGGTGGATGTGAAAACGGAAATCCGGGAGGACCATCCGGTGTATTGGGATTAGGTAGTGTATAGGTATCATCATCGTTAGGTCCTGGAATCAGGTTGTACTTTGCAATCAGTTCCAATGCAATTTCGTTCCATCGTACCACGGCATTGTTGGTCCAGTATTCAATGGATTTACGTTGATTGTCATTGATGTTATCCATTTTGGATTTTATATCGGCTATCTCGGCCAAATAAGCGGTCGATGTAGTTGTTTCGGGAGGTGCAATATCGACAGCGGTAGCCCCATCCAATAAAACAGGAACCCAATTCCCTCCACTTTCATCATTGTTAGCGTAGGCGTAACTTTTGAACTCTGTATAGCGGGGAATGTCCTTTTCACAGGAATTGGCTAGAATCAACACCATTATTGCCCCGAAGATTATATATTTAGTTTTCATCCTCTATTTCTTTTTTGTCCTTTAAGTAGTTGAATTGATAGGTAAGCCCAAATCCTGTGTTCGCCATTTTTCCTGTATTTCGCCCATTGACCACCTGGCTATGGTAGGCTACAAGTCCCAGACCTTTAATTGAAGGAATGTAATACTGTAAAAAGGCCCCGATCCTCTCAAATTGCACTTTGTTTGTAGGTTGGGCGGCATTGTAATCCCTTACATCATCGCCACTAGTGGATTTGATGGCCGAATAGCTTAATTCTGCCCTCAACGAATAGTTTAGGAACCATTTGCCTAAAATTCCCTCATAGTTCCAGGCACTTGGAACATCCATGGTCGATGAATAATAACTACCATTATTGTAGTAATAGTCCCGTTCAGCCTCTGTATAACCCCGCCATAGATAACCGCCCATACCGCGTACGTAAAAACCGTTGTTCCAATCATATTGTGCGATACCTCGCAGGGAAAACTCCGGTGCCCCGAAACCTAGACTATAGGGCATGTAATCGGAAAGGTAGTTGGTGGCCGGGGTCGAGAATCCAACGGTTGACAATAGGCTCAATGTTCCTTTTCCCAATTGTTTTTCCAAAGCCCTATACTTTAGTGCCGCCATAAAATCCTGGAAACCATTAGCACCTTCAAACCTACCCCCATTGGGTTCGGAAGATTCGGTTTTTACATAAGGTAGGCCTATATATAGATTTAAGTCGCCAAGGATGCTGATAGCTGCCATGGGCAAGAAGGTGTTTCTATGTACCGTGGCAATGGTCTCATTACCTCTTAGATAATCCCCTTCCCAATATCGGTCGAACTGGCCCATGTCATAACTAAGTAATACACATGCATTTCTTGATGGCATCATCAATGCATCCGTAGGCGTTTGTGATAACAGATCGGAATGTGTAAAGAGGCTCAATGCCGTGAGCGTGAGTTGTAGAAAAAACCATTTTGGGTTAAAATCCATACAAGAGGATTTCTGCCAAAAACTGGTCCTAGAATTATTTTCCATATTTTTTAGTTGGTCGTTACAAGTTTAGCGATAGTAGGATTTGAGGTATAGCCCGTTAGGAAGGACCCACAAAATTACTTCACTATTGTTGGCGAAGATAGATAGGGAATCAATCCCAAAGGATTAATGAAAAATTAAAGAAGATTAAGTAGGTTTAATATAAAGTTAATGGGGCAAGCGGAAGATTAATTTCGCCCCATAAAAGGTCATTAAGAGCTCATGTATTTTTGGATGGGCAAGTAGCCCCTACTATAATCTAAAATTTCGTTCATAGATATGGAGTATCGGACCGTGATAACTTAAGTACTCGCCGCGGCTCGGTTAAAACCTACGGTTTCCCTATAAATTTGAGGGGATACCTCCGCGTTTTTCTTAAAAAACCGACTAAAGTAATATTCGTCGTTATAACCTAGTTCAAAGGCAATTTCCTTCACCGTTTTATTAGTAAGATAAAGTTCCCTTTTCGCCTCAATGATGATGCGTTCCGATATCAAATCGGTCAAGGTCTTTTTAAAATGTGATTTCGTAAGCTTTGAAAGGGCCTTTGGTGTAATCGCCAACATATCCGCATAATCGCTCGCGGAGTGTTTTGTTCTGTAATGTGACTCTATATAGTTCTTTAGGTTCTGAAGAATATAGGGTTCCTCTTTGCTGAGAGTGGCTTCTTCCATTGCAGACTGTTGCTCCCTTTTAAGCCTTGATGCCGTAATCAAAAAAATTTTCAAATAGGACACCAGTAGTTCATATTGGGCCAATGCGGACTTCTTGATTTCCTCCTTGAGTTGTTCAATGACCATTTCAAAATTTGTGGAGGTTTTCCCATCTAACAGGACAATGGGGGTGTCATAGATATTATTGAACAATACGCCATGACAGGCAACTTCTTGATGGTGCTTATGAATACAGAAAAAATCGGGATGAAATTGAATAACGATGCCCGTAAGACCCTCAGTAGATTTGAAGGAAAAAGGTTGGTAGGGCGCAAAGGACAGTAACATATTCTCCTGAAATTCATATTCATGAAACTCAGAGGTTAATATACCCCTACCTTTTTGAACCCAAATAAGGGAATAATGGTTTAGTCTTTGGGTATCCTCAAAAGGATTTTCCACTTCGAAAGGATGGATTTTAAGCGCTAAATTCCCGGATTTAGGTTCAATAAGGGTATAGATGTTCGTCGGTATCACAATTGGTTGAAGGTTTTATTATAGTTTTCTTTCGTATTCTTCGATTATTAGGTCATTGATACTAGCAAATCTTTTCCGCATAAAACCATTTTCATCAAATTCCCAAAGTTCATTTCCATATGCTCTGTACCATTGGTCGTATTTATCTTGAAATTCATACTCAAATCTAACGGCGATTCTATTTTCCTTAAACCCCCAAAGCTCTTTTTTTAGCTTATAGTGCTTTTCGGATTTCCATTTTTGGGTCAGGAATTCAACAATCTCTTTTCTTCCATTGATGAATTGTGTTCTATTTCTCCACCCGGAATCAACTGTGTACGCTTTGGAAACTTTTACAGGGTCTTTAGTATTCCAGGCATCCTCTGCCATTTGAACTTTAATTTTTGCCGTTTCCTCATTAAATGGTGGTAGTGGATATTTCTTGATGGTTTCAATTTCAGTTGCCATTTTTCTTTAGTGTTTTGTTATAAAAAATATTATTTAATTGGCATAGCTTTGAAAGCATACATTGCATACTTCCTTTGTAATGTTGTATTTAGGATACGTTCCTTTTAAATTTCGCTCTGCGTAGGATCTAACCCATCCTTTTCTTTGTTCCATAACTGTAGGATGCTCCGTTTTTTGGGCGTTGTAAAATTCGCCTCCATATTCCTGTCTTCCCCAGCAATTTGGACACACAAATTCCGGAGTTATACTTTTGGGAAAAGCAGGATTTTTACTAAAAAATTCTCGTATACTTTTTAACGCTTTCATTTTATTGATTTTGGAAATTTAATGGGAAGTACACTAGATAAATGCATACTTCCCATATATTTTATAAGGTTTCGGCCAAAGGGAAATCTACTGGCACGTTAGTTAGGTTGTGCAAATAGTTCATGGCTGTTTTATCACTTACCTGTAAAATGACGTCTACAAGATTTTCCTTCGTGTATCCTTGGGCAAAAAAGTATTCAACGGTTTCGTTATTTGCCTTACCGCGGTTCAAGGTAATATCGGCAGTCAATTTCACTAGGGCATCCAATTTGGGATTGTCGCTTTTTCCCTTTCTAATGTCCAATAATTGTGCATCATTAAAGCCGTTCATCTTACCCAAAACGGTATGTGCACTTTGACAATAAACACATTCGTTGACCTGACTTACAATCAGGTTAACGACCTCCTTTTCTTTATTGGTCAAAGAGGTCTTAGCGTTCTGATAGTCCAAATAACGTTTTAAACCATTATCTGAATAGGCTATGGTAGCATATAGATTGGGGACAAAGCCCAGAGCTTTGTTTAGATTGTTAAAAATCTCTTGATTGATGGGAGCTACATCTTCCCGTGTTGGAACCTTAAATTCCGTTGCAGTTACATTTTCCATGTGATTATAATTAAAATTGTATGTCATTATTGACATTGCAAAGTTTGGGAAGATGGGTATTGTTTAAAATGGACGATTTTCGCCAATGAATGGATGATTTTCCCAGTTTCGTACAAAAAAAGAGTTAGTCGTTCTTTAGTTAAAATTTTAGCCCTCTATCGGTACAATAACTCCTATATTTCTAAAGCCAGTTAAAATCAAAACGACCTTGTGACACAAGGTCGTTTTTAATTTATGATTAATGGATAACTATGTTTCTATATAGAGGATACTTCCTTGGTTTTTTGATTCCAAACTCCGGTTCCTGCAGTTTTAAAAGCAAAGGTTTCAAAGTCTATGGCAGGTCTACCGAGTACTTTCGCAACATCATCTGAAACTTCCTGGTTTTCCGGATTTCCTAAAACTTCTTTGAACAAATACCCAAAAAGCCAAACATAAGAATCGGGTAAACCGGCCTTTCGCATACCATCCTTAAATTCCTCGATAGATATGGGCACAAATTGAATCTGTTTTTTGGATGCCTCCGCCATGATGGCAACGACCTCCTTAAAGGTTCTTTTTTGGGGTCCGGTAACGGTTATGGTCTGCCCATTATAGGAATCATCTAACAACACTTTTGTGACCACATCGGCTATATCGTTGACGTCCACAAAAGGAATCCGTGCCTCTGGCATGGGCAAGGCAACGGTCCCGTTCAAAATAAAATCTAGAAAGGCTCCTTTACTGAAATTTTGGTTGAACCAAGATGCCCTGACCAGGGTATAATTGAGTCCGGAGTTGGCCACGATTTCTTCACAAGCTTCCGCTTCGGACTCTCCTTTACCCGAGAGTAGGACCACCTTTTCCAATCCTGCTTCTAAAGCTTTTTCAGTAAGTGCTGTTATTGCATCTCTTGATCCTGGAACGGCCAGATCGGGATAGTAAACGATATACGCCCTGTCCATATCCTTTAGGGCATCATCGTAGGTCTCAGGATTTTCCCAATCAAAGGCCGGGGTCGTTTTTCTTCCCACAATCCTGACATTATGCCCAACTTGCATTAAATTTTCCGCTACGCGACGACCCGTTTTTCCAGATCCTCCAATTACTAAAATGTTCTCTGTTTTCATCTGTGTTTGTTTTAAAAATTGATATTAATTGCGTTTTAGGTGATTGAAATTTTCTTAAGTCTTTATTGATAATTTCCGATGGTTCTTTTGCTACGAACGTTGGTATGCCAGTAAACATAGGTGGTCGCTATAAACTCCAGGCCAATGAACCAAAACCCGAAGTCGATAAAGAAATCGGCATAGGTACCTCCATAGGGCAATACGGTAAACGGCACTGTGATAAGCGCATCCAGAATTGCCGAAACACCAAAGAAAATGAGCCCTGCCCATAGACCCTGAATGGTGGCTTTCTTTTTGAAATATAGTTTGGAACAAAACCAAACCACGGGTATAATGATGATGGATAGCCAAATGTTGGCCTGTTTTTCTGTATCCTCCAGAATGGGGAGATAAAAGGATAGTGCGTATAAATTCACTCCAATTATCCAAATTAATATCCCAAAGCCAATAGTTCTAATTAGTTTCATGATCGCTCGTTTTTTGATTGATGATAGTTGATATAATATTTATTTGTTGACTATAATTCCTGTAAGCAATAAGATGAAAGAGAACGTAGCACAAACTGTCCTGACCGTATGCCACTTGTTCCAAGGCTCTTCGAAGGTTTTTCGCAAATCTGCCAACTCCAGCTGGGTTGCTTTTTCCAGGACGGTAGTATCCAAGATTTCATTTAAGGGCACATTTTTGAAAACCGTGACAAGACCTATTCCAACGAAGAACAGCAAAGCCGCTAGGATAAAGGACCAAAAGGTGGCCGGATGTGCGCTGCGATACAAAAATGCATTGACGAACAGCAGAATCACCGGGCCAAAAAAGACGATTAGAAAACTAGGGTTGATAATGGCTCGGTTCATGGCTTGGAACGATTGTAAGAAGCCGTAGTCATCCAATCTGCCAATACCCGGTGTTATAGCATTGGACCACGTGAAACACAATCCTGCGGTCAATCCGGTACATAGGATTCCCAGCATCCAAACGATAATTTTAAAGTTTAGTTCCATGTTGATTTGTTTTAGGAGATGATATCCAGGTTAATAAGTCTTGATACTCGTTGGAGGTGAGTTTTATTTTCTTACCCTTGGGCATTCTTTTCTTTATAAAGACCTGCATATAAATATCAGTGGCCCAAGTATCCATATTTTTGGGGGTAAACACACGTTTCTTGTTTCTTGTGTGATGACAGACATTGCATTTGTTCTCCAAGATTTGAAATGCTTGTTCTTTTGGATTCTTAAAAGCCTGCATTTCAACCAAATTGTTGTTTTCATCTATTGCGGTGCTATTATCCGTTGAACTGGCACTAATCGTTAGAAAGAATATGATTGCATGTTTTACTAGTGTTGTCATCCTTTTATCGAATCGTTAATTTGATGATACAAAGGTGCGTAGCGTTCAAAAGATTTTTTTGACACTTCAAGACAACAATTTGACAGTTTACGCCAAAATGGGGTTCTAGCTATTTTTGCGGAATTCTGTAGGAGTAAGGTCAGTCCATTTCTTAAATGCCCGATTAAATGCACTCTGCTCTGAGAAACCTGTTAAAAATGCAATTTCTCCAATGTTGTAGGCATTATCGCTTAACATTTCCTTTGCGAGATGTTCTTGGGTTTTTTTTACCAAATCACGATAGGTAACACCTGCTTCGGATAGTCTTCTGGTAAGTGTCCTATTGCTCATGGCCGTAAGATCACTGATGTGATGAATGCTTGGAATACCAGTTGGGAGTGCATCTTTGATAAGTGCTTCAACATCCCTTACAAACTTATTGCCCGCAATCTTGATGCCTTTAGTCTCCTCATCAATTTGTTTTAACAGATATGCATTAATACTGGCGTCGGCCTTGGCGGTTCTTAGATTTAGATCAGCCGTTCTATAGCTAATTGAGTATTTGGGTTGGTTGAAGAGTATTTTACACTTAAATGCTTCGTGGAAGCTGCTCAAATCTTTGGGAGGGTCATGTTTAAAGCATACTTCTATGGGAGACAACACTTTTTCGGACATCGCCTGTGTCACGACTACCGTAGCCGCTAAACTAGCTTCGGAGGACAGTTGCATACCTCTTCTTGTTGCATCCCTATTGAGAATTATATGGGAAATCTCCCCGCCATTCTGGACTTCCCAATGATAGGTATTGGAGAGTAACTTAAAATATCGCTCGCTTCGATCAAAAATCTCACTAACCTTTGAACAGGTTCTCCATGATAACCCTAAGACACCATAATCATCCATTTTCATTTGCGCTCCAACCCTTATCGCAAAACCTGGCCTTAGTTTTTTATCAAGTAACTCGTGAGCCCTTAAATGTTCATCAGCGGATACAAATTTTAAATTATCGGCATCTTCAATGGAAATGGGTAAATCTTCAATATCCGCCCTATTCAAACCTTCCGCGATGGCGCAGTTAAGTATTTTTTTATAAAGACGAACAGAGAAATATTTCATTAGTATAGTTCACCAAATCCTTGAAATCTACAATAGTATTAATTTTTAGCATTTTAAGGGACATCCACCTTCTATTTCATTTAGGCCAACGGAATGTATCTCTGCGTTTTTGGCTTATTCTTCCTCAAACAAGTCCACATTGGGCCATTCGATTCTGGTATCGATCTCGTTGTTGATGATGGATTGAACGGCATTTAAGATGGCCTCATAGTTTGTGCTCCGTTTGTTCATTACCACGGTGTAATTGAAGGTATCGTTATGTCTGCTCATGACGGAGGAGGTTCCCGGAAGCGACCCGGTATGGACCCAATTGAAGAAATTAAAATACGGCCGATTTAATCTGTTAGTTGGTAGAATATCCTGCACATTGGGTCTGCGGTCAATATGGACAATGAACCTTGCCAAATCCGTTGCGGAAGCGATCCACCCACCATGGGCATCCATTCTGGTGACATTCATGTCGTAGGGGCTAAAGGCACCTTCCGTACTGGGATAGTAGACCACCTCATTTTCTAGTCGTTCATCCAATGTGTTCCCGCCAATTTTCATTTCCGTAATGCCCATGGGGGCAAGGATGTTTTCCTGAACATAGGCTTCATAGGATACATTGCTTACCTTTTCAACAATCCTGCCCAAAACAGCGTATCCAAAATTGAGGTAATAATAGGTTGGTGTCTCGTCGATTCTTCGGTTATCGATCATTTCAGAAAAAAGTTCCTGGTAGGATAGGCTGGGGTCGTCGAACATAATGTCGTACGGGTCGTTGGTCCAACCGGACCTATGCTCGATGAGGTCGTTTACGGAAATGTCCAGTACGCCTGGGGAGTAGGGGAGTGTCCCATATTCCGTACCCAATATGCCCGATTCCCCAAATACCTTGCCGCCCAGGGATACTTGACCATCCTCACTGAGTTTGAGCATGCTGATAAAGGTGATGGGTTTTGAGATACTCGCAATCCTGAACAGGGAATTGTCCGCAACGGGAATTTGATTTTCTACATCTGAAAACCCAAAGGACTGTGCATATACCAATTGTTCGTCCTTGGTGATGGCGACCTGGAGCCCGGGCACTTGATAGGTTTCCATAAAGGAAGAAATCTGGGCTTCAAAATTCTCAAAACTGATGGGTTCTTCCCCTTCCGTTTCTTCCTCAGTTACTGGTTCTCCCTCAGGTTCCTCGGTAACGGTATCCGTGGTGGTATCAGGGTTTTCTATTTGGGTAGTTGGGGTGTCCTTGGTTTCTGAAGTTTTACTACAGCTTACTAATAAAATTAAACACCCTACTAAGACAAGATTCTTCATATCCTCTTTTTAATTGATTAGGTCTTCGTAGTTCCAGTTTATACAAGCTGGATTGGAATATTAATAATGGGGGAAGCATAAAAATAGGTAAAAAATATTTTTTTGGTGATTCTTGTTCAAATGGTTGGTATTTGGGTTATCTGTGACCTAGGGATAAAGCTGTATTTGCATTTTTGGAAGAAAAATGAGCATACCATGTTTTAACCAATGCCTTCCGTTATGCACTTTTGGACAAACAGAACCACTTGAAAAAACAGTTCTGTAGGATAGATTTTGACTCAGAAAAAGAGACTTACGTGAAAAACGTATGACTTTTCGTATTCCTTTTGTAAAATTAGGGAAATCATGGACACAAAAAAACGGTTTGTGTATTCACAAACCGTTGATTTATAAAGGTTTTCACCTTGTAGCGAGAGAGGGACTTGAACCCTCGGCCTCCGGGTTATGAATCCTGAGACATTTGAACCCATTTGGTCTAATATGAATTGATAATCAATTGTTTATGAGTTATTTGACTATTTCTATTTGCTCAATAAAGTCATAAAAATTCAAGAAAAACCACCAAATGTTTTACCTATGTTTTACCTAAAATTTGTATCTTTAGGTAATAAAATAGGGGTTTATGGCTACTATACAATCATTTTTAATGAAAAAACCAAATAGCGCTGGCCTTTTTCCAATCGCTATTCGAATTACCAAAGATAGAAGGTCGTCATATTTATTCACTGGACAGTATATTGAAAGCAAATTTTGGGATGATAAATTTAAACGCGTTAAAAAATCTCATCCCAATTCAAAACGTCTAAATAGTTTAGTCGCAAAGAAGATAGCGGAAGCAAACGACAGATTAATTGACAATGAAAATCAAAACAATTCCCAGTCCGCAAAAAAGATAAAGAAAAAGATTATTGGAAAAACCAAAATGGATTTTTTTGAAGCTAGTAAGCTGTTTTTGTCCAATCTCTTAAAACGAAAGAAATTCAATCAGCACTATAATCAAGAAAAAAGACTAGACATTTTCAAAACATTTTTAGGGCGTAAAAAACTTTCTTTTACGGATCTGGACGTTACTCTGCTAAAGGATTTCAAAGCATATCTCTTGTACGATAGAAAGGTTGCTGAAAGGACTGCGATAAATTACCTGATGCTTATTCGAACCATCTATAATTTTGCCAGAAAAGAATATCATGTAGATGATGGCAATTATCCATTTGGTAAAGGTAAAATACAGATCAAATTTCCCGAAAGCGAAAAGATTGGATTGAATAGGGAAGAGGTTCTATTGCTTGAAACGGCTAATAATTTAACAAAAGCACAACTTCATGCCGTCTACGCTTGGCTAACTAGTTTTTACTTTGCAGGTGTTCGTGTCGCCGATGTCATAAAGCTAAAATGGAAAGATTTTAAAGATGGTCGTTTATATTATCGTATGGGGAAGAACAGAAAACTTGTCTCATTGGTCGTTCCAGATAAGGCCAAAGAAATACTAGCATATTTTGCTGCTCAGAAGACAGGAAAGGATGATTTAGTTTTTCCTTTTTTAAAAGGTACCGATTTGAAAGATGAGAAAAGGGTGGCAACCAGAGTTAAGACCATTACCCGTAATCTAAACCGTCGATTGGAAATTGTCGGCGAAAAGCTTGGTATTGAGAAGAAGATATCTATGCATATTGCGCGGCATAGTTTTGGAAATATTTCCGGTGATAAAATACCTATTCAAATGCTCCAAAAATTGTATCGCCATTCTTCGATTACAACTACGGTCAATTATCAATCGAATTTTATGCACAAAGAAACTGATGACGCTTTGGAAAAAGTCATCAATTTCTAAATCGCTAAAGTTCCATACAACCAATAAATCGACCGATGGACTTCTTTACGGGGAACAGATTTCGGAAAATCTTTAGATTACGGGGATAATAGACCCAAAAAAATGGGGTAATCCATTTTGGCAAAGAATTAATACAATGCAAGTAGTTTGCCTACAAGAAGAAGCTTTCTACGCCTTATTTGATAAGGTAATCGAACATGTAGAATCCAAAAGAAAAGATAAACCTGACAAATGGATCGATGGGGAAGAGGCAATGTTCCATCTAAAAATAAAGTCTACCACTACTTTGCAAAAGCTTAGGGACGAAGGTAAAATTAGATTTTCCCAACCTCAAAAGAAAGTAATTCTATATGATAGGGACTCTATTAATGAATATATCGAGGCACACGTTCGTGAAACTTTTTAGCCATGGAAGAAAATATTAAAATTGATGAGGAGTATAAAAAGGCATTTAATCTTGGCTATGAATTGGCGAAAGAGTTGAATCTAACAACTCCGATGTTCAAAAACGTTGCGTCAACCGACGATCACATGAATGCTATGCAAGCAGGAATGATGCAATACAGTAACGAACTAAATAAAAATCTACATAAAGGAAATGTCCAACATCAGGAATCAAATGTAAAACCACAAAATATTGCCATTGTTGAATCAAACAAGAATAATAAGGATATAGGAAAGGGATTAGACTTTTCCAATTGAGAAGACCATTGCTAAATACCCTATATCCTGATATCTTGAATTGAAACATAATGAATCCGTAGGGTAGTTGGAATTGGTAAAAAGGTTATTTCTTAAGTTTTGACGCAAAAGCGTAGACTACCAATTCTTCAGCCTTTCAAGTTTATGCATAGGCGTTGCATCAATTTTTTTATATTTTTGTACCGTGAAATTTTTAACAATCATATTGTCCTTTTACTTTCTGGCGCTCAATGTAGTGCCCTGTGGCGATTCGGGAACGGCTAAAGACGATGCCCAGATCGTTTCGGTAATGGACTATGATAGCGACCACGATCAAGATTGTGAGCTGTGTTCCCCATTCTGCCAATGCCATTGCTGTCACGTACATACGATTGATTTTGGTATAATCGCTTTCACACCCTTACCAAATCCTATTTCACAGGAAAACTTCTCACACTTCGAGAGCGTTTCCGATGGAGTAGTATCTTCAGTATTACAACCACCTAGAGCTTAATTCAGTTTTTTTAAGGATAGCTATGTCCTAACGTGATGCTTTTCAAAGCAAGCATCGCATCATAAATACATTGCATCTCTTGTATTGCGATGTTTAAACTGAATTAAATCTCTTTCTATGATTAATAAAATCATTTCATATTCCATTAATAACAAATTTATTATTGGTCTTTTTATAGTGGCACTTGTGGGTACGGGCATTTGGTCTATGGCCACTATCAATCTGGGTTCTGTTCCCGATATCACCAACAACCAAGTACAGGTTATCACAGTTGCCCCGAATCTAGGCACTGAAGATATTGAGCAATTTGTAACCTACCCTGTTGAGTTGGCAATGGCCAACCTTCCTGACGTTATCGAGCTGCGTTCAGTATCCCGTTTTGGATTGTCAGTGGTTACCATCGTCTTTGAGGACGAAGCAGGCACCTATCTTCCTCGGCAATTGGTGCAAGAAAAATTAACCGAAGTCGCCGGGGAAATCCCTGAAGGCTTTGGTACGCCTTTTATGGCTCCCATTACTACGGGTCTGGGAGAAATATTCCAATACACTCTAAAGGTAAAAGAAGGTTACGAAGATAAATACGATGCAATGGAGCTTCGTACCATTCAGGATTGGATTGTTAAACGCCAAATGGCATTAGTGCCTGGAGTTGTCGAGGTCAATGCTTTTGGAGGCTATGTAAAGCAGTACGAAGTTGCCATAAATCCTGATAAACTAAAAAGTTTCGGCATTACAATGAATCAGGTTTTTGAAGCCCTTAAAGTTAACAACGCCAATACTGGCGGCGCTTATATCGAAAAAAACCATCAAGCCAATTTTATCCGAGGCGAAGGGTTGGCTCGTAGCATTGAAGACTTGGGGAACACAGTTGTAACGACCCAAAACGGAAGCCCCGTTTTAGTGCGGGATGTTGCGGAAAAAGTAGGCTACGGAAATCAAGTGCGCTATGGTGCTTTTACCCAAGACGGACACGAAACTGTTGGTGGACAAATTTTAATGCTGAAAGGCGAAAGTCCTGGCACTGTTATAGATAATGTGCAAAAGCGTATCGATGAAATTCAAAAATCGCTTCCAGAGGGTGTTTACATAGAGCCATTTTTAAGCCGAAGTGAACTTATTGGAAGAACCACGAGTACCGTAGAAACAAACCTTATTGAAGGTTCGCTTATCGTGATTTTTGTGCTTGTGCTGCTCTTGGGAAGCTTCCGTGGTGGATTGATTACTGCTTCGGTAATCCCATTATCATTACTCTTTGCATTTATCTTGATGAAACAATTCGGTGTGTGGGCAAATTTAATGTCCTTGGGAGCAATCGATTTTGGGATCATTGTGGATGGTGCGGTAATCATTGTGGAAGGAATGGTATTCCACATTCATCAACGGATGAAAAAAACCACAACCGCCATTGGCCAAGCTGAAATGGATGAAATAGCCTATGAATCGGCAAGTACGATGATGAATTCGGCGTTTTTCGGACAGCTTATTATCCTTATTGTCTTTACACCGATTCTCTTTTTGACCGGTGTGGAAGGAAAAATGTTCCGCCCAATGGCATTTACTTTTGGATTCGCGGTTTTAGGAGCGATTATCCTTTGTCTTACTTACGTGCCAATGATTTCGTCAATGTTCCTTAAACCTGCTAAAAATCAGAACAGTTGGTTTGCCAAATTTGAAAACAAGATTGATAGGTTCAGTGATAAAATAATGTCCGGTTTAAACAAGGCGTATGTGCCGTTGCTCAATTTCGCACTTCGGTTTAGGGCTGGTGTCGTTATTGGTGCGGTCGGGTTGTTGTTGATTGCAGGATTTATTTTCAGCAATATGGGTGGCGAATTTATCCCCAAATTTGATGAGGGCGATATTGCGTTTCAGGCCTTGATAAAACCGGGCAGCAGTCTTACAGAATCCATTGAGGCTTCAAAAAAACTTCAAAATTTAATCAATGAATTTCCAGAAGTAAAAACAGTAGTTTCAAGGATTGGGGTGGCCGAAATCCCTACGGACCCAATGCCTATGGACATTGCCGATAGCTATATCATTCTTGAAAAAGACAAGAGTAAATGGACTTCAGCAGATAGCAAGGAAGAACTCATAGAAAAAATACAGGAAAAAATTTCAGTAGTGCCCGGTGTAAATTTCGTGTTTACGCAACCTGTAGAACTTCGTTTTAATGAATTGCTTACTGGTGTGCGTGAGGACGTGGCCATCAAATTATATGGAGAAGATTTGGATGTGTTGGCTGACAAGGTGCAAGAAATTGCGGCCGTCATCAGAACCGTTCCCGGCGCAGCGGACCTCAATGTGGAGGCCACGAGCGGTTTACCACAAATGACAGTGGAATACAATCGCGCGAAAATGGCACAATACGGTGTAACGGTTAATAAGCTGAATGATTATGTGAGTGCTTCATTTGCTGGAGAGCAGGCAAGTGTGATTTTTGAAGGCGAAAAACGGTTCGATGTGGTCATTCGTTTGGCAAAGGAATTTAGACAGGATATCAACAACCTTAAAAATCTATATATAGACCTGCCCAGCGGCAACCAAGTACCCTTAAAAGAAGTGGCAGATATCAGTTACAAACCTGGCCCGATGCAAATTTCAAGGGACAATACCTCGCGTCGTATTTCCGTAGGTGTAAATGTTCGTGGGCGCGATGTAAAATCAATGGTCGAGGAAATACAGCAAAAACTGGAAGCACAAGTAAAATTGCCACCTGGTTATTTTGTGACCTATGGCGGTTCGTTCGAAAACCTGCAACGTGCGACCGACCGATTGATGATCGTAGTGCCCATTGCACTCTTCCTAATATTCATATTGCTCTACTTTGCGCTGAGTTCGTTCTCGCAATCACTTATGATTTATATGGCAGTACCGCTGGCAGCTATTGGTGGTGTGTTTGCCCTTTGGATAAGGGGAATGCCATTCAGTATTTCGGCAGGTGTCGGTTTTATTGTACTCTTTGGAGTGGCGGTATTGAACGGATTGGTACTGATAAACAAATTCAATGAATTAAAGGAAAGTGGAATGACAGACTTAAAAAAACGCATATACGAGGCAACACATGAGCGCTTGCGCCCAATTTTGTTGACGGCAACGGCAGCTATTATGGGCTTTATACCAATGGCGATTTCTACCTCGGGAGGTGCAGAAGTGCAGCGACCATTGGCAACCGTCGTTATTGGTGGATTGCTTACGGCAACGTTTTTAACGCTTGTTGTCCTTCCGGTATTATATTATTGGCTGGAAGCCCGCAAAGAACGTAAGGGTAAAGGAGATGATCCAAGCTATATCAACAAAAGCACAACAGTTCTGGTGGTGCTATTGTGCTTGGGAGGATTTTTCACTTCCAATACAGTAAATGCACAGGAAAGTGGAATTGCCCAGACCGTAACATTACAGGAGGCTATTTCCCTAGCAAAACAGAATTATCCATCGCTTAAGGAAAGCCAGGCTTTTATCGAGCGCGAGCAGGCGATGAAGGGAACAAGTTTCGATCTGGGTAATACCCAAATCTTTACGGGCAAGGAAGAATATGGCAATGACCTGCCCGGGGTACAGACCACGATCGGGGTGCAGCAGCAAAATGTTGATTTGCTCTCTGGGTTTTCAAAATCCAAGTTCTATAAAGAGCGTGTTCAGCTCGGCGAAAAGTTCTATGCCCTCAACGAGCAACAGTTGATCCGTAACGTGATGCAGGCCTATGACCGTATCAATTATAACAAGGCACAATTGCGCTTCGCGGAACAGTTGGACAGTGTTTACGCCAATTTCAGGACGGCCGCGGAACTACGTTACGATACGGGTGAAACCGGAAAACTGGAGTTTATTGCGGCCTCCTCGGAGTATCAACAGATACAGGTGCTCAGACAACAGGCCTATGACGATATCGAGATTGCAAAGCGCGCGCTAAAGCAATATTTGGGTATAAACCAAGACATCGAAACGGTGGGCCGATCCTATACACCGCTAAATTATCGGGCAGTTTTGGATTCCACATCAGTGGGCGACAACCCAATATTGCAATATTCAATGCAAAATGCCAAAGTGAGCAAAGCAAACGTGGGCGTGGAAAGATCACAGTTCCTGCCCCAGTTCAACCTCACGTACGGAAGGCAGATCGTAGACGATGTATCAGGGTTCAACACCTATCAGGCGGGTATCAGCATTCCGCTCTGGTTCTTCCCTCAAAAATCCAGGGTCAAAGCCGCCAAAGCAGACGCAATGGTAGCCGAAAATCAGTATCTGGAACAGAAGGCCATAACCGAAAGTAGGGTTTCCCAACTTTTAAAATCCTTGGAGAAGACCCAAAAGACGCTTGATTATTATCAAGAAGGGGCTTTGCTCTTGGCGGAAGAACAGATAGCAACGGCGGAACTGGCCTCAAGGGAAGGGGAAATCGATTATGTGAACTATATCACGATCCTGAACAGTGCCATAAGAATCAAACAAAACCATCTACAATTTATAAATCAGTATAACCAGCAGGCCATTGAGCTGCAATATCAATTGGGCAATCTATAATCTTAAAAAAGGAAAAATGAAGAATATAATCTTAATAAGTACCGTATTATTTACACTTATGTTTATGGGTTGTAACGATGCCCCAAAATCTGAACTTGGGCATAATGAAGCAGAAGGTGTATCAAAAACCGAATCTGGTGGGGAAGATGCACACGGCGAAGAGGAAGGTGTTGTAGTACTTTCTACGCAACAAATAGAGACCATTGGTCTGGAGACCAGAACCTTGGAAAAAAGAAACCTCGGTAACAATATCAAGGTAACCGGAAGGCTTGAGCTATATCCTCAGGACAGGGCCAATATTAGTCCTTTCGTAGGCGGAAATGTACGTTCCATCAAAGTAATCGAAGGAGATGAAGTGCGAAAAGGAGAGGTGTTGGCCTATTTGGAACATCCCGATATTATCAGTATGCAACAGGAGTACCAGGAAAAAAACGATGAACTCGTTTTCCTTAAACAGGATTTTGAGCGAAAGCAGACCCTGTATGACAAAGGCGTTTCCTCCGGGAAGGAATTTCAGATGGCACAGTCAAAGTTCCGTTCCACAACCTCAAGTGTCAACGGCCTAAAATCAAAATTGCGCTTGCTCGGTATCGATCCTTCCAAGGTGGAAGAAGGACAAATCTACTCGGCCATACCCATATCGACACCTATATCCGGCTTTGTGGATGAAGTAATGATAAGCCTGGGGGATTATGTGGCCCCCCAATCAAAAATGTTTACGGTGAGCGATAATTCAGAACTCCATTTGGATCTCAAAGTGTATGAAAAAGATATCCCCAAGGTTCAGGTAGGTCAAAAAATCCATTTTACCGTTGCCTCAAAACCGGATGAACTGTTAACGGCAGAAGTGCACTCGATAGGTAAAACCTTTGAGGAAGACCCGAAAGCCCTGCACGTTCACGCAGATATCGATAACAAAAATGGCGACCTCTTACCAGGAATGTATGCAGAAGGAAGAATCGTGCAGGGAGAGAAATCGGGCTTTGCAGTACCCGAGGAAGCCATTGTCAAAGAAGGCGAACAGTCCTTTATTTTTATTTTGGATGAAAATGAAGAAACGGAAACGAACAAAATGAAATTTAAAATGATACCGGTAACAGTTGGAATTACGGATTTAGGCTTTGTGGAAGTCAATCTTCCTTCCGAAGTTTCGAAAGAGGCTAAAGTTGTGATAAACGGAGCTTATGTGTTGTCATCAGAGAGAATAAAGGGTGAGCTGGAACACAACGATTAATTTGATAATAAGTAAAGGTTTTGATTCCGGGTTTGTTTATCGTTTTAATTAGTTAGTTGAAAATCAGAAAAGAGGCCCGGTTCACAATCGATTAAAAATCTAAATAGTATCATAATGAAAGAAATAAAAGCATTTGTAAAACCAAACCGCATCCAAAGGGTCATCGAAGCCCTTAGCGACAATGGTTTTAAAAGTATGACGCTTTCACAAGCGGAGGGTACCGGGGCGTTCAAGGCAAAAGGCGCGAAACCTTCCCTCGATTTTCACGTAACCGATAGCCCGGTGGTAAAAGTGGAGCTGGTATGTCAAAATGAGGAGGCACAAGCGGCAATCGATATTATTACGGAAAACGGTAAAACGCCGGACCCAGGGGACGGTATCATCTATTTATCGGATATAGAGGATGCCTTTCAAATCAAAACAGGGGAATCCTTAAAACGGTACGACCTTTAACCGCGTCTAAAATGGAAAAAATCGTCAAAAAACTGGAGAGCAAGGGAATACGGCCCACGCCGATGCGACTGTTAACCTATAAAAAGCTGCTGGAAAGCGAGGTAGCCATCAGTTTGGGAGAGCTGGAGAATTTTTTCGAGAAATCGGAAAGGA
The DNA here is from genome assembly GCF_055378385.1 of Maribacter sp. C-4077. Classification (NCBI taxonomy): domain Bacteria; kingdom Pseudomonadati; phylum Bacteroidota; class Flavobacteriia; order Flavobacteriales; family Flavobacteriaceae; genus Maribacter; species Maribacter sp. C-4077. Next base: position 3,508,122 of record NZ_AP038807.1, read on the forward strand.
GCACCCTTTTCCGGACGATGAAAACATTTGAGGAAAAAAATATTGTACATCAGATAGCAGACGGTACAGGGATTATGAAATATGCACTCTGTGAGGAAAACTGTGGATGTGAGGTGGGCAGCGACCTGCACCTGCATTTTCATTGCACCCGGTGTAACGAGACAGTTTGTTTGACCGACCGTAAAATTCCACAGGTCAATCTGCCCCAAGGATATATGGCAGAGGATATCAATCTGGTCGTAAAGGGTATATGCAATAAATGCAGTGACAATTTGGATTAGCCTTCAGGCGCGGAACATTAAAAGAATACAACGATGATAGCAATCTATAAAAAAGACCGAATCATATATACCATCGCAGATAAAGAGCTGGATACCGATGATAGGGCAACCCTGATCAAAGCTCTTAACGAACATTTAAAAGAAAATGAACGGGCCGCTTGGTATATGGAAATGGGCCTTCCCGAAAAAAGGGTATGGAAAAGTAGCGTTGAGAGGTTGGATTTTTCATTTTCCGAAGAGGCACGGTTTAAGAAAATAGCCTTGGTAGGCGATAAAATATGGCAAGAACGGTTTACCGAATCGTTATTGCCGTTTAGCGAGGCTCATATAAAATTTTTCGGGCCGGAAGATGGAGATATGGCCAACAACTGGCTCGAACGATAATAACACCCCTATCGATGCAAAGAGGTAAAATAGGGATATGGCTTTTGGCAGGTTTTGCCTTTGGGGTCTTTATACTGCAACCCTTGGGCCTATCCCTTTTTCTCTTTGACCTGTCGGGCGATTCCGGTCACTGGCCAAGCTATTTTGGCGAGGCTTTTGAAACCGTATGGGGTTTTACCGATGTTGACCAAGTCCTTAAAAACCTGTTGTTCGGAATATTGGGAAGCAGCCTTGCCTTGATGGTCTTTTTCAGAAAAAAAATTTTTCAACTGAACAGGAAACGGATGGATGGGCATACCGTTCTCGAACTCATAAACAAGGGAGAGAGCAGCCGGGTGGAATTCAAGTCAAGTTTGCGATGGGACGTGCAGCAGGGCAAGGTCAACAAACAACTTGAGTTTATCATATCAAAAAACATTGCCGGGTTTATGAACACCGAGGGGGGCAAGTTGCTCATGGGTGTCGATGACGGGGGAACCATTCTGGGCCTGCAACAGGATTTCGATACGCTTAAAAAGCCGGACAGCGATGGCTTTGAGCAGTATTTGATGCAATTGATCGCCCTAAACCTGGGAACCCATCTTTGTACGCTAGTGAACGTAGCATTTTTTGGGTTTGGTCTAAAGCAAGTGTGCTGTATCGAGATTTTACCAGCCCAAATGCCGGTATATGTGACCCTTGAGGGACGGTCACGGTTTTATATACGCACGGGCAATGCCACACGCGAACTCGATTTGCCCGAAGCCCTGGTGTATATAGGTAAGGAAAAGGCACAGTACAACTAAAAACGGGAGGTTATTGGGCCATGCAGGAAGGATTATTTGCACTTCCGTTGCACAATTGTTTTAATTAGATTGATTTAAAAAAATATACAAATATGGTACGGATAATAAACTTGGAACAGGAACACCTAATTGCCGCTAAAATCAGTGGAAGACTTACAGAAAAGGATATGGAAAAGATGCATCCGCTTATCCACAACATCATAGAAAAAGGGCATAAAGTGGATTTCTATTTTGAAATGGAAGATTTTGAAGGTTATACCCTTGAAGGGTTTTGGGAAGACCTAAAAATTGATTCGGCACACTTGGGAGATTACGGCAAGATAGCCTTTGTGGGCAACAAAAAATGGCAGGAGTGGGTGGCTAAGGCAACTGAATTTTTCACTAGCTCGGAAGTTAAGTATTTTGATATTTCCGAGAAATCACAAGCCCAAAAGTGGATTAAATCTTAATTAACGATAACAAAACGATTAATAATATGAATGACAAGGAAGAACATAGCAATGACGATGGCCACAATCACGACCACGGTGGCATCTTCGGCAAAAACACGGAACTCTATTTTGCTATTTTAAGTGGGGTCACACTAATAACAGGTTTCCTATTGGAGAAATTTACAGGGGTTTCAGAAAATATTCCTTTTGGACTCTATATCGCAGCCTACTTTTTTGGCGGTTATTTTACCCTGAAGGAAGCTATAAGCAAAGTGGCCAAGGGCGAATTTGAAATCGATTTCCTGATGCTGGTCGCGGCTGCGGGGGCGGCCTATCTGGGCGAATGGGCAGAAGGAGCCTTGTTGCTGTTCCTTTTTAGTCTGGGTCACGCATTGGAAAACTATGCAATGGGCAAGGCAAAAAAGTCCATTGCGGCACTGACCGACCTCGCCCCAAAAACAGCCCTTCTCAAGAAAGATGACGATACCGTTGAAGTGGGTATTGAAGAACTACAGGTGGGCGACATCATCGTGGTGCGCCCCAATAGCAAAATATCTGCCGATGGTGTAATTGTAAAAGGTAACAGTAGTGTTGACCAGGCACCCATTACCGGGGAAAGCGTTCCGGTGGACAAAACACCAATAGAAAATCCGGACAAAGAGTATACCTCAAAAAGCAATATTCCCAATGAGAACCGTGTATTTTCAGGAACTATCAATGGTAACAATACCCTTGAAATAAAGGTAATCAAAGAGGCAAAAGATTCTACCCTCAACCGCTTGGTTACAATGGTTCAGGAGGCTCAAGACCAGAAATCGCCCACCCAGTTGTTGACCGACAAGTTTGAGCGGTACTATGTGCCAGCGGTCATTATACTGGTCGTTGCACTGAATTTTGCTTTTTTGGTCATCGATGAACCCTGCAGCGAAAGCCTATACCGTTCCTTGGCGGTATTGGTAGCTGCAAGTCCGTGCGCGCTCGCCATTTCTACGCCATCTGCTGTATTGAGTGGTGTGGCAAGGGCTGCACGTGGCGGGGTTTTGATAAAAGGTGGTCGCCCATTGGAAGATTTAGGGGTACTTACCGCATTGGCCTTTGATAAGACAGGAACGCTTACCGAAGGAAAACCAAAGCTGACCGACGTCGAAAGCTTTGGCAGCATAGATAAAAAGGAACTGTTGGAAATTGCTATTGCGGTTGAGGAACTGAGCGACCACCCCCTGGCAAAGGCAGTTGTACGGGACGGAATGGAACAGCTCGGAAAGGACACAAAGATTCCGGATGCCGATGATTTGGAGGCCGTACAGGGCAAGGGCATAAAGGCAAACTATCAAGGGAATTCCATTTACATTGGTAACCTGGAACTCTTCGAGGACATTGATAAGGGCGTACCCGACGATGTATCAGAAAAGGTAAGAGCGCTTGAAGGGGAAGGAAAGACCACGATGCTAATAAAAAGGGGCAATGAATTTATAGGGATGCTGGGGCTGATGGACACGCCACGGGAAAAAGCCAAGGAAACCCTTGCCCAACTAAAGGAAATAGGCATCAAGAAAATGATAATGCTTACGGGCGACAACCAGAAAGTGGCAGATGCCGTAGCCGAGGAAATCGGTTTGACCGAAGCACGCGGAAGCCTGCTTCCCGAAGAAAAAGTGGAGGCCATCAAAAAACTTGCGGAACAGGAAAATAAACTGGCAATGATAGGTGATGGGGTCAATGATGCCCCTGCTATGGCAAACAGTACCGTTGGTATTGCAATGGGTGCGGCGGGAAGCGACGTGGCTTTAGAAACCGCAGATATAGCACTAATGGCAGACAAACTGGAAACCTTGCCTTTTGCCATCGGTTTGAGCAGAAAAGCGAAGGCGATAATCAAGCAAAACTTATGGGTTAGCTTGGGGGTTGTTGCCCTTTTAATTCCTGCGACAATTATGAGTTGGGCAAGTATAGGGATAGCCGTGGCCATTCACGAGGGCTCTACGTTGGTAGTGGTGGTCAATGCACTGCGTTTGCTCGCCTACAAAAAATAAATTCAATAAAGGAGATTGCCTTTGAATCAAGGTTAAAAATGAACAAAACGGAAAAAATATTGTCAAATTACGGTATTCGCCCTACTCAAATGAGGTCCAAGATATACAGGTATCTGAGAAGGAAGCAAAGTGCCGTGTCCTTTTCCGACTTGAAAAAGGTCTTTGCTGAAAAGAGCGAAACCAATAAGACAGCAAACAGAACGACCTTTTATCGCAACCTTAAGATTTTTGAGGATAAAGGACTTATTCATCAGATAAATGATGGAACAGGAGTGGCAAAATTTGCAATTTCTGATGAAAATGCAAAAGGTGATTACGGTTCAGATTTACATCTGCACTTTCATTGTACCGAATGTAAGAAAACAATCTGTTTGCCAAATAAGATATCCGAAGAAAGTTTACCAGATGATTATAAAATAAACGATGTCAACTTGGTATTAAAAGGGATATGTGTGAAATGTAAGGAAAAATAACAGGTGGGAGTTCCAGAACTTTGAACCCTTGTGCCCAAGAGTCAAGTCCAAGGTTCTTCCACCTTATTTAACCAAAAAAATACAACTATAGAAAAATATGATATAACAATTATTGGTTCGTGTTTTGGCGATAATGGAATTCAGGGCAGCGGCAGAAGATATTGCACGGATGTCCCACGGACACCCCACATTTTCAGAAACCTTTAAGGAAGCCTGCTTGGCCGCTACCGAAGACAGGGCGTTGCATATATAAAATTATAAAGAAACGAAGATGAAGAAAATTCAAAAGCTAACCCAAGAAATCAACGAATTAACAGTAAGGATAGAACAAGAATATCCCGAACTCTATCGGTATTTGGATGAGAACCCCATAACTATTCCCGTAGATGATGAAGCAAAACCGACCATTAAATTGTTCACTGATTATTTGGAGAGCTTAAAATCGATTTTGGAAAAATATATGGAATCCCATAAAAAGTAAAGATTTAAAAGACCAAACGTAGAATTTAATACAGATAAATCAAATGTCCACCATAAACAAAACCACTTTTAAGGTAAGTCAAATGGATTGCCCTTCCGAAGAGCAGATGATAAGGATGAAACTGGAGTCAAATCCTCAGATCAAATATCTGGACTTTGACATTCCAAATAGAAAGTTGGATGTGTACCATCAAGGGAATGCCCAAGAAATAAATGTGGCATTGGGGGCATTAAAGTTGGGAGAAAAACTCTTGGGAACAGAAAAGGCGGAAACACCTATTGCCGAAGACGAGACAAAACAAAAGAAGATACTCTGGTGGGTCTTGTACATCAATTTTGGTTTTTTTGTTATCGAAATGACCACGGGTTGGATTTCTTCCTCGATGGGTCTAATTGCCGATTCACTGGATATGCTGGCCGATTCCATTGTATATGCATTGAGCCTTTTTGCCGTAGGCGGCGCTATTTCCAGAAAAAAGAAAGTGGCGAAATTCAGTGGCTATTTTCAGATGGCGTTGGCCCTGCTGGGATTTTCGGAAGTCGTGAGAAGGTTTTTGAGTAGTAGCGAAACCCCTTTGTTCCAATGGATGATCATCGTTTCCATTTTTGCCCTTATCGGCAACCTCGTTTCCCTATGGCTCATAAACAAAGCCAAGAGTAAGGAGGCGCATATGCAGGCAAGTGCCATCTTTACCTCAAACGACATTATTGTGAACGGCGGGGTAATACTGGCAGGTGTGTTGGTTTATTTTTTGGACAGTAAATGGCCCGATTTGGTCATTGGCGGTGTTGTGTTTGCCTTTGTGATGCGGGGGGCCATTAGAATTTTAAAATTGTCCAAATAATTTGAATGTACAATATCAAATAGTATCAAATGGCAACAAACCAATTATGGAGAAAAGAACTATAATCCTGCTGATTTTACTATTGTTGGCCATAGACCACACAATAAAAATATATGTTAAGACTAATTTTTATTATGGAGAGGAATATTATGTGTTTGGCCAGGATTGGTTTCGGTTACATTTTTGGAAAACTCCGGGATGGCCTGGGGATTCAAGTTTGGCGATGGTTATCTGGCCAAAGTTGTTTTAATTTTATTCCGGTTGGCAGCGATCATATGGGGAACCTTTTATATCAATAAGATGATTAAGAAGGGATATGCCAAGTTTTTTTTAATCAGTGCAGCATTTATATACGCAGGTGCGCTAGGCAATTTGATTGATGGAGCTTTCTACGGGATGATTTTTGAAAAAAGTGACCCGGCACTTCAAAATATTGCGGAAATATTCCCGTCGGGCGGTGGTTATTCGGGATTTTTAAACGGTAATGTGGTCGATATGTGGTTCTTTCCGATTATAGACACCAGGCTTCCGGAATGGTTGCCATTTTGGGGCGGGGATCATTTTACGTTTTTCGACCCTGTATTCAATACAGCGGATGTTTGGATCAGTACGGGAGTTCTTTTACTCCTGGTTTTTCATAAAAAACATCACAAGACAAAAAAACTCGAATAATAAACATTTGAATATACGAATGCTAACAGAACAATTTTAAACAACGATATACGATGAATGTCTGGCTTTGGGTAGTAATATTGGGCCTAGCGGCCTGGGCAGCACACTGGGGTGCGGATCGATTGTTGACTCCTTTAAAGTTGCTCCGCAAGCAATGGGGGCTTACCGCATCCGCTGGAGCCGCTTTTCTTGCCCTTTTAACGGCCAGTCCTGAAGTTGCCATCAATATAACCAGTGCGGCACGGGACGTTTCCGATATTGGCTTGGGAAATTTGTTGGGTTCCAATATTATTTCCATTCCCTTGATGGTGACCATAGCTTATTTTGCTTCAAGGAAACAGTTCAAGAACAACAAGGAACATCAAGAACATCTTGATAAAGACATTCTGGCGTTGAACAAACGTTCGGTTTCCGTACTGTCCCTTCCTTATCTGGGCATTATCGCCCTTGTGGCCATTTTAACTCTGCCCAAGCCCTGGCGTGGCCTGCAACCTGTAGACGGGTGGATTATGCTGGTCGCTTATGCTGCCTTTTTGACCCACGCAATCATAAAAGGCAAGGAAAAGGGCAAAAAAGTAGAATGGAACAAAAAACAGGTCTGGTTATCGATTGCCGGGGCCTTTGCGATAGCAGTTGGCGCTTTTTTCATAGTGAAGGCGACCGAAAATATTGTTTCTGCCCTAAATATTTCTGAAATCGTGGGAGGCCTTTTCATCACGGGCCTAATGACCACCGCACCGGAAATATTCAAGACCTGGAGCGTGGTAAAAGGGGGCGAGGTGACAGCGGGCACCACCAGTGTTATTGCAGACAATGCCGTAACGATGACGGTGGCATTTTTTCCGCTGGCTTTGGTAACCACCCCCATTGAGGACTTTGAACTGTTCTAGGTCAACCTGGCCTTTGTCGGGCTTATGCCGCTGCTTTACACATTGTTTGTGCATCAAAGCAAGGGACTACACGGTTTCGCAAAGTGGCAGATTATTGTGTTTGACGCTACGTATATCGCCTATTTACTGGTCATGGTTTTTTACGTGTTGAAACTTTTTTGATAGATGAAAAATAAACTTTTAAAGATTGCTCGATGAGGCTCAATATGCTGAATGAAAACATCCGCAAATTGGCCGTAAAGTATGCTGAAGAATACTATTGAACAAACCTATGTTCCAAGGAGGAAGCCCTTGAACGCGGCATTGTAAAAGCAGAAATGGAAGGGCGAAAGCTCTAAAAAAAGTATAGAATATGGACTGGACATTTGAAGATTTCAAAACAAATCTTGATGGCCTACAGCCGTCAGTTCGGAAGAAGGCCCTCAAAATTGCGCAAGAATTGGTAAAGGAGAATGGGTATTCTCGTGAGAAGGCCCATTACGGAGGGAATCAAAGGTGCAGAAGAATGGTTTTATGACCTTAGGGGATAGCATTGGTGCGTTGATTTAAATAAAGCACAGTATATTATGTCACGGGAAAGGAGAAAGCGGAGAATAGAGGAAAAAAAGGGTAATTCAATAAACAGGAAAGTGAAAACCAGAAAGGAGAAAGGGTATTGCCTGTTGGTATTTGTGGCAATGTTCCTTGCGGTGCTGACAATTGCCTTTCTAGATTCAATTCTATATGGTTTTTTCCTGCTTTTCAATTGAATAATTAAACCTAAAAAGAAAGATTAATGGAGTCAAATCAATAACAACAAAATGATATGAAAGATAACGGTATTTTAATACCTGTAGATTACACACAGGTTTCAAAAAATGCGGTGAGCTACGCAATAGGGCTAGCACAAGAATTGAAATCAAAACTGGTTTTTGTCCACGCCTATTCAGTGGTAGATCCATCAGGTACGCCCATCGGCATGGCAACTATGGCACACAATGTAACAGATACCACAGCATCACAAGAGAAAATCAATAAAGAAAAATTGGATAAGTTTCTAAGGGGCTTTCCTGAATTGGACAAGTTGAAATTTCAAGCAATGGTCGGTTTCGGGGCAACGGTCGATATGATTTCTGGCCTGGCTAAGGAAATGAATACCAGTCTTGTCGTTATGGGTACCAAGGGTGCGTCTTCGGGATTTGATGAAATTTTTATTGGAACCGTTACCGAAAAGGTGACACAAAAGGCACCTTGTCCGGTACTGGCCGTACCTGAAGATGCCAGCTATACTGCATATAAGCGTATCGGGGTCGCAGTGGATACGGATAGTATGGATAATAAAATAGATTTTGAAATGTTGTCCAGATTATTGGAAAACTATAATGCACAGTTGCACTTTGCACATATAGCGGACAAACAGGAAAGGGTGCTGGAGAAAGCATTTATTCGTGAAAGATTTGGCAAACTTCTTGTACCTAGGCAATGGTCTTTTACAGTTATTCAGGAAGACAAAACCGAAGAGGGTATCGATGAATTTTTGACTGAAACCCCAATTGACCTATTGGTTTTGCTTTATAGGGAACACGGATTTTTTGAGGCACTTTTCAAAAAGGGGCTAAGAAAAAAAATGTTGTATGCCTCTAAGGCCCCATTGCTGATAGTTAAGTAGCCTTTCTACCTATGTGCTGCTCTAGTAAATATTAGGTATAGCTTACTATGCGAAATTATCGTGCTTATTCTTGGCGCAGGTGGATTGGCTACGATGTGGGAAGCCGTTTTTGCGGATGTTGGTGTGGTGTTGTTAGCGATATTGAATGCGGTGCGGTTGCAGAAGATGAAATGGACTTAGGAATAGTAAGTATCGAAATATAGTATTTTATTCTAGCCAACTATCAATATCCGATAGCACAGGATTTGCATAATTAAATCAACAACCCTTTTAAGATGTAAACACTTCCTTCTTGGCAAATTACTATAAATAAATTTAGACTAAACTAAAAATATATTTATATTTGCAAAAATATAAATATAGTAATGCCTAAAATCATTCAATTTTACATTGGCCTGTCCTTAATCGCTCTACTTGGCTGTGAAAATTTCGGCCCCGAAGAACCTATGGAGTTTGAGTTATTGGATGGGCCGTTGGATGGATTGTCCGTTAGTGAGCAACAGCGTTTTTTAGCCGGGGATATTGCCTTTAACGATGATGTTTTTACCGTTGAAAAAGGCCTTGGTCCCTTGTTTGTTGGCACCAGCTGTGCAAGTTGCCATTCAGGGGATGGAAAGGGTCATCCTTTCAATCAACTTATCAGGTTCGGTAACAATGACTTGAACTTACCCTCGATGTTATCCTTTGGTGATGGCAGGAATCAAATTCAAAATAAAGCCATACCGGGTTTTGAACCGGAGACCGTGCCAGACGGCTTCCCATTTTCCATTTTGGTCGCTCCGGCAGTGACGGGATTGGGTTTGTTGGATGCTGTCCCTGACACGGATATTTTGGCTCTCGCAGACCCTTCTGATGCAAATCAAGACGGTATTAGTGGAAGGCCTCACTACAATATTCCTCCTGAATTCACCAAGATTCGGAATAATAGTGTTCCCCAGGGAAACAATTATATCTTCAGGTTTGGAAAGAAAGCGGGTAGTTATGATTTGTTGCACCAAAGCGTCAGCGCATATAACCAGGACATAGGAATTACATCCCTTTATGACCCTATAGACCCGTTCAGTGGACTTGAAGAGGATCCTGAAATAAGCACCCAGACCTTGAACGATGTCGTTTTCTACCTTAAAACCTTAAAAGCACCAATTCCCAGAAATCAAGCAGACCCCGATGTCATTGCTGGAAAAGAACTCTTTGAATCGGTACAATGTGCTGTCTGTCACACCCCCAAGTTGACCACAGGATTTTCCCCAATTGAATCGTTATCCTTTAAGGAATTTCATCCCTACTCGGATTTGTTGTTACATGACATGGGGCCTGAATTGGATGATGGATTCACCGAAGGAATTGTCGAGACTTCGGAATGGAGAACCCCACCGCTGTGGGGAATCGGTTTATCGGCCAATTCCCAAGGGGGGCAAATGTTCCTGTTACATGATGGAAGGGCTTCGAGCATTGAAGAGGCTATTGAATTGCACGGCGGCGAGGCCGATAATTCAAAAGCCCGGTATGTGTCCCTGACCCCAAAAGAAAAATCACAACTGATAAAATTCATTAATTCCCTATAGGTGCATAGAAAAGATTTTATTAAACAATTTGGATATCTGATTGCAGTCCTGCCAGCTTCCTCCGCTTTACTCAGTAGTTGCGCAGGCCTGTATTATGCATCCTTTGTTGAAGAAGGAGGAGTGCTACGAGTTTCAAAGGGTGAGTTTCAGCAGGTGAAAGGGGGAAAGCAGATTGAACGAGATTTCGTGGTCATCCAGGGCGATTCCATGCGATACCCCATCGGAATTTTCAAAACACAAAACAATGTTTATCTGGCCAGTTTGATGCAATGTACCCACAGGGGCTGTGAACTCAACATTGGCGGCGGCATATTCAATTGTCCATGTCATGGCAGTGAGTTCGACCGTTCAGGCAGGGTTTTAGAAGGGCCGGCCGAAGAAAACCTAAAATCATTTGAAACAACCGCCGATAATGAAAATATTTATGTGCATGTCTCATAAAATATATGCAGCCCTTGCTTTAATGAACATTTGCGTTTCAACCCTAAGCTCGCAAACTAGCGACAGGGACAGTATTCAGGAATCGATGAATATGGATGCGGTTTATGACCGTCCGTTTTTGACTTTCGATAAATTTCCAGTCAATCTGGGTGGTTATCTAGAGGCGAACTCAATTTACAGTGTTGAGGACGGATTGTCGGAGGGGCTTTCTTTTCAGGCCCGAAGATTGACCCTTTTTGTCTCGGCTTCTATTTCAAAGCGCATTAAGTTTTTGACCGAATTGGAATTTGAAAACGGGACAGAGGAAATTGCCATTGAATTCGCCTCAATGGACATTTCCTTGCACCCCTTGTTGAATCTTAGGGGAGGTATCGTACTGAATCCAATAGGATCCTTTAACCAAAACCACGACGGTCCAAAATGGGAGTTTGTCGAACGGCCAGATGTCAGCACCAATTTGTTGCCCGCCACTTTCTCCAATGCCGGATTTGGTATATATGGAAAGGCATATAAGGGAGCTTGGACCTTGGGATATGAAGCATACCTCACCAATGGCTTTGATACAAGCATTATAGATAATGAGGAAGAAAGGACATTTTTGGCCGCAGTCAAGGAGAATTCCTCGCGTTTCGAGGAGAATTTTAGCGGCAATGCTCTCCTCAATGGAAAGTTCGCCATCAAGCACAGAAAATTAGGGGAATTGGGCATTTCCTATATGGGCGGGGCATACAACAGGAAAGAAGTTGATGGGCTTCAGGTTGATACAAAATCAAGAAGGGCAGATGTTCTTGCGCTGGATTTAAATACTGCCATAAAAAAAACGGGAACAAGGTTTATTGGTGAAATGGCCTATATATGGGTTGATGTTTCGGACACTTTTACCCAGCAGTTTGGCAATCGGCAGGTTGGTTTTTTTGTGGATATTGTTCAACCGGTACTAAAGACCGAAGTATTGGACTGGGAAGATGCCGTACTCAACCTGTCGCTCAGAACGGATTATGTGGACTACAACATGGGCAAGTTTGCCCAAACCAATACGAATATTGGGGATGACCTGTTCGCTATAACACCGGCACTAAGCTTTAGGCCCACGCCACAGACCGTTCTAAGGATCAACTACAGATACCAATGGCAACAGGATATTCTTAACAATCCAGCCTCAAGAACGGCTACATGGTATTTTGGATTCAGCACCTATTTTTAATAAAATATTCTACATAGCTGCTTTGATTTCATATCGGGTAGAATGTACTTAAGTAAGGTGTGATTTTAAAAGAGCATCGATGGATAATATTATTTAAGTATTTGCTTAAATAATTATATTAATATATCTTTGTCAAAAACAGTACTATGGCACTTGAATTAAGTTGTACGCGCGCCGAGGCCGACCAAAAGCAGCTAATGCGTTGTCGCGAAACCTTGGGAACAAACTCAGAGGCGATTGTCGAAATCAGCAAAGTGCTAGCCTTGGCCGGTAACGAAACGCGATTAAGGATACTATTCCTGTTAAATGAGGAAGGCGAGCTTTGTCCCTGCGATTTTGCCGATATACTTGAAATGAGTGTCCCTGCGATTTCCCAGCATATCCGTAAAATGAAGGATGTGGGATTGATTACTTCGAGACGTGAAGGGCAAATCTTGTATTATTCATTGGTCCAGAATCATAACGAAGTATTGGACAATGTATTTACCAAAATTCAGAAAAACAAAAAGGTAGCATAAAATGGAAACAGGAAAAACCTCGAACAAGGTCGCCTATGCAGGAATATTGACGGCCATAGCGGCATCAATATGTTGTATAACCCCAGTTTTGGCATTGATTGCCGGAACCAGTGGAATCGCATCCACGTTTTCTTGGGTGGAACCATTTCGGCCTTATCTTATCGGCATCACTATACTCGTTTTGGTCTTTGCCTGGTACCAGAAACTACGACCAAAAACACAGGAGGAAATTGACTGTGCCTGTGAGGATGATGCAAAACCCTCCTTTTGGCAATCCCAAAGCTTTCTTTTAATAGTTACAGTTTTCGCGGGATTGATGCTGGCATTTCCATATTACTCCAATATGTTTTATGCACAGCCCAGTAAGGACATTGTCTATGTCTCGCAATCCAATATTGTAAAGCACACTTTTAATGTTGAGGGAATGACCTGCGCAGGGTGTGAAGCCCACGTAGAGAGCGAGGTCAACAAACTGGGTGGCATATTATCGGTCAAGGCAAGTTACGAAGGTGCGAATACCGTAGTGGAATATGATAAAACCAAAACCGATTTTGTCGCAATCCGAAAGGCCATTAACAGCACAGGTTATAAAGTAATCGATGGTGAAAATAAAGAAAACGAGTAGATGAAAAAGTACGATGTCTTTGTTATCGGTTCTGGGATGGCAGGGATGACCGTTGCAAATAAATGTGCTTCCAAAGGCCTTAAGGTAGGCATTACGGATGAATTGCCATATGGTGGAACCTGTGCGCTAAGAGGTTGCGACCCCAAAAAGGTAATCATCGGTGCGACCGAAGTAAGGGATTCTGCTATGCGCCTAAAAGGAAAGGGTATCGATACGGTTCCCGTTGTCAATTGGCGGGATATAATGGCTTTCAAGCAGACCTTTGTTGACGAAATGCCGCCCAAAATAGAAAAAGGAAACAGGCATAATGATATAGACACCTATCATTCTTCGGCAAAATTTCTGTCCAAAAATACCCTACAGTTGGGAACAGATACTATCGAAGCCGACAAGATTGTGATTGCAACGGGCGCAAAACCAAGGGTACTGGATTTTGAAGGTGGGTACTTGGCACTTTCGAGTACCGATTTCCTCAATCTAAAGGAGCTGCCCCAATCCCTGCTCTTTATTGGCGGAGGTTACATCGCCTTTGAATTTGCACATATCGCCGCCCGTTGTGGTGCCGATGTAACTATTGTACATAGGGGCAAACGACCTTTGGAAAACTTTGAACAGGATATTGTAGTACACTTGATAAATGCCACGAAGGAATTGGGAATAAAACTGGTTCTAGCGACCGAAGTTTCTAAAATCGAAAAGAGAGATAACCACTATACAGTTACAGGAACTACCGACGGTAAAGAAATGACATTTAGAACGGAAACCGTTTTCAATTCGGCCGGTCGCCAGCCTGCAATTTTTGATTTGGAGCTGGACAAGTCCGGAATATTCTTTTCAAAAGAAGGGGTTGCCGTCAACGAATATCTTCAAAGCGCATCGAACCCAAATGTTTATGCGGCCGGAGATGCGACAGATTCAAAAGGACTGCCCCTGACACCTGTAGCCGTTATGGAAGGACATATTGTAGCTTCGAATATCATCAAGGGGAACACGAAAAAAGTGAGCTATCCACCGATGCCCTCCGTGGTTTTCACTTTGCCAACATTAGCAGCCGTAGGTCTGACCGAGGCAGAGGCCAAATCACAAAAAATCGAATATCAGGTCAATTATAACGAGGTGGGCAATTGGTTCAACGCAGAGCGGTTGAATGTTAAGGAATATGCCTTTAAGACTATTGTCGATAAAGAATATCATACGATACTGGGAGCACATTTAATTGGTCCCAACGCCGAGGAAACCATTAATTTGTTCGCAATAGCGATAAAGACCAAGATGAGAATCAACGATTTAAGGACGATGATTTTTTCTTATCCAACATTATCCTCGGATATTCCCTATATGCTTTAACAAACTATCAAAATTTATGAAAAGTGATGAATACACTAAAAAGCACTGGGAAGAGGTTTATACCGGAAAAAGTGATGAAGAAGTAAGTTGGTTTGAAGGGAAACCCTCGACTTCATTGGATATTATAGCTTCCCTTGACTTACCCAAAGATAGTTCAATTATTGATATTGGCGGGGGGAACTCAAACCTTATAAGTCATTTGTTGGAAAATGGCTATAACAACCTGTCCATTCTTGATATTTCAGAAAATGCACTTCAGCGTACCAAATCAAAATTAGGCAAGTCAGCCGCAAAGGTGCAGTGGATAAATTCGGACATATTGAATTTTGAACCGACCCAAGACTTTGAGTTATGGCACGACCGGGCTACTTTTCATTTCTTCACACGGGAAGAAGATATCTTAAAGTATATTGACATACTGGGTCGTTCCCTTAAGACGGGAGCGTATTTTATACTGGCAACTTTTTCGACCACCGGGCCAAAAAGATGTAGTGGATTGGAGATTACCCAATATTCTCCTGAAAAACTAAAGGAATTGTTTAAAGTAGATTTCACCCTATTGGAATCCTTTGAAAAAATTCATAAAACCCCTTTTAAAACAGAGCAAAATTTTATTTATAACCTGTTTCAGAAAAAATAATATGAACTACGAGAGAATCCTTTTAAATTCAACCATTACCTGCCCTAAGTGCAGTTTTAAAAAAGAGGAAGAAATGCCCATAACGGCCTGCCAATTTTTCTACGAATGCAATAATTGCAAAGCCCTGTTAAAGCCGAAAGAGGGGGATTGTTGTGTATTTTGTTCCTATGGTACGGTAGCCTGCCCACCAATACAAGAAGGCTCTGGTTGTTGTTGAATAATTTCAGGATAAATTTGTAGAGCACCCCCAGTACAATTATATATTGCCAAAATTTTAAAATCGATGATACCACGAGATTTAAGCAAGGACATAAAAACGAGGTTGCAAAGTATCAATGGGCAAATTGGTGGCCTCATTAAAATGCTCGATGAAGATACAGACCCAGAGAAGATTTTAATACAGTTCAAGGCAGCACAGAAAGGATTGGATAAAGCCCATTTTCTGTTACTGGACGAAGTTTATCGAAAAGCTTTGGCCATAAAAATATCCGAAACTGTCAAGGCCTGCCCCGGAAATTGTGGCAATGAAGACCGTATCGAATTTATAAGAAAACAGTTTCCAGATTTGGAATTGGACAACCTAACTGAAAAGATGAAGGAAATCGATGTGCTCAAGGCCAAGCTTGAAGCATACAAAAATGGTTGAATCCTTCCAATTAGCATAGCATTTATGGCCCACGAAACGTGGGTCATTTTTTTTGAAATTTTATTTGGAGACCACCCCACCCACCATTCTACCTTTAAACTGTTGTTATGATTTACTAACAATGAAACGATTTATGAATAATTAAAATTGAAAGAATGAAACGTCAAGTAGAAGTTTTTACGGCCAATTGTCCAGTCTGCGACCCGGTGGTCAAAATGATCAGGGAATTGGCTTGTGATAAATGTGAGGTAACGACCTATGATTTGGTCCAGCAGTGTGAAGACAAGATTTGTCTTGATAAGTTGGATGAATACGGCATAAAGAAAGTTCCCGCTGTGATAGTGAACGGCAAATTGCTGGACTGCTGTAAGGACTCGGCCATTACCAAGGAAAGATTGATGGAAGCAGGAATTGGACAATCATAATTAAAAAACGGTTAAGTATGATTCGCAAAATATTCCCGAAAATATCGCTGAACATTAGCTATCTACTATTGATATTGCTATTGGCCGTAACAGGAATGGCGATGGCCCAGGGTCACGGCCCTTTATATGGTTTGCAGACACCGACTTTGGCCAAAGGTGGTGTAGATTTGAACGTGGCAAGTATGAGTTTGAGCACGGAAGATGAAACGTCTTATATGCTCCGCTATCTGTTTTCCTATGGCATTACGGAAGACCTGCAGATCAACCTGACCACCCCCACGATGATAGAACGGTTGGGTGATGCACCAAGGACAAGGGGCAATAGCAATATGCCCGCCAACGGTGATATTGAGGCTTCTCTTTGGTACCGTTTTTTCTCGAATGCTTTTGGGGTGGGAAAGCGTTTTGAGTCCACGGCCATCGTGGGTGTTTCTGCACCAACCGATGATGTCAGGGGACAGGTCAACGTGGGCAACTCGGTACATGCGGCCATTTCAACGGGCTATGCCTCGCGCACATGGTATGGATGGATTGGGGGTGGTTATCAATATTATTTTAAGAAAGGTGGCGAACAATTGGGCGACCTGCCCTACGCCAGTGCGGTAGTGGGGTATCGCCCCAATATATTTATGGGGGATTACCCAAAGCCCGATTGGCGCATCTTTATCGAATCGCTGGCCGAATTCCCCGGCGACAATAAATTTGAGGGGCAAATGGACTTTACAGATTCGCGCAGTACAAAAATACTGGTCGGGCCCTCTTTTCTTGGACTGTATGGTGCTTGGGGAATATCGTTCGGTGCGATGTTTCCGGTCGTACAGGACTTGACACTTGGGGCAGTGAAAGAAAGGTATCGATTGGCCATAAACTTAAGCTATTGGTTATAAAGCAAGAATTTTAAAAATGTATAGAATGAGAAATATATTTAGAATTATGATGATAGGTCTATTCGGAATTGGCACAGCATCGGGGCAAATTACCAAAGTTGACCAAGAAGTTTATGGAATGGATTGCGCCCCTTGCGCCTATGGCCTAGAGCGGGGACTGAAAAAGATGGATGGGCTTCAGGAAGTGCGTGTCAGCCTCAATGACGGAAAGGCATATATGGGATTGGCTGCCGAGAACGGACTTAAATTACGTAGCATTCAGGAAGAGGTAAAAAAGAACGGTTTTTCGGCAAAAAAAGCTGAAGTGACCCTAATTGGAAACGCAACGAAAGAAGATGGCCAATGGTACATTGAGACCGCTAATGAACGATTTTCGGTATCGCAGGATACTCCTAAGGCGTTGTTACAAAAATTAACCGTTGGAACAGCAACCATAAGCGGAACGGTACAGGATGAGGAAGATGATAACCTCTCTGGCCAATGGTCCATCGTACTAACCAAAATCGAATAGGTTTTATGAAGACTATTTCCAAAATGGTATTGGGAAGCAGCTTGGTTGCCGTCCTTCTTCCCTTGATATGCTGTTTTTTGCCTGCTCTGCTATCGGTCGGCGCGGGATTTGGTTTCTTGGGCTCAACTTTTGAATGGGTACATCCTGCCCAACCCTCTCTGACCATCTTTTCGGCCGGTGCCCTTGGGTTCGCCCATTTAAGGAATTTTCAAAATTCAAGAAAATGCAGTGGAGAGGAAACCTGCCAAAACGACAAAAGGAAACGCATTATCAACACTTGGTTTCTCTGGACATTTACCTTGCTGATTCTTGCTCTTATGATTTTAAACTACTGGTATGAACTTTAGAAAGTTATTCATTTTTTCGGTTTTTGCTTTGGTTCTTCTCACATCTGGTTGTGAAAGAACGAAAGAACAATGGCAGTTCGAACGGAAAATTATACTTCCCAAAGAAGCCCGCCCCTTGGCTTTGGCCAAGGACGAGGAGGCCATTTGGTTTTCAGATCCGGATTATTTCCGCTTGTATAAAATCGACCTGAATGGAAAGGTGTTGGATTCCATCACGGGGATACAACGGCCGATGAACATCCATATGGATAAGGAAACACTTTACATACCCGAATTCTTGACCGACACCATCTGGCAATATAAAAAAGGTAAAACCAGTCCGTTGAAAATCAACAAACGACCACAGGCCCCGGCGGGTGTTTCTGTATATGGGGATACCATTCTGGTAGCCGATTTCTATAACCATCGTATCATCGTTCAGACACCAAATTATAGCTATACTATTGGAAAGCAAGGCCATAATGAGGGCCAATTGTATTATCCAATAGATGTAAAACTAAAGGATGGTAAGGTATTCGTGGCCGATGCGTACAACCATCGGGTTCAGGTCTTTGATTTTGATGGAAACCACATCAAGACTATCGGCTTAAATGAAAAAATGAATGTGGCCTCCGGCATTGCTTTGAGCACTAATGAATTAGCCATCACCGACCAAGAAAATAGCCGGATATTAATTTTTGATTATCAAGGAAAGTTGCTGCAAATATTAAAGGAAGGCATTTTCTATCCAACAGATATTCACTTTGACAAGGGAAGGCTTTTCATCGCCAATTTCAAGGACAATTCTATATCCCATTATGGCAAGTAATATCAATTGGATATTATTATAAAAGCTATCTTATGCGTTCATACTCCGTAAATTCGAACGTAGTCTCGCCATTTTCGTTTTTATCCGATTCAGTTCTGACAAGTAATTGTTGGGCATTTAATTGAATTACAATATGGTATTCACTTGTATTAAAATTAACATGGCTCAGTTTTCCTGATTCTTCGAGAGACCAAGTGCCAATTTCAGTGAAAGTTTTTGATATCTGGCTATGACAGGCAATTGCCCCGATTCCCCAGAAATAGCGGTTATCTTCTTGCTCGTCGCCCTTAACATATCTGATAATGTCATCTTTTCGGCAATTTTCGAATTGGGCAAACAAATCTTCCAAGGGCTCCAATATGCCCAATGAATCATTGGGTTGTCCTCTAAATTCTGCAATTCTTTTCCAATCTCCTGCTAAATTATTTTCGGTAAACAAAAGGTTGACTTGTTGTGAACTTTGGTCGTCTTTTTTGCAAGACCACATAACCAACAAGGAAAGTGATAATATGTAAATTGTTTGTTTTGGCATTACTTGATTGACATAAAGTTACATCTTATCCTAACATTAAGTACATCTATTTTAAAGAACTATAGTTAGATAGGTTCCAAGTTGTTTTAAATGGCCATTCACTAAATAATTTCAAAATACAAATAAGATTCTTGCATTGGAATTTAGACCTGTTGGGTTGTTAAGGCCAAAAAAGTCTATCCGATTAGCGATGTTGCTTTTACGTTTCCCGTCGTTTTCCTGAAATCTCAAGTATTTTGATCTGATAGACAATCGGATTTCCCCTTTCGTATAATTTGCTCGAAAATTCATTGATAAACTCAACCTCTCTCCGTTCTTTTCTACGGATAATGCTCTTCACGCCTTCTGTAAAAAGGTGTAACTTTTGTTTGGCAATGTTGCCCTCAAGTTCTTCGAATGTGCCGTGCACCATGGCCGATTCCCAATTGAACATCGATTGTATTTCTTCTACCTGTACGGTAACCGAGTTGTTATTTCGCATTGCATTGATTTTATGGCCATCCGAGGTATAGCTAATGATCGTATTGTCGGCAGGATCAAAATAATAGGTGATGGGAATCAAATAAGGCTTCCCTTGCCATAGATAGGCCAAGTGGCCGAGGTAATTGTTTCTGAGGACACGCTCAATCGCACTAGTTGTTAAATCTGTCATTGCTATTGTTTTTGAATATTACTGATGGCTTATATGTGTTTTTCAAAGTGTGGTTTCTGCTTGTATTCTATCATCGATTATATATTTCCTTTTTTAAGTTGTTGTGCCTCATGATTTATCGCCTTGGCCGTATAGACAGATAAACAAGCCAAACCATTTAACCACTTGCCAACATATTATAACCTATAATTTTTCAAAAACCTTAAATGCGGTAGAAAGGTTAGAAAAAGCATGGTTGAACGTACCATTTGATACGAAATCCAATTACCCAACTTATTGAGTATATCGGCTCTTTGTCTGAGAGTTCCCTTTGTAATTTCGCTACACTGGCTTATAACCATTTCAAAGTCGGCCCGAAGGTTTTCGGCAAATTCTCCGGAGTGAACTTCTACGTTCATTTCAATACTGCCATAGCAACTAAGACTGTTCAAGTTAAATGAGCCTACGGTAGACCATTTGTTGTCAACCACCGCAGCTTTACCGTGTACTACGGATTTGTTCCACTCATAGATTCTCATATGGTGGTCTAGAAAAGAGGAGTACAAATGTTCGGTAGCCCTACTTACCAAAGGCACATCGCTAATGCCCGCTAAGATTACCGTTGTTTTTATTCCTCTTTTACAGGCCTTTTTCAATGCCTTTGCCAATCTGCTTCCAGGCAAAAAATACGAGCCTATGATAACTATTTCCTTTTTAGCATGAATGAAGGCGTTCGTGTAGGCATCACAGACTTCCGTTTTTTGCTGTAGCCAGTCGTTTTGTAAAATTCCCACGAGTGCGCTACCGGCCGAATGTAACACGGGTGGTATTTTTTTTGAGCTTCCCCTTTTATAAAAATAATCGCTACATAATATTTGCAGATTCTTAGCTGCCGGGCAGTTCAACTGAACGGCGTAATCTAGCCAAGGCTCTTCATCTTGGGTTCCATGGTATTTATCGGCAATATTGATACCTCCTATCAGTGCCATTTTTTCATCGGCGACCGCAATTTTATGGTGCATTCGCCTACCTAAATAGAAATTATTATAGGAAAAAAGGGGAGAGAAAAATCGAAGGGAGATACCATGCTGCACCAAATCCTGTACAAAACTATCGGGTAATGCCGCACTACCAAAGGCATCCAATAAGACATATATTTTTACCTTTCGTTGAGCGGCTTCCTTCAAACAGGAGGATATGCGGTTTCCCGTGTCATCGTTTTCAAAAATATAGGTTTGTAAATGGATTTCCTTTTCCGCCTTATCGATTAACTTTTCCAACCGCAAAAAATAGTCTTCTCCCGAATGGACCAACTCAACATATTTTGAATTGTCTGTGGCATTTTGAAATGCTGTTTTACTGTGTTTTCCAACTGCATATTTATGGTCCATCGCTACCCTTTTTTATGCTGGTCGGCCAATAAGATTTGATCAACCTCATTATCTTGTTTCCTCAAAAAATAAACCAATCCCAAAGATGCCAAAACGGTTGTCCCAGCAATAATGAAAGGGTAATAAAACCCTCCGGCAATCAGCCAAGTCCCCAATACCGGACCCAAAATTTGACCGATACTGTTCGTGGAACTTTGAATGGATATATTCCTTCCCGTGTTTTCCTTGGATATCAAAGAAACTGCCGAAAGCAGGTTTGGTGTCACCATGGCTCCCCCGGCTGCGAAAATTATTATAGTAACATAAATGTATAGTTCACCACTCACAAAAGGGAAGACGATTAACGAAACACCCGATATCAATAACCCCAATGTTATTTGCTGTTTAGAGGTCAATATTTTTTCGCCATAGGTTGCGAATACCGGTTGCAAAACGGCCATCACGGAACCACAAAGCATAAAACCAATACCCACCTGATTGGTTGTAAAGGCCAACTCATCCTTCCCATAAATTGAAAACACGGTCTCAAACAGGGTAACCACGAACTGCATCACAAAGGATAAGAGCAACAAAATGATAAAATAGTTACTAAGGGAAAAGCTGAATTTGACTACCTCAGAAGCAATACGACTTTTTACTTCCGTATTCTTTAGCCATTTTATGATTATCAGCAATACCACAAAGCCCAAAAGAGCGGCCAAAATAAAGGGAACCGAAAAACGGTCTAGATGGAACACTCCAAAAGAGTATGTATAGTGAAGGTTCGTTCGCGACAGAAATCCCCCCAGAACAGGGCCAAATATGACACCGGAACTGATAGCGACCCCAGACCAGGCCATTATTTTTGTCCGTCGCTTTTCTGAGGTAATATCACTTAAATAGGCATTACTGACGGGAATGACCGCTGACGTAAAGATGCCCCCTATGATACGGGCTATATATAGCATCGACAGGGAAGTGGCAAGACCCGTTAGCAAGTTCATCACGACAAAACCTACAAGCCCCAATAGTATAATAGGTTTACGGCCGCATTTATCGGAAAGCTTGCCCCAGACGATAACGAACAAAAGCTGGAACAGGGGATAAATACTGGTCAACATTCCAATATGGAAGTTGATCAGATCCGTGTCCAGATTGTCCTTTAACGCCAATCTTTCCGTATAATACGGGAGGGTAGGCAATAAAATCCCGTACCCGAGCATTACCACAAATAAACTCAACAAGACTAAAAATATCCTGTTGCGTTTTTCCTTTTTGTTCATTATTTTTTCCCTATTTTCCTTTTCAATAACTGTGCATTAATAGCCACAATAACAGTACTCAAACTCATAAACACTGCACCAACGGCTGGACCCAGAACAAAGCCCGATGAGTACAATACACCCGCTGCCAGGGGTATGGCCACTACGTTATAGCCCGTAGCCCATATTAGGTTCTGAATCATTTTGTTGTAAGTGGCCTTGCCGAATAAAATCAAGTTGGCAATATCCTGTGGGTTACTGTTTACTAGAATAATGTCCGCAGTCTCGGCAGCGACATCGGTGCCGGAGCCTACGGCGATACCTACATTAGCTTTAGCAAGTGCGGGTGCATCATTGACCCCGTCCCCAGTCATAGCTACGAACTCTCCTTTGTTTTGTAGCTCTTCTACGATCTCCACTTTTTGATGGGGTAGTACCTCGGCATAATAGCCATCCAATCCTAGTTTGTCGCTCACGGCCTTAGCGGTTTTTTCATTGTCACCTGTGGCCATCAAGACTTTGATGTTGTTCTTTTTGAATATTTCGATAGCTTCCGCAGATTCTGGTCTTATTTCATCGGCAAGAGCAATGTATCCTGCTAGCTGTCCATCGATTAATACAAACACAACAGTTTCAGCAGCGTCACTATAGGCATCTTCAGGTATAGTGATTTTTTCATCCCTTAAATAACCCGGACTGACCACTTTTACTTTTTTGCCCTCTACATTTGCTTCCACCCCTTTGCCGGTAATCGCTTTGAAATTTTCAGGTTTTGGGATGGCAACTTTATCTTCCTTTACCTTTTTTATTATTCCAACCGCGATAGGATGTTCTGAACTTTGTTCCAAGGCACTGGAAAGCCTTAGGACTTCGTCAGTTGAATACTTTTCATCCACCGATTCAATACGGGTAACGCCAAAATCCCCTTTGGTCAATGTTCCTGTTTTGTCAAATAGTAAAGCGGATATTTTACGAGATTCTTCAAA
This sequence comes from Maribacter sp. C-4077, assembly GCF_055378385.1. Taxonomy (NCBI): domain Bacteria; kingdom Pseudomonadati; phylum Bacteroidota; class Flavobacteriia; order Flavobacteriales; family Flavobacteriaceae; genus Maribacter; species Maribacter sp. C-4077. Next base: position 3,531,789 of record NZ_AP038807.1, read on the forward strand.
GGCAGTTCTGTTACGGATCAATAAGCCGTTTTGAGCAGATACCGCGGTGGATATGGCCACTACCAGCGGAATGGCCAAGCCCAGGGCATGAGGGCAGGCAATGACCATTACGGTAACCATTCTCTCCAAGGCGTATACAAATGGGAAGCCTAAAATCAACCAAACCGCCAATGTGCCAAAACCAATTGCCAGGGCTATGTATGTCAACCATTTTGCAGCCCTATCAGAAAGGTTCTGCATTTTAGATTTGGTCTTTTGCGCTTCCTCAACCATTGTGATTACTTTGTTGAGATAACTATCCTTACCGGTATGTTCAACCTTTACTTTCAAAGTGCTATTGCCATTTACTGAACCACCGATTACTTTATCGTTCTCATCTTTTTTTACGGGCTTGGATTCCCCTGTAAGCATTGATTCATTTAAGTAACTCGAACCATCTACTATAATCCCATCAGCTGGGACTTTTTCACCTGGCTTTACTAAAATCACATCGTCTTTTAACAAATCTTCCAAGGGAATATCTTCTATAGTATCACCCTTTACCCTGTGGGCTTCGGCTGGCATCATACTTACTAAAAGCTGTAAGGCTTTTGATGCACCTAATACACTTTTCATTTCTATCCAATGGCCTAAAAGCATAATTGCGATCAGTGTTGAAAGTTCCCAGAAAAAATCTTCGCCCCTTAGTCCGAATACTGTGGCAGTACTATAAAAGTAGGCAACGCTTATGGCCATGGAAATTAGGGTCATCATTCCAGGTGCGCCCTTTTTGACCTCTGACCAAAAACCTTTTAAGAAAGGCCAACCTCCAAAGAAATAGACGATGGTAGATAGTGCAAATAGGATATATGGGTTTCCTGGTAAGAGAAATTCATATCCGAAAAACTCCTGTATCATTGGCGAGAAGAACAATATGGGAATGGTTAGCACGAGCGTTACCCAAAACCGTTTTCGAAAATCGGCAATCATCATTTTGTGATGGTCGTGACCCATTTGACCGTGACCTGGATTATGACCTGAATGGTCGCCAGAACCGTGATCCATTTTACTATGATCCATCTTGATATGGTCGTCGGATTTTAAATCTTCCATTTTCGAGTGATCCATTTTTGAATGGTCATCTTTGTCGTGATTCATTTTAGAATGGTCCATTTTTGAGTGATCCATTTTGGAATGATCTATTTTTTTGTTTTTTTGCTTTTCGTGATTGTCCATAGTATTCTATTTAAGGGTTATCGTAATTTTTTTCGCATTGCTTCCGAGATATTTTCAGCATAGACCCCATAGGCATCTACCAAAAGCCCCTTTTTACCATCTTTTGATGAAATGGCATAAAGAACACTGTTATCGTCCGTACTGCTCATACCTTCAAAACGATGGGTTTCATCCACATCAAAATCTTCGGGATGGATTTCCAATTCCAATGAAGCACATTTTATACAGTCGGGGGCCAAATTAAAATCATAGGTATATCCCCTGATCTGTAAATCATTAATTGCCTCTGATAGGGTGTCATAGTTTCTCATAATTTATTATTTGTATGCCATCGTAAAATAGCTGCCGTCTTTCTCGGTAAATTTCTGGAATGATAACAAGTTCTCATTTGTAAGTTTTTCACTTGCAACATAGTCCAATTGTTTAATTCGTATTCCTATGGCGTAGGCCTTTATGTTGATTTTGGATTTGATTGTTTTCCCACTTCCGTTAGATACCAATACCCGGTCATAAATTTTAATTTTACTGTTGGAACCAAAGAAGTTCAACAATCCCGAATCAAAGCTCATTTCGAGTTCAACATTCTCCAAGTTCGCTAGATCATAGAGTTCCTTGAAATTTTTGGACACTGTATTGATTTCGGTTTCCTTTGATTTTGGGTTTGAAAACGGAAATGCCATTACCAAAATACTGGATTCATCCGGTTTACATCGGTAAGTGGTGGTATATTTATCGGTCGAGGTGCCATTTTCATCAAAAAGTTCGGTTACAACCTCAATTTCATAATATCCATTGGCTTCTTTTAGCCTTCCCGCTTTAAAGGTTTGCTTGTTCAGAAAATCGCCATTGTTATTGAAATTTTCCCGTACCACCAGTCTATCGGACAATTGTCCAATCAACATTTTATCTTGTGGGTATGCGGAAAAAATCATAAAAACGAACAGTATTAAGTGCAATCCTATTTTCATATGTGGTGCATCAATTCTTTTACTTCCTTGGCGATGACATCGCTCAAATCAATTTTATTTGACTGGTGTGGAATAGTGTTGCAGGTAATGATATCCTCCACATAAGCGTCCCATAAATCCTGATAGGCATTTCCTGAAAATACGGCATGGATACCTATGCAAATCGGTGGTTTCATTCCTGCATTTTTTAAATGTTCCGTTGTTTCTATCATGGTCCGGGCAGTTGAAATAATATCATCTACCAAAAGTGGTGTTGCCCCCTTATACTTATCTACATCCGGCACGGAAACCTCAACATCGCGGTCTCCATGACGGATTTTTTGCAAGACGGTAAAAGGGGCATTTGCCTTTTTCGCCACATCGGAAACCCATTGCTCGCTCTCGGAATCGGGTCCGATGAGTACTGGATTATGAATGTTTTCCTTGATGTATTTGGAGATTTCGTCAGCAGCATGGATGACCCTGTTCGGAATGTTGTATACTTCGCCCAACGAATGTATTCTATGCAAATGGGGATCGATGGTGGTGATGCTATCGGCAAAACCCGAAATCAATTTCCCGAAGAAGCTAGAGGTGACGCCTTCCCCTTCATTAAAGACCTTGTCCTGTCGCATATAGGCCAAATAGGGAGCCACCAAGCAAGTGCACATAGCGCCCAAAGATTTTGCGGTGTGGCTTAAAAAATACAATGGCAATAGTTTTTCATCGGGTTCGTGCAAGGTGCAGACCATGACCACACATTTGTCTTTCACATCGGAAAGGATACGCGTGTAGGATTCCCCGTCAGGAAATTTGCGTATGGTGCATTCCCCGATTTCCGCTTTCATTTTCTCCGCTAACAATTCCGTGAGTTCTTGGTTTCCCGGAAGACTGAATAATATAGTTTTCATTTGTCCTTTTTTTTATTCTATTGTTATAATATCGTTATGGCTCTCATAATATTCCAAGGCATAGTTCAACTCCCCTTGCGATTCTGCAAAGAGCGTATACAGCAACTGGCCTTTTTCTATTTCATCGTTTAAATGAACGTTCAATAAAATACCGGCAGATTTAGATTGAGGGGCACCCGAAAGTTTGGCGAGCTTTGCTATTTTTCGATTATCAATACGCTTTAGACTACCTGATTTTTCTGCTCTGATTTCAATTTTATAAGGTGCTAAAACAGGTTTTGAAAAGCGGCCTTGGGCCTTACAAATGGCAAGGAATTTTTCATACGCTTTACCAGATGTAATCACTTCTTTGGCGGTTTCCGTTCCTTTTCCTTTTTCGACTTTGCCCGAAAGCTCTATAAGTTCGCCAGCCAAAAGCAATGCTCTTTCCATTAGGTCGATTGGCGCATCTGTCTCATTTTTCAAAACCTTTAGTATATCGATGGCTTCCAAAGCTGGGCCAATTCCTCTCCCTACAGGTTGCGTACCATCTGTAATGACCACTTTCACATTAAGCCCAACAGCGTTACCGACTATTTCCATATGGTTTTTTAGTTTTTGTGCCATTTCTTCACTTCTAACTTTTGCAGTTTTTCCCACGGGAATATCTATAACAACGTGGGTTGAACCTGCCGCAGATTTTTTTGAAAGTACCGAAGCTATGAGCTGCCCTTCACTATCGATATCCAAGGCCTTCTCAATCTTAATCAGTACATCATCGGCAGGGCTTAATTGCGCTGTACCCCCCCAAACAAAACAACCTCCTTCTTTTTCTACCACAGCCGTTATTTCTTCGGAAGAGAGCGTTACATTGGTCAGAACTTCCATAGTATCTGCTGTACCAGCGGGCGAAGTAATGGCTCGCGAGGACGTTTTTGGCATTGTAAGTCCATAAGCAGCAACAATGGCAACTACTAACGGGGTTGTTCTATTGCCAGGTAATCCGCCAATACAATGTTTATCTACTACTATTTCTTTGTTCCAATTTAGTTGCTTTCCAGAGGCAATCATGGCTTTTGTGAGATCCGAGATTTCATTGACATCTAATCTATTTCCGGCACAGGCCGTAATAAAAGCCGAAAGATGAATGTTGGAGTAATCTCCTTCAACGATATCCGTAATGATTTCATCAAAGGCCATATAATCCAGTTTTTGATTGTAGATTTTGGCCCGTACATAGCTTAACGAATCTATAGGTTCCAAGTGCGACACCCTTAGTGTTTCATTTCCGGACACTTTTAATTTTTTCGCCGCCGCTTCCGATAAGCCTATCTCTCCGTCTAGCAGCACATCCGACGTTATTACATTAAGACTGGCAACGATGGAAGTATTGAAATTGGAAACTCTGATTCTGGTCAATGCTTCAAAACCTTCGGAAACACAGACATGGCAATCTTCCCGCATATAGACCACATGTTCGTTCTGTGTATAAATGCCCAAGTGTTTATATTTTAAAGTACTTGATTTTTCTTCCATACTATTTTTCATTATTTGGTTTTTAAATGTTTCGATGAAGTCCAAAGAAGCCAAATACCGAGAGTTACATCAACCCCCAAACAGAAAAGTGGCCACCATTGAGGTGGGTTTGTCGAGAACACAATATTACCTTGAAAAAGGTCATATATCCCGTGGAATACCAGTGCGATGCCAACTATTTTTAGGTTTCTATGATGCCCTAATATTGCAATTACCGAGAATAGCAAAGCAATGCTTGTTTCGAATATAATTTCGTAAGTATTGTTAGCTTGAAAAGCAAAAAGAACATAGTAGAAAGCAATAGCAATCAATAATACAGGATAGAAACTGCTGTCCTTATCAAAGCCCGTTTTTATTGCAAGTAATACAATGGAAATTCCTAATAGTACCCCAATGATTAGTTCGACCATATCAGTTAATTAAGTATTATTTCTTCAATATTGTATAGCTGAGAAATCTCGGAATCCCAGTCATAGGTTTCCTTAATGCCTTTTTGCAATGCCTCCGCACCTTCTATCTCTCCATGAACAATAAATATCCTTTCAGATTTCTGTTCGACCTTGCTTAGCCAATCCAATAGTTCGGAATGGTCGGCATGTGCCGAAAGACCTTCTATTTCTGCCACCTCCATTTGAAAGGATACAGTTTTTCCGTACACTTTTAATTCCTTCTCGCCTTCCAACAATTTTCTCCCCCGAGTGCCTTCCGCTTGATAGCCCACAAAAAGCAAGGTGTTATTGGCGTTTTGTGCCTGGGTTTCGAGGTAATTGAGCATTCTACCTCCTGTGAGCATTCCGCTTCCGGCTATGACGATTTTAGGTGTATCGTCGCTTCTCAATTCCATAGTTTCACGATAACTGCTTACTACCGTAAAATGTGAACACATTTCGTCACACTCAGCATCTTCCAACCTATGCCAGTCCCTGGTACGATGGAACAGTTCCAGTACGTTGGCACCCATCGGGCTGTCCATAATCATCTGTACTTTGGGGATTTTATTTTGTTGTAACAACCTCCAAAATATTAGCATCATCAATTGGGCACGCTCTACGGAAAAACTTGGTATGAAAAGGCTTCCGCCCCTTTCAATGGTTTTGTTGACCAATTTTTCAATTTCGGGAAGTGCCTCTGCTTCTTCGGGATGAAACCTGCCGCCATAGGTCGATTCTATAAAAAGAACATCCGCCTTTTTTGGTTTTAGCGGTGGATATAGCAATAAATCGTTCGTTCTGCCGATATCCCCTGAAAAAACAAAACGTTTTCCGAGAACATCCAATTCAATGTAGGTGGCACCAAGAATATGGCCGTTGTACTGAAATCTAGCTTTTATGTTTTTCATCAAGGGCAGCCATTGGCCGGGCGGTACTCCCTTAAAAAAGGGAACGGTTTTTTCAACATCCTTTAAGTCATAAAGTGGTTCGGCGGGACTATGTTTGGAATAGCCTTCCTTATTGGCCCGTTTAGCTTCCTGTTCTTGAATCTTGGCACTATCGTTCAATACGATTTTGGCAATGTCCAATGTGGGGTACGTTCCATAGATGGGGCCATTAAAACCATGTTTGACCAATCTGGGCAGATAGCCTGTATGGTCCATATGTCCATGTGTTAGTAAGACCGCATCAATTTCCGAGACTTCAATGGGAGGATGCTCCCAGTTTTTTAAGCGTAGTTCTTTTAATCCCTGAAAAAGGCCACAATCAATCAAGATTTTGCGTTCGCCGGTATCCAAGAGATATTTTGAACCAGTAACGGTTCCAGCAGCTCCTAAAAAGTGAATGTTTATTTTGTTGTTTTTCATTTATAGTACCTGTTTAGTGTCCCCCACAGCAGGAAGGTGTGTTCCCTTTATCTTGGTCCGGTTGGCATAACTCCGCTATTTCTTTGTAGAGACCATGAAAATCCTTTTTAATGAGAGCTGCCATATTCTTGGCAGATTTCGGATCGGTGCTTACCATCTCCAATAGTATTTCAAAAGCTTCTTCAAGTAATTTGGAATCATCCTCCAATGCTTGGTAAAATGGCTCTAGGTCAATACTCTCCTGTTTTTTCAGTTCTTCCGTTTTCATATGTTTTCTTTTTAGGATTAATTAATGTTTGTTGGTTTAATGCGCTGTGCATAATTCTTCCGAATCTTCGAGAATTTTTTTTTGTCGTTGCTTGACGATACCTATTTGCTCCAATAGTGATGGGTTTTCGTTAATATCCTTGCAAAGCACAATGCCTTTATCCAATAATTTGGATTTCTCGGCTTTTGTCAATGTTGTTAAAGAGGTTAAGGGATGAAGGCCGGATTTGTCTATCCGTTCTTTCAGACCGTTCCCTTTCGGGTAATCCCAACTTGTAAGCATCAGCCCAACACAGGTACCATATTGTATGGCATCGGTGGTAAAACGTGTATTGGTATAAACTCCTCCTTGATGAAACTTGGTTTTATGGCCTTGCTGTTTTCCCCATTGTTTTTCCACATCCAAAAATCTTGAATGGATATAGAGCGGGATTTTCACATTACAAAACCTCCCCTGATCACTATGGTATTTACATTCGATCATATAGTGTTTATTGTCTTTTTGGGCAATCACATCTACTTCGTGCTGAACACAATTGCCTTGTACCATTACCCCGACCTTTGTATCAAAACCCTCATGACTTAAGAGGCCACCAACAAATTTTTCAAAAGGATAGCCCGAAGGCCCCAATTCCATAAGGGCTTTTTTTAGTTTGTATTTTGAAGCACTTACTCTAGATTTTTTCCTTAATATTTTAAACGCCATTTGATATATCTTTTTGGTGGTCATTCCCTCGTAAACTGCCTTATCAATTTCTTGAACTATCTCTTCGACCAACAATTTATCGGTACCGGCCCGTTCTAATGAATGCCTTACTTTACCTATTTCAAAAGGAGCTTTCTCCCCACTTGCCTTTATGATATGTATCTTATCCATTGATGTGTATTTTTTTAATATTGGCCAAAGCAAATACGATTAGGAAAAAACTTAAGAATATTTCGAGCATGACAACGAACCGGGCTACATCGGACGTTGGAATTATATCGCCGTATCCTACCGTTGAAAAAGTAATCACACTGAAGTAGAAAAAGTGGTACAAATTATACAAGTACGAATTTGAATAATCGGGAACTCCTTCAAATGTGGTATGGCTGAATTGAAAAAGGCAGGCATAATCGGTTGCAAAGGACAATATGCTTATGACGATTATCAGCCCAAAAACCCAAAGCAATCGCTCCAATGAATGACAGATCTTTATCAATTTCGACAATCGCTTCAAGGTAGTCATCGTAATCAGGATGGTCTTACCCAAGGCCGCCGTTGCAATGATAATGTGGAATGGCAAAGATTTATGATCGACCATTGACATTAAAATAACATACAAGATGCCGATACCCAAAATGGTAACGAGGGGCAATACCGTTCTTCCCAACAATAACTTGTAAAAGGGCTTTTCTCGTATTTGATTTAAGTTATTCGACATCGTACTATCTATGTTTTTTTTTAAATTTTGATTGTCATTACCGGAAGTGCCGAATGATTGGCCACACCCTCGGCGATGCTCTTGGAAAACAGGCTCAAAAAGCCTGTACTACCATGGGTGGACAAAGCAATCAGATCCGCAGGTTCGTGTCTTAGGAACGTGTTTATACCCGTTTCTACGGACGGTTCGTTATTGACGTACATGGAATAATTATTCAAATGGGGAAACTTTTCCAAGAATCTTTTAATCGGATTTAATCCTGCCGCGATGCTATTGGTATCCGTTTGGGTGTTGATGCGCAACAAACGAATATGTGCATTACATTTTTTTGCGATTGAGATTACATGTTCGAAAGCACCACTCACATCCTCCATAAAATCAGAAACAAATACAATGTCTTTAAAAGGAAAGGAAACTTCGTCCTCTTTAACCACGATTACGGGGACATCTGATTTTCTTACAATTTTTTCCACATTGCTGCCAAACAGTTCCCGCGCTGTGCCTTTGGTGCCGCTACTCCCCGTGATAATAAAATCATGTTGAAAATGACCGGAATGTTTTAAAATATTGGTGGTCTCAATCTGGTACTCCAAGAAGGTGCGACACTTTAGGTTTTCCTTCTCCGCTTTTTTTTCCAATTCCCGCAATGCAGATTTGGCCGATCCGATTTCCTTCAAGGTCTTAGGATATCTTTTTTCCTTTAGCTTGTCGAGTTTGACCCAGTCTACGGGAGTATGTATCAAGTGAAAGAAATGAATTTCCGCATTATATAGTTTGGCCATTTCAATGCCCAAATCGGCGGCTTTGTTACAATTTTCGGAGAAATCAGTGGGTACTAATATATTTTTCATAGTGCTATTGTTTTTAGGTTTATATGTATTTTAAAGCTTACAATTGGAGCCTGTCCTTTATTCATTGGAGACTTCGTTTCCCGATTCGATTTGTTTTTCAAAACAATCCAGATTATATACGGTAGTGTCCGCAATATTGGTCAATGCGGTATCGGTCAAGAATGCCTGATGGCTTGTTATTAGAACATTCTTGAAGGTCATCAAACGCGCAATTACGTCATCCTGAAGTATCTCATCGGAATGATCTTCAAAAAACAATCCTTCCTCTTCTTCATAAACATCCATCCCAAAATATCCGACTTTTTCTGTTTTTAAACCTTCAATGACCGCTTTGGTATCTACCAGGCCGCCCCTGCTCGTATTGATGAGCATAACACCTTTTTTCATGACCCCAATTTGCTCGGCATCGATTAAATGTTTCGTGTCGGTAGTCAAAGGCACGTGAAGACTGATAATATCCGATTCGGCACATAATGTTCTACAATCGGTATAGCGGGCACCAAATTTTTCTACTAGGTCTTCATCCTTGTTGACATCATAGGCTAGAATTTTACAGCCAAAACCATGAAGTATTTTGATTAGGACCCCTCCAATTTTTCCAGTACCTATTACACCAACTGTTTTCCCGTTCAGATCAAAACCAGTGAGCCCGTTCAAGGAAAAGTTCTGTTCGCGCACCCTATTGTTGGCCCGTATCAATTTTCTGTTCAAAGCCAATATGAGTGCGACCGTGTGTTCTGCAATAGCGTAAGGCGAATATGCGGGAACACGAGCCACCTTGATGTTCATTTCATTCGCCTTTTCCATATCCACATGGTTGTAGCCTGCCGAACGAAGAGCTATGTATTTGACTTCGAACGCACCTAGTTTTTCTAGTATGTTGGCGGATGCATCATCGCCTGTAAATAGGCTTATGGCCTCCGAGCCTTCTGCCAAGGGAACGGTATGCTCGGACAGTCGTTCCTCTAGTAGCCTCAATTCATGTTTGCCGTCATTGGCGGATGTCAAATACGATTCTTCGAATTTATGGGTGCTGAATACCGTTGTTTTCATTTACTATTGTTATTTTATTTGCTAAAAATATTTACGAGTTCGTACAATTCATTATTTACTTGGTGTTGTTTTACCACCTGTTCAAAAGGCGTAAGACTTAATTCATTATTCAAAACCCCGACCATAACATTCTTCTTTTCGCTCAGAATTGATTTTACGGAAGCCACACCTAGTCTTATCCCCAACATTCGATCGGCAGCCGAGGGGTTTCCACCTCTTTGTACGTGACCCAACTTGGTTATACGCAGGTCTACATCAGGCTTCAGTTCCTTGATTTTCGATGCGGCAATCTCGGCACCCAATTCATCTCCTTCAGAAACAATTACAATAAATGCATCTTCACGATTGTAGTTGGCGGCCCTTTTTAAAAGTTGGACAAAATCCTGCCCGCTTTCAGGAATTAAAATGGCATCCGCACCAGTACCCAAAGCTGAATGAATGGCAATGTAGCCCGAATCCCTTCCCATTACTTCCACTATGAACACGCGGTTATGCGATTCAGCGGTGTCCCTGATTTTATCAATATTTTCAATGGCGGTGTTAACGGCAGAGTCAAAACCCAACGTAAAATCCGTGCCTGCCAAATCATTGTCTATGGTTCCAGGAATGCCTATAAATGGGATGTCACATATTTCCGAAAAAACCAATAAACCTTTAAACGTTCCATCACCACCTATCGCTATCAGAGCATCTATATCATTTTTTTGAAGATTTCTCAAAGCCCGCTGTCTTCCTTCCAGCGTTAAAAAGCGTTTGCTTCGGGCTGTTTTTAAAAATGTTCCTCCCCGATGTACCATCTTTTGCAATTTGTGGGCGTCCAAGAGAACTAAATCGCCATCTACTAGGCCCTCATATCCTTTTCGGATACCACTTAACCTGATACCACTTTGTTCTGCTTTTTTTGCAATTCCGTATAAAGCCGCGTTCATCCCCGGGGAATCACCTCCCGAGGTAAATACTGCTATATGTTGACGTTTTATATTCTTCATCTTCTAAGTTTTGTTTCGATAATTTTTAGCGGAACCCTATCATGAATCCGACTCTTCAAAAGCACAGCTCTTATTTTTCATAAAAACGGCAGCCATTTTTTTGTATTCCTCGCCAAGGTGCTCTCCGCACCATTCAAGAAGCACTGGCTGTTCGGAACAAGTGGTATTGCGAACCGCCTTTTTCAGTTCCATCTTTAACAACCTCTTGTCGAAGCTGACTTTTTTCAATATGGTTTCGTGATATTCCAGTGTTTTCATCTGTTCAATTATTTGAAATTTGATTTAATGCTGCCATAGTATCAAGCTATTCTCCAACGGTACGGAAACGCCTTCGTAGCTGGGTACAATGCGAACCGTATAGTGATCGATAGGTCGGGAAGAATTTACCTCTGCATAAAAGTTATGTGCCCCATCTTCCCCCATCCAATCAAATTTCATCTTGATTTTTTCGGGTACTCCACCGTTGATCCCTTCCGCGAACAGTTCTACCTGAACATGTTTTGGGTTTATTCCATTTAACCAGATAGGTACCTTAAAGTGATGTTTTTGGCGTTCGCTTTCGATTTGAACTTGTCCGAATTTTATGGCATCCCATTTAGCTTTGAGCTCATGGCCCGCGCCAACGATTCTTTTCCCTTTAGCCCCTTTTCTCGCTGCGCACTTTTTATAGTTGATCGCCGCTGGCAAATAATAGTCCTCCGTATATTCGCGAACCGTTCGGTTGGTGGAAAAAAGGGGTGTTAAGGTCGCCATACTTTTTCGCATGCGCTCTACCCAAATTTCCGATACTCCTTTTTTGTTACGTGCGTAGAATTCGGGGACGACCTGCTGCTCCAGTATTTCATATAGTGCTGCTGCCTCGTGCGCGTCCCACGCGGGATCATCGCCATGTTCTTGGCCATCGCCCAAGGCCCAGCCCACTTCGGGAGTATAGGCCTCGGCCCACCAACCGTCCAGTACCGATAAATTGAGGCCGCCATTTACAAGTACTTTCATACCACTGGTTCCGCTAGCTTCCCAAGGCCGTCTCGGGGTATTTAGCCATACATCGACACCTTGGACCAAATTTTCCGCTAACATCATGTCATAATCACTTAGAAAAAGGACATGCTTGTACAGATTATGCTGTTGGATAAACTGTACCCATTTTCGTATCAAACCTTTTCCCGCTTCATCAAATGGCGGTGCTTTACCAGCCAGGACCAATTGTACCGGATGTTCCGGGTTGGTAAGGATTCGGACAAACCGTTCGGGATCGTGTAACAAGAGATCCGGTCTTTTATAAGGCACAAACCGGCGGGCGAAGCCCAAGGTCAAGGTATTGGGGTCAAAAACCTGTTCTGTGGTCGTTATCACTTCTGCGGGTAGGCCCGAGACTATTGCCTGCCTCTCAAACCTTACCCTTATAAAACCTACGAGACGATTTCTGGAGCGAGTCCTAAATTCCCAGAGTTTTTCGTCGGATAGTTTCGAAATATGCGCTGTATGGTCAGCGAGTTCACCTCTCCAGCGATTTTTTCCACAGGATTCCGTCCAGATTTCATCTGCATATTTGGAATCCCAACATGGCATGTGCACCCCATTGGTTACATGGCCTACAGGAACTTCGGCTGCCGGCCAGCGCGGGAAAAGATTGTTAAAAAGATTTCTGCTTACTTCACCGTGCAAACGGCTAACACCATTTACCGCCCCGCTGCCACGAATGGCCAGATAGGCCATGTTAAAACTTTCTGATCGGTTATCGGCGTCTGCCTGCCCCAAGGCCATGAGATTATTAAAATCCAAGCCCAGTTGTTCCTTGGCATAAGCTCCTAAATGGTATTCCATTGACGAGGGACTGAAATGATCAAAACCAGCTGCAACCGCCGTGTGTGTCGTAAATAGGTTGCCCGTACGGGTTACGGCTAGTGCCTCCTCAAAAGAAGTTCCGTTTGCCTTCATAAAATCGTTGGCACGTTCCAGAACCAGAAAGGCCGCATGGCCTTCGTTCATATGGCAGACTTCGGGTTTTATATCCAAGGCTTTTAGTAATTTGTAGCCTCCTATACCCAATATGATTTCCTGTTTTATGCGCAGTTCGTGCCCTCCACCATACAGCTCATCGGTAATTCCACGATGGATCGGCAAGTTGGCGGCGTCGTTGCTATCCAACAGATAGAGTCTCGCCCTTCCTACCTGTACCTGCCATGCACGGAGCCAAATCGGATGACCGGGCAACGATACCTTTATACGAAGCCATTCCCCATTCGGTAAGCGTAAGGGTGTAACGGGCAATTGCCCCGGGTCATTATAGGGGAACAGGGCATTTTGCGTGCCGTATTTATCGATTTCCTGACGGAAATAGCCTTTGGCATAAAGTAGCCCAACGGCAACAACGGGCACGCCCAGATCACTAGCCGCTTTTAGTTGGTCTCCCGCTACATTGCCCAGGCCACCGGCATAAATAGGCAGGGCCTCGTTGAGCATATATTCCATACTGAAATAGGCAATGGTCGTAAGTGCTGCCTTCCGATGTTTTTCCTGAAACCATGAAGGAGCGGAATTCGCTTGTTCGTTTGCCTTTAATAGGCCTTTAAGTTTTTCTCGAAAAGCCGGGTCCGTCAAACGCTCCTCCAGTCGATCTCGTGAAACCGTTTGTAGAATGACCCATGGGTTTCGTGTGAATTCCCAGAGTTCCGGATCTAGTTGCTGCCATAATTCATCCGAGGCATGGTTCCACGACCACCGGATGTTCAGGGCCAGTTCAATAAGGGCATCGACTCCCTCGATGTCAGTATGCATCAATCCGTAGAATTGATTTGTACTGTATTTTTGTTTTTTCATCTTTCTATTTCATTTTCAGATTAGTATTCAATCCTATTCATCATGATTTTTCATCGAAAAAATTCTCTATCGCTTTCCAGACTTTCAGTGGTTGCTTCAGAAAGAGCTGGTGGTCGCCATCCTGAACTTCTATCAACTTAGCCTGAGAAAAGGACCTTGCAAAGTTTTCTACATTCGCAAAGGGGGCTACTTTGTCTTTAGCGCCATGAACAAAAAGTATCTTTCTATCCCGTATGTTCTTAATCGTTCTATATAAATTGTTGTTCAGGATAATTTCGTTCAACGAATTATAATAGCTCTGCCAGGTATGTTTTTTCGAGTCCCTAAAAACATCATCGGTCAGATTTTCAGGCTTGAACCATTTGACAATGTATAATGGGTGGAGCATACAGAACAGTTTTCCATAGGGACCTACGGCAAGCTGGTCGAAAAAAGAATCGCCGGACATCTGTTCCAAAAATTGGTTTTTACTTTCGAAAACGGGAAGGCCAATCACCGTAGCTCCCTTAAACCAGTCTGGGTGTTTTGCGAAAAGTGCCAATGATAGCACGGCACCTAAAGAATGACCGACAATAAGACTCTCTCCTCTATCAAAGCCTTCTTTAGAAATGATGTTTTCAAGAGCAGCAAGCTGAATTTCAAGGGTATAATCGCTTTGGGGTTTGGGAGAATCTCCGAAGCCCAATAAATCAACCAATAGAAGCCTGTACGTTCCGGTAATTTGCTCCAAATCCCTTTTCCAGTAGTTTTTGGAACCTGCCAAGCCATGAATCAAGACCATGTCCTTTTCGCCCGAGCCCACTACTTCATAGTTCAACAGCATGGTTTCGGAATCATATTCAGGTGCTAAAGCGACGGTTAGGTATTGATATCCTGCAACAGAGATGAAGAGTATCAATACTGCCGACACTGCCACCAGAGCCCCTTTTACAATTTTCACGATCATGTATTTCATGGTCTTATATTATTAATTTCTACAACCTAAGTTTGTCTTGCTTACGTGTTTTTGAACATCAAAAACTCCATGGGTTTTAGCTTTACCTTAATGAAAAGGCGGTCAGCTTCTTGATCTGTATTCTTTTCTATTCTGATTTTTTTCTTGTTACCATAGATGCAGTCCATAAGGCTGCCCTCTTTATTGATAGTGGTATCAATCGCTATACATTCTTCTTTGGTATCCTTTGGGGAAGAATTATAGACTACGAGAATTTCACCCTGATGCAGAATCCTTGAAAACGCCAGCAGGCATTCCTCACATTCAGGAAAATGAAAATCAAGTCCGTTTTCTGAAGTTTCCCTAAAATACATTCTGCCGAACTTTAGTATGGCCTCTTTCTGCCTTAGATGTGCCAAGACCGAAATTCTCTTGTATATCCATGAATCCTGGTTCAATACGTTGGTCTTCTTGTCGTCGGGATCGAACATTCCTTCCCTGATATACCGGTCATCCGTTCCGTTGCCCTCAAAACCTTGTTCGGTACCGTAATAAATACATGGAGCACCGAGGGCACAAATAAGAAAGCCCACGCCCGCAACAACTTGCTCGGGAGTGGCATTTTGACCAAAACGGTGCTTAAAGTCCATCCCCACCTGATCATGGTCATCGATATAGGTTACCAAGAATTCCCCATACTCACCCCGGCTTAGGGCATTCTTTTGCAAATCCGAATACCGTTGTATCAATCGGTTCGGGGATGAATTCCCCTTTATCACTTCAGCCAAAACACTGTGCAATGGATGATCCAAAATGGAATCAAGCCCATAGTATACATTCCGGTCCTCCGGAAGCATTTTGGGGCCTATATAGGGATTACCCATCTCATCATTACCGATAATCTCACCAAACAAAAAGAAGTTTCTCTTGCCCAAGGAGTAGGCATATTCTCGTATATTAGAACAAAAACGGCTGATATCGCTACCCTTCATATGCTTTACGGCATCCAAACGGAAACCGTCCACATCGGTCTCCCGTATCCAATAACTATGTATCTTGGCCAGTATCTCTTGTAAATCTTCACTAGCAGGGGAACCATCGTTTCTAAATGTTTTTAAGGTAAGGAAGTCACCTTCTTGGGTCTCCGGATACGCATCGAAATTCCTGATCTGCCCTTTACGGTTATAAAGCTCCTGATCTCTCAGTTCGACTGGAAGCGGCCTGTCTTTCTCGCGCCAACCTCCCAGTGGAAAACGTTGTCCACCCGCATAGAAATAATCATAATCAAAAGGATAGGACCAATTATCTCCAGAATGATGCAGAACGATATCCAAAAAGACCCGTATATCCAGATCATGTGCCTTGTCCACCAATTGTTCCAGTTCTTCCTTGGTGCCCCAGCGTTTGTCCACGTCCATATAGTTCTGGATGGCATAGCCATGGTAGGATCCCGGGTTGTTTTCGAACACAGGGCTCAGCCAAAGGGCCGTACAACCCAAATTTTTGATATAATCGATATTGTTGATGATGCCTTTAATTGTCCCCCCAAAAGGCTTTTGCAACTGATCTTTATTCCCGAAACCGGGATGTCGGATATCGAAATTCTTCGAATGCCGCTTATTACTATCATGAAACCGATCAACCATAAGAAAATAAATAATCTCCTCCCGCCATTCCCTGTGACAGTTTACCCAGTACGCTTTGCCCTTTTTAGGGGAAAGATCTACTTCATTTATTGATTTTATCATCATCCAGTTCTTTAAACATTTAAACAGTGGAATATTCCGTATTTGCTTTTACATCGCTTATAATAGTTCCTTCTGATTTATTCCCATAAAACCTATCGAATACCATACAGGCCGTTAGGTCCCCGGTAACGTTGACCGCAGTTCGGAACATGCCAAGCAAGCGCTCAACCCCGATTATTATGATAATTCCTTCGGCCGGAATTCCTGCACTGGATAGTACAGAGGCCAAAATCACCACGCCACCACCCGGTATGGCCGGGGTGCCGATGGAAGCGGCGACTATGGTAACTACCACAACAATAACATTTAGAAGGCCCATTTCAAGTCCATAGGCCTGTGCTATGAACAAGGTCGTTATGGTCTGATAAAGGGCCGTCCCATCCATATTCACAGTAGCCCCGATGGGAATAATGAAATTACTGATGGAGGCATCCACTTTGAGATCTTCCTCCGCTGTTTTTAGCGATAAGGGCATTACTGCGGCAGAGCTTGTTGTAGAGAATGCCAAAAGTTGGACATCCGTGATTTTTTGTAAAAATTTAAACGGATTGCTGCGGCCAAGCAGACTTATCAATACAAGGTAAACACCGACTAATATTAGCAATCCCATCAGTACCACGAGTACATAAAAGCCCAAACCTGAAAGGGAGTTTAGGCCAACGCTCGATGTAAGCTGTGCCATTAAACCAAATACGGCGATCGGAACCAATAACATGGCCCATTTGACCACTGTCATACAGATTTCCTGTATGGCCCCCAAGAGTAACTTTACGGGTTTGAGAAAGTCGTCGGTCAACGATAACACGGCAACACCTATTATAATGGTAAAAATGACGATACTCAACATTTCGCCACTTACCATGGATGCCAATGGGTTTTCGGGCAGTAAATTTGTTATGGCATTCGGAATATCGTTTATTCCAAAGGATAGTTCCGAACTTTCGGCAGTTTTGGCCAATGCATTTGCATGATCGACCTCCGCCTGTTGATGCAGATACTTTCCAGGCCTAAAGATCAGTGCAAGTACGGTGCCTATGGTTACCGATATAATTGTTGTTAATATGAAATATAAGAGCACCCCGCCACCCAACCTTTTCAAGTTATCCTTGTCGTTACTGGCTATTCCGGTAATGATTGAAGCTACGATCAAGGGAATCATGATCATCTGCACTAGTTTCAGGAAGAGCATGCCCGGCAAGGCCAGCCAATTCCCTAAAACATCGGCAGTGCTTTTGGTGATCCAACCGTTTTGGGGGCTTAACAACAGGCCGACCCCGACACCGAGAAACAAAGCAATGATAACCTTGAGCCACAACCTATTTTCTACCAACTTTTGCAGGTAGTGGTTCAGGGATTTTAGTGATTTTATTTCCGTATCAAGCATGCTTATATCTGTATTAAGCTATTGTGATTCTTTTTTCAAGGTAAACCCCCTGAACCGCATGTATCAATTCCACTCCTTCCTTAAAAGGTCTTTGAAAAGCCTTTCGTCCCAAAATAAGACCGGAGCCTCCAGCCCGTTTGTTTACGATTGCCGTTGTGATGGCTTCGGTCAAATCGGACGCCCCTTTGGAACCCCCACCAGAGTTGATCAATCCAATTTTGCCCATAAAGCAATTGGCGACCTGTAAACGGCACAAATCGATGGGGTGTTCCGTTGTCAGGGTTTTGTACATGGCATCGTCATACTTCCCAAATTGAAGGTCTTTAAAGCCAAAATTTGTTGTGGGCAATTTTTGTTTGATGATGTCCGCCTGTATCGTTACTCCAAGATGGTTCGCCTGCCCTGTTAGATCCGCGGCGGTGTGATAGTCCTGTTTATCCGTTTTGAAAGCATCGTTGCGGGTGTAGCACCACAAGATCGTGGCCATGCCGAGGCTATGGGCCTCGGCAAAGGCTTCCGCAATCTCTTTCAACTGTCGATTACTTTCCTTAGATCCAAAATAGATGGTCGCCCCGATAGCTACTGCGCCCATATCCCAAGCTTCCTTGACCTTTCCGAACACGTTTTGGTCATACGTGTTGGGATAGGACAATAACTCATTGTGGTTTATCTTGACAATGAACGGGATTTTATGGGCATATTTACGGGCATAGAGACCTAATGCCCCAAAAGTTGAGGCTACCCCATTACAACCAGCTCCAATGGCCAATTTTATAATATTCTCAGGATCAAAATAATCGGGATTCCTATAAAACGAAAAAGCGGCACTATGCTCAATCCCCTGGTCTACGGGAAGTATGCTTAAATACCCCGTATCCTTTAGATTGCCATGCCCGTACAATTGGGCAAGACTCCGAAGCGTTTGTGGATTTCGATTACTATTGGCAAAAACTTTAGAGACAAAATCAGCATCGGGCAGTTGTAGTTCGTCCTTGGTAATTTTTTCGCTTACGTGGTCCAAATAGAAGGAAGCTTTGTCCCCTAATTGTTCCACTATATTTCCGTATGTTTTCATTGTTGTTGCTATTGATTAATACCTAGACTTTTATTGGTCTTTTCGATGGATTTGTGCGCATCGGTCTCAATACCAGTAAGGGCCCGAATGGCATCGATGGTCTCGGGGATTACGATCGCCTGATTATCGACCACATATGCATAAAAAAGTTCATCGCCCACCACTTTTAGCATATCTTCCCAAAGGGCTACCTCATACATATCGCCCCAAGGTCTTCCCATATCCATAAACATTTCCTTGATCGTATTGTTGGAAACCAATCCTTGATCATAATGGATTAGCTTAATGCGTGTAGAGGTTTTAAAGGCGTTGAGCACTTCTTCTTTAGATGCTTTTTTCCTTAGCTTCACGTTCCAGTAATGCATGTGGCTAAGGGTTTGGGGAACTTTGACCGCTGAAGTAATGACATCCAAATCCGGATCGACACTTTGCGCATCGGGCCCTTGATGACTTGGGATGTCTTTTTCAGGCACCATGGTGTTCATTATACCTCCTAAATGGCTTTCCCATGGGTCGGTGGCCCTTCTTAATAATGTTCCCCGTGCATAATCCAATAAATCTGCCCTTTTTAAAGCGGTCAATGTTCTCAAGATTGATGTGGTATTACAGGAAACCACTCGGGTAGCATCAATATTTAGCGCCGTACTATAATTGTTTTCCGCACTAAAGGAATGTCCTGTGGTTTCGTGTTTTTCGCCACCTTGAACAATGAACTTAATACCTTGTTTTTTATAGACCTCTACGTTCTTTGCCGCTATATTCTTCGGAGTGCAATCCACCACAAGGTCCACTTTATCCAATAAGTCCTGCATATTGCCCATTACCGAAATGCCCGAAGCCTTCATTTGTTTTTCCGCTTCGGTGGTTGCCGCATAGATATCATAATCCTTTCTTACAGCGTTCTTTATGCGCCAATCGCTGATAATGTCGCAAATCCCGACTAGTTTCATGTCATCCTGTAACTGTATGGCATCGGCAACTCTTTTGCCGATGACCCCGTATCCTACTACTGCAATATTTTTCATATCCTTATTATTATTTAACTGTTATTAATTTTTTACTGTTTCCGTGTAATAGTAGCGCGCCCATTACCCCTGCTATCATCGAAGCGAATAGGATGCTTACCTTGGCCGTAAATATTAGGGACTCGTCCGTGAAAGCCAATTCATTTATAAACAATGACATTGTAAAGCCTATTCCTCCAAGAAAGGCCACACCATAAATCATGTTCCAATTCACGTTTTCCGGTAGTTTGGCCAGTTTAAATGCGACCAGCAGTCGTGAAAAAGCGGTAATACCGATAAATTTTCCAAAAATCAGACCTAGACCAATCCCCAAACTAACGGGACTGGATAGTACTTTCAACAAATCTCCATGAAGATGTATTCCAGCATTTGCCAAAGCGAACAAGGGAAGAATTACAAAGCCCACTATTGGGTTTAAAGTCCTTTCCAATTTTTGAAGTGGAGTTTCAGCCTCGGAACTTGCAGTCTTTATATCCTCCAATATCTCCAATTGCGTTTTTGAGATAAGCGTGCCCTTTATCGACTTGGTTTCTTGAAATCTCTTATGCAAACGGTCTAAACGCTCTAAAAAGGTATTCTCCTTAATTTTTACCCTACCAGGAATGGCAAATGCCGTCAGAATCCCGGCAATGGTTGGATGTACCCCTGAAAAAAAGAAGGCCAGCCAAACACCACCGATACCAATGATGGCATAGAACCAAGTGCTTCTCACTCCAGCATAATTGCCTATAATCAAAGCTCCGAAGAACAATAGCCCATGCAGTAAATCCATCTCGGATATACCGGAAGTATAAAATAGGGCAATGACCAAGACGCCTCCCAAATCATCCACTATCGCCAACGTAATAAGAAAAACCCTTAAAGAGGCTGGCAGTCTTTTGCCGACAAGGGCCAGGACCCCTAGAGAAAAGGCAATATCCGTGGCCATGGGAATGCCCCAACCATTAGAAGCTTCGCCCGAGCTATTGAACATAAAATAAACAAGGGCAGGAAGTACCATGCCACCTATAGCTGCACCAATAGGTAGCACCGCATTCTTTGGGGATGAAAGTTTACCACCGATTATTTCACGTTTCAGCTCCAGACCTACTTGTAGAAAGAAGAGGGCCATCAAACCATCGTTGATCCATAACAGCAGTGGCTCCGATAGCTGAAGACTGCCAACGGTAAAGGCAATATCAGTTTGCATTAAGTCGATATAATATTCCTTCCACGGCGAATTGGCCCAGACCATTGCGACGACGACCGTGATAAAGAGAACAACACCACTGTTATTGAGTTCTTTGGCCGTGCTGCCGAAGAATTTAATAATGCCGTTATTTGTAAGGTGTTTAGACATCAATACTGGATTTTTTTGTGTTTACATCCTTTTCCAAATGATTTTCGGAATTATCCTTTGTTTGAGTTTTCGCAGTATTATTAAGTTTGAAATTCCTAATAATTACCCTATTGCTCTTTTCATAGGAAAAATAGCTTACGGCCCAATTGAAGCCGACCAATAACTTGTTTCGAAACCCACTAATGGATAACAGGTGTACGACCGACCACAGCAACCAGGCAAAATAGCCGGCAAACTTTAGTTTACCTAGATCTGCAACAGCCTTGCGCTTACCAACGGTAGCCAAAGAACCCTTGTCCTTATAGCTAAATAACCCTATTGGTTTATCATTGATGATCCCCATCAATGTGCAGGCAAGGTATTTTCCCTGTTGGATGGCCGCCTGTGCTACCTGTGGGTGGCCTTTTGGGGTCTCTTCGGAAATCAGGGCGGCAATATCCCCGATGGCATAAATGTTTTCTTGACCGTCTACTTTCAAATAAGCATCGGTTTTTAAGCGATTTCCCTTCACTACATGCCTCTCATCGATACCCTTTGGGAAGTCCCCTTTTACACCTGCCGTCCAAATTAAGTTCTTGGCCAAAATCGTCTTCCCACTTTTGGTTTGTACGATCCTACCATCATAATTGCTAACGGACTCTTTCAGCAATACTTTCACGTTTAGATTTTCCAAATAGGTCAGGGTTTTTGAAGAAGCTTTGTCGGACATGGCCGAGAGCACTTCGTCCATAGCTTCCACCAAATAAATGTTCATTATGGAAGAAGGGTACTCTGGATAATCCTTTGGTAGAATGTATTTACAAAACTCCGCCAAGGCACCTGCCATTTCTACCCCTGCAGGGCCACCGCCCACAATCACAAAATTGGTAAGGGCATCGCGTTCCTCATCATCGCATGTAATCGCGGCCTGCTCCAAGTTTTGCAACATCATGTGGCGGATGTTCAGGGAATCCCGGATATCCTTCATGCCCAAACTATTTATTTCCACTTCTTCCATACCGAAGAAGTTGGTCTTTGTTCCCGTAGCCAAGACCAGATAATCGTAGGTAAGTTTTCCTTTGTCCGTTATGACAGTATTGGTAGAGGCTTGAATTTCCTTTACCTCGGCCAGCCTGAAGCTTACATTCTTATACCCCTTAATTTGTTTTCTAAAAGGGAACACAATACTATCGGGTTCGAGGCCGCTAGTGGCTACCTGATAAAATAAGGGTTGGAATTGATGAAAGTTGTTGCGGTCTATCAGTACAACCTGAATATCTTTGTTTTTCAGCCCTTCCACCAATGCTAGACCCGCAAAGCCCCCTCCAACTATAACTACCCGTGGCAACCTAGAATTTGGCAAGCAGATAGCTTCCGTCACTTTACATGTATTGTTGTTGATACGGTCTAACATTTGGTTATTGCTCATTAACTTTTTACTGATTATTTTTCTCTTTCGAGTCGCGTTTCCGTACTATCATGACGGAACAGTCGGCATGCGTTGCCAAGGACTGGGAAACCGAGCCAAGCAGAAATCTGGAAAATGCACCATGACCCTGCGACCCGACTACGATTAAATCGGCATCAAAGGCTTCCGCCTTTTCCAAAATTGCACTTTTGGGAAGGCCATTGACCACCGCTGTTGTTATAGACAATGCGCTATTATTGTCACTTAATGATTTTGAAGCTTCATTAACAAGATCTTCTGCTGATTTTTTCGCATTGGATACCGTTTCTTCATAATAATTGCCAAGTGTGCCGCCCAATGGAAGGGCACCAGGAGCGGCCAACATGGGATTTTCGAACACATTCAAAATACATACTTCGGTACCCGCAGGCAACGGCAGCGCTGCAAGTTCATCTATGGCGACTTTACTAAAGTCAGAACCATCTATTGCTAATACTATTTTCATCTTTTTAAATTTATTTGTTCATGATTAATTATGCTTAATTCCCATATTGCCAAATCAACTTACGACCAAGGGTTTCATCAATTTTTTCCAATACAAATGCTCGTATAGCCCCGACCAGTACATTCCGAAAGTGAAAGCGAACAACAGTTCCTCAACGGGGATACCAATAACCAATATATGGGTCAGGTTCTCCAGATTCCAGTAGAGTTCCACATAATCGGGATAGAACGGAAGGATGCTACCGAAATAAATAAAGTAGAGCACCGTGAACAATAGACCTCCGATCCAAATCTTTTCTATTAAATCTGGCCTGCAATACAGCGTTGCCAAACCGCCCATGAACATGGCTAGAATCCCACAATAAATATGGTTCAATTCGGTAAAAAGACTCAAGGCCCCGAAAACCAAAACTGGAACAAAGAGAATATATACATGCAGGGAGTGTCTTCTATGACTTCTTTCGGTGTGCGGGAATTCAACGTAGCCACGTTTAAAAATAAGATTATACAATACCGTACCAATACCCCCAATAGCGAATGAAAAGATGAGACTTTCAATATCGAAGCCTGTCTTTATCGCCAAATCAAAAAGGGACGGCGGATGCCAATATTCAGGAACGAACAAAGGTTCTGTAAGCCCGAAGGGCATCGTTATCCAACTCATTTTGAGCATTTCCTTCCTAGAATCCTTTTTCAGGAGGTAAACCAGGCCCCAAAGGGCAAGGAGGATAAGCGACCATATAAACCAAACGTATTGCATAGGAATCTTCTAGTTGATATAATTATGTCCAGATTCAACAGGTCTTCCCTGTCGCCGAACTGTTTATTGAATATTTTACTAAAGGAATACACCAAGGCCAGCTGCACATGGTGCCCGATTTTACCAAATAAGTTTCCATTGGCCCCCTTGTTATTTTACCCATTTTTTG
Organism: Maribacter sp. C-4077; assembly: GCF_055378385.1. Taxonomy (NCBI): domain Bacteria; kingdom Pseudomonadati; phylum Bacteroidota; class Flavobacteriia; order Flavobacteriales; family Flavobacteriaceae; genus Maribacter; species Maribacter sp. C-4077. The sequence goes on from NZ_AP038807.1 coordinate 3,555,907, forward strand.
GCACTTACCACTAGCAGATTGTCAGGAAAAAACAATATACCAGCGGTCAATGCAGTGCCATATTCTAAAGCCTCTTCTATCCACAAGCTTAGATTATCTCCTCTTAATTTGTGCGTTATAAAAGCCTGCAATGCATGCTCCGATAAGCCATCCCAGAATAAAGGTTTGTACGATGCCAAAGAGAGCCTCCAGTAGGGGGACATCCATTCTTATAATATTGGTCGTGTCCAGACCGTGCAATAGGCTATTGAAAAATAATATGCTCCCTTCTTGCCCTGCGGTAGCCATGACGACCATACAGCCCAGATAAATCAAGGCTCCTGTGAGACCGAATGCAAAACCAAGTTTTTTTACGTTTAATCGATACATGATTGTTGTTTTTATGTTAATAGTTGTTCCAAATTCATTTGTGGAGTAAAGACCCTTTGTGCTAAACCAAAATTTTAATTAATGGTTCTTTTCCATACTTTTTTTGTACTCCATCTTATTGTGCATAGCTTTTTCCAATTCCTCATGCTCCAAAGTGTGGTCACAAAAGGTGTTGCTCAAAAGGCTGTCATTGGCAATGACCGGCATAAAATGATGGGTGGTCAATAGCATAAGGTCAGGGTATCCAGTAATCATATCGCTCAGTTTACCGGCGAGAATGGTATCGTTTGCCGCTGCTTTTACGAGTTCGTCTACCATCATGCCCGTGGCATGATCATTATCCATCATTTTGGTAATATACTTTTTGCCCAAATCGTGGTCTTCGACCATCAAGGTCAAGACTTCCTCTTGTTTAGAGGGGTTCTTAAGCATATCCTTTACAGCACTTTCCTGTTTTTGTGCACAGGCCGATAATGTGAAAACGGCCAATACAATTCCTACTGCTTTTTTGATTTTTGTTTTCATTTTGATTCATTCTAAGTGTTACTAATTGCTTATTATTCCTAGTGTCATGTTAAAGTTGAAATGACACTATTCGGATTTTAGAATCCTTTTTGATTCTTCAAATTCCTCTTTTGTAATTTCCCCATTGGCAAATCTTTTTTTGAGAATTGCGAGAGGGTCTTCCTTCTTTGATTTTCGGTACGGGATATCGTATGGCACAAAGAAGATCCATATTAAGAGGATCAACCATATGATCCACCATACGAAGTGCATACCGCCCCAGTGTCCGTCAAAAAAATGCATAGTTTTAGATTTAAAGATTAATAGTTGTTCGTTGTTGGACTATTTGTCCGATCTTAAAAGATTCCTTGATTGCTCATATTCCTCCTTGGAAATCTCGCCCTTGGCAAACCGGATTTTGAGCGTTGTTACCGGATCGTCTTCATTGATTTCTGCATCAGATGTGCCAGACGGCGCAAAAAAAATCCAGCCTAAAGCCACTAACCAAATTGCCCACCAGATAAGGTGCATTCCCCAAAAAAATCCATCTCTGTAAAACATGTTCTTAATTTTATGGTTACTATTATTTTAAATGATCTCAGTAATGGTATAGCCCTCAAGTTTGTTGAGTTGCTTTTGCAAATCTTCTACTGAAAGTTTCTCCTTCATACTGATGATCGTCTTTCCTTTTGGGCTTAAAAAGATTTCCGTTTTCTCAATGTCCGGGTGTGCTTCCATGGTTTTTTTTACCCTTGCTATACATCCGCCACAGCTTATTCCGTTTATTTGATATTTATGTTTCATTGGTTTCTGATTTTTTTAATGATGGCTATGGCCCTTATGTTCCTCATTGGTTTCAGATGCCAACGATTTTTTTTTACCATATTCGTGTTGCTTATTATTCTGTTCCGAATGGTTATGCCTACCGTGGCCATGTGCGCCATGCGGCATAAAGAGATGAAACACGAACATCAGGATGATAAAGCCAAAAAGTCCGTTATATCCCGTAATGCCCAATGCTGGGGCGAAAAAAATTAATAGTAACGGAAGTCCGCAACCGATAACCATCCATATCCAATGACCTTTCATGATTTCTATTTTTTAGTGTTAAATTTTATATACTTTAATGATGATCGCCATGACTTTGGCTTTTGCTCAATTCCAATTTGGCCTGTTCAATATTATCTACTCCTTTCTCGGCCATCATATCCATGCAAGACTCCATACAATCTTCGCTCATCATGCCTTTTTCATGCATCATTTTCATCATATCGCCCATCATCATTCCATCTTTCATCATGGATTGCATCATGTTTTTCATCATCATGCTATCTTTCATCATGTTTTTCATCATCATGCTATCTTTCATCATCATTTGCATACCCTGGCCTTTCATCATATTACCCATCATCTGTTGGTTGCCCTGCATCATCTGCATGGCATGGTCGTTCCCTTTCATATTGTCCATGAATTCGGTCATATAGCTGTGATTATTGGCAATTGCATCAAAGAGTGCCGTTCTCGTTTGTGAATTTTCGAGCATAGCATTAGAATCTGTTTTCTGGTTGCAACTGGATAGGATAACCATTGCGAATACCGAAATAATGATTGTTATTGTTTTCATAGTGTTATATTTTAATTATGATTCAATTGTTATCTTTTTTTGGAATTTTGCTCCCATAGCTAAGCATCTATTACTATGGGAGCATCTACCTCTAACCCTAATTTGCTGATTTAAGAAACTCTTCAATTTTTTTACTTTCATTTTCGGTAAGATTGGCCCTTACCCTCATATGGAGGCTAATGGTTTCCCAATCGGTATCGTTATAATCTGCTGGAGATGGGGCAATATGACAGCGATTACAGGTCTCTCCCCAAAGCTGTGCTCCTGATTTCTCTATCTTGAAATCATCAGCTGTATCCGCTACCGTTTCGGCGGGCACATCCGAATATTTTGTCTTGGTTGAAGAGCACGCAACCACTGTCAAACCCGTGATGGCCAGTAAGGCCAAGACTATCGATAATTTATATGTTGTTTTCATTTTTTTGCTTTTTATGATTCGATCAAAATCCTATGGCCCAATGCAGAAATAATCCATCTGTATTTGTGATTCCATTACCGTCATGGCCTCCTTCTGTTTCCGTGGTCTGGTAACTCAACTTGACTACAGAACGCCAGCTCAGCCAATAGTTGACGCCAAAGGCATACTGAACTGATTTTTCCTCCCATTCGGCACCCTCGGGAGCATTGAAATCTGAATATCTTCCAACAAACTCCAATTTCTTGACAAAGTCATTGCTTGCCATTGTAGGCCTATAGCTCAATTGCCCATAAAAGGAATTACTTTGGTTATCAAAAGAGTATTCTTCTGCGATACCATCCTCCAGTTCTGTAAAAGTTGCCGTATCCACATTGGAATTATTGTATTGCGCCTTTACGTCAACTACGCCGCCTATTCCTGATATTTGTTTGACAAAGGAAAAATCCAAGGCATAGAGAAAGGCACCGATATCTTCATATTCTGAATCTTCTTCCCCCGTTCCACTAGTGGAATACGCTGAAAACCCTATTTCTGTGGAAGAATCAGAAAAAGGCAGCAACCCGATTCGACCCCCATAAGCCTTGGCAAGATTGGTGTCCTCATAATTCTCGAATTGAAGCATCCCCGCTTCTTCAGGTTCCAAATTACCGTCCTTGAGACGTGGACCGTTTGTGGAGTATACCGAATAGTTCAAAGTAGGGCCTCCCAAATCAAATGCCCCTCTTAATTCTACCCCTATACCCGAGGAAGGTGCAATCCCGTCATGCCCATAGCCCAAAGGCGTATTGGGCAATCTGTTAATCCATGCAGGATGCAAGCGTTCCATAAAAGTGCCAAATGGTAAAAGAAATTTTCCGGCCCTAACGGTCATGTTTCTATTAAGTGCATACATAACGTCCGCATATTCCAAACCGGTTTCCAGTTCGTTCCCTTCAAGAACAAACTCCAGTTCTGCCTCGAACATCAGCCTATCTGAATGTTTATAAAGAAATATTGGAGCAAAGGCCGCACCCAAAAATGTGGATTCTGTTTCATCGCCAGAATCCATATACTCAAATCCTGTATGCCCGTAACCACGCAGCATAAATTGGGTCTTGCTCGGTTCAAACGTGTTATAGGTCTGGGCGTATGAAGTTGTACCTAAGACCACTACTGTTAGAAAATATATTAGCTTTTTCATTGTTTCAAGGTTCTGATATAGTTAATCAATTCCCATCTTTTCTTTTCGGGAAGAGCGGTTTTATAGGAGGCCATGGGTGAGCGTCCTTCCTCTAGTTTCCAGAAAATTGCGCCGTCGGTCTGGGCTTGGAACTCGGCACTGGTCAAATTGGTCGGTAGCGGCTTTAATCCTGCGCCACCAACGCCATCACCTTTGCCCTTGGCTCCATGGCAGACCACACAGAGCATTCTGTACGTCCTTTTCCCGTTTGCCACTGCATCTGTGTCCCCCTTTAAGGGGTTGACAATCTTATCGGCACTTGCAGGGGCTACCCATTTTTCTTGGGCATGGCCATTGAACCCGAGAATTAACAAACCTGTGACCATTAATATGGTCCAAATACGTATGTCTCTTTTGTTTTTCATTTTATTGGTATTGAATTGTTAGTAAATCTATTTTTTGTTGGATGTTTACATCTGCATAATTTTCGTTCTTATCTATATAATTTCGTCCAGGAAGCTTCTTTCCCATACTTGGCTGTTTTTATAATCTGTCATGCTCAATCCAGTAACATTTTTAAACTGTCTGGATAAATGGTTCACGCTACTATAATCAAGTAGATAGGCTATGTCTGAGAACGCATGCTGTTGCAACTGTATGAGCTCTTTGACCCTTTCGACCTTCAGTTTTATAAAGTACTTTTCAATGGTAATGTTCTCTTTTTTAGAGAAAATCTTGCTCAACATCTTATAATCGCGATGTAGTTCTGCTGCCAAATGTTCGGAAGTCTTTTCCTTAATATGTAAAGGAAGGTCTGTTACAAGTTCGATTAAGGTGATCTTGATATTCTCAACGATCATTTCCTCCTCGTTCTTGGCGATTTCAAATCCGTTGGAATGAAGCACCTCCGCTATTTTCAAATCGATTTTTTTATCGATTTCAGTAGTGATACGGACTGATAGTTTGCCCAGTTCAAGGGAAAGCACTTCTACACCGATTTCTTCAAGGTCTTGCTTTATGACCTTAAGGCACCGACTGCAGACCATATTCTTGATCCAGTATTCTCTCTGAGAATCCATACTTTAGGGTTTATTGAATGTTCTAATTGCTTATGTCCGTAAGGACTCATTATTATTTGGTATTTTGACCAATTGGAGCGAGTGTCGTTGGAATAAAGGGTACGACATTAGAGGGCAGAACGCGATGTTTGCCAGTAGGAAGTACAGATTATTGGATCAATAATCTGTTTGAATAAAAATCAAATAAGGAAAGTTTCATGAAGCACAAGAATGTCCTTCTCGATCCATGGCGGATCGTAATTTACAAAGGGAACGATGTTTTTATCTAGCCCTTCAAAACGATTTATATAGGTGTAAAAAAAGCTATGTAAGAAAACATAGTTTTCGATGCTGAATTCCGCGGTAACCTTTTTAACGTTGTCATCACCGGCCTTGCTAAATGTTTCATTCCTGCAACAATCCTTGGCTCCTACAGAACACTCCTTGGAAGGGCTTTCGCTTTTTTGAACTTTATCGTCACAAGATTTTGCCTTACCAAATACGGCAATATCCACTAATTTGTTACAACAGAAATGCATATCAGCGCTAAAGGATGTGGTCGCAAAAAGTATTGCGAACGTCAAACCGATGGATACTATTTTACGTAAAAAGCGCTTCATACTCTAAAATTAGCAAAAAACTGTTTAAGTTTTAAAATTAAGGGTCAATTTGAAAAATATATAATAATCTAATTTTTATGTAGTTAGAATCAATTTAAATGATATTATTTTTCAAAAATAACATAAGTGATTAAACAAGAACATGACGATTGTCATGTTTGCAAAAAAAGTTGAATGTAGTAACTCGAATAAAAGCTATTCTTGTTTTTTACTAAACACAATCAGCATAGTACTAAAAAATTGGTGTGTGCTTTTGGGTATATAACACTATAAATCAGATGCGTTCAAACACTTAGTTAGACCCCCGTGTAGAGAAATTATTGATTTTACTATCTTTTAAAAGATGCGCCGAAGACCATATATATATTGTTTGGATACGATTTTCTAGCAAAAGACGTTAATTTTTAAAAGTCTTTGTTATGGAAAGAAAACAGTTCTTACGAAGTTTGGGTGCCGGTGCGGCATTCGCAATTGTTTTTCCCTGTGTTCAAAGCTGTTCCAAAGATGGTAACGGAGACGTTTCACCAGAGGATATGAGACCGATACCTACTGGAATCGATTTTACGATAGACCTTAACTCCAATGAGGGTACTAGCTTACAGAACAACGGCGATTATATATTAAAAGACTATGTGGTCGTAGTTAAAAATTTAGAAGGTAATTTTGTGGCGGCCAGTCAGATATGTAGCCATCAACAGACCGAGGAAGTTAGGTTTGTTGAGAACGACGGCGGTATTTACTATTGTTCTACCCATGGCGCACGCTTTGACCAAACCGGAAAGCCCTTGAACAGTATTACGAGCAACCCTTTGAAAATATTCCAGACTGAACTTACTGGAAACCTACTTCGGGTCTTTGAATGAATTAGACTGAGCTAAGGTTTGGGTATCGTTTTGATTTTCACATTTTTCAATTGAATTAGGGAGAGTTCTTCCAGTTGGTCATTTTCAAAAGCCTTCTCGATTTCATCAAAATCAATGCCGTCCTTTATTTTAGGTTGTAGGTTACGGTAATCCTGTATTACGACCCCATTAACGTTGCGCTGGTTGTATGCTTCCCGAAACCGCATTCCCCCTTTGCCAGTAAAGTATTTGTAAGCCAGATAATCCATACTATAATCCTCAACATCGAACCAATAGAGGAACACATCCTCAAAATCATCGCCACCGCCCTCTTGCTTAAAAGTAACACGGATTTTATAGTACTCCTTACTTTTTATCACGCTTCTACCTTGGTCTTCTACAATGACCGCGGGGTCTTTGAGCCAAAGGGGCAAAAACGCAAAGTACATCACTGAATTTACCGAATTGGTATAGGCTTTCTCTCTTTTTTCGGTAAGGCTTATCAAGGTATCGGCCACATAGCGGACCAGCCCCTTATTGGTATAGACATCCCGTATTTCCGTGCCATCGCCTTTCTTGCCGATTCTTGTGTATTCAAACCGCCCCTGGTTTCTTTTGTATTTATAATGATAATCCCGAAAATCAAATGAAGCCTTTGCATTTTTCAATTTTTCGGTTCCCGAAACTGCTATGGCCTTATCGATGATATCTTGTTGCGCAAAGGAAAGACTAAAAGATAGTATGGATATGATTATTGGAATCGAAAAAAAGAATGGTTTGTTGCTTACTTGTTTCATATAGTTCTTGATCGGTCCAGTTGTTTTTTGGTAATTCATTTTATTTCTTGTTTGTTGGTATTCCCTTATTCTATTCATCAATAGCTTTGGTCTCCGTCTGTAAAAAGTCCGGTGCCAAGAACTGTATCTGTTCCCGTATTTTTTTTGCCTTATCTTCTTCCCCGGTACTGACATATCGCAAATAACGATGGTAAAGCGCCCCCACTTTTACAAATCGAATTTCTTCCTCTGCTAAGTTGGAAAGATAGGGGTCTTTCCCAGCAGGAAGATTAGTATTTAATAAGGTCAACAAATCATCCAACTCCTTGCCTGTAATATAGCTTGCACTGCCCGAATTGGCTTGTTGCGATAGAATAGGTGCCTTAAATTCAATAGACCTTCTGTCATCGGTATTCAGTTCAACACCCGACAACCGATTTCTAATGGCCTCCAAGTTACCTAGATAAAAAAGACCGGCCATGTGGTTGTTTTCCGGGTCAATTTGCTTACCCACTACATGGACAATATTTTTGCGTAAGGTATTATCGTTAAGCTGTGAGCCTGCTTCCTGGCCAACGAGTACGATACTGGCCCGGTCCTTGGAAAAATCGGCCCGCCAGAGTGTCACTTGTGGATAAACGGCTGCAAATGTAGCGGCAATGGTATTGAAGTTCTCAGGTGTAAGCTGGTATAGCGGTAACCATTGCGCAAAGATGCCACCGGGCGATAATCGCTTTTTAACTTGTTCAAAATGTTCAAGGGTGTAAAGACTTCCCGTACCTGCATGCCACGGGGTAAAAAGGTCTCCGATAATAACGTCGAATTTCTTATTGGCGCCCAGAAGAAAGTTTCTGGCATCGTCAGCTACTATATTCGCCCGTTTATCTTTGAAAAGTCCATTGGTCCAAGGTGAAAAATAACGTTTTGCCGCAGTAACCACGTTGGACACCAGTTCAACGGCTACTACATTTTCTACATCATGGTTAAACGCCGCACCTGCCGTGATGCCGGTCCCCAGTCCCAAAAACGCCACATTTTTAGGTGCTGGATGTATCATAAGCGGAACATGGGCCTGCATTTGCTCGACCAAAAACGATTTCGAATCCCCGAGCACATAAAAATTATCTAATCGCATCTCTAAATTTCCCGCCAATTGTATTATAGAGACGACACCGTCGCTTGATTGCCAATAATCCAGTACTTTTTCTCCTGTTTTCAATTGTACAAGAGGTGGGTTTTTCAACACGAATATTCCGAAAATCAATGTAACTAGTAATAAAAGTTGAATAATTTTCTTTTTTCCGGATGCTGGGAAAACAATCAATAGAGCTAAGATGCCATACAGAACAGCAATGATTTTTATACTATTCCAGAGGCCGACCAAATCAAGTAGAACAAAACCTGCCACTACCGGCCCCACAAAGCCGCCCAACGAATTGTAGAGTACTAATTTGCCCGCGATTATCCCAGATGGCATATGGATTGTAGGGGCCGCTTTCAACAGAAAGGGAAACACGGCACCTAAAATAATAGTTGGAGGCATAATTACTATTAGGCTTAGTTTAAAGACGGACCATATATATGTAAGCCAAGATGCGTTCACTGCAAGGTACTCAAGTCCGTTTGTCACAGTACTGAATACCGTTGGAGATATTCCTATCAAAATTGCGGCCGAGGCCAACAATAAGATCAAAAGTTTTGTTGACGGCGCCCTTAGCCTTACCAGCACATGGGATAAAATACCGCCAAGCCCTAGGGATAAAAGGAACACTACCAATATTGCAGCGAACGAATAGACCGAATTTTGTAAAACTTGGGCGAACATTTTAGTCCATAAGGTTTCGGCCGCTAGTGCCAAGGCCCCGGAAAAAAAGGCGACCGTGATGAATTGGCCATAACCCAATTCGGATGTAGCGTAAGTGGATTTTTCGTGCTTTTCAGGCCAATCGAAGGCTTCAAGAGTAGCGGGGCGGGGAGTCTTATAAAAGCGGTCGATAACAAGCGCCAGAACCCCTACGGAAAGAGCCAGGGCCATGGCAAAGCTATAGGTTGCACTGACCCCGTACCTAGCTAACAAATAAAACGCGGCAGCAAAAGCACCTAGAGCGGCCCCTAAGGTATTTACGGCATACAAAATCGTTCCACGTCTTGAAAGGTCAATTCGGTTTTTCCCGATGTACTGTGCCAAAACGGGAAAGGTGCCTCCCATTAAAAATGAAGGAAAAAAAAGTAATGAAATACCAAATACAAACTTGATGACTAAGAGAACGCTTCTTGAAACCCCTAAAAAAGATACGATATCAGAATAGTATTTTTCATAGAAATGGAGGCCAGGAATCAACAAGAGTGCCGTTACGGCAATACCTAGCTCCATAAAGCCATATAAGCGAAGTGGCCGTTTAAAACGGGCGGAAGCCTTGCCAAAAAACCGTCCCCCAAGGGCCAATCCGAGAAAAAAAGCGGATAATGTTGCAGCCGTTGCATACGCCGCATTCCCGAACACAAGTCCCAGCCGGTACATCCAAATCACTTGGAATATAAGGCCAGCGGTGCCGGACAACAAAAACAAGGCACATAAGAAAATGAAGCTTCCAGAACGTTCAAATTTTGGAATCGCTAACAGGTTTTTCATAAAAAATGTAATTGACAACTTTGCCTTCAGCAAACTTAAAAAGAAAAGAGGCCCTAAAAAGCCTCCTCTCTTTTTTGTATGACATTTTCAAATATTTTCAATCCAAACAGCCAACATAATTGGGGTTGTTCGATTCTGACTGTGGGACTAGAAATTTAAGATTGGGATTATATTCCCCTCCCTTGAAATAAGGCCCCCATGGAAACACACTAGAGGGCATCATATCATAAACATCCACAAGTCTTCTTAGGTCTCCCAGTCGATGACCGGTACTGAACAACCAAAAGGCACGTTCTGAAAAATGGGCCAGCAACAGGTCTTCGCCACTAATTCCTGAGAGGTCTAACTCTGATAGACCCATTGCGGCCCTAAGTTCATTATGTATATTCTCGACGGTTTGGGCATCATCTGCACTAGCGGCCGCCTCGGCTTCGATCAACCTTGCTTCTATTCCTGAGGCCAAGGCCACGGGTACACTGGAGGAATTGAATTTGAGTTGGTTGTAATACAGGGTAATATCATCTTGTCCAAATTCCGTGCCCCCGTCCCAAGGTGTCCGGGGATCCATAGCGGAGCGGTACATTAGACCATTGCCGCCTTTGCCATCTGCTATAGAAAACTGACGGCGAACAGTGGTCATTATATAAATACCGTTCTCTTGTCTACGACTGTTGTCCGATTGTTCAATATTGTAAACAAAATCTGATGGAACAGCAGCTACTTCGCCAGCCGCGGCATCAATTTGTCCTAGGCCCAAAAGGGAGCGGGCCTTGCCTAACCGCCCCAGGTTGGCCAATTTATCGTTGCTGCCGGCGTTGGTGATGGCTTGATCAAACCATTCGACCGCAGCATTAAACATTTGCTCAGTAGTCAAAGGCTCCCCATAGATCAATTCACCTCCGTCGGCAGGTGCCTTGCTAAAGGGAACCCCACCGCAAAAGGTTTCTGCGAACATGACATAGGCATACCCAACGATACTTTGCATCTCGCTTTCCACTTCTGGATTTCCGCCGAAATTGGCAAGAAGGTCTATAGTAGTTTCGGCCCCGGTTCGTGATCTGTGCAGGTTACCATAAATTGTATTTATGTCACCGTTAATATCTTGAAGGTTTCGGGTATCAGCCTCACGTCTAGTGGGGAAGGTTCCAGAATAACTATACTCATCAGCCATAAGGCCGCTCATAACGATTAGGCCCGTGGTAGCCCCATGGCCTGCTGCGGAACCGCTCATGGCCACGGCAAGATCTCCCAAAGAACCCGCGCGTAGGGTTTGTATACCGGCTTCGCTATTAAGTGATTCCGGTGTAACAATATCAGGATCTGTAACTTCTACCACCGAATCGCAAGATATACTCAACGATGTAAGTACAACCAAAACAACGACATTAAAGATCAATCTGGAATAGTTGTTTTTTATTTTCAGTAATGTTCTCATTTTCTTAGATTTTTTTATATTAAAAAGATAGGTTTAGCCTTGCTTTCCAAGAACGCACGGGTGGTTGACTGAGAAATTCCTCAGTAGTAAAATTGGCTTGCCCCACAGAACTTATTTCGGGATCAAGTCCCGTGTAGTCGGTCCATACACCCAAGTTTTGCCCGGAAAGCGTCAGGCTTATACGATCAAAACCAAGTTGACTCGAAAAGGTGACAGGCGCATTATAGGTCAACGAAATTTCACGTAGCCTCCAAAACGAAGCATCTTCGATATAACCAGCATTAGTGCCCAAAAATTTTGATGCAACGGCCCTTGCCTGATCGGCAAGCGAGGCATTGGGATCGTTCAGTTCTTGGTTGTTACTATTCCCGTTTCGCCAAGAACCGGTGTTGTTATAAAGTTTTTGACCACCCCTGTAGTTTAGGAGTCCTCTTAGCACAAATTGATTTTCGAAAAAACTAAGTGTTGGGGTAAATGAAATATCGGTAGTGGCAAACGGCGTACCTAAGTACCCTACTTCCCCAACTTGTATCTCATCCTGCCCAATGAAACCATCGCCATTGGCATCGTTAAAAGTATAGGTTTCATCCCAGTAACCGCCAAGGGGAAAGCCTTCAACGTGACGTTGTTGACCAAAAATGACCGGTTGTATGCCCTCACCCAATTCTATCAATTCATTATCTATGAACGAACCCACAAAATCGACCCCAAAGAAAAACTTATCGGTTTCGATGATTCTTGTATTCAATCCAATTTCAATACCCGAGTTTTTAACGGAACCCAAATTTTCAAAGCGCCCTTCGCCCACGCCGAGCGATAAGGGCAATTGCCTAAATATAAGAGCATCTTCGGTACGTTTATTAAAATAGGTCATTTCAAAGCCAATTTTTTCGGACAATAGTTTCGCATCAAAGCCGAACTCAACTTCCGTTGACCGCTCTGGGGTTAAGTCGGAGTTTCCAACGCTGCCAATAGTGACCCCGGTAACACTTTGTCCGTCCAGTGTAGCGGCTATGGGATTGAAAAACCTCAGCGCATCATTGGTGCCCGGTTGTACCCCCGAGGCTCCCCAGGCTCCCCTAAGCCGTAACGAGCTTATGCCATATTTGTCGGAATCATTGAAAAATTCTTCTTCCGAAATCAGCCAAGAAGCACTCACTTTGGGGTAAAATACCGAATTGAACGAGGCACCAAAAGAACTCCCGCGATCGGCCCGTACGGCACCTGTCACGAACAATTTGTCATTAAAACCGATCTGTTCCTCCACAAAGACCCCTACGGTACGCGACTCGATGGTCTGTTCGTTACTTTGTGTTACTGCTGCCCCCGCAATAGAATTACTACCCGCAACCAACTGAAGACCGGTTGCGAAGGTGCCTTGCGAAAGATTCTGTAAATATTGGAATCCAAGGGAAGTTCTGGAATTTATGCCCTCCCAAAGATCTGTTTTGTAAGAACCTACGGCATCCAAAGTATAGACAAAATCGTTGAACCTATTAGAGAACCGGGCACCTTCGTCGTAGTTTAGAAAATCAGGGGCTTCACCCGTGGGGAAAAACTGACTGTCCCAACGGGATGTAAAATCTAGGCCTCCGGAGGCTCTTAGGTTCAATTTTTCAGAGGGTTGCCAAATGAGTTCAAGACCACTGGTAAAACGATTGATTATTTGCCGGGTGTCTATGGTAAACAGTTCATCGGGTGTAAATTCGCCCCAACCGTTGTTGACATCTATGGTCGATGTACCATTTAGGCCCTGACTCATTAATGCGAGGGCAAAATTATCGTTCAAGGGAAGTTCCAGATTACTGTTGGTGTAGCCCGTGGTCAAATTTACCTTAAGGTCATCAGTAATCTTGGCTCCGAAATTTCCCCGGAAATTCGTTCTTTTTATGTTATTGACGGGCAACACGCCTTCACCGTCGCTAAGACTTCCCGAAAGGAAATAGGTGAGTACTTCCGAACCTCCCGATACGCTCAACCCACCGCCATAAGACTGTCCGGTTCTAAAAGGCGAGGTACGCGGGTCGTTCAAGGGCTGAAAAGAATTGACCGTACTGTGGACAAAAGTGCCTTCGGCCGCTTCAAAGTTGAAACCGGGATTGCCTGCTGCGTCAAGTGCCTGATAGTTTTTGGGATAGGTTGTTACATCTTCTACCAAACCGCTCTCGAAAAATGCAGACCATCTTGGTTCTCCTTGTTTACCTTTTTTAGTGGTAATACGAATTACACCGTTGGCCGCAATAGATCCGTATAATGTTGCCGCGGAAGGACCCTTGATGATTTCGATAGACTCAATATCCTCTGGGTTGATATCATTTAAACGGGAAGGGGATTGCCCACCTGTTTCAAAAGAGATTGAATTTGCCTCGTTATTAATCAAAATACCATCAACATAAATTACTGGTTCGTTGGAAAGGGATGCACTGTTCGAACCCCTGATCCTAATGCGCGAGCCCATGCCTGTAGAACCTCCACTACTTGAAATCTGAACGCCGGTCGCCTGCCCCTGAAGTAGGTCCGAGACATTGCTTATCGGCCGCTGCTTTACGTCATCGGCAACGTTGAGATTCGCAATGGAATTTCCCATCTCAACCTTACGGCGCGCACCGGTTGCGGTAACGATTACTTCGTTCAAATCCATTGAACTTTGCATCATGGCAACGTTAATTACGTCTGCTTGTTTTACACTGATTTCACGTGAGGAAAAGCCAATATAGGAGAACACAAGAATATCGCCCTCAGAAGCTTCTATTTCATATTCCCCATCAAAATTGGTGGAAACCCCCTTAGTGGAGCCCTTGATGACAATACTCACTCCACCTAAGGGAATATTGTCTTGATCGGTTACCGTGCCAGTTACCGTCATAGTTTGATCCGGAACCTTTGGAGGATTGGATGAGGCCGGACTTGTACCGGAATTCAACGTTTTGCCGTTTTCAACCAACACGATAAGTTTTCTTCTAATTTCAAAAGAAACATCGGTTTCCTTTAGAACTATACCCATCAGTTCATCTATCTTGACTTTGTCGACGTTTACGGAAATACGTTTATTGATGTCTAAAGTGGAATTCTTATAAAGAATGTTGAAATCGGTCGTTTTCTCTATTTCTTCAAATACGGAGGCTATCGTAGCATCCTTCATGTTCATAGAAATATTGGATTTCTGGGAATACGTGTTATTTGCCTGAAGTTGAAAAAAGGCAACCAAAAGAAACAACATGGTAATTTTCATTTTCAGGTCTATTTTAATCGTAAAATACCTTTTACATAGTGTGTTTTTCATACTTTTGAGAGAGTTTAGAAATTGGTCAAATAGTTTTTAAATTCGTTTGGAATCATGGGATTGTTCCAGCAATCCCTGATTCTTTTAAGGTTCACTCCATACGCTTAGTTTTTAAGGTTAATTTTAATGTTATTGTTTTCAATGTTGTAGTCAAAACTTTTAATCCGTTGAAAAGCCTGTAGTATTTCCTCAATGGTTTCCGTTTTAAACCTTCCTGTATATCTTTCTTTGCTTACCTGCATATCCTTTATCTCGATTTTTACATCATAGTGCCTTTCAAGTTTTTTTGCGATATGATAAAAGTCTTCGTTCTTGAACAACAATATGCCATTTTTCCAAGCAATGTAACTGCTAACATCTATATTAGCAGTGGCTAGTTCATCATCGGAATAGGAATAGGAAGCCAGCTGATTCGGTTTTAGGATTACATCTTCCGAACCAATAGAATTATTCCGACCGACTGACAGACTACCTTCAACAAGTACCACTTGAATATGTTCGTCATCTCGGTAACTGGAAATATTAAATTCCGTCCCTAGGACCTTTGCATCAAGAAGCTGTGTGCTGACCGTAAATGGCCTTAAAGAATCTGGAGCAACGGTAAAGTAAGCTTCCCCTCTAAGAACAACATTCCTTGGGCCTTCGTCGTAAAATACCACTGGGTATGTAATTGAAGAACCCGAATTAAGGTATACTTCCGTACCATCGGATAGTACCAACTGAAACTTTTTCCCATAAGGTACATCCAAGGTGTTGAACACCAACCGATTCACCTTTTTTTGGTTCGATGCTACTTTTTTATAGGTAATTTTAGTGCCTTCTTGCTCTACCACATAGGCATTTGTAGTAGACACTATTCCGGTTGCCCTGTCATTTAAGGTTTCCTTTTTAGACCCATCTTCAAAAGTAATCGTGGCTTCTTTTTCAAGAATTACTTCAGGACTACGTTGCTCGTAAGCATAAATACCTAACATAAGAACGCCGACAAAAATCGCGGCGTACCTGAGTAGTAAGTTCCTTTTTTTGACCTTGCCTGCGACGAGTCTAGCTTGATTGAAGGCCGATGTCAGATTTTTCTTTAGGTGTTCCATACTTTCTTCTTCTCCAGCCCCGGTTATTAGATGATGGAGTTCCACTTCTTCCTGAAAGCTAGATTTATTTTTATCGACCCATTTGGCCAAAATATCAATCTCATCCAAAGTTGCCGTATTGGCCAAAAATTTGTGTATGATAATTTCTATTTTCTTGTTTTTCATTGATGATTTTTAGGAAAGTCCCAATTCATATTATGTAAACGATTGAACTATACAATACCCTTACTTTTTATTGTCAATAATCTATAATATTGATTTTTTTTGTTAAAATAGCCTATGAATTCAAATAACTTGGGTGAAAAAATTAAGGTTGAAGCAATCCAAAAAGGGGATAGGAAGGCTTTCAAAACAGTCATTGAGTCCTATTACAATGAAATCTACTGGTACGCAAAAAGTTTAAGCCGTAACGAAGCTTTGGCAAAAGATTTGGTGCAGGAAGCATTTTTCAAACTATGGAAGAAAAGGGATAATATAAAAAAGGGAACCATCGTAAAGGGATGGCTCTTCAAGTCTGTCCGAAACAATTTTTTGGACCATGTAAAAAAGTATAAGAAAGAAACTTATTTTTTCGAGACTACCTATGCCGAAACTTTGGACCATGTAATTGAAAGGGAATATCAAGAAGACTTAAAACATAAGGTGGAACTAGTTGAAAAAGAGATCGAACAGCTTCCCAAGAAATGCAACCAAGTATTTAAGTTAAGTAAGAAAGAAGGTCTAACCAATACTGAGATTGCGGAACATTTGGGTATCTCCATCAAAACGGTCGAAGGACATCTTACCAAAGCCCTCAAAATTTTAAGGGAAAAATTAAAAGAAAAAATTCAAGTGCTGTTTTTAATTCTTGGCCATGTGCGGTAAAAAGGACAAATGTCCTTACATCGGTTTTCAATTGACATGGTCTAAAAATTATGATTCTTCCTTTTAAAGGCCATAGGTTATTGAAAAATTAACCCCGAATGGATGCCCAGGCCGTAGTCCGGCAGGAACCCTTGAAACCGCATAGGTGGTGTCAAACAAGTTAATGATATTGAAGGAAAAGGTAAAATGACTATTGTAGAAATAGCGTCCCGACATGTCAACGACAAAATTGGAATCCACCCTTAAATTTGTGGGAATGGTCCCTGTTCCTGCTTGTGTCCTGAATGCATCGATATAGCGTGCGCCCAGGTCGACAGCAAATTTTTTGTGCTTTAGGCCAAGGTTCAAATTGAACTGGTTCTTGGCGATATAGGGTATTTCATCACCAACCGAGACTTCCCCGAATATAGCGTTGGCACTATCAAATGAACTAAGGAACTCGGTATCGGTCAAGGTATAGTTAAACGTTAACGGTAAGCGGACCTTTTCCGAGCTGTTGTTCAAAAGGTTATAGTTCAACGATACTTCTACACCGCTGACCCTGACCTCGCCAGCGTTGAATTGGTCCAAGCTGCCCGTACCACCTGTAGCCGCTAGGTCGCTCCCCAACAAGTTTTGATAGTCATTATAGTAGCCTACCACTTCGCCTTGAATTCCATGATAATTGAAACGGGTACCCAATTCATAATTTATACTGCTTTCCGCATCTTGGCCTTCGGTATTGCCGGGAGGGGAAAACCCTTTGTGCACCCCGCCAAAAACGGAAAGATTTTCGGTAAAGGTATAATTTGCCCCAATTCCCGGAATCCAAACATCCACTTGGTTCTCACGTTCGGAAAGGTCCGTACCCGATCTCGTTGCATCGTTGGTACCGTAATTTATCCTGCCCAACGTAATATTCTCGTACCGAATACCCGGGGTCAATGTAAACCTGCCCAAATTTAGTTTGTACAAGGTATGCGCAGCAATTGCCTTTGCGTTGCCGATACGGTTTGCATCCGCCCCTTTGATGCCGACCGTTGTGCGTATTAGTTCATTGTTCTGAAAACCATACCTGTCTACCCATTGAAACCTATCCTCCTCATCCTCATGGTAGCGAATACCCAGCTCCAGGCTTTGCAGCCAATCAGCGCCCCAGCGCAAGCGGGCTATGGACTGTATTCCTTGGGAGGTATACCTCCTGTTATTCGCTTTTATGCCGAACACATCTTCCGGGGTATCCGTGTTTCCCAACAGGGAATTATATTCCATGGCATAGGTTTCCGGATCTGCGAGCACATTGTTTATGCCAACACGCTCCCCAAGATTTACATCGTTCAATTTATACCAGTTGCGCTTAAACTTGTTCACATATCCCGTGGTGGTAATGGACAGGGCCTGGGAAAGTTTAAGAAAATGTGTTAATTGGTATTGTTGGTGTTCCGCGTCCATCACATCTTCCGAGGATGCCCTGTATCTGCGGTACGGGTTTTCATTGAAATCGGCATCGGTCAACCCTAAATAGGTTTCATTGGCCCTTTCTTCGGAAAATTGGATTTTAAAGAGAAGGGATTGATAGACTTTGGCACCTTCATCGGTATTCATTCGAAACTTTGCCAAATAGTCCGATTTATCAAAACCCGTATTTCCCCCTCCGTCAATATTTTTAAAACCGTCTGAATTGTAGTTATAGTATTCGCTTACGAATCCGAAGTTCTTAAAACTATCGCCTATTACGATCTGTGTATTTTTTGAATTGAAGTTACCGGCCGATAAGGTCGCTCTTCCCGTAAACCGGTCCGGTATCCGGGTAGAGATCATATTGATAGCGCCACCCGTAGTATTTGGCCCGTACTGGACCTGACTACTTCCCTTCAATACTTCCACGGCCTGCATCCTTGCGATGGTGGGAAAATAATATGCGGCAGGGGCACTGTAGGGGGCAGGGGCTATAAGCACCCCATCTTCCATAAGATTGATTTTTGCACTACGTTCTGGAGAAGTACCCCTCAAACTGATATTGGGCCGTAATCCAAAACCGTCCTCCTCGTAGATATTCACCCCGGGCACGTTTCTCAATATCCTGTTAATATCGTTATAACTGAATTTTTGGAGTTCTTTCGCCGATATATAATTTGCGGAACCCGTTCTGTTCATGGCTTCAAATTTACTCCCTAGAATTGCACTTCCATTGACTATGACCTCGTTTAGGATTTCCGTTTTCAGGACAGTTGAATCTTTGCCATCATTGCTTTCCTGTGATAATCCTAAATTCGTTGTCAGGAGCATTATTGAAAATACAGTTAAAAACCATTTCATATTATACTTATTTAGATTGAATAAAAATAAAGTGCAAACGTAGGATAATTTTTGGTTTGGCGCAATCTTATTGAGAAAGATTCTAAATAATTTTCTAATTTCGGTATGCCTATAACTTAACTGCTTTATGCTTTAGTTATGATAATTGTCATGTATTTTCAAAAGGCAAACAACTAGCTTTGCATATCATATAATCCGACTGATTTTAGTTCTAAAATTTTGTTAAACGAAACTCCCATGTTAAAATTTTTGTAGCTTTGCAAAACTCATGAAAAGTATTTTTCATAAAATAACGTCTTTTACCATGGCACTATTAGTGCTGTTCTCAACCTTCTCTTTTTCGGTTGCGCAACACTATTGTGGGGATGTTCTGGTTGATTATTCTTTCGTGGGCCATGCAGAATCTTGCGACATGGAAGTTCAGGAGTCAGCAGAGTTACCAGAGTGCAATTTGGTCAAAGCCGATTGCTGTAGCGATGAAGTCCTTACCGTTGATGGTCAGAACGACTTAAAAGTATCGTTTGAAAAATTAAGCTTTGAACAACAACAGTTTGTTGCCAGCTTCATCTACACCTATCTTAATCTTTACGAAGGACTACCTGAAAACATAGTCCCGTTTAGTGATTACCCCCCTCCACTTTTGGTCAAGGATATACAGATCCTAGATCAGATTTTCCTCATTTGATTTTTAAGTAATAGCATTTTACAGCCCGACTGATAGCAGTTTAGGGCTTATCCTGTTTTCGTTGGTTTCCAGCCAGCACTTCTAATTACTTAATCATCAATGTCATGCTGAATAAAAGCATCAAATTCCTTATCGAAAATAAATTGGTAGCCGTTTTGCTCCTAGTCCTTTTTGTAGGCTGGGGAACCGTAAACGCCCCTTTCGAGTGGAGCACTGGCTCATTACCAAGAAACCCTGTTGCCGTAGATGCCATACCTGACATCGGAGAAAACCAGCAGATTGTTTTTACCAAATGGGACGGTCGTTCCCCACAAGATATCGAGGATCAAATTACCTACCCATTGACAACCTCACTCTTGGGAATACCAGGGGTTAGGACCATCCGTAGCTCCTCCATGTTCGGATTTTCAAGTATCTATATCATATTTGAAGAGGACATCGAATTCTATTGGAGCCGCAGTCGTATCCTTGAAAAATTGAACTCCTTACCGAGCGGTTTACTGCCCGATGGGGTCAACCCTGCATTGGGGCCGGATGCCACGGGACTTGGACAAATCTACTGGTACACTTTGGAGGGACGCGATGAGAAAGGAAATGTCACAGGCGGCTGGGATTTACAGGAGCTTAGAAGTATTCAGGATTTTTATGTTAAATATGCCCTATCGTCAGCAAGCGGTGTTTCAGAGGTGGCCTCTATAGGGGGTTATGTACTCGAATATCAGGTAGATGTAAACCCCGAACTGATGAAGCAATATGGTATTGGGCTACAGCAGGTGGTAAAAGCGGTAAAACAAAGTAACCGTGATATTGGGGCACAGACCTTGGAAATTAATCAGGCCGAATATCTTATTCGCGGGCTTGGGTATGTGAAGTCCATCGAGGATCTACAGAATGCAGTCGTTACCTCTGAGGATTACACGTCCATTCGCTTAAAGGACATTGCGAATGTTTCTTACGGACCGGCCACACGGCGCGGCATTTTGGATAAGGAAGGCGCAGAAGTTGTCGGGGGCGTAGTGGTCGCAAGGTATGGTGCCAATCCCATGGAAGTCATCAATAATGTCAAAGACCAAATCAATGATTTAAGTGCCGGACTGCCCTCAAAAGTACTTGAAGACGGCAGAACATCCCAACTTACCATTGTTCCTTTTTATGATAGGACCGAACTCATTCAAGAAACGCTCGGTACGCTCAATGAAGCCCTGACCTTGGAAATCTTCATTACCATTTTGGTCATCATTATCATGGTCTTCAATTTAAGGGCATCCATCCTGATATCGGGACTGTTACCGGTTGCGGTGCTTATGGTGTTTATTGCGATGAAGCTATTCAATGTGGATGCAAACATCGTGGCACTTTCGGGTATAGCCATTGCCATTGGAACCATGGTGGATGTAGGGGTCATACTCTCGGAAAACGTCATACGCCATTTGGACGAAAATGAAGAGGGCTTGCCTATTAATACCGTTGTCTACAATGCCACCGCAGAGGTGTCGGGGGCCATATTGACCGCCGTGATGACCACTATCATCAGTTTTATTCCGGTATTCACGATGATCGGGGCCGAGGGAAAATTGTTCAGACCGCTGGCCTTTACAAAAACCTTTGCGCTTACCGCATCCATTATCGTAGCCTTATTTTTGATACCACCCTTTGCCGCCTTTCTGTTTAGAAAAAAAAGCATAAAGAAAACCACTGGATACGCCGTTAATGGAATATTGATAGTTCTAGGGATTATAGCCCTTGTTTATGGCTTTTTATTGGGATTCATATTGATTGCCTTCGGTATCGTAGGCTTGCTAAAACATCCAGAATTAGCATCACGCATTTCCACTGGATTTTCGCTTTCCGAAGAACGGGCCAATCTTATCAATATCATTATTTCGGCCTTTGCCATTGTTTTTGTTTTGGCGGAATACTGGAGACCGCTCGGTCTCGATAAGAGTATTTTTTGGAACCTGATTTTTGTTTCGCTTATATGTTTCGGACTACTTGGCTTCTTTACCATATTCCGGAACTACTATACAAGGATACTTCGCTGGGCATTACGGAATAAACTGATATTTCTCTCCATACCCACTGCCATTGTTATATTCGGGGTTATGATCATGCGCAATACGGGTAAGGAGTTTATGCCCTCGTTGAACGAAGGTTCCTTTTTGTTAATGCCTACTTCTCTTCCGCACGCTGGGGTCGAAGAGAACAAACGGGTATTACAACAACTGGATATGGCGGTAGCTAGTATTCCTGAAATAGCAACGATAGTCGGCAAATCCGGTAGAACCGAATCCGCATTGGATCCGGCGCCCTTGTCGATGTATGAGAACGTCATCCAGTACAAGCCAGAATACATGTTGAACGAGAACAGGGAGCGCCAACGGTTCAAGGTCAATGAAGACGGTATGTTCGAACTCAGGGACGGTACTTTTGTGACCAATCCAAACTTTGAAGTAGACGACAATCTTGAATACGAAGCGTCGGAAATAAAATCTGTTTTTTCGGTGCAATACAAAGATTTGATACCGGACGAGGATGGAGAATATTTCAGGAATTGGCGACCCGAAATCGAATCTCCCGATGATATCTGGAAAGAAATTGTCAAGGTTACCAAATTTCCTGGCGTTACCTCTGCCCCGAAATTGCAGCCAATCGAAACCCGATTGGTCATGTTGCAGACCGGCATGCGTGCGCCCATGGGCATCAAGGTAAAGGGACAGGATCTTAAGGAAATAGAAGCTTTTGGTCTAAAGCTCGAAGATATTCTAAAGCAGGCCGATGGGGTCAAAGATGAAGCCGTATTCGCCGATCGAATTGTCGGGAAGCCCTATTTGCTGATAGATATCGATAGGGAGCGGTTAGCACGATACGGCATTACCATTGAAGACGTGCAAAGCGTGTTGCAAGTAGCGGTTGGCGGCATGGTGCTTACCCAAACTGTTGAAGGCCGTGAGCGTTATGGAGTTCGGGTACGGTATCCAAGGGAACTGAGAGAGAATCCAGCGGACTTGGAGAATATTTATGTTCCTGTTGCCAAGGGAAGCCCGGTTCCTTTGAGCGAGTTGGTTACCATTCGATATGAAAAGGGGCCACAGATCATCAAGAGTGAGGACACTTTTTTGGTCGGTTATGTGTTGTTCGATAAGTTGGACGGTTTTGCCGAAGTAGAAGTCGTCGAGAACGCGCAGGCCCTGATACAGGAAAAAATTGATAGCGGGGAACTAGTAGTTCCCAAGGGTATCAATTATCTGTTTACAGGTACCTATGAAAACCAGTTGCGTGCCGAAAAAACCTTATCGGTCGTAGTGCCCTTGGCATTGGCGATTATATTCTTGATCCTTTATTTCCAGTTCCGTTCAGTAGGTACCTCATTAATGGTATTTACCGGGATTGCTGTTGCCTTTGCCGGAGGTTTTCTGATGATTTGGTTCTATGGTCAGGATTGGTTCCTGAACTTCAACTTTTTCGGGGAAAACCTACGAGACCTCTTCCAGATGCATACCATTAACCTGAGTGTTGCCGTATGGGTCGGGTTTATTGCCCTCTTTGGTATCGCTACGGATGACGGTGTGGTCATGGCCACCTACCTGACCCAAACTTTTGATAGAAATAAGCCCGATTCCCTTGTATCCGTTAGGGATTCGGTTGTCGAAGCAGGCGAAAAACGTATCCGTCCGTGTTTGATGACGACCGCTACCACTATTCTGGCACTGCTTCCGGTATTGACATCCACTGGCCGTGGTAGTGATATTATGATTCCGATGGCGATTCCTTCTTTCGGGGGAATGCTTATCGCCTTGATTACCTTGTTTGTTGTTCCAGTGTTGTACAGTTGGAAGGCCGAGTTTCAATTAAAAAGAATGTCCAAATGAAGAAATACCTATACATATTGATCGGAATAGTATCCATCGCTTCCATGAACGGGCAGGAGCTGGAAAGCCTTATCCAACAGGCCGAACTCAACAATCCGGAAATTCAGGCTTTTGAGCTGCGGTACAATATTGCCTCCGAAAGAGTGAACGAGGTAAATACTTTGCCCAATACGGAGGTAAGTGCCGGACTTTTCGTAAGCGAGCCCGAAACACGGACTGGAGCACAGAAAGCACGGTTCTCGGCAAAACAGATGATCCCGTGGTTCGGTACCATTACCGCACGTGAAAATTATGCAAGTTCATTGGCAGACGCCCAATACGAAGAGCTGGTCATCGTCAAAAGAAAATTGGCGTTGTCGGTCTCACAATCCTACTACCGATTATTCTCGATTAGGGCGAAGCAAAGTGTTTTGGACGAGAATATTGATTTGCTGGAAACCTATGAACGATTGGCCTTGACGTCTGTAGAGGTTGGTAACGCTTCGGCGGTTGATGTACTCCGCTTGCAGATTCGACAAAATGAACTGCTTCAGCAAAAAGAAGTTTTGGAACAGGAGTATTTGGCCGAGCTGACCTTGTTCAACAATCTATTGAATAGGGACGAACAGACCCAAGTCGAAGTTTACGAAGGGCTTACGGTACCCGAACAAGACCCGATAACGGAAGAAGGAAGCCTTGACCTGCACCCCGAACTTTTAAAGTATGACAAATTGTACGAGTCGGTCGAACAATCCGAAATCTTGAACCAAAAAGAAGCGTTACCGGATCTTGGCTTCGGATTGGATTACATACCCGTCGCCGAAAGGCCCGATATGTCTTTCGATGATAACGGAAAGGACATCTTGATGCCGATGGTATCGGTGTCCATCCCGATATTCAACAATAAATACAAATCCATTTCCCAACAGAACAAATTAAGGCAAGAGGAAATAACCGCCCAAAAGCAAGAACGAAGAAACAAACTCGAAACACTTTTGAGCGAGGCCATTAACAACAGAATGGCCGCCAGGATTCGTTTCAGGACCCAAACAAAAAATATCGGACAGGCCAAGGACGGGGAGGAAATTCTTATCAAAAGCTACGAGACCGGTACCATCGATTTTAACGATGTGCTCGATATTCAAGAGCTTCAGCTTAAGTTTCAAATCAATCGAATCGAATCCATCAAGGGCTACTATGTGCAGTCGGCCATTATCAATTATCTAAGGAGCTAAGATCAATATAGATAAGAGCAAGATGTATCGATTGAATTTAATAAAGTAGTCTAGTACAAATAAAAAAATAAAATTATGATCAGAAAAATTACAGTGTTGTTGGTACTTCTCATTTCATGCGAAGGCTTTGCCCAAGTAGGGACCAACGGGCAGGATAGAAAGGAAGAAGGGCGACCCGTTACGGAATACAGCCTTGTTTTGGAAAATAATAAGATAACGCTAGGAGGGGTAACTGCCAACGGGATGACCATTAATGGCGGTATTCCCGGACCAGTCTTGGAATTTACGGAAGGCGACCTCGCCATCATCAACGTAACCAACAAAATGGATGTTGAAACATCGGTACACTGGCACGGCTTGATACTCCCCAATTTTTATGATGGGGTTCCCTATTTGACTACCCCACCCATCGAACCGGGAACGACTTTCCAATACAGAATTCCGATTAATCAATCGGGTACATATTGGTACCATTCCCATACGATGCTACAAGAACAGAAAGGTGTGTATGGTTCCATTATGATTCAGCCCAAGGAAAAAACATTGGAATATGATAAGGATTTGGTCGTGGTACTCTCTGACTGGACCAACGAAAAACCGATGAACGTACTGCGTAACCTAAAAAGGGGAAACGAATGGTATCAGGTAAAAAAAGGTACAGCGGTTCCCTTGGGTAGGGTCATCAAAGAAGGTGCTTTTGGGGCTCAACTTAAATTTTGGAGAGACCGTATGGAAGGCGCTGATATTGCCGATATCTACTATCCGGCATTTCTGACCAACGGGAAAACATTGGCAGAATATCCTGAATTCAAGCCTGGAGAAAAGGTGCGGCTTCGCTTTATCAATGCTTCGGCCTCTACTTATTATTGGATGGATTTTGGTGGGGTTAACCCAATGGTAGTTTCCGGCGATGGTATTGATGTGCAACCCGTAGCCAAAAGCCGATTTCTATTTGGTGTTGCCGAAACCTATGATGTAATCGTCACCATACCTGACGGCACTTTGGAAGTTACGGCAACGGCACAAGATGGCTCCGGGCATACCTCATTGCGTTTGGGAAAGGGAACTCTTTATCCTGCGAAAACGATTGACAGACCGGACAAAGTGGCGATGATGAAGCAAATGGCCAAAATGGATATGAAAATGGGAGCACCTGCAATGGTGGGAAACAAAAAGAAGAACACGCCCGAATATCTCATGCAGAAATATGGGATGAAGATGGATATGAAAGACGGTCAGATGAATATGGGGATGAACGATAAGATGTCTATGAACGATGGCAAGATGAAGGGACAAATGGATATGAAGATGGATGATAAAAAGCCTATGAAAAGTGACCAAATGAAAATGGACAATAGGTCGGGAATGAACCCGCCTGCCGGACGGGCAGGAATGGACTCGATGTCAATGGACCATAACGGAGAATCAAATAAAATGAAAGGCCATATGAATCACAATATGCCCAAGATGCAGAAGGATACTTCTTCATTTGATTACGACACTCGTAAAACTTATTTCAACTACGACTTTTTAAAGGCAAAGGAGAATACCACCTACAAAGCTGATTTACCGGTAAACGACATACTGTTGAACCTAACGGGAAATATGCAGCGCTATGTATGGAGTATGAACGGCGTACCCCTTTCAGAAACCGATAAAATAAAAATCAAGGGAGGAGAAGTAACTCGGATTACGCTCAACAACCTTACAATGATGCACCACCCAATGCACCTGCACGGGCATTATTTTAGGGTCATCAACGAAAATGGCGAACGTTCCCCGTTAAAGCATACGGTAAATGTACCGCCTATGCAGAAAGTGGTCATAGAGTTCTATAACGAAGAGTATGGCGATTGGTTCTTTCATTGCCACATTTTATATCATATGATGGGCGGAATGGCAAGGGTTTTCAGTTACGATACGCCAAGGGACGAGAGAATGAAGGATTTTCCCGTTCAAAAACTCATCGATGAAACGGACCATTATTATTCGTGGGGATTGGCTCGTGCCGGCTCAAACTTTAATGAACTCTTTTTAACGTCAAGTAATATTCGCAATGAATTTGGTTTAAGAGCAGAGTTCGATTATGACCAAAACCTTGAAGCCGAAGTTAACTATAATAGATACCTAAATGATTGGGTACGTCTCTATGTGGGTGTTAACACCGAAACCGAAATACCTGATTCCTACGATGAGTTCAATACCGTAGGATTGGTCGGTGTAAAATATTTTACGCCTTACAGGTTCAATGTAGATGTGAGTATGGACCATCAACTGCGTCCGAGAATACGTCTGGACAGAGAGCTATTGATTTTTCCTAGAATTTTTCTGGAAGGCGAATACGAATATAGAGCAGACTTCGGGTGGGTCAACGATTTGGAGAATAACAACTCATTTGAAAGTGAAACACAATGGCTGGTAGGGGTTGCATACATTCTTTCCCGTAATTTTTCAATACAGGCAAACTATAATAACCGATATGGCTGGGGCGGTGGACTTTTAGCAAGATTTTAATTGATGGAAGGATATAAAAAAAATAGCTTGAGTTTGACCGGTGCCGTATCTCTTGGTACGGGTGTAATGATCGGTGCCGGTATCTTTGCCCTGTTGGGGCAGGTGGCCGAACTGTCTGGCCAATGGTTTCCTATCGCGTTCTTGGTAGGGGCCATTATCTCGGGCTTTAGTGCCTATTCTTATATTAAATTATCAAATGCCTATCCATCAGCTGGGGGTATTGCAACCTATCTAAAAAAGATTTATGGTAAAGGGGCACTGACTGCTTCCGGGGCTTTGTTGATGGCTATTTCCATGGTTATCAATGAGAGTCTGGTCGCCCGTACCTTCGGCTCGTACACCTTACAAATGTTCGATGTTGGCGACAATAGTGTATGGGTTCCTGTTTTAGGGGTTGTACTGTTGATTACGGCTTTCTTAATCAATATTTCGGGGAATAACGTCATCGGCAAATCTTCGTTGGTAATGGCCATCCTGAAAATAGGGGGTATTTCCATTTTTGCGATAGGTGGTTTGTGGGCTGCGGGATTCTCCTTTTCTGAAGTAGTCCCGTCCAGCAGTTTATCCGAATATCCGGTCTCCAGTTATCTTGGGGCTTTGGCATTGTCGATTTTAGCCTACAAAGGCTTTACGACCATAACCAATAGCGGTGGGGAAATTGTGAATCCCAACAAGAATGTCGGTAGGGCCATCATTATTTCACTGGCCATTTGTACCCTTATCTACCTTTTGGTCGCTTTTGCGGTTTCCTCCAACCTTTCGATAGAAGAAATCATACGGGCCAAGGACTATTCCTTGGCGGAGGCCTCCAAACCTGCCTTTGGCAAGTACGGGCTTTGGTTTACGGTAGGTATAGCCATCGTTGCCACAATTTCAGGGGTTATTGCCAGTGTTTTTGCCGTTTCAAGAATGACGGCTATGTTGACTGACATGGATTTGATTCCCCATAACCATTTTGGAATGCCAGGAGGCATACAAAAGCATATGCTTGTCTATACCGTAGTCTCGGCAATTGCATTGACCGTTCTTTTTGATTTGACAAGAATTGCATCTTTAGGGGCCATACTCTATTTGGTCATGGATATTGGAATCCATTGGGGTGTTTTGAAAAACCTACGAAAAGAAATACAAGCGAATGCTGCAATAATCGGTACCGCTATTATACTTGATCTTATTGTTCTGGGAGCTTTTTTATGGATCAAAATATCCAGTGATCTGTTGGTGGTGGTTGTAGCGGCCGTGCTTATAATACTCGTTTTTACCGGGGAAAAATGGTTTTTAAAAAGAAATGGCAACAATGAAAAAGTAGAAAAAACAAATGATTGATTAACCTGAAAAATGAAAAGATGAAAACAAAAATGATTTTAATGACAATCGGATTAGTAGCAACGATGGTAGGCTGTAAATCAACTTTCAATGCTGCCGAGACCATGCGGGTGGATGAAAACAGAAATGCCATCTATCAAGAAATTATTTCTAACCCTGTACAATTTACCAACTTCATCAGTGAGGCAAGAAAAAATGAAGAATCTAAAAAGATGCTAATGAAGGCTCATATGGAGCAGATGGAATCTGGGGATATGAAAATGGTGATGGATAAAAACCCTGAGATGAAGGAAAAAATGCAGTCCCATATGCAGAAGATGATGGAGAAGAACCCAGAAATGAAGAAAAAGATGGAGTCCAAAATTCTCGATAAGATGATGGAAAGCGAAAAGGGCCGTAAGATGCTGATGGAAAAAATACATAATAATGAAATGATGAAAAAAGAGATGAAGGAAAGAATGAAAAATATGATGGATGAGAATCCTGATATGATGGAAGAAATGATGCAGAAAATGATGGAAAAAAATCCAGAGATGATGAAAATGATGAAAGAAAAAATGAAAAATAAAGGAGCGTAAGCCTTCGAATACCGAGGTGGATTGAAAAACAGAAAATAACTATTAAAATTCTACAATTATGATGATGTGGTGGTGGGTATTGATACCGGTCATTTTGGTGTTGGTTTTTTTCCTGTTTAATGGAAAAAATAGGAGAGGCCCTAGAAATATCGAGGACCCTATGAAAACACTCGACAACCGGTTCGCCAAGGGCGAAATATCCAAAGAAGAATACGAAGAACAAAAACGAACTATTAACTCTAAAAATTAAAACGATGGAATATTATTTCAACAAGACCCTTAACGAAGACTTTGAAAAGGTAATCGAGAGGGTAACGGAAGAACTGAAAAACGAAGGTTTTGGCATCCTGACCGAAATCGATGTCAAGGAAACCTTGAAGAAGAAACTGGACGTGGACTTCAAAAAATACAGAATACTTGGTGCTTGCAATCCGCCCTATGCCCATAAGGCACTGGAAGCCGAAGATAAGATAGGTACTATGTTGCCTTGCAATGTAATCGTGCAGGAAGTATCGAAAGGGAATGTAGAGGTGGCGGCGGTAAACCCAATGGCGTCGATGCAAGCCGTCGACAATGAAATATTGGCCGAAATCGCAAGTGATATTACCGCCAAATTGGAAAATGTAATCGATAAACTTTAGAAGCGGAACAATGGAAAATAGTAAGGGTAAAAACAAACAGGTCTCGCAACAAGATTATTCAGAAAGTCAGAGCACCCCGTATTGCATTACGCGGAGGTATGGTAGTTTGACATTTGAGGAAACCGTGCAAAACGTAAAAAATGGCTTGAAAAAGTTAGGTCTTGACCTTATTGCCGAATTTGACGTGCGAGAATATCTGAGTTCAGATATGGAAAAGATGCCTCGGCACCTCATTCTAATGGTATGTGAAAAAGAAACTGCATTAAAACTAATCTCAAAGGATGTTCAAATGAGCGTTCTTTTTCCGTGCAACGTAACCATTAAGGAAGTGGAACATAACACGATTATCGAAGTGTCGATAGAAAATACCGATATCACTTGGTCTTCCGCTAAGAAAAAAGAAATAATGGAGGTGGCGAAAAATACAAAGAATATCTTGAAAAAATTGCTCGACACTATTGAGCAGCAAAACGTAAAACTATAATTAACATCAAAATCAATAATCATGAGAAAATCAAAAGTAACAACAAGTATTATGGCAATTGCATTGGTAGCCCTTACGGCTACTTCATGTAAAGACGCTAAAAAAGAGCGCAACGACGAAGACGGCCACCATTCGGAACAAATGGATGACAATAGTCATATGGATGGCGCAATGGAAGAAGACCATAGCAAAATGGATCATGGCGATATGGAATCGTCGGATAAAATGATGGGCAACGCAAAGCACGCATCAAAATCAACAACACTTATTGCCAATTACCTAGACCTAAAGAATGCACTGGTCTCCGACGACAAAGATGGTGCGGCGAAAGCCGGGGGCACGATGGTAACAGCTTTAAATAGTTTTGATGCCAGTTCCTTTAGTTCAGAACAACAAAAAGAACTAAAAGATATCATTGAAGATGCCACCGAACATGCAGAACATATTGCAAAAAGCGATATCGACCATCAACGTGAGCATTTTAAAATCCTGAGTAAAGATATTACAGATATGGTTGCCATCACTGGAACGGAAAATACCTTGTATGAACAGTTCTGCCCCATGTACGACAAGGGTAGTGCTTGGTTGAGCGCAAGTAATGAAGTAATGAATCCGTATTACGGCAGTAAGATGTTGACCTGCGGAAAAGTACAAAGGGAAATCAACTAAGTGAAGAAAAGTGTAAAAATCATTGCACTAGTGTTTTTGGTCGGGTTAGTGGGAATTCAGTTTTTTCCGACTTCCCGAAACCAAAGCGACACAATACCAAAAACCGATTTTATGCTGGTAAACAATGTGCCGAAACAAGTGGAGCGTATCATCACGACCTCTTGCTATGATTGTCATAGCAACAACACGGATTATCCTTGGTACAACAAAGTGCAACCCGTTGCCTGGTTATTGGAAGATCATGTTACCCATGGAAAGGAAGAATTGAATTTTAACCAATGGGCCGATTATTCAAGCAGAAGAAAGAACAGCAAGTTAAAATCGATCATAAGTCAGATAGAAGATGGAGAAATGCCCCTTTGGTCTTACACACTGGTTCATAGGGAAGCAAAACTTTCGGAGGACGAAAAGAAAACCGTTCTCGATTGGGTTTCAAAATTAAAGGACAGTTTATAAACTAAAAATTCAACAAATGAAAAACTTAAAAAATGGTGTAGTAACGCTGCTCATGTTGGGGACTACAATGGGCTACGCACAGCACAAAATAGAGTTGAACCATGACCATAGCAAAATGGAAATGAAGGTGGTCGAACTGGAATTTAACGACGAGAACATCGCCAATGTCTACGAACATTACGAGCACATTAAAAATGACTTGGTCGGCTCCAATCCGGTCGATGCCCAAAAGGGAGCGGTGATGTTGAACGAAGCGCTCGAAAAGGTCGAGGGTTCTGATGCGGCATTATCGGCCTCGCAAAAAATCGCTGCTACCGATGATTTAGAGAGACAGCGAAAGGCTTTTTCCGATTTGGGCAATGAAATAGAAACCTTGTTGAAAGGAACTGTTACATCGGGGAAAATCTATAAGGATTTCTGCCCTATGGCCTTGAACGGGGGTGCGTATTGGTTATCAGCCATTAAAGACATCCGCAACCCGTATTATGGGGCAAAAATGCTCAGCTGCGGAAAAGTGACGGCCATCATCGAAAAGTAAAGCCTGATAGGGGAGGTTGAATATAGTTAATGGTTAGTGTTTAAAATGCTTCCCCTTTTCAGGTATTAATAGTTGATTGTTGCTGAGCACAGCTTTACGAGTATTAAAAAAATAAAATGCAAAAAAAAGATTTAACGTAAGCAAAACCTAAATGGAAGCATTAAGCCTTGACATTTTTGTAGTACCAACCATTGCGCTGACCGCGGTCGTTCTGCTATATCTCTATTTTGCCAGACAGGTACGGGACAAAAAAAATTATAACAACTATATCATCGGTATTGCAGTAATAGCGTTTTCGTTCAATTTTATCTGGGAGCTGGCACAAGGTCCGCTCTATGAAGGTTTTGAATACGATTGGCAACATATATCGTTTTGTGCCCTCGCATCTGTAGCTGATATGTTGATGGTGCTTATCCTGCTTTTCGGATTTGGTTTGGTTTATAAAAATGTCTTTTGGACAAGGTCAATGGGTATCAATAAAATATTCCCGTTGATTTTTATCGGAAGTGCTGGTGCAATTTTGGGAGAAATTTGGCATACATCACGGGGCGATTGGGTCTATGCAGAGGCAATGCCTGTAGTACCATGGGTAAATATAGGATTGTCGCCACTATTACAATTTGCCGTGTTGCCCTATTTAATTTTTGTGATTGGTAAAAACTTTATAAACGAAGGGAATTTGGAAAAGTAAAATCTGGGTCGGTCGGGAATGTGTTTTTATTGGTTAATTATTTAGTGTATTTCATGACCGCCCTGATTTTTTTAATGAAGAAAAAGTCCTGTTATGGGAAGGGAAATTTGGTTGATTTAGTGTTTAACGCCCTTCCCTTGACAGGCACAATAAACAGAATTAGGATTGAAATGAAAGATTGTTGTAAAAATGGCCCGGAAAAGTCAGGGAAACAAGGTTGGAAAAAGTGGTTCAACTATACCATTTACATCATTATAGGCACTATTGTTATAGGTGCGCTTATTTTACAGATTATGAATAGTTCATCATAAAAACGATTGATTATGAAAAAAACAGTTTCATTTTTAGTACTGCTTTTAAGCCTAATGTCGCTTCATGCAAGTGCCCCTGAGTCCATTGGGAACAATTCGGGATATTCGGCGAATAGTTTGGGAACCTTTTATGCTCTTGAATTGTCCGAAAAACTACAGCAACATACCGAAAGCCACGCTGAAAAGCCCATAAACAAGGAGGAGGTGGCTTTGGATGAATTCGACAATTTACATCCGTTGGTGGTGCATTTTCCTATCGTACTCCTTTTGTTTGCGGCATTGCTCCAAGGTATTCAGCTGTTCGTCCTTAAAAGGAACTTGGACTGGGTTATCCTGTTTCTTATTGGTACGGGTTTTATTGGGGCCTACGTAGCGGGAACTTTTGTACACCCGCATACCCATGGCCTTACGGATATAGCCCAAAAAGTATTGGATAACCATGATAAATATGCAGATTGGACCATTTGGTCGAGCGCTCTGGCCGCAGTATTGAAGGTTATCAGCCTTTTTTGGATAAAACTGAATCGAGGTTTTGAAATAGCCGTTCTCCTTGTTATGGCCTTTTCGGCGTTCTCCGTTTCACAAGCAGGACATTATGGCGCTCAGCTCGTTTATATTCAGGGCGTTGGCCCGCAGGGCCAGTATTTGGAAACTGAAACGTCAGAGGAAGAAAGCCATTCGCATTGAAAAATAAAGCATGAGAAGAATATTTTTAATATCGTCGATAATGCTGCTAGTGGTACTTGCCGGGCTTATAATGTGGAAGCCTCATTTATGGTGGCTTGCGCTGTTGATCGCACCTTTTATGCTTCTCGGCACTAAGGACTATTTTCAAAAATCCAACAATATAAGACGCACCTATCCTTTGCTGGGAAGAGTTACAAATCTACTGGAAAAACAACGTCACGTCGTTCAAGAAACGGTTTTATTGAATAGAACAGAGGGAAAACCTTTCAATTGGATACAGAAAGAAATTGTTTATAAACGTGCCGAGGACGCGGTCAAAAACCAACCTTTTGGAACGCAGATTCCGTATGACGAAGTTGGTCGCGAATGGTTTACCCATTCCACGTATCCTGCAAAGGAAATCAAAGATGATTTTAGGGTTACCATAGGAAGTTCAAAGTGTTCAAAACCCTATTCGGCAAGCATCCTCAATCTGGCTGGAATGAGCTATGGTTCCATTAGCAAAAATGCGACCCTTGCTTTTAACGGCGGTGCAAAAATCGCAGGATTTGCCCAAAATACCGGTGAAGGTGGATTTACCCCCTACCATCAGGAGTATGGAGCCGATATTATTTTTCAGTTTGGCACTGGATATTTTGGATGCCGAGATACAGAAGGAAATTTTGACCCTAAAAAATTTGCGGAAATCGCATCCAATGAGGTGGTCAAAATGATTGAGATAAAAGTCTCACAAGGTGCAAAACCCGGTTTTGGTGCCATTCTTCCTGCCAAAAAAAATACCGAGGAAATCGCAAAGTACAGGGACGTAGAAAAAGGAACCGAAATTCTATCGCCACCACATCACGCTGCATTTAGCAATGATTCGGAAATGATTGCCTTTATACAAGAATTACGAAAACTTTCTGGAGGAAAGCCCATAGGGATTAAAATGTGCATCGGACAGCAAGACGAATTCGAAAGAATGGTCCGCATTTTCGCCGAAAAGCAAAACTTTCCAGATTTTATAGCCATAGACGGTGCAGAGGGTGGTTCCGGTGCTGCACATATGGAATCGCTACATTGGGCCGGGCTTCCCATAATCGAAGCGATACATTTTGCAAACGGCATCCTTAAAAAGTATGGATTGCGCGATGAAATAAAGGTAATGGCGGCAGGAAAAATAATATCGGCTTTTGATATCTATAGAATGTTGGCACTTGGTGCCGACGCCTGCTATAGCGCAAGGGGGATGATGTTTGCTCTGGGCTGTGTACAATCCTTAAAATGCAATCTGGATACCTGCCCTACGGGAATCACTACAATGGTACCTTCAAGGGTCGCATCATTGGTAGTAGAAGATAAAAAGACCAAAGTAGCCAACTACCATAAAAACACCATGGAAGCTTTTAAGGAGCTGCTAAAATCAATGGGGCTTGAAAGTAGAAAAGGTATCGACAAGAAGTTCATTGTCCGCCGAATCAATGAAAGCGGGACAAAAACATACCAAGAGTTATATTCAAACGGATTGAATGGTCGAAAAATAAAAAGCAATGGATAAAAATGCAATGTATTTTTTAATAATACTGTTGTTTTCTGGCAACGTGGCTATGAACGCCCAAAACTTTATAGTAAAGGAAGGAAGCGCATCCTTTAAGGCAAAAATGCCCCTTAATTCCTATATCGGTAAATCTGATGATTTACAGGGCACCATTGATTTTAAGGACGGTGCGTTGAACTTTTCGGTACCTGTAAAATCCATAAAGACAGACAATGAAAAACGGGATGGACATATGTACGAGTTGGTAAAAGCGGAAAAAAATCCCAATGTCGTTTTTGAAGGAAAGCTTAAAGACGATTTTGATTTTGACGAAAAAGCGGCACAAAAGCTCAGCGCAATGGGCGATTTTACCCTTGCGGGAGTTACACGGGAAATAACAATTCCTATTGAGTTGAAACTTGTTTCAGAAGAAACAATTCAGTTAAAAGCTTCTTGGTCCCTATTGATTACCGATTATAATTTAGAACGCCCCAGTTTTACATTTATAAAAGTTAATGACAAGCATGATTTGAGTGTGGATGCGCTTCTTGAGAAAAAAAAATGAGAACGAAACAAAGACCTGCGATGAGATTTTTACAGTTAACAAATAAGAATGGATAAAGAAAAAGACATAGAAACCACAGTTGCCTTTTATGGACAGCTTTTCAATAGTTCAAAGTATGTTCTATTGGTGCTGCTTATTGCTTCAGTAATCGAACTGTATGCGCTACCTCCTATGGAAGGGTCTTATGCTATGATTATCCTACTGGCCTTAACATTACTAAAGATAGGATTCATTATAGCCTTGTCCTTTAACCAACTAATGAAGATAATTGGTCAGAGCCATCTATTGAGCCACGTACTGGTGTTGTTCGGATACCTGATTGTGTTGATAGTTTTCTCGTTTGCAATAGATTACACAGCGTTGCAGTTTGTGGATGCTATTCATTTTAAAATGAACAACAGTATTGGCAATGATGGACTGTCGGTATTTTTTGATTTATCCTATTTCAGTTTGATAACATTCTCATCAGTAGGATATGGTGATATAGTCCCAATTTCCTTACCCGCGAAAATCTTGGTGGCGCTTGAAGTGGCACTGCGGTTTTTCGTCCTGGTCTTTGGTATCGCAAATGTGAATAGAATTCGAGTAAATAAATAACCTTTAAAAACTAAAAGTATGCAAACACTAAAATCAACTACAGTAACAATGTTGCTCATAATAGCGACAAGCCCACTATTTGGTCAAGATGCAAACACGGAAAAAGAAGCAGTGCTTACAGTAATGAAAAGCTATAAGGATGCCCTGCAAAACCTAACGACCGATGGTACTTTCGAATTATTTACCGAGGATTCCGAGGTTTTTGAATCGGGAGGCGTCGAGGGTACGTACAGCCACTATATAGAACATCATTTAGGACCGGAATTAGGTCATTTTGAAAAATTTGAATTTACAGATTATGAAATCGATGTAAGGGTAGATGTACCCTATGCCTTTACTACAGAAACGTACATATATACCATTGTCCTCAATCCGGACGACAAGGGAAATAGCCGGACCATAAAGAAAAAAGGGGTGGCAACCTCAATCCTTAAAAAAATAGATGGAGATTGGAAAATAATAAAAACCCATTCATCTTCAAGAAATACTAAGTAACAACCAATGAGTAGATATATTTCAATTAGTATAGTGTTCGGTCTTCTTCTTATTACCAGTTGTAAAGAGAAGAAAACCGAGCGATTGCCGCAACAGTCAAAAGAAGCAACAACTGCCCAACCGCCAAAAAAAGTGTTAAGCCCCCACACCTCTGCAATGGCGACCATTGGTAATGCGCACATCCATATTGATTATTCATCGCCTGGGGTTAGGGACAGGATGATTTTTGGTGGTTTGTTGGCGTATGACCAAGTCTGGCAAGCTGGAGCACATATGGCTACGTGGATAGAGACGGATACGGATTTAGAAATAGA
This sequence comes from Maribacter sp. C-4077, assembly GCF_055378385.1. Classification (NCBI taxonomy): domain Bacteria; kingdom Pseudomonadati; phylum Bacteroidota; class Flavobacteriia; order Flavobacteriales; family Flavobacteriaceae; genus Maribacter; species Maribacter sp. C-4077. Next base: position 3,593,030 of record NZ_AP038807.1, read on the forward strand.
TGGTAAGGAACTGAAAGTAGGTAAATATGGATTTTTTACCATTCCTTCAAAAGAAGAATGGACTATCATTTTAAATTCCAATTGGAACCAGCACGGAAAGGATGAATATGACGAAAAAGATGATGTAATACGATTTAAGGTGACACCGATTATTGCGGATAGCCTAAAGGAACACTTAGAATATAATATCAAGAAAATTAGTGATACTCAAGGTGAGATAACATTGGCTTGGGAAAAAGTTAAAGTAGTAATTCCATTCAAAGTAAAATAGCAAGATATGGTCAACCAAAGCTCAATGATAAAGAAATTAAAAACACGTGTATCATCAACGAATAAAAAACTAATACAGTTTAAACCGTGAACGAATTTTTAAAACAATGGGGCGAAGCCGCCTATACGACTACCGGATTTTTCTGGATGGCGCTTTGGGCGTTCATTTTGGGTTATATCATCAGTAGTATGATACAGATTTTCGTGACCGAAAAGCGGATGCAAAAAACAATGGGCGAAAACGAAGGCAAAAGTGTGCTTTTGGGCACGTTTTTCGGCTTTATAAGTAGCTCGTGCAGTTTTTCGGCTTTGGCAGGTACAAAATCCATTTTTAAGAAAGGGGCAAGTTTTGTGTCTTCCATTGCCTTTCTGTTGGCATCGACCAATCTCGTCATAGAATTAGGGATTATCATTTCCATCTTTTTGGGTTGGCAGTTTGTGGTGGGCGAATATGTAGGTGGTATTCTCTTGATTGGTATTTCGTGGATTCTGATACGACTCATCAATCCTAAAAAACTCATCGAAAAAGCCCGTAAGAATCTCGAAAATGAAGATGATGATAAGATGGACGGTTCCAAAGATTGGAAGAAACAAATCAAGAACGAAGACAGTTGGGCGCGCGTTGCCAAAAAATATAAGATGGAATGGCAAATGGTCTGGAAGGATGTAACCGTAGGTTTTACCGTTGCGGGCATTACAGCGGCTTTTGTGCCAGATTCGTTCTTTCAGACCTTATTTATCAATAGCGGTCAAGGCAATACAGATTTTACTTTTCTCGAAATTCTGGAACATATTGTTGTTGGTCCGGTTGCCGCATTCTTAACATTTATCGGTTCAATGGGAAACATTCCGTTAGCTGCCTTGCTCTTTGGAAAAGGCGTGAGTTTTGCTGGCGTAATGGCCTTTATTTTTAGCGATTTGGTGGTTTTTCCAGTACTGAGAATCAATGCAAAGTATTATGGTTGGAAAATGTCATTGTTTATCACGTTTTTATTGTTTACAGCATTAATTGGTACGGCATTGACGCTGCATTATGGGTTTGATGCATTGAATATGCTACCAGATTCATCACAGGTGAAGATTCAGGATAGCGAATTTTTCAAGATTGATTATACCTTTTTCTTGAACGTTGCTTTTCTCATCATTTCAGCCTATCTCGTTTATCTGGGTTTTTTCAAGAAAAAAGATGTAGAACATTCAATGAGCGAGATGGCACCCAAGAGTCCATTGTTGGAAAGTGTTTTAAAATATGCAGCTTTAATCTGTTATATATGGCTCGCTGGGGGACTGATTGTAAAATTTTTAGTGAACTAAATTACTGATAAAGAATTAGTCAAATATGGTCAACAGAAAAACAGCAAAATGGATTCGAAAAGCCCACCGCTACTTGGGTATCTTTCTGGGTATTCAGTTCCTGATGTGGACGATTAGCGGCATTTATTTCAGCTGGACGGATATTGATGAGATACACGGCGATCATTTCAAAAACGAAAAACCAAAACATATGGTTTTTTCAGATTTATTGGGTACGGGTCAATTAAATAGTATGCAACCCATCCAATCGCTGGAATTATTGGAAATAGCAGAAGAACCTTACTATTGGATAAACGAAGCAAAGCTTTATAATGCCAAAACAGGAGAGGGAAAGGAAGGTATCACTAAAGAAGAAGCGCAAGAGGTAGCACAAAGATATATGCTTCCAGAACTTAAAATAACCGCAATAAAAAGGATTGAAGAAGTGGGAGACCATCACGAATATCGAGGAAGACCTTTGCCTGCCTATGAGATTTCGTATGCTACACCTAAAAATTTAAAGGCTTATGTAGCTGTCGAAAATGGGGCGTTTCAAACGGTGCGGCATAGAGATTGGCGCTGGTTCGATTTTTTATGGATGACCCACACGATGGATTATGACACGAGGGATAACTTCAACACCATAGTTCTAAGAGCCTTTTCGCTCTTAGGCTTGATAACGGTATTGAGCGGCTTTTTGCTTTGGTATATTTCATCACCATCTGTACGAAGGATGAAAAGCAAATCAAGAAGGTAATTTTTGAATGAGTGGAGACGCAATATATGGAAAGAAAAAACCTAAGTAAGCGCGAGATTAGAAAAATGCCATTTGAAAAGGAAGGTGCCTATATTTTATGGGGCATTATCATACTTTTTATAGTACATACGCTCATTGTACTGGTTTTGAAAAATATTAGTGAATCCATATAAATTTTTAAGAAACAATAACATTTCAATTTTGAATATCATGAACAAGAACATCATTTACATTGCAGTGGCTGCGTTAGCGGTCGGTTTATTGGGGGGATATTTTATTTTCTCAAATGCTGAGGCCGATCAATTGGCCATAAAAGATCTTTCGGATATGTCCGATAGCCATGACCATTCCGGAGAATCCGAGAATCAGATGTGGACCTGCTCCATGCACCCACAGATCATGCAACCCGAACCGGGAGACTGCCCAATCTGCGGTATGGATCTCATTCCCGCTGAAACCGGAGGAGAAGGGCTGGGCGCAAACGAAATAAGGATGACGGACAACGCCTTGGCATTAGCCAATATACGGACCTCTACCGTTGGTACAGGTGGTTCGGATGGGAGTTCACTTAAGCTCTCAGGAAAGATTCGCGAGAACGAAGAAGCAAATGCTACCCAAGCTACATATTTTGCGGGTCGCATTGAACGGCTAAATGTGAATTATACCGGAGAGAACGTTGCCAAGGGCAAACTTTTGGCAACCATCTATTCCCCAGAATTGGTAAGCGCACAACAAGAGCTGTTGACGGCCGCATCCATGAAGGAATCGCAACCGGCATTATACAATGCCGTTCGCAATAAATTAAAATTATGGAAGCTTTCTGACAATCAAATAGATAAGATAGAAGAAGTGGGCAAAGTGCAGGAAAACTTTCCAGTCTATGCCACAGTTTCAGGAACGATTACCGATATCATGGTTGAAGAAGGAGATTATGTAAAACAAGGTCAGCCTTTGTACAAAATTGCCAACTTAAATTCCGTTTGGGCGGTATTCGATGCCTATGAAAATCAGATAGCATCGTTGAAGGAGGGTCAGGAGGTCAAGATAACGACGAATGCCTATCCCAATGATGAATTTACGGCAAAAATATCCTTTGTAGACCCGTTACTTAATTCTTCTACAAGAACGGTTATGGTAAGGGCAATACTTAACAATAAGGATAATCTCTTGAAGCCGGGTATGTTCGTGGAAGGTACAATCAAAGCTGCCGAAATGCAAATGGATAACGCGGTTATTGTCCCCGCTAGCGCCGTGATGTGGACGGGGGAACGGTCGGTGGTCTATGTAAAGACCAATCCCAATGAGCCTGTCTTCGAAATGCGCGAAGTTGCCCTTGGAAATACCAATGGCGATACCTATACCATAATCAGCGGGCTTGAAAACGGGGATCAAATTGTGACCAACGGAACATTTACTGTTGATGCGGCCGCACAGTTACAGGGTAAAAAATCGATGATGAACGCAGAAGGAGGCAAAACCATGACCGGGCATGAGGGTCATTTGGGTATGCAGGAAGGAGATAAAATGGAACCCTCAACAAGTACGGGCACCGACCATTCTAAGATGAAAAAAAGGATTAAAGTATCAAGTGAGTTTCAAGGTCAGTTGAAGCAGGTTTTAGAAGCCTATATAGATGTTAAGGATGCCTTGGTAAACGATGATGGCGCGGCCGCACAAAAAGAAGCAAAACAAATGGAAGAAAGTTTGGCCAAAGTCGATATGAAGTTGCTAAAAGACAAAGAGGCACATGATCATTGGATGACCATTCAAAAAGAGCTCAAAGCATCGTCCAATGCAATGGCCAGCAATTCGGATGTCAAGGGGCAAAGAGACCACTTTAAACATTTATCGGCCCACATGATCAGCGGTGTTCAGCTTTTTGGAGTCAATCAAAAAGTGTACAACAGCTTTTGCCCGATGGCAGATAGCAATAAGGGAGCCAATTGGCTAAGCCTGGAAAAGGAGATTCGAAACCCATATTATGGAGAAGCGATGATGACCTGTGGAGAGGTAAAAGCTACTTTGGAATAATTAATTTCCGTAAAAGGCGGATGTGGCCAATAGGTACTAAGTTCCGCTTTTTTACTTTAAAAAAGTTGGATGACGATGAGCGAGAACAGAAGGAAAAGGAGAAAGAAAGAGAGAAAAAAACCGCAAAACAATATCGATAAGAAAGATAAAATTTACGGAATACTGGCGATAGTACTATTATTTCTTATAGCCACTATATTAGTTATTATCAATGCATTTTCATAGTAACTTTCCTTATGATAGAAGTTGAAACTGGAATAACATGAGCAACATCATCCACATAAAAAATATGGTCTGCCCCAGATGTATAGCGGCAGTATCCAATATTTTGAAGGATTTGGAAATTCCATATGTATCTATAAAATTGGGAGAAGTGGAATTGCCTGCAACACTTGCTTTAAAGAAAAAATTGGCCTTGTCCATAGAGCTTCAGGAATCCGGATTCAGCTTGATAAACGACCGTAAAAGTCAACTTATAGAACAGATGAAAACCTTGGTCGTGGACAAAATCCATCATTCTTCCGGTGGATTGGATATTAAATGGGCGGACTATATAAGCGAAAAACTCCATCTTGATTACAAGTACTTAAGTTCCCTTTTTTCATCTGTGGAAAGCATCACTTTTGAACAGTATATCATCACCCAAAAAATTGAAAGGGCAAAGGAATTATTGGTGTATGACGAACTTACCTTGAGCGAAATTGCCTATCAACTGGGGTACAGCAGCGTAGCCTATTTAAGCAATCAATTTAAAAAGGTAACGGGAATGACCCCTTCACAATTCAAAAAAAGCATAGATAAAAATAGGAAATCGTTGGATGATATATAATTTCTACGATAAGCTTCCAAAGGAGCCCTCATATTGGTTGCTTTGAAACAAATGTCCCAATCTCAAATGAGTCAATGTTTGTTTTTTTAGAAACAAATGATCTTTACTGTAAACTTTATTTTTAACTAATGTCCATTTGCACGTTCTTATTTAATGGTTTGGTATGGGCAAAATCAATGAATTTAGGGCATAAACAATAGAGTCGAACTGATTTTCGCCTGTTGGCGAAAGTGAATAATTCTTTTTTGCAAAAAATTATGAAGGCTGTGGGGGAGCTGAAAATCACTAAAAGGTAATAAATACTTACGAAATCGGAAAATTTCCAGTTTCACGAAAAAGACTGAAATAAACTACGTCATGAAAAAAAGATATGAAATAAAGGGAATGACCTGTAACGGTTGTAGAAACCATGTAGAAGAAGCACTTTTAAACGTCGCAGGAGTAGCCGATGTATCGGTTGATTTGAAAAATGCTGAAGCAATAGTAGAATCGCAGTTTGAAGTGCCTTTAGAAAATTTGCAAAAGGCCCTTAAAAATACCGGCGATCAATATAAAATACAACTTAAGAATAGTGTTGAACAAAACTAAAACAATGCCTATATAGTTATGCGGTAATTTGTATGATAGCTACAATCAATTGAAATTCTAATAATAACCAAAAAACAATTTTACGATGGAAAACAAGGAAAAACAAACAGATAAGTATTTAAAGTTCTTCGCAATGATCGGCACCTCAATGGTCGCGATGTTCTTTTTAATGTACACGCACTCCTATCAGATTATCGATCACTTCTGGTATAGTGAAACCAGGTTCTTTATGACGTTGATCATGGGCGGGTCCATGGTTATTATCATGCTGCTGTATATGCTACAAATGTACAAAGACCGCAATAAGAATATTGCCATCCTGGCATTGGGCGTTTTGCTGATTGCAGGCGGAATATGGCTGGTCAGGAGTCAGGTTACGGTTACCGGTGTTGATTATATGGAAGGTATGATTCCCCATCATTCCATCGCTATCCTAACTAGTGAACGATCTCAAATAAAAGATATCAGGGTAAGGGAAATCGCCGATGAAATCATCAAAGCGCAGCGTCGGGAAATAATGGAAATGCAATGGTTGATCAACGATATCAAGGAAAATGGGATAGTAGAAACAGAAGAAGAAAAGGAAAAGCGTCCGCTTCCCAAATTTGAAGGATCGCTCACCGAAGAAACAACAAACCTTGACTGATACGGAAAAGTGAATGTCAGGAGGTAATAACAGTTTTTACTTTCGAAAGGAAAAAACGAAAATACAGGAGAATAAACGAAGGCATTTCGGACGTTAAATTATAAACGCATAAAATTTTTATGAAAATACAGCAATTTGAATATGAACCACTTTCCCACTATTCATACGTACTGCTGAGCGAAGGGGAGATGGCGATAATCGATCCCGATCGCGACCCGATGCACTATTATAACTTTGCGCATAAAGAAAATGCTAAGATCAAAGTTGTGCTATTGACCCACTCCCATGCAGACTTTGTAAGCTCACATTGGCAAATTAGCAAAGAAACAGGTGCCACGATCTATAACAGCAGCAGATTGGAAGCTGAATACCCTTTCGAAAGTTTTGATGGGAACAGTGCCATATTCGTGGGAAATACCAAACTAGAAGCCATAAATACTCCGGGGCATTCATACGATAGTATTTCCATTCTTGCCACAGATGAAAATGAGGTTGCACTTTTTACGGGGGACACCTTATTGATCGGGGATGTCGGACGCCCGGACCTGCGCGGAAATGAAGATGACAAAGAGCAAAAAAAGCAAGCACTGGCCCGTGAAATGTTCAACACAATTCGAACTAAATTCAAAAAAATACCGAATGAGGCCATTATTTACCCCGCCCACGGGGCGGGATCCCTGTGCGGCAAAAGCATGTCGGCAGATAGCAGTAGCACATTAGGTAGGGAGCGAAAGGATAACTGGGCATTTGGCCATCAAAATGAAGATGAGTTTGTCAAAGAACTCCTTGAAGACCAACCGTTCATACCGGCCTATTTCAAACATGATGTAGCTATGAACAAAAAGAAAGTTGAATCGATTGATATGGCAACCGCTAAAATCCCTATTCATCTCAACGCCGAAACCCCAAAAGATAATATCCTAATTGTTGATAGTCGTGATGAAAACGAGTTTAAACAAGGTCATTGGCCACAGAGTATCAATATTATGCAGGGTGGCGAAGCATCCTCTTTTGAAACATGGTTAGGTACTATAATCCAACCAAATGAGGAATTTCATCTGGTTGTCGATTCTCCAAAAAGTGTAAAGACCATCGCCCAGCGGGTGGCGAAGATCGGATATGAAAATCAACTCAAGGCCATAACTACCCTGCCGAAGGCAAACTTGGTCAAAAACGAACGATTGGACATCAAGCATTTTTTTCTTAACCTGGATGATTACACCATTGTCGATGTCAGAAATACGGACGAGGTAAGGGAAAAGAAAATTTTTGAGGATGCTTTGAACAAACCCCTTCACGAACTAAGGAATTCAATTCAGGATATTCCCACTGACAAACCCATTGTTGTCCATTGCGGCAGTGGATATAGAAGTGCGCTCGGAAGCAGCATACTTTCAAATGGGTTGAACGACGTAAAAGTATTTGATCTTGGCGAAACTATCGAAAAATTGAAATAACCTATTTGTTACTTCTTATGTAAAAATGATGTAAGACAAAATTTTAAATGGCTATGGGAACACGTTTTTTTACAGGTTTAATCATTTCACTCCTAGTATTGGCAACTACAAATGCGCAGACCGTCGATTCGCTACCGCCGATATCGGCATCCAAGTCCTATTCCAACTATAGCAATGTCATTGGCTGGAAAAATGGAAGGACCCCAAAAGCCCCGCCAGGTTTTACCGTTACAAAATATGCTGACGGTTTCAAGAATCCAAGGTGGATGTACGTTACACCGAATGGCGATGTACTTGTGGCGCAAAGCAATTCGAATTATCCGCTTTGGAAAAAAATCGGGGCATGGTTCATCGGGGCATCAAAGTCGAAAAGCTTTAAGAACAGTGCCGACTTGATAACCTTGCTCCGCGATGTAGACAAGGATGGATCTCCCGATGAACGCGCCGTATTTCTCGAAAAGGAACTCAATCAACCCTTCGGAATGCTTGTGTTGGATGATTGGTTCTATGTGGCCAATACCAACGGATTGCTACGTTTTCCTTACAAGCCCGGCCAATCTCAACTATCGGGAAAAGCAGAAAAAATTACGACCTTGCCCGCAGGAAAGGCCAATCGACATTGGACACGCAATATAATTGCCAACAAGGACGGTTCAAAAATATACATAGCGGTCGGTAGTGGCTCAAATGTCGGGGAGAAAGGGGCGAGGCCGAATTCATGAAGGCGGCCATTCTGGAGATCGACCCCGATGGTTCCGGATTAAGGGTCTTTGCTTCCGGATTAAGAAACGCCGTGGGTATGGATTGGAACCCCATTACCGGAGACTTGTGGACGGCGGTCAACGAACGCGACGGATTGGGCAACAACCTCGTACCAGATTATTTGACCAGTGTCCGCGAAAACGGATTTTATGGTTGGCCCTATGTGTACTATGGGCAAAATGAAGATCCAAGGGTAAAATGGGTGCCTTCGGCCCAAGTGGAGAATACACTGCTGCCCGATGTGAACGTTGGCCCCCATACGGCATCTTTGGGATTGACGTTCTACACGGGCGATTCCTTTCCTGACAAGTATCGGAACGGAGCCTTTGTCGTGCAGCATGGTTCTTGGAACAGACAGGTTTTATCAGGCTATAAAGTGGTTTTCGTGCCTTTCGAGAACGGAGAACAAACTGGAAAACCTGAAGACTTTTTAACGGGTTTTATTGTTGACGGCAAAAAAGATGAGGTCTATGGCCGACCCGTGGGTGCCGCCGTACTACTCGATGGATCGATGTTGATAACCGATGATGTGACCAATACGATCTGGAGAATCAGTTGGGACGGTAAACGCGGTATGTGAGCGATTCTCAATGGGGTTTGCCGTTAAATAAGTATTTTTATTTATGGTAGATGCACAACCTCCGGTAAATGATTTAAGAAACCTTTTGAGTATCCTTTATTTATACGCTGATATAAACCAAACATATTAGTCAGGATTCCAATAACATCACCGTTCCCAGTCCACCATCGGCACAGACACTGACCACCGCTTTCTTGCCGGGTCCCATTTGTGCCAGTTCCTTAATGGCCTGGTTAATAATTCTTGAACCAGTTGCTCCGAAAGGGTGACCAACGGCAATGCTTCCTCCATTTGGATTGAGATGGGCCCAAGGGAACGCTCCAAAGTCGAATGAAACACCCACCTTTTTAAGGTGATTTTTATCTTCAAGTAATTGAACGTTAGCAGCCACCTGTGCCCCAAATGCTTCGTGTATTTCCCATAGGTCAATTTCGTCATAACGAAGTTTATGTCTTTCCAACAATTTGGGTATGGCAAAAGTAGTGGCCATCAACAGTCCTTCTTTTTCAATATTTACGGCGGCGATTTCCCAGTCTACCAATTGAGTAGCATAGGAGTTGTCAGAAAATTTCTCTTTTGCTTTTGAACCACATACCCATAAACCTGCGGCACCATCGGTCAATAAGGAAGAATTTCCGGCAGTCAATGAACCGTTGCCCGACTCCTTATCGAATACTGGATTGAGTTTGGCCAACTGCTCCAAACTGGTATTTTCCCGAGGAATCTTATCCTCTTTAATGCCATCCAGCGGTAAAATCAAATCATCAAAAAAACCATTATTTCTTCCCCTAATATAATTTTGATGGCTGTTAAGGGCAATCTCGTCTTGCCGCCTTCTCTCTATTTGAAGGCGTTTTGTGGTAATTTCGGAATGTTCGCCCATACTCAGGCCAGTAGTTCTGTTGGTAACACTCGGGATAAACAACCGTATATCCCCAAAACTCAAATCTTTCAATTTTGAAAATTTATCCGCAAGTGTCTTGCTTTGGAACAACCTCCGCAGCCAGTCGGAAAAATTCTGGTTCAGTCCTAGTTGAACCCGACTCATACTTTCGACGCCGCCCACTAGGGCAACCTCCTCTTCGGTTATCAATCCAGCGGCTTCAATGGCTGCCATCATACTGGTACTGCAGGCCATAATAGTGGTAAACGCTGGAATACTTTGATCCAATTCTGCATCCATAAGTATCTCTCGCGCAAGGTTGCTGTAGCCAAGATTCGGCGCTACCGAACCCCAGATAAAGAGATTGGGGGAAATGGAATTCCATTTTATCATTTCTTGAACAACGGGAATCGATAATTGGAGAGCATCTTTATCTTTAAGCTCTTTATCGACTTTTGCAAATGGTGTTCTCAATCCGGCGATTAACCAAATTTCACTTTTAGAGTTTTTCATAGTAGTAATTCTATTAAGCCTTAAATTAGGAAAAAATGGTCCTATGAAAAATAATTAAAGCATAAGATTATTGTATGTAAGCAACTTTTTAATGCAACAAGTAAAGCTTTGCAGAGACTTCTACTATCGCTGGAAAGAGGGAGTACTCTTTTTACCTGTCACAGCCATTGATAAGAGTAGTCGAGGCCTGTGGTCAAGAGGCGAAAAACTTTATGTAGATTTTTGCACGATGGTCAGTTGTTTCTTCCGAGAATTCTACAACTCTTTCAGCAAATTTCGTAACACGGTTGGCGGCAACAATTCCGAACTTTGCATAAAGTAATTCAGATAAAGCTATGGAAACCACAACTGTTTTGGAGCAAAAGGATAAAACCAAGAAATCAGATATCAAAAAATCGTTTCCGGTCACGGGAATGACTTGTGCGGCCTGCGCATCAAGTGTTGAATCCATCCTGTCGCATACTGAAGGTGTCAATAATGCCATTGTTAATTTTGCGAGCAGCTCGGTACTCGTAGATTATGATGAGAACGTTACCGAAGAAAAATTGCAAAACGCTTTACGTCAGGTGGGCTATGACATTATCATAAATGCTGAAGACCCTTCGGAGGTACAAGAGGAGCTTCGGCAAAAGCATTATTATGATATAAAAAACCGTACTATCTGGTCAGCGATTCTGACCCTTCCCATTTTCATTTTGGGAATGTTTTTTATGCATTGGGAACCTGGAAAATGGATATCCTTGGTATTGACTTTTCCTGTTTTATTTTGGTTCGGTCGTAGCTTTTTCATCAATGCTTTCAAGCAGGCCAAACACGGGAAGGCGAATATGGATACCTTGGTCGCCTTGAGTACCGGAATCGCTTTTCTGTTCAGTGTTTTCAACACCCTCTTTCCTGAATTTTGGCTGAGCCGTGGTATTGAACCACACGTCTATTACGAAGCGGCCACGGTCATTATTACATTCATTTCCCTTGGAAAATTATTGGAAGAAAGGGCCAAATCAAACACCTCTTCGGCCATTAAAAAACTGATGGGATTACAACCCAAAACACTAAAAATCATTGAGCATGGGGAAGAAAAAGAAATTCCTATTTCCTCGGTTCAAGTAGGTCAAACTATTTTAGTTCGTCCAGGAGAAAAGATTCCTGTGGATGGGGAAGTTTCCAAAGGCAGCTCGTATGTAGATGAAAGTATGATTACAGGGGAACCTGTTCCCGTGGAAAAATCAGGTGGTGGAAAAGTATTTGCGGGTACGGTAAACCAAAAAGGAAGTTTTCAATTTACCGCTGAAAAAGTAGGTGGGGAAACTTTGCTCTCCCAAATCATCAAAATGGTGCAGGAAGCACAGGGAAGTAAGGCTCCAGTTCAAAAATTGGTCGATAAGATTGCCGGTATTTTTGTTCCCATCGTATTGGGTATATCCATCATTACGTTCATCGTTTGGATGTTGGTAGGAGGCGATGATGCATTTGCGCAGGCGTTATTGACCTCTGTAGCAGTATTGGTTATCGCTTGTCCCTGTGCATTAGGATTGGCAACACCTACAGCTATAATGGTGGGTATTGGGAAAGGAGCCGAGAACAATATCCTGATAAAAGATGCCGAAAGTTTAGAACTCGGCCATAAAGTGAATGCGGTCATTCTTGATAAAACGGGTACCATTACCGAAGGAAGACCATTAGTGACGGATATTCATTGGTCTGAGAATAATAAAGACACGAAGAAATACAAACAAATTCTTTTAGCAATTGAAGCACAATCTGAACACCCTTTGGCGGAAGCGGTGGTCAACCTTTTGAAAGAAGAAGATATTGAAAAAGCTGAAATTGCTTCTTTTGAAAGTATTACAGGAAAAGGCGTTCAAGCTGAAATAAAGGACGGTTCAAAATATTATGTGGGAAACCATAAATTAATGCTTGAGAATAATATTCAAATCGATGCCTCCTTAATGCAAACAGCAGAAAGCCTCGAAGAGCAAGCAAAAACAGTCATATTTTTTGCTAATGAAAAACAAGTGCTGGCGATACTCGCCATTGCGGACAAGATTAAGGAAACTTCAAAGAAGGCCATAGCAACGCTTCAAGAAAGGGGTATCGAGGTCTATATGCTTACTGGAGATAATAATAAAACTGCAGCAGCAGTAGCACAACAAGTAGGGATAACCAACTACCAAGGAGAAGTAATGCCCTCAGAGAAAGCAGCTTTTGTTGAAAAATTACAATCGGAAGGAAAGATAGTAGCTATGGTTGGCGATGGTATCAATGATTCTCATGCTTTAGCACAAGCCAATGTAAGTATTGCAATGGGTAAAGGTTCGGACATCGCAATGGACGTGGCAAAGATGACCTTGATTACCTCAGATTTGCAAACCATTCCCAAAGCGTTGGAACTATCAAAAAAAACGGTTTTTGGTATACGTCAGAACCTGTTTTGGGCATTCATATATAATATCATTGGAATACCTATCGCGGCAGGAGTTCTGTATCCCGTAAATGGGTTCTTGTTAGACCCGATGATTGCGGGAGCAGCAATGGCATTCAGTAGTGTATCGGTTGTAGTTAATAGCCTACGGTTAAAACGAATAAGACTTTAATAATTATAAATTCAGAAACTATGAAAACTTTAAAATTTAAAACAAATATCAATTGTGGTGGTTGTGTCTCTAAAGTAACCCCATTTTTAAACAAACAAGAGGGTGTTGAAAGTTGGGAAGTGGATACCGCCAATCCTGATAAAATCTTAACCATAGAAAGCGATGGTGCTTCCGAAGAAGATGTAAAAGCTACCTTGCAAAAAGTAGGATTTAAGGCAGAGTCAGTAGAGTAATACCTTTAAATTATTATGGGTTACGTTATCCTCTTAGGTGTCATTCTTCTTTTGGTTGTTCACTTTTATAGAAAAGCAAAACGACAAAAGGTGCAGCCTTTCCCAGAGCACTGGCATGGATTGTTGTTGGATAATGTACTCTACTATCGTAACCTTTCAAAGGAAAGGCAAGCAGCATTTCAGCAACGAATGATGCAATTTTTAAGTGAAGTCTATATTGATGGGGTACAATTGGAATTGCATGAGCTCGACAAGATTTTAATTGCGGCGAGTGCTGTAATTCCTGTTTTTGGTTTTGAGGAATGGCAATATACCAATTTAAGCGGAATCCTATTGTATCCTGATAACTTCAATGAGGATATGCAATTTAGCAGCAAAGATAAGTCGCGTAATATCGGTGGAATTGTGGGGAATGGACGTTTTGAAAAGCAAATGATTTTATCGAAAAAAGCATTGCATCACGGGTTCAAAAACACAACCGACAAAAGCAATACGGGCATACACGAGTTTGTGCATCTTATTGATAAGCTGGATGATAGTACAGATGGCATTCCAGAGCGATTGTTAGAACATCAATATGCCATTCCTTGGTTGACTTTAATCCATAAGGAAATGGAAGCGATTAATAATAATCATTCTGATATCCGAAAATACGGAGGTACAAACCAAGCAGAATTCTTTGCTGTAGCTTCAGAGTATTTCTTCGAGCGACCAGATTTACTTAAAAAGAAACATCAAGAGCTGTATAAAATGCTGGTGGAATGTTTCAATCAAAAGTTAACGGATGTAATTTAAATGGATTTTAATAACTGGAATTATAAAATGAAAATGCTGATATTTTAGACTAAAAAAGCGATTTCCCTTACCGTATCCAAAATTTTGAAACTATTTTCAACAGCCTTAAATGACTGATTTTAAATCATATAAAGTCTCGTTATGATAGAGCTCATAAATAATACTTAAATTTTGGCCATCAAAAAAGCAATCCATATTACGGATTATTTTTTTGATTACATTTGTTCGATTATTAAAGAATGGGAAAGAAGATTCAAATAGCGATTATGTTCATTACCCTCAGCATATTTTTGGTGCCACCGAGGGTATTTGCACATATTGACCTTACCCATCAATCTGAAAAAAGCTGTTGTTCTAATCACGCGGAACCTTCCCACAGCGAATGTTGTAAAAATCATAAAAGTAAGGACAGTGAGAAAAAAGATTGCGATGGCACTTGCGGAAATCTTTCCTGCCACTGTCCGTCAACCACCACTTTGCCTATAAATTATCCTTTAGTTTCCGATGAAACCGAGACAGCTGTTATCGTTGCTTTCAAGAACCTTTGGAACTATACCAAACAACAGCCAAGACCTGTCTATTTCCAGATTTGGTCCCCTCCAAAATTGAGCTAGGCATCCTTTCCTTGATAGCCACAATTGCGTCAAATTGAAAGCAAATTCTTTGTTCTCAACATTCAATCTTACATAACAATTTTAAATTCTTTTAAAAATGAAATCAATGGTCAACATATTGATATTGCTATCAGTAGTATTATCAACAACTTCGGGCTTCTCCCAAATAAAAAACCAAAAAACCGAAACCGTAAAAATTTTCGGCAGCTGCGATACCTGCAAAGGGCCCATAGAAAATGCAGGAAACCTTAAAAATGTAGCCAAGGTCACTTGGAACGAGGAAAGCAAAATGGCCGAATTAACCTTCGATTCCAAAAAAACAACTCGGGACGAAATACTAAAACGTATTGCCTTGGCTGGTTATGACAGCGACGAATATTTAGCGCCGGACAGTGCCTATGCGCAACTTGCGGAATGCTGTAAGTACGAAAGACAGAACAAACAGCCTACAATAGCTATGGACCACACTAAAATGGATATGGATATGCCCGAATCAAAAATGGAAATGACTACTCCATCTTCTGAAAACCATACAGATATGGCTATGCCTAAAATAATGGGAAAAAATCCATTGGACGCGTTGTTCAACAGTTATTTCGGGGTAAAAGATGCCTTGGTAAATACCAATCCTACGGCAGCGGCCGCAAAATCATCGGAATTGTTGGTCGCATTAAAAGCCCTGAAAATAGAATCGCTAAAAGCGGAAGAACAGACCGCTATAAATGCACTAATGCCTTCATTGATGGATGTTTCAAAAAGTATTTCGGAAAACAAGGATATTGGCAGGCAACGCGAGACTTTCAAGGTGCTGTCAAAAAATATGCACGGGCTCCTTCCTTTTTACAAAGCCGATGAAACCCTCTATTACCAATACTGCCCAATGCAGGACGCCAATTGGTTGAGTAAGGACAAAACAATCAAAAATCCCTACTATGGCTCTCAAATGTTGAGTTGTGGCTCTACCGTGGAAACTATTGAAACAAAAAATTGAAATTCGTTAAAATCTAATCTTTGACATCCAAATGAAAAAAATAATCATTGTCATCCTCTTTCTTGGAACGCTTTCCATTGAGGCACAAAATATAGTGCGTTACGACCTTTATGTTCGTGATACCATCGTGAATTTTACAGGTAAGGAAAAGCGGGCCATTGCCGTGAACGGACAGATACCAATGTCAACCCTTACCTTTACGGAAGGCGATATTGCCGAAATCTATGTGCACAATGAGTTGGATGAAGAAACGGCCCTGCATTGGCACGGGCTGTTTTTGCCCAATAAGGAAGACGGCGTTCCCTACTTGACCCAAATGCCCATAAAACCGCACACGGTGCATAAATATACCTTTCCAATCATACAGCACGGAACCCATTGGTACCACAGCCATTTTGGTTTACAGGAGCAGATAGGAATGTATGGTTCTATGATTTTGAAAAAAAGACCGGACGATAAAACTTTCAGAAAAGGCATAGACGATTTGCCCACCATTCCCATAGTTTTAAGTGAATGGACAGATTTAAAGCCCGAAAATGTACATAGAATGCTACACAATGCATCAGACTGGTTTGCCATAAAAAAGGGAACCACACAAAGCTATGCAGAGGCCATAAAAAAGGGGCACCTAAAAACAAAACTTCGCAATGAGTGGAAGCGTATGAACGCTATGGACGTAAGCGACGTTTATTATGAGAAGTTTTTCATCAATGGCAAAAATGAAAATGAGGATACTTCCCTAAAAGGGCTAAAAGCTGGAGATAAGGTGCGCCTGCAAATTTCAAACGGAGGTGCTTCCAGCTATTTTTGGCTCACGTATGCTGGCGGAAAAATAACCGTGGTCGCCAATGACGGTAATGATGTGGAGCCTGTGGAGGTGGACAGGATGCTTATAGCAGTTTCTGAAACCTATGATGTGGTAGTTACCATTCCGGCAGATAACACTGCTTTTGAGTTTTTAGCAACCCCAGAAGACCGTACCAAATCGGCCTCCCTCTATTTGGGCGAAGGCATCAAGCAGCTCACGGCGCCACTACCCAAACTGAAATACTTTGAAGGGATGGAAATGATGAACGGAATGATGAAAATGAATGGCGACCTTGACCAAATGGGAATGAATATGAGCCTACAGCAAATGGATATGAACGTGGTGATGTATCCTGAAATAACCAGTCCTGCGGATAACGGAAAAAGCAAAAAAATGGAAAACGAAGAGCCTATTGGCCAGAATATGGGCGAAATGGATGGAATGAAAGGAATGAAGATGAACGAAGATATGTACAAAAGCAATGAACTTTCAGAAATCACAACGCTCAACTACGCTATGCTCAAATCGCCTACCCAAACCACGCTTCCCGAGGAGGCACCAGTACGGGAGCTACATTTTACGCTTACGGGAAATATGAACCGTTACGTTTGGAGCCTGGACAATAAAGTGATTTCGGAAAGCGATAAAATTCTCATTAAAAAGGGCGAAAAAGTAAGGATTACGCTGTACAACAATTCGATGATGCGCCACCCGATGCACTTGCATGGCCACGATTTCAGGTTGCTCAACGGCCAAGGCGAATACGCGCCATTAAAAAATGTGGTGGATATTATGCCTATGGAAACCGATGTCATCGAGTTTGAGGCAAATGCAGTAGGCGATTGGTTTTTTCACTGTCACATCCTTTACCATATGATGAGCGGTATGGGCAGGGTTTTTAGTTATGAAAACCAAGAGCCCAATCCGTTGATACCTAATCCAAACCTTGCATTGAAAAAATTAAAGGGTGACGATAGGGATTTCCATTTAATGGCAGAAAACGATTTTGCCACCAATGGAAATGATGGGGAGTTAATGGCACAGAGCACTCGTTGGAGTTTTGGTACCGAATGGCGTCTGGGTTATAATGATATGCACGGTTATGAAACCGAAACCCATATAGGGCGGTATATCGGAAAAATGCAATGGCTGATGCCCTTTGTAGGTTTTGACTGGCGCTATAGAAAATTGGGGCATAATGAGGTGGAGGAAAATCTTTTTGGACAGAAGAACACAAAAGATAAGCGTGCTTTGGTAAGCGTAGGGGTCAATTACACCTTGCCAATGCTGGTAATGGCGCAGGCCGAGATTTTTACCGATGGGAATGTAAGGCTACAATTTGAGCGTAACGATATTCCCGTTACAGCAAGGCTACGAATGAATTTGATGTGGAATACAGACAAAGAGTATATGGGAGGATTGCGATATATAGCAACCCGTAATTTGGGAATTACGGCGCATTACGATAGCGATATGGGTTTTGGTGCTGGATTTAATTTAAATTATTAATATTCTGTACATTTATTTAATCACTGCCAACAACGAGCCGTAAGAAAAGCATTAGTCAATTTCTTAAGGCGAACCTATTCAGAACCGGACAGAGTTTAAATTACAGTCCCTTATTTTTGTTTGTTTTATTATATTAGGCAAATAAATCTTTCACTTTGTGTTCAACATATTTATAAATCACGCAACTGTCCTATGAAATTCACATCTAATTAAAAATCCTAATGATGATTTTCGATAAATCCAGATTTTTAAAAATCTTTACGATAGCTTCATTTCTTGTAAGTTGCGAAAGTGATGGAGGATTTGACCCTACTACTGAACAAAGAATTGATTTTGAAAAATTCACCTTGGTCACTCCCTTGGATTGGGTCCGTTTTTACCCTCAAGGCACTGATGGTTTTTTTGGAGGACTCACAAACAACAGGGATACTCTTTATTTTGATTATGGTGTTTTCTCTTTTTCCTCTATTGATGGCATTAAAGAGAACAACGGAACAATCAGCTTTCAGGAGCTTATGGTAGGAGGTTACTCTTCGAAAATCGTTTTGGAAAAAAGAGAAGGAGAGATTAGTACAAGGTTTTCGTTTTACTCGGATAAGAAAGATGGTAAGAACTTGAACTGGGTATATTGCTATGCACCTGTTAACCAAGGATTAATCAAAAGTATATTTTTGTCGCATAGGTTTAAATAAACCTGAACTTCCATGTTACAAACAGCACTAATTCCAGGTTTTCCATAGTGGTTCGAAGTCTGTTCAAATTTTGTTATTTACAAAAAAGTCTTTATTCCCTTTTGAAATGACTATAAACTGAACGTTTTAGAGAATCAATTTTTTTGGTCTTAGCCAGTGAATTACCATAATGTAAGTTCGTATTTGGATGTTGGCATTATTTCAAAAGAATCCATAAGTTATTTTTCATGTTCCCTATGCTCCTGCGGAAGTTGAAAATCCTTCGCCTTCAAGCCTCCCGAGCGGTCGACTTTCCGGCTCCAAATTTTCAACACCCTCGGCACCGCGCATAAACCCAAACGGACGAAGAAAAATCGTCTGTTTGAATTTATTTTTCCAATGCGCAATTTATCGGCTTAAATCTTGTTTAAGATATTGGAGCGCAAAATTTTATATTTGTAGAGCTTACCAAAACCAATATCCATGAAAATCAGCACTATTATTTTTCTAGTTTTTTCCATAATGTTCGTCTTTTCATGCAACAGCGATGATGATGCCGTAGCCGAGTCGGATAGGAGCCAAGCTTTGTTAGGTCAATGGGAATATACAGCTATAATGACTGATAAGGCAGTTGACATCAATGGGGATGGTACCGTAAACATCGACCTTTTCAATACTCAAGAAATAAGGCAATGTTTAAAAGATAACCTTACATTTTTCACCGAAATGGGAACGGTGGGAAGTGGTGCTTATTCAATCAACGAAAATGGACTGGCTTGTGATGAACAGGACCCATTCTCCACTATTGAAGAAGATAGGTATGAGCTTATAGATAACACGACCATTCAATTCGAAATTCGAAACGAAATGCGTATTCAAGAACTTTCTAAAACAAAATTAGTCGTTGAGACGAATGATAATTTGGGCAATGAGGATGTTATCGTTACTATTACTTTTAAAAAAAGCTGACAGCCAAAGTTTAAATTTGTACTACTAAACCCTGATAATGTTTCCGGTAGTCCTATCACTCCATTGTCCGTTGGTATCCATTACTCTGACCTCATAAGGTTGGTCTTGATATCGCAACTTGCCCTCACTTGGTTCTTCTTCCATTAAAAATATGCGATCAACGCCTGTACCCTGTGCATCGTTATAGTTAAAAAGTTTGGTATCCCATCTTCTGTCAAACCGGTTATAGATCCGTATTTCAACTTGTTGAATGGTCGCCCCGTTATAAGCCTCTGAGCAATTTGCATCGAAGCAGGTAAAAATGCGTATCTGATAATCACAGCCGTTCAGGCCACCGCAACTAACATTTCGCTTTTCGCCTTTGGCCGCTACTGTTGGTTTTTTGAACATTATGACGGATTCGCTCAACGTCTGGGAAATGCCCGTGGAATTCTCGACCCTAAAATTGATGGTAAAGTTCTCATCGGTCTCGGGGAAAAATTGCATTGGGGTCGAGCCGTAGTCCAACGACAGAATATCCCCTTCTCGATATAGTCGGCTCTTATAGTATATGTACCCCGCGCTGGCACCCGTAAACGTAAAAGTCATTTCGTAGGTTATATTGGGATCATGACCTGTGCTGGCATTAGTAACTGCCGTCAAAGTAAAAGGCTGCCCTTCATACTTATCCTCGGAGGAT
Organism: Maribacter sp. C-4077; assembly: GCF_055378385.1. Classification (NCBI taxonomy): domain Bacteria; kingdom Pseudomonadati; phylum Bacteroidota; class Flavobacteriia; order Flavobacteriales; family Flavobacteriaceae; genus Maribacter; species Maribacter sp. C-4077. Next base: position 3,613,502 of record NZ_AP038807.1, read on the forward strand.
TGACTGATATTGAAATCGAAGAATTCCTCGTATTTGTCAAACTGTATGTTGACATCCGCCTTTTTTTCTACTTCCGACGAAGACCGAACGGTAAACTCTATACTATGGTTCGATTCGGAAATTCCGGTATATTTTCCTTGGAATGTACCTATCGGAACGTTGAAACTCTCGCCGGCGGCATAGGTGGTTCCCTGATATTCAAAAGTACCGTTGCTTCCTCCTGAAGAATAATACATCACATACGTATCGCCGCCGATACCCAATTCCGATATGTTGAAATTGATGTCTACAGTATCCCAGGTATTGGCCTGCGATTGGGAAGCATTGGCCGTAAAGTTGAAATTTTTTGGTTCGACATTAATAGCAATGTCAACTGTCTTTTCAAGACCCGTATCATTCTGTACGTAGAAAGTCAAGTTGATATTTCCGTCATCCGTTCCCAACAGTTCCCAATTGAAATTTCCCTTGGGAACATCATAAATATTACCTGCACTGACCTGCGTGCCATTTTCATTGGTTATGACGGCATTCCCGTTAATACTATATCTCATAGTATAGTCCGAAGAACCAATACTTTCCGAAATATTGAAGTTCAAGGAAGTGATTTCCCCGACCGAAATATCGGATTTTTGGCTTCCTCCAGTAAATAGAAAATCCACTTGATTGTAACTGATAGAAGTACTTGCCGTATGGGTTATATTGGCAGTGGATTCTGCACTAAGTACGATATCATGTTGACCCGCTTCGGTGCCTGTGTAGACGACATTGTTATTGTTCGGGCCTAAAAGGAATTTCTCTCCTGGACCATATTCAGTTCCATTCACGCGTAACGAACTGTTTCTCCCCGATGAATAAAAGGCCTCATAACTATCATTGGTTCCCTCGGGTATTTCGTCAATGTCTATAATCACGTTCACGGGAATATTCGCAAATTCGGAAGTTTTTGAAGGTGTGATATTAACCGTAAAATCATTTTGCTTGGTTTCGAGATCGATCAATACAGGGCCGACTTCTTGACCATAATTATCCGTAACGATAAAAGAAACTTGATGTGAACCCAGACTTTCTGGATAATAGAATAGGGAAAAATTCCCTAGTTCCACGGGATACTCGGTCGAATTTTGTAAGGTGTTGCCGCTGATACCTGTAATTCTCCCATTGCCTTCCAAAAGCTCATAGGATATATTGTAATCGATGTTTTCGGTATTCCCGTTGGATTTGATATTGAAGTTGAATTGTGTCCTTTCATTCACGAATACGGAATTACTTTCCGAATTACCTGAAAAAGTAAAGGGAATATTCGCTACTTCGATTTCGACACTATCCCGTTTTACTTGACCGTTGGAATCACGAACGTCAAAATATATTTTCCGCTTTCCCAAATCGGTACTGGTAAACGTATAATTATAGGAGTTGGGTACAATTGTTCTGTATTGACCAGGTTCCATGACCCCACCGTTGTGATCTCTAACTGTTCCCGCTCCGTCACTTGTTGAGGAAAAGGAATGTGATATTTCATATTCCACTTCGGAATCCTTATCCTGAGTTTTCAAATCTATGGCAATGGCCAAATTTGTGTCGAGTTCTACTTGGGTCGAAGATGCAGTGGCATTGAGGGTAAAATCCAGATTTAGAACCGTGAGGAGTAATTCCTCTGTCAACGTAGCCCCATCGGGAGCTTTGGCCGTTACAGTAAGTTTGTGCTCACCCAAAGTCTCGGGCAGATATTCCAGTTCTGAAACCCCTTTTGGAAGGGTAAACGGTTTTCCTGCATCAAATACCTCCTCTCTAAGATATAATTTCCCAGTACCATTTTCAATTTGATAGGTAACTTCAAAGTCCCCTTTGTTATTAGGATCTTCAGTTTCTTTATCCCGCAATAGCGTTGCACTCAAGGGGTTTTTAGAGTTGATAATGAACTCGTTGACCCCTTTATTGAGCAAAAAGCTAAAACTGGCGTATTTGGCGTTGTACGATAATTCCAATTCTTTTTGATTGGCGTTGGAATCCCAAGCGAGAAACCTGACCTTATGCAGGCCTGTATCTATGGCGACATAGTTATAGTTCCAATTGCGGTCGGTTATGTTCAGGGTATCATTGGCCCGTATCGTGTCGCCTTCCATGGTCATAAAATAACCTTTACTATCGTTAGTAGAATACTTCATGAAGTAGTTCACGGTAGTAATCTCTTTTTCTGGAATCAAGGAGAAAGCGGTTCGGGTACTTTCGAACAAAAAACTTTCTTCGGGATGTTCGCCCGTAAAACTAAAATCAAAGCTGTCGAGAATAACATCTTCGAATTCTTTACTACAGGCTATGACAAGTGCCACAAAGCACAAAACAAGCGGAATTCGAATAGGTTTAAGTTGGTTTCTCATTTTCATGTATTTTTAGAAGAGGAAATACCGTAGGCCCAATCCAGCATAAGGATAGAATTGGCCTACATCGCTATTTATATGGAAATATTCATTGGCTTTTAGCAAGAGGGAAAAGTCGTTGTTGAGGGTTATTTCTCCTTCAATTCCGACGAAAACCCCATATATAAATTGACTTTTGGCATCCAGAATGGCACCATTGGACAAAAGACTATTTCCGTTATTGATGACCTCATAGCCGAAAATACCGCCGCCGCCAACATTGATGGCATATTTTTTAAAGTTCTTCTGCTCCCAAACTTTAATGAAATACCCTGGCTGTACTGTAAATATGTTGTAGGGAATATCGAAACTTCCTTTATCCTCCGCAATGGCTGCAAATACACTTAATTGAGCATATCGGTTTCGGTTCAAATGGTAATTATACGTCCCCATAATCCCGAAACCATCTTCGGCGTAACCCCCACTTAGCCCTACGGAAGATGCATAGTTGCCACTTTGGGAGTAGGCCAAAGTTGAAATAAAAAGTGCTAGAATTATCGTATTGGTTTTCATTTTAAAAGTGTATAGGGTTGTTGATAATTTCATGGCCTATCTTCAATGAAAGATTTCGATTTCCGGATTCTTCATCCAATTCAACGACCACCTCTTTCTTTTCATCCAAAGCAAACTTTTTAAAGACGATTACAAAGTGGTTTTCACTTTTACCCGAAACCGTTTTTGGTCGTTTGTAAACGAATACCGGTTCCAAAGGCATTTTTTGGTTGCTACTGCTATTTTTATAATTAGTGGCCAGTTGATGCTTAATGAAGTTGATGTCCAAGTCAAGCCCCTCTTTGTTCTCGATACGGTACTGAAAATAGAGTTCGTCCTCATTGTAATACACTCCCTTTAGCCAAAGGAAAACATTGTCCAGCCTTGAGAAATAACGACTGATCTTTGCCTTATCGAACTGCATATAATAGCATCGCAGACGGTAATATTCCATGGGGTCTTTTTCGTAGAGTTCTTTTGTAGCCCTGTCAATGGAATTTGTTGCCGAATCTTTGGTTGATATAGTGAGTTGTTCTTCTGGAATTTCTATCCGTTTTATTTTTGTTTCTGAACCTGAATCCGCAACGTCCAAACTAATTGACTTGGAATTACCATTGATATTGGTGATCGCCTTTTCGGGCTTGATGTACCACGTAAACTTCTTTGGTTTTTCCTTTAGTTTCAAAATAAAGTCATAAACGTTACCTGATTCGGTAATTACCGTATGGTTTGTGAAGTTTTCTTTTTCAGGTGCCAGCTCATCATAGTATAACTTTAAGATTCGCCCATGGAATTTACTTCCAGCGGCCTTTGGCAAATCCGCTATAAAACCAAAGTCGTTACCGATAATACTTTCCGAAATATTCTCGGGAAATATTAAAATGGTCTTGTACTTTTTGGAAACTTCCAAAGTATCGGTACAGTATTGTGCCGTACCCTTGCACATCATCATTAAAGCCAATATGAAAAAAAACTGTTTTGCCATTTTTTATGCTTTTGGTACTAGAATTACACGATCCCCGTTGACCAGTAAAATCTTATCTCGTTCTTTGTATTTTTTCTTTTGGAAAAAATTGCCAAAAGACCTTACTAGATTACGGGCCAAGGGCGATTCTACCGATTCCCCCGCCGCTTCGGATAGTTCGTTTACACCTTCCCGTTCAATATTCGCCCTAAATTCCTGCAATAGTGCTCCTGCCCGCTCATTGTGAAGTCCTACCATTCCATCTTCTTTATCCATAGCTGTCAATGACATCTTTACATTGTCGATATTGGTTACTTCCAATATTATCCGTGAACCTTGTATGTTTGAGGTGGCATAAACAAAAGTGTTCTTTGGAAATCGCTTACCGTTGTAATAAGTATCCTCCTTTAAAATCAATTTTACGCGATTACCAGGAAGAATGAACTGGTCGCGATAGATGGCTGCATCAAGGGAAATTGAATTGGCGGAAGGTTTATTTGAGGACGCTACGTAGGGTGCGGAATAATCCTGACTTCGGGAAAGGCGTTCGTCACGTGCTTCCATCATCAGTTTTCGATACTCCAACTTTTCCTTAAATTCAGTTTTAGGATCGGCAGTCGATTTTTGTGTTGAAGCAGGCATAATTTCTGCGGATTCCATCGATGGTTTATCATCGAATGAAAAAGCGTTCAGTTCTTCCAGAACCAGTTCCAAAGAATCATTTGTCCGTTTGGTCTCCACGATGTTTTTCAACGTGCCATTATTGCGTAATCGTTCCAAAGAATCCTCTTGCGATTTTTTGTAAAGCTCATTGGGTCGTTGGACTTTAAGTTCATTCTCTTGACCGGGAAGCTTGTTGTTATAACCGTCGTCCTCCGCCAATGGCCTGTTTTCTTCTCCGAAAGAACCTAGACTGTTCACGAGAAAGTATATCGTCAGGAGCACGACAATCGGAGCCGACAACGCAAATAATTTGTGCTGTCTTACCCATGTATTGAATGTTTCGCGGTCAAGTTTCATTGTAAATCATTGTTTTCTAGAACATGGAACCGGATAATCTTTAACCCGTTCAAATTATTAGGTGTTGATTTGGTCTCCAAGAGAAAACCGCTGGTCACTAGATTTCGATATTCCGTCTTTTCATTCTTGCGTATTTTTTGTTTTCCCATAAACCGAAAGGCAAAGGGGTAAGCGGAGTAGTCGATATATAGCGAATCTTGCTCCACTTCAATGGAATAGTCGCTTTTGGCGACATCCTCATAATAGTTTTGATCCAACAGGCGGTTGTACAGCCGCTTACCGGAATGGTCTATCATATAGAGTGCCTTGCCCTCTATATTCCTTTTAATAAATCGTAGGTCGGGTTCTAACGAAAAGAACAGTTCGTGGAAGTTTTTTACATGTCCTTCGCACAAAATATCGAGCGCACGTTTGGGGTCGTTTATGCGCACAGCGGCCAATTTTTGTCCGTTGTCAAGCAAATAAAAACGGTTTTTTGCGCTTTCGTTCGTTTTATATCCAAAGTAAATATTGAACAAAGTGCAACCTACCGTAAGAGCTAAAGATATATAAAGAACCCTGTTGCTATTAGCACGAATCTTGTTTAAATCGTTGAAAATGTGATAAGTATCGTTCATCTGTTTATGCGCCATCGTTAAAAATCCATATTTATCGTTAAGGTGTTTACTGTATCAATGTTCTTACTCCCTTTGTAGCCCCTCCCGTCTTGGCATCGACCGTAGTTTGTGCTGCTTTTTTGGTATAGTGTTTTGTACGCTCCTTTAAGTGACCTGCACTTACGTTCATTCCCTGAACAATGAAATTGGAGAGTACCGGTGCCTTGAAATACATAAAAACGTTCATGAAAATCAAAAGCCCGCTCGTGAGTACCAACCCCAAATCCGCTTCTCCGCCCTGAAGTATGGAACCGATCAGCTTGTCGAGAATGTTCAACATGAAATTGTCAATGAGGTACAGCATGGGGATCCATAAACAAACGCTCATGAACTTTTGTAGCCACGCCTTCCACATTCCCCCGAACACGGGAATGAACGAAAGCCCGATATTCAAAGGGCCGAAAATGATAAGAACGAAGAGGTAAATGACTGACATCGCCTTGATACCAATGAATACGACCGCCGATATGACCGACGCGACCATGACGACCACGGAGGTTATGGAACTGAGAACAAACGCCTGAAATGCTTCAGGATCTGCACTTAAAAGTACCCAAGACCAGGCATAATCGGAAGAGGACTTCACTTGTGCGACCAAGACCTTCATTTGCAATATGTCCCAAGAAATATCATTGCTCTTAAAGGAGTTGCCGATACCCTGATAAAAATCAAGGATGGTCATTGTAACTACTTTGTAATTGAGCAATAAAACGGCCAAGGGAACCCATTTCAGGTATTCCAAAAAAACTGCCCTTGTTTGGGGGTTCACAAAGACCCTTAGCGCGAGCAATGCGATGCCGATAAAGGCGAACTGCTGCCCAATATCGACAATCGTATCGGTCGCCTCGAACGCATCGGCAATGTACTGGTCGAACATATCGTTGACCGTTTCGCGTATTCCTTTTTCCGTGACCTGCATATTCCTGTTCTTATTCTTTGTTCATATTGATCAAGGACAACCGCGCTTCACGAAACGCATTGACTTGCGAGAGTTTGTTATTGTAGGCGATCAAGCCGTCCAATAGCTGTTCGAGTTTCGAGTTGATGCCGCTGACTTTTTTTAGGCGCTCTTCGGGAAGGATGATGGATTTGGTTTTGATAATCCCATTACATTGTTTGAACAGATTTTTGGCCTCTAGAATCGCATTGGCCGTATAGCCTGCAAATTCCTGAATTTCATCCTGCTCTAAATATTTCCATTTTTGGATGCTGTTTTTGGAGGTGCTGTAGGCTTCAAGAATCTTGTCCTTCAAATCCATGGTCATGTTGACATCCGTTGATTTCATTACATAATCGGGCGAGGACTTCTTGGCATCGAGTTCTTCCTTCAGAATTTTTCTCGATTTTGAGGTCTCGTTGTTGTTCTTTTCCATCAGATTGATGAGTCGCCCCAAGTTCTTGTTGACAGCCTTTAATTGGATGTTTATGTTCATCAATTGGCTGTTGACCATACCAACGCTGGCATTGGTGGCAGCATCGGTTACCGGAATCTGGCCAATCATCGCCATCGGAAAAAGTACGGATAGGTACAATAGTGTTCTTTTCATGTTTTCTAGGTTTTAAAGGAATTTTCGTAGGCGTAGGCCTTTGCGGTAAGCTCCCAATTATTATGATTGTTAGTGTATAGTTTTTTAATCCTTGAGCTTTCCGTAGGATTGGTCTCGTAGATACATTTTTCTTCCACCGAGGTTTCCACGCCATATACTTTTACCCTGTCCATCCAACAAAAGGCTACCTCACGGAACTTCCGGCCTTCCGGAAGGTCTTTATTGATGGATAGGATGAGTTGCTTCTGTTTTTCTCCAAGACCCATGACGGACTGGATTCGGTCAAAAGACTGAGCGAAATCCCGCATATCCAAAAAGACCTTAATGTGGGAATTGACCACAATGGCGTTTTTGATAATCTCCGAGGAGGTAAAGTCATCCACCTTCTGTGAAATAAAAATGGGTTGGCCACCAAGTTTTCGCGCCATTCTCGATTGGCTGTTGAAATAATGTACCAGTTCCGGTCTGACCAATGCCTTCCATGCCTCGTCTACCGCTAAGATTTTATTTATGGACAGTTTCGAGGGGTCGTGCATTTTCTTATTGAAAATTTCCATGACCATCAGCGCGATAATGGGAAATAACAGCTCGTTGTCTATAAGTTTACCCAACTTGAAGTACACCACCTTTTGGTCGCTAAGCCCTGTGATTCTATTATCCTCTTTGTTCAACAAATTCCCTCTGGGGCCATCGGAACGGTATTTTTCCAATAGGAAGAGAAAAACATTGGGATCGAACTTTTCCTTCGGAATTTTCTTGGCTTTTATCAAAGCCACGACCTGCTTCTTACAGAATTCGAAAAAGGTATCGAACTTAAAATTTGAATCATCGTTCTCCCACATGGCACTATAGTAGCCTGAAACCAAAAGTTCAAGAACGGTATTCGTAACCTCAAGATCATTGCCATTGTCCGTACTCCCTGTAATCAATTTTAGCAGGGATACCAGATGTAGCAACTTACTTTCCGCCAAGGTCTGTTTCTCGGTGGTCGATCGGATAAAATCATGTTTGTCCAGTAAAAAGGGGTTGAAGGTAAACGGGCGAGCATCGTCATGTTGTAGAACGACCCCACCGAATACCTTGGTCAGTTTGTCGTAGGAGTTGCCATCCTCCATGATAACGGCCTCGCCGCCCTGCCGTAGTTCGGAAGCAATATAGTGATTGACATAGTATGACTTACCACCTCCCGATCCGGAGGCGACAAGCATACCACGGTTGAATATCCAATCCTTTTTTTCGGGTTCCCGGTAAACACTTACCGACAAGGGCCGCCCTGAAATCCGATCGACCAATCGCATTCCATAGACCGAATTCGTAGCATCCTTGTAGCCACCCTCAAAATAGAGTAGGGAGGAGGCCATGTCACTTGGCATGGGCATGTACATATCCGAGGAGATTCCTATGCCGTTTCCCGGAACCCCTGCAAAAAATAAGTTCTTTCGATCTATGGTATTCTGTTTTGCGTTTATTCTCAATTTTTTGAAGGCCGAGCCAACGGAATTTTCCATCTGTCTTTGATGGTCTTTTCCTTCATCAAAACCAAATACGTTCAAATGATAAAAGACCGTTTCCTTGTGGTTTTCAAGAACCTCTTTGGTGTACTCATAGATTTGATCGGCAAAAATGGTGTTACTATCATCCTTCTTTCCCGAACTGAACCGTTGAAAGCTCTTGGCTTTTCGTCGAAGGCTGGCCAAGGCTTTTTCTTGATTCGGGATATAGATGTATTGGTTGATGATATGTTCATGGGGTACCTTAAAGCCCAAAGAGAAAAGGTTACCGATGGGGAAGCGATTGTGCCGGGTCGTGAATTTGCCGTACAGTTCGTGGGTGCCGATATGGTCCTTGGTAAACTGGTCTAGGTTTTCGAGCGTGAAAAATTGGCCCTGTTTGTTTCCAATGTTGACGCTATTACCACAAAAGTCAATATCCCTCAAATTTTGGTTTTTTTCGGACAGTCCGAAATATTTGGCGTACAGTCCGTTTTCTGAAAACAGTTCGTCGTATTCCAATATGTTGGATTTGATAAGTCCGGTCGAATTGATCAAGTTGTTGACGCTCGTTACCTGGTTCTCGAAATCCGCCAATACATTAGTATCAATGAATTCTTTGGGGACCGTATGGTTTAGGTAGAAATCCCTGTTCTTGTCCAAGAAACCGTTCGCCCGTTTAGAACTGTACTTGATATAATTTTTGGGCACGATACTGATATACAGGTAATGGGTCCCTTTCAGATAAGGACGGTCTTCAAAATGGTGCTCGTTGGCCCGTTCCAAAAAATCGCCTTGCAAACGTTCCTTGATCGGACGATAATTTTCCTGAAGGAAAAAATCCTGCCTGTGGAGCAGCCGGTTCGGCCCCAGGACGGCGATAATATTAAAGAACAGTTCTTGAAGGAGTCCATATTCCGAGGCATCCAATGTGAATACTTCGGGAAGTTCCAATTGCAAAGGGATAGTCACACACCCCTTTTCTTTCGCGATCAAGGATTGCCTTTCATAACCGTAGATGGGGAACGCATCCCAAAGTGCTACCTGTTTTTCCATAGCAACAGATTTTCAAACGGATTGGAAACTTTGATTGTATCGGGCTTTTGGGAATCCGCCAGTTTTTTGACAAAGCCGTTAGCGCCATAGGTTCGGGAATAGAACAACAGTACAAGGAAGACGATTGCGATGACGATGGCCATCAATAGCAAGGCCCAGATTATCGGAATAAAGGTGGAAATTACCAGACCGAGCATGATGGCTGTCAGTACCAAATACAGACAATACCTAATGTATTTGGCCTTGAGTCCTTTATATAGGACATCCTTTTGCAGCCCCTTTTGGATAGGGATATATTGATTCTCCATACGGCGGGAAATTTAGATGTTGGCAATTTCCTCGCCGATGGCGATCAGGGCAAAAAAGATGGCGATACCGATGACGGCCTTGCCCAACTTATTGGCAAGGTCGGTCTGCTGGTCGCGTATATAGAGATAGGCAAGCCCTGTTATGGCAATGGCGACACCGGCAATGATCTTGATGATGTCAACGATTTCACGGGATAAGGTCTTGGAATCGTTCTTAAAATCCTGTGCCTCCTGTAAGAGTTGTTCGAATTGCCCGTAGGAGCAAAGAGGAATGCTGATTAAAATCAGAACTAGGAGAAATAGTTCAGGTTTCGGAATCCGGCGGGTCATCTTCCGCCGTATCCTTGTTGCGGATAACTTTGAGTTTTTCATGCTTTTTGCGAGTTAAGGAATTTGAATCATCATCCAATGAACCCTCTTTAAAAGCTTCCAGAAGCTTTGAAGTGTCTTCCACTTCGTCTATCTGGTCGAGTACAGCTCCTAAATCGGTCTGTTCATTATTTGATTTATTTACAAATTTATTATTTATATGCAAATAAGCAAATTTTTCAGAATCTTTTTTCTTTGAAGTTCTTTTCTTTTTTAGCAACACCCACGAAACGTAGCCATAATAGATAAGGGCCAAACCAATCAATATGTACCAATAGCTACTCATTTTTCTTTATTATTCCTGTTCGATAAGGTTTAGCAGTTTCCTGAACTTTTGCTGTATAAAATCTTCCAAAACCTTTCGCATCAAATCATTGCGATGGGTTTTGATCTCTAATTTATAGGATGCTCCCTGTGCCAATTTCTCATATTTGGCCATACACTCCCTACTAAGTGAGAGCACGAACGATTCCTTTCTGTCCCTGAAACTTTCCGCTTTTAGGAACTGTTCGAACTTTTGTACAGCATATCCATTGCCTTCCGGTGCATTTTCACATTTTTGGGGTTTCGAATTACCAATAGCCGTAGTTTCGTCCTTTTTCTTAACGGATTTTCGCTCAAAATGTTGTTTGTTCTCCATCGTGGACTTGCTAGGCACCCGTTCGTTTTTCAACTCTTCCAGAACATCCACGGTTTTCTTGTTTTTCTCCGCCATTTTTTGAATAAGTCCTAGCGTATCCATTTTCCGTTGTTTTTTCATGATTCCACTTTTAACGCGTTAATTGGGCAACTTCCTTAAAAAAATGTTTGATATCCTTCTCCCCCAGCTCCTTATGTTGGGGAATGGGGTAGAGGGTATTTCGGTACCGTTCCTTGTAAATGGTTTTGTCCTTGACCACACTTTCCATCATCGGTATGTCCGCTTCAAGGAATTGTTGGCGCAGCACCGCAAATTTGTTTTTCTTGACCAACTTGTATTTGTTGAAGAACAGGTGGATACTCTTTAACATCCGTTCCTCATTGTCCAGGAAATTGTTTTTCAGGGTAAAATAAAAATGGGAAGTGCTATCGATTTCCAGTTCGTCATGATCGAATGGTACAAAGACATGCTCCACATATAAAAGACCTTTGACCATTTCCACGTTCAGGCTTCCGGGAAGATCAAGTATAATATAATCCACCCTCCCGTAGTGCTTGACAATGGTATCCTGTAGGGTAGCAACCGTCACAGGTTCTATCGGATAAAGTTCTATGGATTGCCTTTCTTCTTCATCCAACGATTCCAATTCGCGCTGTCTTTTATTGTAAATGGAATATTGAGGATTGTCCAAATCCAATAGTACCACTTTTTTGCCCTTGGCATAAAAAAGGTCGGAGGCCAAAATGATGTTCAAGGTCGTTTTTCCGATACCTCCTTTTTCGCCGACGACACTAATAATCTTTGTTTCCATAATTCATTATTTAGTTCGTTCGATAATTATTTAAATGACGTATTGATCAATGCACTAATCAATGATTTATACACCTAAATAGTTATATAATTAATGATGAATATAGAGATATAAAATGTTAATATACAAGCATTTATGAATTATTTTCCAACACAAGACCATATAAGACCATAAGGGTTTAAATGGGTACAGGGACTGAATCGATATGGTGTTACGGAAATTCTTTTCTATCTAAAAGGGAAGAAAACGAGATCGGAAACCGTGACTATTCCATACTACTTTTTAAGTGCGGGTAGCCTATTTGTTTGAAGAGATAAAATAGACCTTACTTCGGATAAACGTCAAAAGATACTATCGCCATGGAACGGTAAAAATCGATTGATCAATGCTCTCCCAAAGTTCCTGCGGAAGCCAAGGAAGCCTATCGGCGCCCTTGGCACCCTCGAAACCGCGCAAAAGCCCATGGGACGAAAAGGTCCCATGCACTTTTTTGGCCAATCACTATTTTTTACACTCAATTTACCGATTGAGACTTTTTTGGATTTTATATATACCGAAACAGCCGGCGGAAGTGCTACTAAATGACCGATTACGCTTTGAAAAGAAAATTAGAAGATGTCAAACAACTCCTTAAAAATTTGCATTGATGTATTTTATCCAAGAATCGATACACTTGTCGAAATACCAATTACTTAGCTAAAATAATAGCTTATATTAAAATTCGTAGAATTTTGCAAGATATGTTTTAAGTAACTTAAAACTACTACTTCTTACGAAGTGAAAAAACACAAAAGCGAGTAAAATCGGCTCCGAAATGGCACAAAAAACAGGTAGAAAACCGTTAGGCAAATACAAGAGGAAACATGATATCATGTTGCGCTTCAATGATAAGGAGCTTGGAATGGTCAAGAAAATTTTGGCATCCTATGATCTGGATTTTGAAAAGCGCGGTATTGCTGCACCATTTCTAAGACGCCTGATATTGGACAAAGAGGCGGTAGAAGAAAAAAAGCTACCTGATTTCTCGGCCAACCTGATCTATCAAATCAACAAAATAGGTATTAACATAAACCAATTGACCACAGTGGCACGGGCTAAAAACCTTAGAAGTCCGTCAGCCAAATTGGAAAGCGAAGTAGAAAGAGCGAACGAATTGTTGATGGGAATCATGGAGCTATTGAATGAAAAACTGCATAAATGATAGCCAAGATATTGTTTCGTGAAACTGTACATGGCGTGTTGAACTATGTATTCGGTAAGGAAGGAAGCATCATTTTGGGCTATCCGAACACCTGTTCGGAATTTGGGCTGTCGCCTGAATTTTTCACGAACGTACTTCATTTTCAAGGCCAACGCCATGCTACCGAAAACAGGTATGTACATATTACGATCAACCTTCCCCATGGCGAGCGGCTAGACGATGCCACTTTTTACCAACTGGGAAAGGATTATATGGCAGAGATGGGCTTAGGAAACCAACCCTTTTGTGTAGTCCTTCATGAGGATACAAAACATCAACATATACACCTTGTTTCAACGGTAGTTACCGAATCTGCCTCCCTGATCTCTATGTTCAATAGTTACCGGAGAAGTATGGCAACGCAAGCGTACCTTGAAAAACGCTATGGTCTTTTGCCATCGCCCCAAACCCGACAAAAACAGCACAGGGAACTTCCGATATACCGATTTCCGGAATTCCAGTTCAAGCCCGATGATTCAAATGGCACAAGGTTCTATATACAGGATGTAATGAACGGCCTCCTTCAAAAGCACAAGGTGCGCAGTTTTGCCGAACTAAAAAAATTGGCCAGACCCTACCACATCATCGTAAATACCATGACCCATGAAAGTGGAAGGGTAGGGGTGGCCTACGGAATCGATAACCAAAAAAAATACAAGACGCAATTTATAAACGGCTCGACCGCGCATCCGAAATTGAGCGGGCCAAAACTTGTGGCTATTTTTGAAAAGAATTCCAAATCGAAATTATTGGCGATGCACAAAAAGCGCTTGGAAAAGCAATGGATGACCACCTTAAAACTTTTTAAAAGCATTCGTCAGGAAGATCTACCGGATGTCCTGAAATCATATCAAAACATAGACTGCGAATTATCGTACGGAAAGAATAGACAATTGAACGAGCTAATCATTTATGACAAATCAGGTTATGTCTTCTTAGCCTCCGAGATCAGCTCCCAAATGGATTTTATCCATCACCCACAATTAGAGGACGATGTGAACGGTACAACCTGTTTGGACGAAAACGGGAAGCAATTTTTACTTGAAACCCGAAAACTCATAAAAAATGCTTTTTACGAGGCCTATTTACAAGCCAACAAAAGTGATAGGTCGTTATCCGAGTTTGTAATAACTAAAAATCTGAGGGATTTGTTGCCTCATATCGCAGGCTCTGAACGCTATTCTTTCCTAAACCATTATATGAGCCAGGATAAGGGTAAAAACCTATTGAAAGTTCTGAAAACCGAATTTGAGGGTACACGTAGGGAACTCCACAAAACCGAATCAAGAAAGGAAATGAAAACCTTGGAAGACAGAGTTTCACTATTCAAAAACGTGTTGGAAGCCAATGTGTTCGATGCTACCAAAAGCCTCTCATTTAATCTACTTCAGGGTTTGGGTCTCAAATATGTCGGGGGTAAAGTTTTCTTTAGTAATTCCAAAGCCCATTCCGTTGAATTACTTATTGAGGATTACAAAATGCCGGAAGTGGGCTCATCCTATATATCCACGGGTAGTATCAACCAAAACGTGAAAGTTCTTGAAACGCTCACAGAAACCGGAACAAGTAAGCCATCGGATTTGAACGCAACTTCTTTATTCCTTCCTTTATTGCTGCCCGAACTTTATGAATCGATGAACCCAGAATACCAAAAACAGTTTGAAGCACTCAGTTTAAGGGCATATCTCAGAATGGCCGAACAATTCAACTTACCTCTTGAAAAATCGCCCGTCGATTACATTAGGTTGTTCAATGCCAAAGGGTTTTATTTTGAGAAAAAAGTAGGGAAAGTTTACCTACGCTCACTTTATTCAAAAAATGAAACCAATATTCCGCTTTCTACGAAAACCCAGGCATATCTAAAATCCAGCACGGATTTGGATGCTGTCTTGGCTGCTCAAATGGAGACCGTCAACATATCAAACGAAAACGGTCAAATGAATCTTAAAAATTTATGGGTTTCATATCTCATCGAAAGAGGCGTTTACGGCAGGGCAGCCTACATGATGGTTTATGAGGGTGTACGACCGAATTTACATCGTGAAGCACTGGAATATCATAAGAAGAACGGGTTGCGGGAAAAAATACACGCTGAGTCCCAACAAAAAATCAATACCCAACAGGCGGCTATTTTACGCAAAAGTGTTTATTCGTTCAGTTCGCTTTTAAGCGGAAAATACAAGGAAGAGATGTTTAACGGCTTTAGGGACGAGCTTACGGATTATACAAATAAAAAAGGTCTTTTTAGATAATTGGGTTGTGAACTTTAGTTTCGAAATCGACCTGAACGATCATCCCAAATTTTTCCAGTTCTAGAAATGGTTGTATCCTTACGGAGTATATTGCTTAGTTCCATCATGAGCGTTTTACCAACTCCCCTGACTCTTTTAAAATCATACAAAGTAATGTCTTCCAAATAATCGAAAGGGACTCTGGATGTATATCGGGTGTTCTTCAAAAGGATATTTTGCAATCTTAAAGAAACACCTTGCTTGGACTGCAACCATTCCTTTATCGGTTTCTTTTGCGTCCTAAGAAGTTCACGGTCCCGATACATTTCAATAACATCGACCAGATGATCATGCAATTCGATGACCTCTGAATCATCCAAACACTGTATGAGCTTTTTTAAATCCATGTTGACTATACTATAATTTTAGGATAACCCGTTCCTTACACATTGGTCGCTTTATAACCAATGCTCTTTCTGGGTTTTCTCTCCTGCACGATAAGGTCTTTAATCGCATCGAAGACCACCTTGAATTGTTGGTCGTATTTCCGTTCCATGGACACTATTTGTTTTTCCAACTCCTTGTTCGATTCGAGTAATCTTCTTAATTGGACGAAGGTTCTCATAATTGCGATATTGACATCCAATGCCTTTTGGCTTCGCAGCACACTTGAAATCATGGCGACCCCTTGTTCCGTAAAGGCCATCGGAGCAGCTCCGCCTAAAACCCTTTTATTTTGTATCACATTACGTGATACCAAATCATCGATCTCGCTTGGCTCAAGTTCGAACATGAAATCTTTCGGAAATCGGTCAAGATTTCGTTTGACCTGTTGCTTCAGAGACCTATTTTCCACCTCGTAAAGCTTTGCAAGATGAAAATCCAGAATAACTTTATGGCCTCTAAAATATTGTATGGTTTCGGCGATGTTTTCAGGTAATATCTGTGTCATTTTCTTATACTGTTCTGAGGTATCACAAATTGTGATACCTCAAATAACTGTCCATTTTTTTGCATGTTTCAAATGTTTCATAAAGTACAATCTTGTTAGTCTATAGGTAACGGGCTCAATGGGGTCATTATGGGCTCAGAGCTTCTTTTTAAACTTCATCAAAGCCGAAACGATATCAGATTCCAATTCACGATATTCTTCCTGAACATCGGTCTGGTATACCACATTTTCGCCGACATTGTGCTTCATTATAAATTCGTTATCGGGCGAAAGGATCCAAGCGGGATTGTAGCCCAAGGTGTAATAGTACAGCACCATCTTGATGGAGGTATAGGAAAACGTCCCTCGTTCCACATTGACAAGAGTATAATAGTCTATACCAAAGCGCTCGGCCAGATTTTTTCGAGAAAATTCACTATCCCGTTTGTTTCCGGAATCTTTTTCGATCAGTTCATCGCGTATAAGGCGCAAACGTTCCCCGATGTAACTAAAATCCTCTGAAGAGGCCTTCATAATTTCATTTATATCTTTCATAATAGTATGTTATTGTGTTTGTTCATCTACCATTTCCGCGGGATAACTTGAATATAGATCGCCTAAATCCCCAATATTGGGGTTATCGACTACTTCTGTTTCTTTAACCGCCGAGACCCTTTCAAATGTAGGGATTTCATGTGCTTTCCTGAACGCATCCGCCAACTCCCTACTGGGACGTTTTTTATAATGTTTCATAAAATTTTGGGCGATCTCCTCTTCCTTTTCCAAGGATTCGCCGATCTGGTCGCCCGTTTTTGATTTGTCGAATACAGTAAATTCCGGTTTTTTCCCCGTGCAAATTTCATATTCCTCGGTTACCAGACCGTCAATATCCTGTATGACTTTTAGGAAATTGGCATCAAGTATCCGTTCGATTTCCTTATTGACGAACATCCTGTCCACCAATGTTGCAAGGAAGAGTTTCAAGGTGTCCTCGGTTCCCTCCTTTTTATTGATATGCCCGTCCAATGCCTGCAAATGGTCGTACAATTTGAGTTCGCGTGCCAATTTGATGAACTGCACCCGTTTTATGCTGTTCGGATAGTGCTTTTCGGCAAATGCGTCGATGTAGTACTTATAGAAACCGAGATAGTCCAATTGATTACAATCGATTTTTTGGATGGTTGCATGAAAATCAAGAGTCTGCATTAATTTCAAACGATCCTTGACAAATTCGCTATGGTTCTTGCTCCTAAAATCGGCATGGTCCGGGATTTCATATTTTCCCTGAATCTTCTTTGAAGCCATGTTGGGCCTGAGCAGCCCAAAACATAATTTCTGTTCGATTGGATGTTCAAAGGTATCCGCCACTATGCCCCCGAAATGCCCCGTGGACATGCTTGTGATCTTACTTTTCGGCAGTAATTCGGAAAGTATCGTGCTGAAATTGACCGTGGTATCGTTATTGGAAACGGCCTTGCTCTTTTTTTCCTGATGGATACGCCCGAAAATATCGCTGATACGCCGAGCCGTTTCCCCTTTGGCCGCACCGCTGAACACATTGGAGCAGTTATCGAAAATGACTTCCGCCAGTTCCCTGCCGTAGTCCGCAATCAATTGGGTTATACTCTGAATACCAAGCACGGTGGCCACATAATGCGACCTTCCGGTATCGATAATTTTTCGTAATCCCATAATGAATACGGTGGGCAGTTCGTCCAAAATCAATCCCAAAGGCCTTCCGCCAGGTTTGTTGACCACTTGTAATATTTTGTTGATATAAAGACCTATAGGTGCAGCGTAGATTTCCGAGCGATCAGGATTGTTCTGGATACAGACGATCTTGGGTTTCTTTGGGTTATTGATGTCCAACCTAAAATCGTTGCCGGTCATGATATAGTAGATTTCCTTGTTGGCCAACATCGATAGGGATATCTGTGCACTTGCGGTCTGTCCCGCCAATTGCTGGCCCGCCTGTCGTTCCATAGCATCCTTAAAGGGAATCATCAGGCTGCGTACCTCTACCTCACGCATCATAATGGTCAATAAATATTCAATATTGACCGTGGAAAGGGTAATCACGTGGGGCAGGGTGCAGATATTTTTACCCGATTCCTCCGATTTTTTCTTCAAGTACCATATCAGCCCCGAAACAAAACTGATGGCGCTTTTAGAGAAGAAATCGCTGCGCTTGATCCAGTCCTTGTTCAGATTCTTCATGATGATGGTCGCGGCGTCTGCGGCATCGGTCTGGTTGCGCATCAAGTAGGGGTCGATGGGGTTGCAGCGATGTGATTTTTCGATATCGTCAAAGCTCAGGGTATAGAATTCGGGCAGTTCGATAAGTTCGTCTGACTTTGCGGCCATTAGTCTTTCCTTTTTTCGCATCCAATAGTTATAGGCGATTTTGCTCAGGGTATCGAACTTAAAATCATAGATCAGCAGCGTAAATCCCTTTTCTATAAACTGCTCGATGATTTCCTCGATCAAGGCGAAGGACTTGCCACTACCAGGTGTACCGATAATCAAGAGCGCGCGAAAGAGGTTTACAAAATTGATCCAACCCTTCCGTAGTTTTCCTTTATGACGGTATTCATAGGGTATGTTGACGGAGTATGGGGTGTCCACCCGTTTTTCGGTCTGCCGAAAGGTCTCGTTCTTGTCGTTGAACGGGTCGTCCTCGGCCTCGTTACCATAATCCATTACCTGAAAAAGGTGTACTGCGCCTGAGACCGCGAAAATGAACCCGAGTATGTACAAAACTGCGGAACACCAGAACAGCCCCAAGTTGGCCGGTGCCAAATAGCCCGTTAGCAATAGCAACAGAACACCTAGGCCGAAATATAGGAGGCCTGTAAGAAATGACTTCCCTTCCCTTTTTCTGGGATTGTAGAGCATGACCGCGCCCAAGATGCACATCAACAACAGCCCACGGCTGTGCAAGGGTCGTTGTAAGGCCTCAAAACGCAATAAAAAATGGAAGCCGATTTCAGAGAGTTTGGAATCCCATTGCTGGTATTGCAAAATAGGATAATAGGCCATAAACCCGATAAGGGTAAAGACAGCCACGGATAATAGCATAGCCGAAAATGCGAGATTCTTGTCGTTCATGACGAAACCTTGGAATTGGAAAGCTTGTTCCGGTATTATTGGAACATCCGCACCTTCCATTGTTCGACCACAATTGAGGAGGCAATAGGGAATTCGACCTCCTTTTTTTCGATATAATCGATAGTCTTGTCCATTAAAAGACCGGCCTGTTCATTGATGAACCGAGCATAGGTATCCGCTTTTTGCAAACGGTGCTTTAGTTCCATATCGTTTTCCTCGATAAGTGCGTTCAAAAGGGAAACGTAGTATTGGTTGTCCTTTAATTCTTCGGATAATGGTTCCATGGTCTTCATGACAAATTGTTTTGTAAGGTATTGTTTTTTGAATTCATTTTTGATTTTTCGCTGCCTTGTTCGATAACCTGGGCAGCACTTTTCTTAAAATGGGAGTGTATGGCAGAATATGGAATGGCGTAGGTATAGTTCAAGCCAAAGTCGCATACCACACTATTTTTCTTTATGGATTTTACTAAACCTTGGTTAGTGCCACCTTCAGGGCCTTTGGTCGTATGCAGTTCGATTTTATCCCCAACTGCGATAACATTTGGAACAACTGCGTCCATTTTTAGGTAGGTTATGCTTTTGGAAGCGCGAAGGTCATCGTTCCAGTCTTTTCCCTGCGATTTGTGGAGGTCGGTCTGAAAAGGCAGATATAGCGCATTAACCGTATTCAGCAAGGTTTTGAACACGTTTTGCTTTAGTTCGATATGTGGCGTGTTGACTACTTCGTTCAGGGAGAACTCCAAAAGGATCTTGCCCGAGAACCCGACACAGCGTACAAGGTCAAAAACCAAATAGTCCTTTTCTATATCGCAAGTCAATTTTTCGTTTAGAATAGTCGTATGATGGGACAATTGCCCCCTGACTTTTTCGGTATAATGAATGCCCATACTCACTGTGCCATACCGAAATGCGGTTTCTATATAGATGTTCGGATTGTACCGATTGATGACCGCAGTAAAGATCTTTAGGTCGAACTCATGGCCTTTGAGGTCGTTGTCCGTGATGGATATCAGTTCTGTTTTCTTGGTTTGCAGTATTGGTTCGATCAGTTGAACGAAGAACTGCAATTTTTCTTGGTACACATTTCCCCCAAAGGACACGTAAAAATTATCGGGTTTTCCGTAAAGCTCGTGATAGGACAGCAGGTCGATACCACTTTCCCCGAATAGTATGCGAGCAGGTCGGTCAATAGGCTTGGAATGAAACAAAAAATGGTCTTTCTGGTTCAGTACCAATCGAAACTTTTTGATTTCATTGTCTTTTTTACTTCGGTAGGGTCTGTTGTAGAGGATGTAGTTTTTTGCGTTTCCTTCCAAATCGTATTTCGGAAAGGCAATATTGGCGATTTTTCCGCCATTGTCCCGAATGTGATAGGCGTTAAAAATTCGCCCCTTGAATGCTTCGGTGTTTAGCGTTTTTCTGGAAATACTTCGCTGTACCCTCAAATATTGGGAATTCCGCAAGGGCACAATATTGTAGTTGTCTTCCAAGGATTTCACAAAGGTGTTCGGTTTATTGGCCCGCAAAGCGGTATGTTCCAGGCCATAGGCTCTAGCGGCGATTTCCAGCCCCGCCTGCACGGCTTTATAAAAATTTTCGCTGCGTTGCATCAGGTATTTAAAGAACAATCCATTGTCACAGGAATCGTTCCGGTTGAAATAGGTAACGGGATTTCTTTTGGTTTGCAGTACGATCCGGTCTTCGTCATTTTGAAACTCCATGGAACCGGCACTTTTGGTTATGAGTTGATAACCGTTTTGGTGCAGGTACATGGGAAAATTGACCTCTTCATTGATCTTGGCGATCGACCGTTTATAATGTTCGGGATCATCCCTATAGTTCGGACTTTTCATGGGAAGGGTTTAAAATGGCCGACACGCCAAGCATATCGGCCTTTGCATTGAGTTAATTAAAAAAAGGAACTATAGGCTCATGGCGTTGCTAGGCTGTTTCTTTTTTTTTTCGCTGTCAAGGGTTGTCCCCGCTTTGACCTCCATATCCTTGAGTTTCGCTTTCTCCAAATCCCTGTAGAGAAAACGTTGCCCTTTCGCACTCCATCTGACCATATAGGTCAAAGGCCCTTTTTTGGTCTTACGGATAGTGATTTTGACTTCTTCCCCTTTGTTCATGGTGTCGGCCTGCTCCTTGGTCAATTGTTGCCCGAGTACGTACATATTGGCGGAAACTGCCGGTTTTGTACGGATATCGTTCAGTCTTGGCTCATAGTAGGCCAGTTTTTGGAAGGTGTCCCCGTTCAAGGAAGTACCGGTAAATTGAATGGTTTTGCCTTCTTTAACCATGGCATTGTATTCCTCCTTGGTAAATTGATATTGGTAGGCATTCGCATCTTCCAATTTGATCTGTTCGTTACGTCTGATCTGTACGTCCAATTTGGAACCAGTATTGGGATTATAGACCATTTGCACCATTTTGACAGAACTTTTCAACTGTCCATCACTGATATAGGTGGTCTTGATCAAACGCTCCTTGCCTTCCAAAAGGGATTCCTGAACATTATCGTCCAACTTTTGAAAACTGATATAGGCTCCTTCCAAACGCCTTTTTACGTCTTCCTTACCAAATTGATGGTCCAAGTTTTCCCGGATCTGTATGTCCTCGTTTTTTCCACCTTCCTCGTTCATCTTGGGCATTGTAAAGGTTCTGCCATCATCGGTTTTGACCTTATAGGTGTCCTGATCCTTGGAAATGGCTTCGCCCTTAAACCAGACCTGGCTTACGTTGACGAAGACTTTTTCGATTTGTTTTTCTGCTTGTTTTTCCATTTTTGAGTGATTTTTAATTGTTACGAAATTTGAATTTGTTACTTTTGAGTACATAACTGCAAATCAGGAGTGATTTGTGAGTTACGGAATTTGAAGGAAAGAGGGCGGGAGCGTCCTTTTTCCATTTTATAGTGCGATTCTATACTCTTTCCACTGCACCTCCTTCCTTTTTTTGGTTTGGCTTTCTGCCAATTCCCATTCCGAATACCAATTGTGGGATGTCGGTTTTAAGATTTCGATGGTCTTGTCCAAATAATTTTTATAGTACGACCAAACCAATAACCTTATGGCATTGGTCTCCAAAGGCAGGCGCACTTTGATCTGCTCCCCGTCCTTGGATACCATGATGCTATATCGGTTCAATCGGTTCTGGTCGATGATCTTATTGTATTTCAGAAAACTCTGGGCAAGTTCGGTATTGAACCGCCGCGTATGCTCATAAAATCGGGAAAAGGATTTCTCGTTTCCCATTGGGAAATCGATTACCATATCCCTATCGGTCAAATGCAGTTTAAAATCCGAATCCTCCACATAGGATATAAAATGCAGGTCGCGTAAATACCCCTCCAGTTTTTTATAGCCTGTAAAGCTCAAAAAAAGCTTATCCACCTTGGTCAAACGCTGGATTTGAAAAAGAATTCGTGTCGTTTGGGCATTGATAGCCCCCAAAGCGAGATATACGACGTTTTTAAACTGGAATTTTCTATGGAACGCCAACGCCTCTTTAGGATCTTTAAAAAGGAACAGTCCATCGATTTTTTTGGGAATATTGGAATACCACAACGAATGTTTGATGGCCGATTCCTTATAAGGGAGCACCTCTTGCTCGGTATCCGTAAAATACCCACAGACCTCGTTCTGGATATTGAACAGTGGAAATAGGACTTCGTCTTCCTTATTTTTGAAGATGCGCCCCTCAAAAGGTGCCATATCGTCCAAATTTTTGTAGAGTCCATCGGTGTTTTTATCCAAGGGTAAGGCATAACCAAGAAAATGGTTGAAATCTTTTGTTACTGTTTCAACGGTGCTTTCCGTATTGTCGCTAACCAATAAACTTTCTGTCCGTAACACCTCTCTATAATAGGTGTCCACTTTGTCCCAGAGCATTTCTTTGTCCATTCCCTCGGTTTTCGATACATGTTCGGTAATCAGATCCGAGGCCGATAGTTTTTCATCCGGGCGTTCTATTTTATAGTACAGATAGCCCTTTTCGGTGTTGAGGATAACGTATTGCGCGCCGTTACCTTTGTATAGATAATGTGTTCTTTCCCGTTGTACCGCTCGAAAGCCAAGATGCTTAAAAAGCTTCGGGAGGTCGATGCGATGGTCTTCTGTTAGCCAATTTTTTACCATTTCTTGCTTATTTGCAAATAATTTATAAATTTGTATATAAAGCAAATATATGAATTTTTTTGAATCTGCAAATTTATTAGGGAAAAAATTGCGAATAGTTGGACATTGCTATATCAGCGGTATGGGTCGAAAGGAACTGGCCCACGTGCTCTTTCTGATACTTCTTTGTCTTTTCTATGTCATCGGAAATAGTTTCGGTTTTTCGGATTCAAAACTTCGGGAAACAACCGTTGCCATGGAAAATTACGGGGAGCGGCTAAAGGACAATTTTAAAACCGACCGCTTTGATAGTACCATTTTGGATAAGGAACGGGAACATTTGTTATTGGCAATTGAAGAACGGATTGCCAAGTACCTGTATCAAATTCCGGATTACTCCTATATAGCTGCTTTGGAAACGTATTTGACATACCGACCGGAACTCCTGCACCAGTTTCCCTCGTGTGTTCCCTTGGAAAAGGGCAATTATTCATTGTCAAGTAGGTACGGCATGCGTACCCATCCCATTTCCAAAAAAACGAAAACCCATTTTGGTATCGATCTGGCCGCTCCATCAGGCAAGCCTATATATGCATCGGCCGCGGGAACCGTGTCCGAGGTCATTTATTCAGAAAATGGTTATGGCATCCATATTATCATCAGGCACCGGTTCGGTTTTAAGACCCTCTACGGACATTTGGAAAAGGTATTGGTCGCCAAAGGACAGACTATTGACCAACATGAGCTTATAGCAACGGTTGGTAGTTCGGGTAGTTCCACGGGATTTCATCTGCATTACGAAGTTTGGAAGAATGAAGTCAAAATCGATCCAAGGCCATCCTTTAACCTGAAGAAAACTATCTATGCCGAAGTCATGGATATTAAACCCAATACTCATGGAGAATAAAATCCCAATTTGGAAAAGAGCTGCACGCTTTGCAAGGCGCTTGTACCATACTGTCAATAATTACAGTCAAATGTCGAAAGATATAGATTTTAGGGCTTTTGGTAAGCTGGAATATGACCCGATAACCACTGATGAAGTCAAAGACCTTAAAAAGCTCGATTATATCAAACGGCTAAACCTTGCCAAAAAGGGCTATATCGATGGAAACCTTAAAAAGCTATTGGCCCAAGGCAAGGAAAAGGAACTACTGGTAAACCACGACCATAAAATCGTTCCTATCGGGAATTTTAGGATTTTGGAAAGCGATTCGCTTTTATGCACGATAAAATTCGGGTTTCAGTTCAATACCCAAACCTTTTTTATGGCCAGCACTACCCACGGTAATATTCCTTTATGGAAAACCTATGACGTTCGAAGCTTGCGTCAATCGGTTTCGGCCTTACATCCGGTAGAAAAAAGTTCGCTTCGATTTGAGCATTCCTTTTATGGGGCCGACCGATTGCAAAACGAAAGAAAGGATAACAGAAGTATTGCAGCATTTTATAATGATGCCGTCCAACTGACCTTCCAAAGCAATCCCTATTTCAAGGAATCGATTTTACTACCAAGCGAGCAGGTGGTATCCGATCCCATACAATATGTAGGCAAACAGTTCCATCTTTCGGAATTCGAAGGAAAATACAATATCATGACCCTTACGGAAGCTACGGAGCGCTACTTGGTGTTTCAGTCCTTTCTGGAGACGGCACCAAAATCCGAATCCCTCTATTTCGGCATGCAGGAATTCAAGGAACGCTTTCTGGACAGCAAGATAGAACTCATAGCCTATCTAAAGCACGGTCTACAACTTGGTATCCACAAAGGCATCCTTTATGTTCGGCGCAATGAGGAAGTTAACGGACATTCACGATTGCAATGGGAAACTTATAAAAAACTCATGCAATCCAAGGAAATTTCTGCCCAAGAAAGACTGTACCTCTCGAAAGAGGTCATTATCAAAAAGAATTTTGTGGTCGAAAAAGATGCCATTGTGCTAAAAAACAATGAAAGAACGGCGTTCCTCAAAAAGCATTACGGTACGGGGGAATGGCGTTTTGCGGAAGGCGAGAAAAATCAAGAGGAAATGAACTTTAGACCCATTGTCGGTTCCGTACTGCGGCATATCGATCGGCATTACTCGCACAGCAAAAATTTTCCAATTGCCTTGGTAAAACTAAAAAATAATCTAGCTGTACAGACTGTGCAAATGAAACCATCCTAAAATGGAAAATAAGTACAAAAAAATCGACGGACACGTTTTTAAAATGGCCATGGTAACAAATTCGTTCATTTACTATATCGGCGACAGCGAATGTGATGACAATGGAAGTATGAGGATGTACGAAAAAGAAACGGGCCATTTGGTATCGGATAACTATATGGCAAATCGGGATATGCACCAAAACCTACTGTATTTCAATTACGAGTGGATTTGTGAAAGGCTCAGATACTCAAGAAAATGTATGGTAGAAGAATGCAAAATCAATCTTGCCCAAGAATATTACCATGAAAATGAAATAGAACACAATGGAATTCTTGGTTGGTCCGAGTTTGCCAAGCGTAAATTCAACGATGCCCTTTTGACGAATTTAGGTTTTACACTTTCAAAATATGATTTGCGGGAAGTCCGTAAACAAATTAATCCAGATAAAAATAAAGGTCTGACTATGTAGCATAAGCATCCAATCAAATTCCTTAACTCACTCACTCATGAAATACTCAAAGAAAAGGTACCTCGACCATTTGGTCAGAACCTTGGACGCCCTCCACGCGCCAGAATCGGATCCGCATCTATTTATTAACAACCTTGGTTTTGGCAATATTTACGACATCCTCAAGAATGAGGAATATCGATCCGTTTTTTTGGAACGGTTGGAACGTTATTTCGGGCAGGAATATGCCCCGACCGTTCTGGCAAGCTTGGAAAAAAGTTCCCTCAATTCCTATTTTACACCTGTTCCCATTATACGGTCCATCGGTTCGTTCTTGAATGGTTTGCAGGGTTTTAAACCAGAGACCGTTTTGGAACCGAGCGCGGGCAACGGGCTTTTCATCCGGGAATTATTGAAGCAGTTTCCTGCGGCACGATACACCGCTTTCGAAAAGGAAATCCTGACCACCCGTATTTTGGAACACAATTTCAAACCGAACACCAATGTCCAGATTTTTGGGGTTCCCTTCGAAAATATGGCACAGACCGATGCCGGTAGAAAGTATGACCTTGTGGTCGGCAACATTCCCTTTGGGGCGAGCAAGATTTTCGATACCGCGTTAAATGGCCATCCATTACAGGCCCGGATTTCCAAGAACATCCATTCCTATTTTGTGTACAAGGGATTGTCCTGTCTAAAACCCGCTGGGGGTTCCGTTTTGATATGTACCAAGAATTTTTTGGACAAGGCCCAATATGCGCCCATTCGGAAGCACTTGATGGACACCAATAATTTTTTGGGCGGTGTCCGCCTGCCCGATACGGCCTTTGCGCAGGAAAATACTGCCGTGGTCACCGATATTTTGGTATTTCAGAACAATCAGGGGATAGAATCAACTGCCGAACAACAGAAGATCAATGCGCTGTTTTCCGATACCATAGAACAGGTGGTGGGCGAGAACACGGTCCAGTTCAGTTCCTATTTCTCGATATACGGGGATCGGGTCTTGGGCGAAATAGCTGAAGGCGGAATGTACGACCAAACCGATTACACCGTGCAAAACGCGATCGATCTAGAAGGCCTGCAACTCGCCATAACCAAGAAGTTGAGCAATCTTGGACTGGCCCATAAAACTAGGACAATAGAAAAAAAGCCGATTGAATTTAGCCCCAAGGAACCTTTGGCACCCATTCCGCAGTTGCAGTATAAAGGCATCCTAAAGGCCGGTAATCTGGTCATCAGGGAACAGAAAATCGCCAAAATCCTTGAAAACGGAACGTTGGAAGTATTGACCGTCAAACCCAAGGAATTCGACAGGCTTTCCAAGATATTGGGCTTGCGCGACACCTATCTTGAATTATTGGATACTGACAGGAGTAAGGGGCAACGGACTTTGGACAGCCTGAACTATCAATACGACCTGTTCGACTTTCAGTACGGGAAACTGCACGACAAGGCCAACTACCCCTTTGTAACCTTGGATATTCAGGGACCGATGCTCCTGGCCTTGGAAAGACCTGAAAACGGCACTTTCTTAAAGGCCGATATTTTGGTCAATCCTTGGAGCGGGATGGCCAAAACCCCTGAAAAGCTGTCGTTGGAGGATGCCCTCTATTTTTCGTTGAACAAATACAACGGCATCGATGCGGATGTCTTGGCCCAAATGACCGGGGAAACCAAGGAATCGCTCATCAAGGATGCCCTGGAACGGCAATTATTGTTTCTGAACCCGGAAGGGAAAAGGGTCGTTTTGGCTCCAAAATTCCTTTTTTTATCGGGAACCATCTACGAAAAAATCAATTTTTACCGAAGGAACGATTTTGGCCCGTACCAATCCTATGTCGATAAGAATTACATCGACAGATCCCTATTGACCTTGGAAGGGGTAAAACCGCCCATCACGCCCTTTGAAGATCTCGACATCAAACTGCACGAACCGTGGTTTCCGTTGGAAATTACCCAGGCCTTTCTCTACGACACCTACCAGACCTTGGCGCACATTGCCTATAACGAGAGTACATCCAAATACATGGTCAAGATCGAGACCTACGAATATCAGGAAGTCAGGAAGTTTTATGTCCGGAGCGAGAACCGGAGCTATTATTTTACAGATATTTTGGAAGGTGCCCTGAACTCAACCATTCCCTATATATCGAAAGGGCCAAAGGGGAACAAGAAAACGGATAAGGCTAGGATGCAGGAAATCCGGATCAAATTTGAAATCCTTTATAAGGATTTTCACAACTACATCATGGGGAAGCCCGATCTGAGGAAAGAACTGGAATTTATCTTTTATAAAATGTACGACGCCAAGGTACATCCCAAATATGATGGCAGCTATCTCAAATTCGAGGGGTTGCAACAGTTTACCCCATACCCCAGCCAAAAAGATACCGTGGCGGGCATCATCATCAACCAAGGGTTGTTGGTCAATAAAGAGGTGGGTTTCGGGAAGACCTTGGACATGGCCTTGGCCTCATACAAGTTAAAGGAACTCGACCTTTCGAAGAAAACCTTGGTTATCGGGCTGCGCTCCACAATAGTGCAGTTGAGGAACGAACTGCTCAATGCCTTTCCGAACATGAAATTATTGGTCGCCCATGACAAGGTGGTCAGTGGCCTCGCCAATCGCAATGCTTTTTTTGCCAAGATCGCAAGTACCGATTGCGATGTGGTATTGATGAGCCATGATACCTTTAAGTTCATTCCGCAGTCCCCAAAGGTCATCCACGACATCATCAGCGAGGAACTGGTGAACCTGGAACGCGACCTGAATGTCATCCATGAGGATAAGTATTCCATCAGCAAAAGGGTACTCAAAGGGCTACAGCAACGGCGCGAGAATTTGAAGGCCACTTTGGACGAGGTGTATTTCCAGATGCAACAGAAACAGAGCGAGGTCATCAATTTTGACCAAATGGGCTTTGGGCATATCATGGTGGACGAATCCCATAAGTTCAAGAACCTCATGTACACCACACGGCACAGTAGGGTTGCCGGGCTGAATACCAACAAGGGTTCGCAGCGCAGCAAAAACCTGTTGGTCGCCATTCGAACCCTTCAAAAGGCAAAAGAAAGGGACTTTCAGACCACTTTTCTATCGGGTACGGCCATTTCCAATTCGATTACCGAGGTCTATGTACTGTTCAAATACCTTATTCCCCATCGCATGCAGGAGATGAACATTACCTCCTTTGACCAATGGGCACAGGTGTTCGCCAACAAATCCTATGAATTTGAACCTACCGTTTCGGGCGATTATAAGGTTCGTGAGCGTTTCCGTTCCTTCAAGAAAATGAAATTGTTGTCCTCGCTCTACAACGAGATTTCGATTATCGTCAACGGCACCACCCACCAAATCGATAGGCCAAAAATGCAGCTCGATGTCCATACGTTAAAACCTACTCCCGCCCAATTGGCGTATTTTGACAGGATAAAGGAGTTCCTGCAAAGAGGGGATAGTAGCTTGTTGTACGGCGGAAAGCAATATACCGAAGAACAAAAAAGCGCTTTGTCACTGATCGCGCTCCATCATATGCGAAATGCCTCCATCGATCCGAGATTGTTGAACCAAGAATTGGACGACCCCGGGGAGGCCAAATTGCGGACCATTGCCTCTGAAATCTATAAAACGTATGTCGAAACCAATGCTTTTAAGGGTACACAGGCCATTTTTTCTGATTTGGGGGTTCCCAAGGAGCATTTCAATATCTATGACGAGCTCAAGCGTATTCTGGTCGAGGAATATGGTGTTCCCAAAGAAGAAATAGTGTTCATCCATGATTTTAAGACCGATAGAAAACGCTTGGAATGCTTCAAAAAGGTAAACGAGGGTTCCTATCGGGTCATCATCGGCTCCACGGAAAAGCTGGGGACCGGAACCAATATCCAGCAACGTTTGGTACGGATACACCATGTGGATATTCCCTACCGGCCTACGGATATCGACCAACGCAACGGAAGGGGGGTGCGGAAAGGAAACCTTGGTGCCAAGAAACATTTTGACAACAAAGTCGTGGTATCGTTTTACATTGTCGAGAACTGTACCGATGCCCTGATGCTCAACAATGTCAATATCAAAAAGAATTTTATCGAACAACTGACCAATGGCACGATACAGTTCAACAGATTGGATATGGGGCCGGTCAACGACGAGGGCTCCATTGATTACAAAACCCTGTTGGCCGTTGCCAAGAACGACCCTTTGTATCTGGAAAAGGAAGAGTTGGGCAAACAATTGGACGAACTGAAACTCGAACGTGCCATTTTTAAAAAGAACCGTTTGGAGGCGCAGAACAATATCCATTTCTATGAGAACGAACTACTGAAAACGGACAAAAACATCGCGAGTCTTCAAAACGATCTACCCTTATGGGAATCCCTCGCTGATAAAAGCATCTATTTTTTGAGTTTGCTCAGAGTGTTAAAAATAGAAGGTTCGACAGAAACGCTGGTCATTGGAAAAAAACTCCAGCATCTTTTAGAATCCAAACGAAAAACGATCGGGGAGCATATCATAGTCTCCCTCTTGGATGCCGAACTGAGGCTCAAGGTCATCGATAACGATGAACATCGGTTGTTTGTCAAGACCCCGAATGCCAGCTACGTCCATGGTTCCCAGAAAATCGTGGCCAATGCCCTAAGTATTGCGGAATATATGCACAATGCCTTGGCCAAGATACCCAAGAACCTCAATATGCAGACGGAGCTGAAAGACGATTTCGGCAAGGCGGTAGCGGCCAATAGAAAGGTGTTGGAACTGGAATTCGACAAGTCGGAACAGTTGGAACAAATGGAAGAACGATTGGAAGAAATCAATCTTTCCTTAGAAGATAAATACGATGTTGAACCCGAGGAAAAAGAAGAAGAATCAACTTCACAAACGAAGTCCGTCCAAAAAGTCTCCCATACGCCAAACATCTCTTTATAGGTTTTTGGGCGTTGGCCGGGCTATCCGCTATATCGCCTTTGCGGACCCCCAAGGTTTCGTAAGTCTTGAAAGAGCTCCGCTGTCGCTTTTCAAGGCAACGAACCCTAAGGAGGCAGCTGCGGTCGATGTCGCTGCTATCCCTAACGCTTGCGCCCTATCGGGCGCTTTTTATGGACTATGAGAAGTTTATTTTTTCTTTTTTCTATTGTGTCTTTTTTTAGTTTTCAAATAGTCATTAAAATCCGATTCGGCCAAATAATTGATTTGTCGTAATCCGGCCCGAAAAGCCTCCATTGGCGTTTTATAGAGTTCATTTTTTAAAAAACCCGTTTCTTTGTCTTTATCAAATTCTCGAAAATCATTCAGTACTAAGTAGCCTGTTCTATTGTTCACCTTGTCCACTCCGCCAATAATATTTATGTAATAGAATTCATCAGTGTCACCTAAAAGCACTTTTACTTGAGGGCTAAATTTTATAATCTTTTGCTGAGACCTTTTAACCAAGTACTTCGTTTCATCTATTGGATTTTCCAAGGGTCGGCCCCAATTATCAGAAGATAAACTTGATTGTTGTCTTGAAAATTCTATTCGTATTTCTTTGCGGCCTTTTCCTAAACTTTGGGTAAACTCATATTCAGGAAAAGCTTTAAGTATTTCTGATTCCAATTCCCATTGCTCATATTCACTTGTGAAATTAATCTCATACCTATCCTCGAATTCTACGATGACAATGGGTGCTTTAATTTCATGTTCCCTTAATAATCCTTGAATAAGTTCAATATCAGTTTTTCGATTTACAGTTAGGTTTAAGTAGGTTTCTATCATCACAAATTATTTCTCTAGATTGAACCTATCATTATACATAGATCGTCCAATATCAGATTTCCAGAAACTTTCAGGATCTTTCATTATTTCTTCTACAATTCTATCTTGTTGAGCTTCGCTTGGAAGTGGAAACTCTGCTATTTTTTTAATTCGATTGGTCATAAAAGTTGTTATCGGTTCATATTCTAACCTCTGGGGGATTTCAATACTCCCCCCTTTTGGATGAATTTCAACATCATAAAGTTCATCCAGATATCCAGGGCTTTTGATGACACTCCAAAAGACAAAGCGGTTGAACTTTCCATATACTATTACATACTCTTTAGATGGGCCACTTACAATTGTTCCGTCTAACGCTCTAGTGAAGTAAAAGTCGACTCCCTTTAAATCTGTTGAATGTGATTTTATCCTATCCGTCAAAAATAGGTTTACGTTGTGAAACTTTCCGGGAATAGTGTCTGTCCGCAAATAAAACTTCCATTCCTCTTCTACCTCTTGAAGTAGTTCAAAATACCATCGTTTCTTTATATTTTCCGTCGTTCTGAATTCGGACAATAGTATTCGCCATAGAAACGAAATTGAGAAATAGTAGAGATTTTCGTTGTATTCTAGTTCTGTAGTACCTTCCAAGAAAGGATGAAAAATTTTCTCGGCGAACCATTTTTCGCGAACTGCAAAATCTTGCTCTGCTTTAAAACTTAGCAAATGATGTTTAATTCCATCTTGTTCCCGTTTATTGGGTTCAACCAATTTTCTCAAAAATTTTGACCCCGTTTTCTTGGTATGCTTGATGACAAATTTTGGAAAAATGTGGCTTTCCATCAAATCTGTCTCATTTCCATATAATGCACAAATTCCTTTCATGATTTACTTTACTCAAAATAAAAGAGAATCCAGATTTTAGACGTAGAGGAAGATTCAGGTTTTTTTCGATAGTTTCAAACCAATCTCCAATAACTTTCGATTACCGACCTCGTTTTTTACCTTGTCAACCAAAGCACGCTTTTTTTCTTCAACCTTTATGAGGAGTAAATTGGTTAAAATAAAAAAGTTCTTCAGTTGGACTTCATCGAAACTAAATACTTTGATAGAGTAGTGACTGAAGGTGGAATTCAGGGTTGTTCCATCATATTCAAATTCAATATGAGCCCTATCGGTTTCATAAATATTCCTATCCGCGTGTGCAATGAAGGTATTTCTTAATCCCATAATGTACTTATGAAATCGTAATAAATCGGCAACTTCTATATCATTGTACTTTGGAAAATCTTTTCTGATGAGTTTGATGTCAATAGAATTTCTTCCGTCCTTTTTAGTACTATTAAAGCATCGAGCATAGTTGATAATAGCGGTTATAAAAAGTGCTCTCTTAATCAGTCTCTTTTCCTCTTTATTTGCTTTTACCTCTTTCTCGCGGATAACCACAAGTTCCTGAATAAGATCCTTTACGTTTTCTAGGTCATCAATAATCGAGATGTAGTTATTTAGTTGCTTAACGAATTTAATTTTTTCATCAATCAGCCATGAATTTTTTGGTAATTCCTTCAAGAGTATCTCTTCAACGGATTTTGGAGTGACATCGCCAAATATTTTTTCTGTTCGTACAGGCATATTTTTAATTGAGGTATAGTAAACCGAAAATGATTAGTATTTAAAGCCCTGAGAGGTACCACTTATCAAGTCTCTTTACTAGCCCTACGGTTTCAAGTTTGTCGGAATCAGGCCCAAAAGCGATTTCAATTTTTGCAGTTTCGTTCTCAATTTTTGCTTCTCCCATGATTCTTCCATTCTTAAAACTTTCGGCAAATTTATTCTGCATTTCCTTTGGTTGCATTTCCACCAGACAAATTCCTCGTACATCTCCATCGTTTTCTCCGTAAGGATCACACAAATATCTCAATTTGCCGAAATCATGATTTTTCGCAGATTCAAACAAATAGTTTATTACTCCTTCCGGGGTGTTTTGAAAATCAAAGGTTTCCCTTAAATTAATTAGAGAAACCTCGTTTTCTAATTTTGATATATAATCAGTTAAATTCCTAATTTTAGTGCTTTGATCATTGAGCTGCTTTTCTTTTGTCGAGCTTGATCGACCTATCTGAAATCTGTCAATCTCTTCCATTTTTTGATTTTCCTGGTCTAGCAATTTTTTAAGCCTTTCTAGTTCATTGGTCAAGTCCATTCGCAGTTTGGATTTTCCAACTTCAATTTTTTCCATGTGGATTCTCTCTATTTCCTGTTGTTCTGCCAATCTTTTTTGTTCCAGTTCAATTTTGGCCTGTTCTTTTTCAACTTCTTTCTTACTCTTTCCGCATGCAAATGCTAGCGTCATGAATCCAATTGCAAGTATCTGGTTTATTTTCATAGTCTAGATGGTTTCCTTTGATTTGTGTGTATGTTTTTTGGTTATGCATTTATCGCAAGCACAAAATACATTTATTTTTTTATTAGTAAAAGTCTTACTTATGCTAAAGATATAAACCCTATAGCGTTTAACTATTTCATATCCTTTATTGGAATATAGCGCCCTATCGGGCGCTTTTTTTGTGGATAGGGAGAAAGAAGATAAGGGTGGATTTTAGCCTGTTTTTCCGTAGATTCTCATTGGTATGGGCGTATCTTGAAAGTGAGTTAAGGAAGGAGCGGGGCAAATTCATGTGGTTTATACCAAGCCCCGCTTCTAATTAAAATAGTTTTTTAAGAACAATAAATACCGTTACTATGACAGACTTTTTTTCAACATTACGGCAAACGGGAATCGAACAATTTGGCATCAGTATTTCCTTTAATGAGGATAGGGTAAGCGTATCCGTACTGCCCAAATCGAGTGCCAAGGACAAGGCACTCCAATCCCTAAAACCACTTACCCTGCGTGGAAACGTAACGGAAGTGGACGAGAAATTCTTTCAAATCCTTCAAAAACCTTTGGAGCAGACCAAGGCACTTTTCAGGAATACCGTGGCTTTCGAGAAAACCTTAGCGGAAACCGAACAAAAGACACAACAGGCCAAGAAGAAAAAAGAATCTACTTCCAAAAAGGCGACCGAGTTAAAGCAACTTCTGAAAGAGAAGGACTTTAACCCCATGAGCGACCATAAGAAGGCAACTGACCTTGCCAACGAAATCTTGAAGATAGACCCGAGCCACCAGGAAGCGCAAAAGGTCATCAAGGATATGAAAGCATACGAATCCCCTAAACTTTTTCAATAATGGAAATCGCAACAATAGAACGTAAGTACATCTACCAAAACGGAAACAACAACTCCATCGAGTTGGATGATCTGGATAGCCAATTGACCCATCAGCAGGTGATGGAACACTATTCGCAGATCTATGCCGAACTGACCAACGCCAATATTATGGACAAGGGGATTGTCAATGGCTATCATGAAATCCACTTCAAGACCTTGGCAGGAACAAAGGGATAGAAATATGAACATTGATGAATTTCTAAACCACGAAAGATGCACCCACAAACCGACACCCATATTATCAAAAGAACTCAAAGAGTTCCACGCCCAATTGTTCAAGACGGTTCAACAATCCCATTACAGGTACGGAACGAAAAGACCGAAAGTCCTTCAACGAAGAGCCTTTCCCTTTCTGACCTAAGCGTATTGCCCATGCTTTCCAAACCGATACTAGAGGATGAATCATCGGTCGATACAAAGGCACTTGCCAGTTTAATGGTGGATGCGACCCGTAACTTTTCGGGAAAGATTGACGATTGGCGGTTTTCAGCATCCGATAGCTTGGATGATCTTATACTGCGATGCGCCAATCATTTAAAAGAAAGAGCTAAAATAGACCATATCGAAGTTTTACGGGAAGATTCCGATTTGCGCTTGGTTTTGAAACGCCATATCGGGAATCGTAGCACGGTCTATTGTATTCCGTTGGAATCCGTTCTGCCCCTGCGATGGAAAAACCCCATGCTTTTTGATATACTGATGTCCTTCATCAAAAGCCTGCCCTATATCAACCTTTTTCATACGGGCGAGGATAGGGTGGACTGGCTCTGGGAATATCTTTTCGAGGAAGAAGCCTACCACAGAAAAAACGGTAGTGTTTTTGGTAATTGCAATTCGGTCAGGTTCTTCGGTCGCTACCAAAAGCTTTTCAATGAATACGAACCACAGGATTGGAAATCCCTTTTGTTAAAATACCGTCCTCGCAAGTCCCTGCACAAACGAATCAAGGAACTGTTATCAAAAGCCGATACCATTGATTTTCAGGTGCCGTTCCGTATCGGAACACGGGATGCCTATGAAAGTATGTTCGAGCATTGGGAATCATTCCTGATTGTTGACGATGCCGATAGCGAGTTTAGCCGTTCCTATATCGAAATGCTCAACGAATGTTCCAACGAATACGAAATAATTTCGGCTTATGAACTTACTACGGTCGAAAAAGGAAACATTCAACCTTTTGAAGAAGGTTTGATTTACAATCTCAATCGGTTGGAAGAATTTCTCTCCGATCTCAACGAACTTTTAAGACTACTTTGAACATGGAACAGATTGCTATTTTACAGCCCGAAGAACACTTTCTTCCAAAATTCGCCATAATAGGCTACTCCCAAGAGGAAGATTATTACAACAGGGGACACTACTTTTCATATCACAACATCGTAGGGGCAAAGCTTACGTCAGGGATGCCGTTGACCAAAGATACCGCCCGAAATCTCTTTAGGTGTTTAGAGGGCGATTTGATAAAGTTCCGTTTTAAGGGAATGTTGCCCAAAAACCTTATCCATTTCGACTTTAAGGGAAATCTACAGTTGGTATGGTACATTCATCCAAAACAGCATACCCTGTATTTTGATACACGAACTGGTATCGCTTCGGGAAATTATGCCTTGCCAAAACTGATTTTCAAACTCGAAGGAAATAACCTCAAAGTCTTTGCCCTTCATCGAAAGGATACGTTGACCGACACTATGCCATTGTACCACGCACCCTTATTGAACGTAGGACGGCACGGAAAGGTATGTATGGGCAACGCCTCGATGGATTATGACGGCTTCGAATATTACGAGGACATCATGGGCTTTGTCGAGCAGCAATTTTTCCGTTCCGTCTTTACGGCTACCCATCATAACAACATTGCGAAAGGAAATATCGTCGATGTAATGAAACGGAATTTTGGGAAAACGTCCTTTGATGATGGGCTATTGAATGAAAACAAATTGATTTTAAAGGATTTATATGAAGACTAGAATACACTTTGCGCCCAATTATTTCTATAACCCCACCCATCCAATTACAATCGCTTTGATTGGGGTGGGGGGAACAGGGTCATTGATGCTGGCACGGTTGGCAAGGATGGATTTTGCCTTGCGCCAGATCGGACAACCAGGGTTGCACATAATCGCTTATGATTCCGATGTGGTGGAAAACAACAATGTAGGCAGACAACTCTATGCCCTTAGTGATGTAGGGGAGTATAAGGTTTTCAATGCCGTCAATAAGGTTAATATTGCCTTTGGTCTGCAATGGGAGGGTATTCCTATGGATGCACTGCCTAATGGCGAGGATATTCGGGCGAACATTATCATCACTTGTGTGGATAATGCCCGATTTAGAACACTGTTATCAAAATCGCTTGAATTTCCCTTTAAAGGTTCGGATTATCAAAGCATGTTCTATTGGTTGGACATTGGAAATAGCAGGGATAGTGGGCAATTCGTATTGGGAACGTTGTTTGAGGAAGAACGAAAAACAGAACGGGAGGATTTTGAAATGGTGGACAAACTCAAAAACATCATCGACTTTTTCCCCGATTTGGATGCGCATGATACGCCCAATTTGCAGGGTAGGGGATGTGCCTATTCCGACAAGCTGAACGAGCAATCGTTGTTTATCAATGATGTTTTGGTCGCCCATGCAGCCGATTGTCTGTTTCGGTTGTTGTACCATAAGCAAATTCAGAAACACGGGGCATTCGTGAATTTGGAATCGGGTAGGGTAAATTCGATTTTGGTGTGAATCTAAAAAAAGGAACTATTGTACATTGAATATTTAATCCCTTTCCTCATCTAAATTTTCTCCCAATTCAATGTGAATAGTGCTATCGTTGTTATTCCAGACCACTGCGATAACAATGGAGGCATCATCAAAAGAACACCGTTGCCCTCCATAAATCCATCTCTTGTATCTTTTTTTCAAGGCTTCGGTTTGCTCTACCTTTCTCTCTAAATGTTTGTAATCTTGAGGGTCAATAAAGAGGCAATCTCCGATTCTGGGCACAAAGGGCATCTGAATCTCAAGTTGCACTGCCTTATCCATATAATCCTCAGCACATGGAAAGTGGACATAAATAGTGTACATCTCATTCATTTTCAAGGGATTTTAATTCTTCTATTTCGTTCATTCTAGCATGGAGTTGCTGCCAAACAAATTTTTGTTTGGAGTGCGTATTTTTTCAAGTAGAAGGTATGTTTGTTGGAATTTGTACCTATTACTTTCGATTTAGTTTTTTAAGCCTTGTTTGATACGACTGTAAATAATTTCGTTTGGAAGTATCACTTAGATAGGAAGCGTCTATTAATTTTTCGACCGCTTTAGAATTTGACAGCAATTTGTCCAAGACCCCATCCAATTGGCCTTGGCCAATTTCTGCGTGTTCGGCAAGCGAAAGAAATTGTTGCATAACCTTGCCTTTGGACAAGTTCTTAGGTAACAGGCCGTCATCCAATGCAAAATCGGAATCCTGTATATGCATTCGTGTATTGAGCAGGTCATAGGCAGGACTTAACCTGAAATCTCCCAATTCTGTTTCCAATAACGAGAAATTTTTGAAATGGGCATCCCCATTGGAAAAAAGATAATTGAAAACGAGTAGTCGGAAAAGTTTCGGTGCCTCCAATTGATAGGCAGGCAGGTATTTTTTCATAAGTTCGAACAATTCAAGATAATTGCCCGAATATTTATAGTGTTCCCCATGGGTCTGGGGAGTCCTTCCCGCCAAGGAAGCAAAATCCTCTTTGGCAAGTTTTCCACCGCCTTTCTTTACATCAAATCGCTTGGTAATGTAGGCCGGTGTGCCATCTTTAAAAAATATGAGCGCATTTTCGGCGGTCTCGATATCGAATACCTGTCGTGCGATCTGCATCGTCAAATGCTCATTAGCAGGCATCTGGTCAGGATTTTTACCTGCACCGGGAATTGGTTTTAATATATAGGTTCCTTGCTCCCCTTCGTTAATAAGCCGAAGTTTATTTTTCTCCAAAAGGACGGAAAATTTTTCCTGTACCCCGGAAATCGAGATCCTTTTTCGGTTCTCAACAAAGAGTTCATCCGTAGCTTCGTTGCTGGCCGGGGAATCGTAAGGCAACATATGGTTTACCTTTCTTCCATCAAACACCCTTCTCAAACAGGTCGTGCTGTAGGTTTCATACCCCTCTGCCAAAGTGCCGGGACAATATTTTATCATCGGTAAACTCATATCGGTTGCTCAATTTTCTTTACGGTTATGGCACCAATCGTATCATAACGTGCCGTTGTCAGCAACAGGCCAAAGTAATCGTTTTGGTCTATCTTCATATGTCTGCACACTTCCTGTTTGTTTGTTCCCTCTGGAAGCATATTATAAAAAAATGGGAACAGATGTTCGGAACGGTACTCCTGTTCGGTTTTGGGCAACGTTAGGCTTATGGACGGCTTTCCCGAATCGCCAAGCCATTGATCATGGTAGCGATACGTAAAACTTCCATCGTCATACTGGGTAAGTATGCCTGCTTCTTCTCCCTTAAATAATATTTTGGCCTGCCTCATATGATCAATTTAGAGCTTCTTTACCTCTAAGCATACCTCCATTCCCAATACATCCGCAATTCCATCCAAGGTTTCAAGGGTAGGGTTTGCCTGGCCACGCTCAATTTTATAGAGTGTGTTAACACTTACATCGGCGAGTTGGGCCAATTGTTGTTGGGTTACCCGTAGCGCTTTTCTACGTGCTTTGATGCTATTGCCTATCTTCTTTTTTGACACTATAATGTGATTTAGGTGTAAAATTAGCTATAAAATTCAATATTTACAATAAAAATCACATTATACTGAGATAATAGGGTAAAATATGTGATAGAATGAGTGAACAGGAGTAAAAATCACATTATAATGTGATAATTGGGTTTTTTTGAATTTGGAACTTAAGAGTCAAGACTTTTCAATTTACGAGAGTAATTTTGCCATAAATGATGGGGTTAACACTTTACAAAAAGCGGATTGTGTAAAGAGTTTTGCTTTTCTGAAGTATGTTTAAGGTTGTTCAACTATAATTTTGAACCAATGTTCAATTGGTGTAATGTGAAGAGTATAATTAATCAAAGGCATTTGAATAATATTTTAATGCTAATCCTAGATACGGGTTTCGTTGTGGTTTGTATTTGAAATTAATAGAAATGTTTATTTAAAATTGAACTTCTATTGTGTTGGTATTTGATTGAAGCAAGTTCAGCGAAGTTCTTGATTTTGGTCGTATCACTTTCATCCATATCAATGTAATTATCCTCATTAAGTTGAACTTCGATTCGATCGTAGACAAAATTTGGATTTTCCTTTTCGGTTTTATCGATTCCTTGGTACAAAAGACTAATATAATTTGCTACAAGTTGCGACTGACTTTGCATAAATAAATCGATAAGCCTCTGGCGTTTATCTTTTCTCATCCAATAGTAAAGCCCCCATCTTTTTCGAGAATTACCATCAGTAAAATTTTTATATCCGGTACCTAAAGAGAGTATTTCCAAATCGGATATTTCAACTTTGAAAGCTTTAATGGCTTCCAAAAAAGCGACTAATGTTGGATTATTTGCCATTACCCCGCCATCAACTTTGTTTACGAAATCTTTCTTCGTTCCATTCAAGTCAACATACTCCGTCGTATATGGGTCAAAATAAGTTGGGGCGGCAGAAGTGGCCATTGCAACCTGATAAGCAGGAATATGATAATCTCGTTCAAACGCAGGATGGTATTTTGTTTTCAATACACTAGGGTTGCCCTGAATCAAATCGTAAATAGGGATGCAGACATGGGTTTTACAGTCTTTTAACCTTGGCTCAACGGCACCATTGGCTTCCTTGAATTTATTCCGAACCAATGTTTCAAGATGATCTCTTTCGTGAGCTGAACTACGGATTTGCCCAAATAAAAAAGACCTTTTATTTCCAAAGATGCTCTTCGCATTATCCAAATACAAATGATAAATTTCTTTCGCGGGAATACCAAGAGCCAAGGCAATAGCGATAATACCACCAGTCGAGGTGCCCGCAATCAGGTCGAAATGTTGATAGATCTTTGTTTTGCCATCCGAACGATTTTTCAACTCATCTTCCAATAGCATTAAGAACATTGCCGGAAAAACACCTTTTATCCCTCCACCATCAATGGATAATATTTTAAACTTTTTGTTATTCATCTTTTAATATTTCTGTAAAATCTTCATTTGGATATTCATTGTGGCCACCCCCATACCATTTTCCTTCAGGTAACCACAATTCATAAAAATATAGCCATTCACTCGCCCAAGGAATAATCGTGTCAACAATATAATTGTAACCACTCCATTCATTTCTGCTTGGCGAATACAAACAAAGTTCTTGTCTTTTACTATTATAGACGTGGGGTAACTTAACCCTGTTTGGTGCTATTTTGAGTTTTTTGTTAATCACATATGCTTTTACAGATCTATTCTGTTCATACCAAATCATAATATGGTATTTTTCACTTAAAGCAGAAGGCTGTATCTCTAAAATTATTTGAAAACTATTCCAAGTATTCTTTACAATTTGGGCAACCGGAAAAGCAGCTTTTATTTTTTTTAGCTGTTCGGAGGAAAGAAGCCCTTTTAATGTCCTTTTGCCATTTGACCTAAAATATCTGCTGCTCATTTTCTAATCACTACCTTCAAAATTATGGTTTGGCACCGATTTACCAGTACTTCCTAAAATCCCAGTACCAACAGCCATTTTTCTCTGCCCCATCTCTCTTAGCTTCCTATTCTTTTCTCCATAGGCGGCAAATGTTTTTTTGATAACATTATCGCCATATTGCGCGGAGAAAGATTCATTGAGTTTGTGTAAGCCTATATTCTGACTACTTTTAATTGTAGATAGATCATCCTCCAACTTGTCCAGCCAAGCATAAAAATATTCCTCTTTTTGAGGGACATCTGCCCATTTGTCGGCGAAATTTTCTTCGTCGTTTACCGGATTGCCTACCCATCTTTCCTGCTGACCCGTTTTCGGATTACGTCTGGTTTGAATATAGCTACGCATTCTACTTGCAATATTAACATAGGCATCAACGATATTCTCACTTTTATCGTATGCTCTGCTTGCCAGCGTAGTAATAATGACGGAAATAGGTTTGTTTTCACTATCGTACTCTTCTGAGGAAAACATGATGTCCCTGTGCCGTTTTAACAGCTGAATTGCCCTTTGCAAAGGCATTTTGCTCTTCTGATATGGGCGAACAGGATCAATCGATTCGCTTAGGGTAAACATTTTGGTTGAATTGTATATGGCCCTTTGGTAAAACCATTTGGCATAGCCGAAAGGGTTGCTTTTCATCCACCATTCTGTCTCGGTCATAATCGAATAGAAGACCTCTTCCTTATCGGTAATTCGGATTGCCAATTTATCGGTATCAAGATTTTGGCTATTGTTAAATGATTCACTCAACAATACAGTAAAGTTCTTATCCGAAATTGAAGGGAGGACATCTAAATGATAGTTAGCATCGTCTGAATATTCGAGTGTCCAACATCTTCTGCCGCCGTCTTTATCCTCTAGCATATCACTATAATTGGCATTCTCTTTAAGTCTATCGCCAACGGCTTCCTTTAAATGCTTTTGTGTCCAATGAGAAGGTTTCCCTTCCAATTTGCAAACAAGGTCTATGTCGATATCGTCTTCATCATTGATGGGTCTGATTATTGTTCCAAGCATAAAAGATCCTTGAGGAATTATCCTCGGGGAATATGGGTATAGCGGAGAACCCTCTTTAGAAAGCCAATCTCCGACAGCCTCGTAACTTTTTACCGCCGCTTTGTATTGGCTTTCAGAGATGTCCAGATTTTCGCTTAGAATCTCTAGGATTTCATTGATTTCTTTTTTGTAAATATCTATCATAAGAATTATTTATAAGTTTTATGGTCAATTTTTGAGCCATCCCATAGTCTTATTTTTCATATGACAAAATGACCCTATTAATATATTATTTCCTAAATATGGCAGCCTTGATACCAAGGCCACCATAATCAAGTTTTTAATTAGATTGCTCTAACATTGAAGCAATGCCGCCAATAACAACAAGAGTTGCAAGGCCAAATACGATAACTTTTGCAATATCGCCTCTAACATTCATACAATTGTTTTTATGACATACACTAAGCTCTCCCTTGGAGAAATTAATACTATTCATAAAATGAATTTAAGATTAAACAATCTCCATTTAGAGCTGTGGAGTTCCGCTCGTTACTATCCCTTGCTGTCTTTCCTATTGCTTCTAATATGTTCCTTGACGGTTATCGTTTTGCCGCCTACTTTTCGTTTGTGCTCTGGTATTCTGTTGAACTTTTTACCTGATGAATCTTTTTCGCCATAATTTTAATTTTTAAGTTTGTAGGGATTTTCTTTATATTTGAATCTCCCCAGGAATTATTTACCAGCATTTTACTGTTTAAACCGTGGTTTTATGAGTGCCACTCACTTATATACCTTAATAGATATATCCGTTTTGGTATATAGATGAATACAGATACCAGTCAAGACATAGATTTTGAAAAAATGCCTAGCGTTGAACTGCTAGAGTACATTTCTTTTAAAGAAGAATTCCCCGCTGAAGCGCAGTTGGCCTTTGCGCAATTCTGCTATCGTTTTGAGAAGGATGTAAAAAGGAAATCTGAAATCTACTGCAACAAATATGGATATAACGAGGTCGTTGCTTTGGAAATAGCGAATTGCACATTCTCTAGGGTATGGAAGTACCCTACCTTCAAGAAAGAGAAAGCTAAGGCCAAAGACTTTGATAAGGCCATTCTGCTGTGGATGTATCCAATTTTGTATACCCAGATTATAAAATATGGAGAGCAAAATACTTGTGCGGAACCTACAGAGGAGGAAGATTTAAGTTTGGTCAATGATGCTGAAGAATTGGTTGAAAGATTAAATATAGATGGTGTTGAGGCCAAAAGGGAGATAGTGGCCAAAATGAAAACTATAGAGAGCGCCTTAACACAATTGACCGAGAAACACCGTATTA
Organism: Maribacter sp. C-4077; assembly: GCF_055378385.1. Classification (NCBI taxonomy): domain Bacteria; kingdom Pseudomonadati; phylum Bacteroidota; class Flavobacteriia; order Flavobacteriales; family Flavobacteriaceae; genus Maribacter; species Maribacter sp. C-4077. The sequence goes on from NZ_AP038807.1 coordinate 3,657,516, forward strand.
TATATTTTACCTACCGAGCCTATCAAAAAGAAGGTAAAAAAGTCCCGAGAACCATTACCCGACTACTAAGAGAAAAACTCTCTTTGACCCAAAAGTCCGTGAACACTTATTACGGAGATGCGAACAGACACGTTACGAACTACTTAAATATTATTAATGGCAAAGCCTAAAAAAATAGGATTAATCGAAATCGGGCACTTGGATAGTTGGTTGAGCTCCACAGGTTTTCTGTTTCCGAGTAGCGAACGAGAACTTGACAGATTTAACAAGCTATATGAAGATTATAACTATAAGTTAGACAATACCTCCATTGACCCCATAGCTATAATCAACAGTACCTTCCATAGAGAACCCAAGGTTATCACTATGTTTGAGGAAGATATTGATGTTGAAATAGAAAGTTTACGAATGGTAGCCCGAAAGGGAAAGGAAAAACTACCACAGCATATCATTGATAAGATGCGTAAAAAACACGATCAGGACTCAAGTGATTCCAACTAAGCCAAGCATAAAAGAATTAGCTGAAACCATAGCATTGGAATATCAAGAAAAGGCAACGCCACTTGATAGCATAATTGATGATGAAGGTTTAGCTGTTTACTATGATTCCTATGGCAAAGATACTGTAGATGGAATGACATTTTATGAAAATGGAAAATTCTATATACATTTAAACACGGACTTAGGGAATAAACCAAACTCGGCAAAAGGTAGATTCACTTTGGCCCACGAGCTTGGACATTATTACATAGACTCCCATAGAATAGGACTGAAAAAAGGTCTGCTGGAACCGCATCCCTCACGTACCAACCGAAAACAATTCAATCAAATTGAAAGAGAAGCTGATTATTTTGCGTCTTGTTTGTTAATGCCGGAAGCTAGGTTCAAAAAAGATTGCTACCGTAAGGAATTCAGCATAGAGCTTATCGATTTTTTGAAAGACGAATATAATGTCAGTAGGACGGCCTGTGCTTTTAGGTTTGCGGGAATTGGCAATCATTCTATTATGATAATCTACGGCGAAAATGGGAAGGTGATTTGGAGGCATTGTAGTGAAGACTTTCCATACAAGTATTTGTTATATCAAAATAGAGTTGCACCGAAAACTGTAATGGGCGAGTACTTTGCAGAAAGTATTGAAAACCTATTCAAAAAAGAAGAAATCTGGGCTATCGACATATTCGACTACGTAAAAGATGATGATTCACACAGGAAGTTCTTTGAGCACTGCATCTCCTATAAGGGTAGAGCCCTCAGTATAGTTTGGGAGGAGTGATATGAAGTTGAAATAAAGGATTGTATGAGTAATAAGTCAATACAGAAAATTAGGGAGCAAAGAATTCAGATGAATTCTCAAATCGATAAAATTTATGACTCCGTTAAATCTTTAATGACTAGTAGAGAAGAGGCAATACAAATATTAGAAAGATTTGAGGATCTTGATTCAAAGAAAATAGATAAGTTACAAGAAGAACTTAAAACTCGAAGGCTAGTTCATTCATTGGATAGAAAAATCGAAGATGCAGAAAGGGCTTTGGCTAATGCGGTTTCAGAGAGATTTAGTTTAAATACAGATTTTCTAAGCGTTCAGCTGCTAGAGTTAAGCATTCGATTTCAAGAACAGACAATAGCAAGCAAAGAAGCTTCAAAACGGCAAAGAAATCTTGCAAGGGCGATTGTAATAATTGGGGTTTCTAGTTTACTAGTGACCATATCTCAATTATTTAAGTTGATTTAAAAGTTCAAAAGAGCGAAACTCTTTACAGAATGTGTCTTTCGTAAAGAGTAAAATAGCCACTCCTCAATGATTTGCATGAAGAATAACAATAATTCAGTCTTGAATTGACTCGTTAGTAATAGATAGGTAAAACACCCAAATGTTTTACCTATGTTTTACCTAACAAAAAAACCCAAGATTTTCATCTTGGGTTTTTTATCATCAAAAAGTAGCGAGAGGGGGACTTGAACCCCCGACCTCTGGGTTATGAATCCAACGCTCTAACCACCTGAGCTACCTCGCCATTAACTACAATATTTCAATTTTGTCCCCGGGTTATGAACTTTAACCCTTTATTTTCATTTTTTCAACCTATTGAAAAACAAGTAGTTATAAAATATAATTTTTGTTTTTTTAGTATTTATCGTATACGGTAGTGTATACGGTTATTCAATAGTAAATATAATTAAAATATCGTTTTCTCTTGAGTTATAAACGTTCTGAATATCATGTTTTATAACTTAACTTACTTATTTTCAATATACTATATTATATATTATTGAAATTTGTTCGTTATTTGTTCGAATTTAGACCACTTAATTAGCCAATAATATTTTCCTTTAAACTAAAATAGCTCCTTATTTCCTAATCTTGAAATCAAAATCTTATAGGACACGCTCAAATGTTTTTAAATATGTAATGTGAATTTGGTTACTAATCATTTAATGAAACTCTATATTGAAATAAATAATTAAATTCATAAGTATTGGATTATTTCTCCGCTAACTGGGAAAGTTCTTTAAACCTACAAAAAGCATTTGCCAACCTTATATGGTAGGGGCTTTTACATTCTGCTTCAAAAATAGAGGGGTTTGCTATCATAATGAAACGAGTACGAGCCCTTGAAACAGCTACATTTAAACGGTTCGGACTAAATAGGAAGTCCATTCCGCGTGGGGCTTCTTCTGAACTAGAAGTAGCTACAGAGTAAATAATTACAGGGGCCTCCTGGCCCTGAAATTTATCGACCGTACCAATCTCTAAGAAGGGCAAACGTTGTTTGATGGCATGTACTTGCGCATTATAAGGGGTTATGATTTTTATATCACTGGTTGTTAAAGTAGCTTTTTCATTTTTTTCATTAATAAAAGTTACATCACCGTTAGTAAGGTGCGCCACAATTTCTGAAACTTTATCCACTTCTTCAGGAGATGCGTTGGTATTTCCAGAATGCTCAACTTCTTCCAAATATAATCCTGCTCCAGCATACTTTGAGCCTATAATTTGCTGCTTATCGAGATGTTTTTTTGATTGCAATCTATTCTCATAAAAAAGTTCTGATACAAACGTATTGATGGACGAATGCATACGCCAGGTTTCATCTAAAAATACCCCTTGCTTATCAGAAATGGTTTTCTCACCTTGTAATATATGCTCTAAAGCAGAAACATCGGTACCGTCTGGATGAACACCTTTTTGTGGTTGTTTTAATTGTTGTGGGTCGCCTAAAAGAATGATGTTTGAGCAACAGTGTGAAACAGCAAGGGTATCAATCAAGGACAATTGGCCAGCTTCATCAACAAATAAATAGTCCACACTATCTTCATATGGTGGTTTGCTCCACATAAATGATGTTCCTGCAATAACATCCATTTTGCCTATTACGGATTGAATAACATTTTCGTCATTACTTACGTTCCAAGAGCTAGGATTATCTTCATCAGGCTCGGTCTTTTGCATCATTTGAATGTTAAACCCTTTCTCTTGAGCTACCTCCCTAACTTTGGTCAGCAAGTTTGTAATTACCTTATGGCTAAGTGCTGTAATCCCGATTTTCTTGCCTTGTTGCGCTAATTGTACAATAAGGTGACCCCCCGTAAAACTTTTGCCCGTTCCCGGAGGGCCTTGAACTGGCAGATAACTACAATTTAGTTTGGATGCAAATTCAAATGTTCTCTCTAAAATATTGTCATTGGTGGTAAGTTCCTCGATTAAACTTGGAGGAGTATTCAAGAGCAATTGTCTTGCTGCGCGGTACATCTCATCCTCACTGTCCATGCCATTGGCCACTACCCACTCCGCCAACCTGATAATAGCTTCTTCTTTAGTACTTGAATTAACGTTTTCCAAGCTCATAACGGAACTTGGATGGGGCAGTTCAATTTTAGTTGGCCCCTTTTTGATTCTTAGTATGCCCGAATCGACATCAATCTCATGAATGGCCCCCAACCTGTTGTTTTCTTGATCCTCTACAGAATTACCCGGACGCAAATCACATTCCTGAGATGGAAAGGTATACGTATCAACTATACTTCTTTTTTCTGGCTCTCGATGGCCAGTATATGTCAGATAGGAAATTGCTTTTCGCTCTTCTAGGAGTTCATCATCAGGAAGCTCCTTTAATCGGAAAAACTCCCACCAAAATGACTTTTGCTCTCTGCGATACCAATCTAGCATATGGGCCAGAATATAACGGGCCTGCTCAATTTCATTTCGTTCTACTTTTATTGGTGGGACTCCATCGAGCAAAGCATCCATGATTGGCTGTATGCGCTCCTGGTGTGCGGTAATGTTATCGCTAGCATCTCCAATTCCATCTTCAGGTCTTGTAATGTTTTCTCCTTCACTATTTAACTTTGTTCGAATATCTTCTAACCATAGCTGAAGGCGAACCAATGATTCGCAGTCATCTTGGTTGTACAGCTGTACGGCATCTTTAGTTTCCTTTGTTAATTTATCAATATTACCGGTTTGAAGTAACAACTCTAGTTGTGATTTTTGACTTGAGAGCTCTCGTAAATCCATCATGCGCTCATAGCCAAAGAAGACTTCCAAATCTTTAATCGAATATTTCTCCACACTAGCTCTTACAGACTGCCGAACAACACTATATAGATCAACAAATGTGTCTGATCTCAAGAAAGTATCAATCTCATTTTCCCGAGATGCATATTTGCCCATCAGCCGCTTTAAGGCTGTAACCTCATAAGGTGCATAATGGTATATATGGAGTGAGGGGTCTTTTTGTTTGAGCTTAAAAGCAAAGTCAATGAACTGCTCAAAAATCTCTTTCTCTTCCGCTTCATTTTTGGCCCATAGGGCATGATATTCACCCTTCTGTACATATCCAATCATGTATTCCAGGCCATCCGGGTCAACCATCCTGTCTCCTTCAAAATCAAGATAGATATCATTTTCAGAAGGTTCTGGCAGTTTATTTAGTCCTTTGCCTTCTTCAATTTCAAGGGTTTCGTAGATGGATTCATAGCCATTTTGTCTGCTTGTAGATTGAACACGTGCCTGTTCGCGCAGTTTATTGTAAGTCTCTTTAACTCCCTTAGTAGGTTCAAAAGGAAGAGGTATATCAAGAGTGGCAAGTTTCTCTAAGGTGTTAACATCATGTAATTTGAGTTCCTTCATTTGTGATTTACCCATGCCTGCTACAAAAGTTAGATGGTCATCTTTTCTTCTAACTGCATTGCAGTTCTTCCACCACTTGCAGATGTCACAATGGCTAACTGGATCGGGATAGGTCACTTCATCATTGGCAAGAGCATCTTCAAGCTTTTGTTTCGCCAAACGGATATATGCTGCATGTTCATCATAACGGTAGTATTCTTCACCCTCAGGTTTTATAACCCCCATATACTCTGGAGTTACACCTTGTATTTGGGCTACACGTTCTGAATAAAGACCAATCTGAAGTATTGTGCCAGCTTTGGTTTCATTCGCCAACTTAGTATCCCATACCTCATAAGACCATTGTCCTAATTTACTTGGCTTGTCTGTCCTAATTAGAAAATCAGCCCATCCGCTCCATTTACCATCCTCTTTCAACCTTGCCTGATAAATAACATCAACACCTGCTTTCATGGCATCTACTGTATGCTTCTCAGCATGGGGATCATCATTACTAATTTCTGATACAGTCTTTCCTTGATTCTTGATATCCTGTAAATGATTCTCTTCAAATTCAATGCCTTTCTCTTTAAGCATTACCACCACACGATTTGTATATACCTCTGGTTCTGCAATTTCTCCTCTTACCTGTTGTTTATTTAGTTGAGTGAGGTGTTTACAGCTACTGTGAGCAGATAAATCAGAAGGGCTATAAATGTGTTGATTGTTACTAAACTTCATATTTTACTGAAAAAGGCTATTTCGAATCAAATCCGGATAATGAGCAGCTTTATATCGACCTTATTTTACCATGTAGGCTTGTGAGAAAACAGATTAACTTTTGTTTTAATTTAAAATGTCAATTACAAATAATAGAATCTATAAAGTAGTATTTCAAATCCACATTGGATTAAACTATTAAAGTCTCCTTATTCCAGTTCCAAAGTGCTCTGGGCAGAGTAGACCTGCTGTTAATGCTTCAACTAGTGCCCTGGTCCTTGGGTTTTTAATTTCTATATACCTAAATTTTCCCTTACCTCTCAAACAAACATTTTTAGGTTGTAAGTATTCCCTGTAAAATACTCCTGTTTTGGTAATGTGGTCATCCAATATAATCGCTGATTCAAACCATTTTTTCCATAAGGAGTCATTCCAACATGTAGTACTTTTTTATTTTCACCATAAACTATGTAAACCCCATGTTTTGAACTAACAACTACTTTTCCCTTTGTCGGAAATACATGCAAAGGCGATTTTATAAGCTCATTGTAAAGCTGCAATATTCTATCACTTTCCTCCATTTTTTAAATTTTAGCCAACACCCCATCTAACCAATATACTATCATCCCATGTTGAAGCAAAACCAATGACTTCTTCATCATCGTTCAATATTTGTTCTAAATAGTCCCATCTATTCCGAGTTAAATCGGCAGCAGCTTTAGGAAGAAAAAATATAGCTCTGGAAAAACTATCCAGTACAAATTCTGAAACCCACTTAGATGGTACAATATAAACATCAGGACACTCTCACTATTCCATTTAAAGTCTACGAAACAGTACCAAAAATCAATTGAATTTCTTCCAATAACACCTTTATTCACATCCCATTCATAACCTTCCGAACCGTATCTGTTTTTTCGGTAAGCACCTTTACTTGTTTTTACTTGTAGTGACATACTTTTTAATCCCAATCCTGAACTTAAAATTATGTCTATGTTAGGCATATTTCCTAGCGTTAAACCAACATAATATTCTAACCTGGAAAGCTTATAGGCTACAAAATGTTCACCTGCCTCACCTATGAATTTGGATTTGGACATAATTATATTCTAAACATAGAAATCAAAATAGCACAAGTTTGGAAAAAACCCAAAAGGATAAAATCTCATTTTATTAAGTGGACTTATACAAAATTTTTAATTTAAAATTAATTTTAGTCTACTTTTTAAATCCTGAAAAATTTCTTGGTCCGCTAATGCAAAAAGGAGCATTTCAAGTTCAAAGGGTTTTGAGCTATCACCAAATATTTCTCGACCGGCTATTTTGACAAAATCACAGAATTCAAAATAAGCATTTTGTGAAGCTAAAAATAAATCATCCTCCTTTAAATATTCTTCAAGATGGACCAGATTCAATATAGTTTTCAAATCAAAATCATTAATTTTTTTATTTCTACCGTTTGGGATTGGGAAATATTTTTGGTTGATACCATTTGAATTTTCGCATGTTAGTATTAACCAGTTGAGAGCGTAAATCACTCTTGAGTCATAAATCACATAATTATCAGGCTCCAAGAACGAAGCGATTTTTGATAAAGAAGATATTGTGCCGAAACTTTCTAGTGATAATTTCCCATTTTTAATTTCTTCCTTGAACTTTTTAATTTTTTCTACATTACGTTTATTCGATTTAAAACCTCTAATACCTCCCCATTTATTAATTATCCAAAAATCAATCTGCTCTTGGTCAATATGGTTCCTATATTTATTATTTAAAATCTGCTTTAGCTTTACATTTAAATCATATCCGTTTTGGATGGGTTTTAACTCACAAATTTCCGATGAAGTGAAGAATGAATCATTAGTCCTAAAGGTCACACTAAACCTTTTTCTTAAGTCAATTTGCTTGCTAAAATTTTTGAGGGTTTCAATTGTTTGTTTCATTAGAATTCTTCTTAAAACCTATGCTTCTTCTACTTGAAACCCCAATCTTTTTGCTAATTCAATAACTTCAGTGATGTTATGCTTGCCCCATTGAGTAGAGACCATAAATTGCACTCCATCACTACTTTCTAATACTTCATCAGTTGCAGTAAAGTGTCTTTTGTCAGATTTATTGGCATATTTAGTTTTTACTAAATCCAGTTCATTTATAAAGCCTGTAGAACCTTGATATTCATCCTTGAATAAATTCTTTAATTGAGAAAAGCTAGTAGGGTTTTTTGCTAAGTATTGCCTAACCAATTCTAAAACAAATCTATTTTTTGCCAGCCGTTTACTTTTGCCATTTATGCGATACTTGGTAGTATCCCTTGTTTGACTACCTTCTACTGCATCCCTTTCATAATTGACCGGCTTTGTTGTCCCGGTATTGCTTGTACTAAAAATTTTTAATGAAATTTCCTTTAGTGCATTATCAATCAACTCGGCATCAAATTCATTTAAAAAATCTTGTTTGATTAATTCCTTTACAGTCTTCTGATAGTCGGGGGATAGTATTTTTGAAATAAGAATTTTTTGATCATTCCTTCTACTAATTCTTTTGAGTGAGTTTTGAGTGAAGATGAGCAAGCTTTCAAAACTGAAATTGTCCTTATAAAATAACTGAACAAACTTCTGTCCTTTATTATCATCTTTATTTATTTGAATTGTCTCTAGTAACACTGGATCATCGTGCTGTGATAAATCCCCATCATAGAAAATCTGGATAACTTCACCAATCAAAATTCCATATTGAAGTTTCAATTGCCGCATGTAGGAAAATAACTGTTTCTGAAAGCCGGAGGTTAGTGGAATACTTGGTTGCTTTATCTCTATAACAAACAGATTCTTTTTATCAGCTGAATTAATAACAAAATCCGGCATCAACCTATTAGAGGAACCTATAGGAAAAGAAGGCCTGATTTGAATATCTCCAGAATACTCCTTCCAATTTAAGACTCTTAGTGCTTGTATAACCTGGTTCTCGAAATCACTCTCACTGATATCGTTTTTGATATTTTCTGAAAGTAAGAAGCATATTTCCTGCCATTTTTCATTCATCTAATTATATTATCAAATTGTTTAAAAGCCCATTATCGTTTCTAAATTTATTCTAGAAAAATCTTCTAAGAATTAGTCCAACATCCTTGTAATGATTCTTGTTATGTACGTTTCCTTATCCTCATGCTGAAAATACACATTGTTTTCATGAAATTGTTCAATTGGCAATTCCTCCTTCCAATGCAAGCTGAAATAGGCAGTATTGCTAACAATAAATGAACTGAGATTGATATTTTCCGAAATTACCTGAGGTTCAATTTTTTCTTTTATTAGTTTATGAAACTGTATTTTAGGATCACTCAGTCCTTTTGAATTTCGAATACCTTTAGGGTCTACAAAAGCGATATGTTGCTTTTTTCCTTCAACTACCCATAATATAAAGTCTGGATAGAAATTATTCGTGTCAACAAAGAAGCCTATTCCTTTTCTACTTTGGTTGCGTAATAAGAACAACTGCTTACCATTAAAGTAATCTTTATGGGAATTGAAATTGGTAATCAAATCATTCGTAAACTCCCTTTCAGAGGCATCCAAGGCAATTGGAGAGACACTTACGATATTTTTATAGCTATCCGCATTTAAATAAAGAAGCGGTTTATAAAGATGCTTGTCATTGTCAAAAGCTACAAAGTTAGAACCTATTTCGAAAGGGTTGTCAACTGTTTCCGATGTTATTTGCTTCAGTAAGGCATCCAATCTTTGTTGAACTGTTTCAATACTATTTTCAGTATTCAACTTTACCTCATATTCTTGGACCAAATTTTCATCCTTTTCAGAAAGTATCCTGGTTTCCATATGTTCGCTATTGAACAAATTCTTATGATAGTTATAATACTGTTCAACATATTTTTTAAGTAGTGCAATAACTAGCTCTTCCCAAATTAAGGTCTGGGTAAAGGACTTCACTTCCAATTCCGCTTGGGGAATATATAGGTTGTACCAATCTCTATTGGAAATAATACTTTTTAAAGCTTCAACATCCACAGAAAGATTGTACCAATGTTTTTCCACTTTAAATCGTTCAATTGAAAAAAACACATTGTTCCAATTTATAAATGCCAAATGGGGTTCTAAGAGACTGCCAGTATGCTTGACCGCACCTAAGGAAGTTGTATTTCCTGTTGATAATACTTGGATTTTAGGGTACCAGTCCAAGTCTATCTTATGATTGTCATAGACGATTTTATCTAACCTCAAATCCAATTTGATTTTGTCCTTGAATTTTTCGCCTTCCTTTACTTGTAGTACTTTAAGATTATGACTTAAAAACTCTTTTTTAATGGTGGTTGGCAACTTAACCGTAATCCATTTACTATCATTGGCCGGCAAGCCCTCGGCTTCTAAATATTTTTTGAATTGCTGCATGTAATCCGCTCGTACTCCAAAAATGTTGAGCGTTTCCAAGGGCAATAACAATTTTCGTCTTTCCCTTAAGTTTTCAGGTCTTTGGTGTTCATCCAAACCACCTGAACGTTTTAGACTAAAATTATAGCCTTTTAAACGCACGCCACGCCCGAACAACTGAATAATCTGAGAGCCTTCGCTTCTACCGATATTCATCAAACCCATAGAACTGACACGCCAACTGGACCATCCTTCTGAAAATTTCTTGGAACCTATTAAAAGGTTGATATCAGAATCTTTATCATTTATGGTTTGAAAAAGGGAATTTGAAAAATCTTTATCAGCCCCCATTACTTTTTGGTCCATCGCCAATTTGTGTAATTTGGCCTCGTCGCCTACATTGATTACACCAAAATATGGGTTGTCCCCAACACGCAGTGCAAGTTCCCCATCAGCGCCTTTTAAATTATCCAAATATAAATTGGCACCTAAAAACTCACTATTGAAAACACGCTTAGTAATATCCAGATAAAGCGCTTCGGAAGTCATTTCCGAGGCGACAATGTAACTAAAACTATCATAGAAAATGGAGTTTCCCTTATCATCTATTAAACCCGCCTTGTCATTGATAATATCTGAAATATCGGAAATGGCTGAACTACGGTCTTTAATAAATTGAGTCAAGAACGTGATGATCTGCAAAACATCAGAGGTGTCTTCCCCTGCAACTTTACGTACTGCATTTACACTTCCCCCAACAAATATCCAAAGTGGTTTGGCCAATAGAAATCCCTTGGCCATATTTTGGTTATCCCCAAAAATCAACAACTGTTGATAGAAAGATAGTAAGTTGGCCGTTAGGTATTTTCGTATAAAGGTAGTGTTACTATCATCGTTTAGGTTCAGTATTTTATACTCTTTACCATATCCATCATTGTAGAAATATTTGTAGGAATAATCAAAAATAATGGACTTGGAATATTCCTGCTCCAAGGCTTTTTGGGTTTTACCATTTGCCGAACTAATGGCCTGCCCAAAGGTCGCAGAGTACTCAAAAGCAAAACCAGTTTCACTCAATTGATCACGGTACATTTTCCATTTGTCACCACTGGAGCCTCTGTGGCCCTCGTCAATCAATACAAGATTATTGGTTTCAAAAGCATCAACAGCCACGGTTTTGTCACCATTTTCCTCAGCCAATTTGGTAATTTCAACAACTTCTACTTCAGTGCCCGAGAACATGCCCCCTGTCTTGTCTTTCGAAAATTGTGCCGCCTCTATATTCGATAATTGGAATTCCTGTAAATGCTGGGCAGACAAGCCCTCATTTGGGGTAATGAGCAATACTTTATTATGTGCTACTTTATTGTATTTCTCGGCATAATGCAGGTATTGTTTTATATGAACGTGCATTAACAATGTCTTGCCACTTCCCGTTGCATTCCAAAGTGCGATTTTATTTAGGTCGTTTTTTCTAAAGGGCTCTACCGTAAATTCATCTGGATTCAATCTTTGGTAATCTTCATCGAAGGGATCATTGAAACGAGTAACAAATAGGTTAAGCTCCGATAACAAACCAGTTGGGTTGCTAAAATATTTTTCCAAGTAGATTTCTGTAAATACTAGGGATAAATATTGAAAGTACTTCCACTGAATATCTTCCGGTCTTTTATGGGAAATAGCTTTGGTGTGGCGCACGATATTCTCGTCATACTCCTGCAGCATTTCCTTGGTCAGCTGGTCGTTGTCAAACAATCTATTGATCAGTGCCGCCAAGTATTTGGTATTCCCTTCTTCTGTATACCCTTCTAAATGCGAACTTTTTAAGTCTTGTGCCAATGACTCAAAGCCCAATACCTGAAATTGGGACAATAGATATTTACTGAGTACTATTTTATTATGAAATGTGGCCATTAAACGTCCTTTACATCAAACATTGCCGTAAGGAACACTTCCTCTAAAAGTAACACCTTCCAAGTTTCCTCATCTTGGCGCAGGTTGGCTAAATTGTTATCACCATTTACGTAAATGGTATCGAACTCCCCATCACGAAGGTTATAATCCATTTTCTTAACAAATGCGTTCAAATCGTCGTTGTTACTTTCCTCTAGATTACGCCAAATGACCAAAACCTTATCACCGTCATTGGTTACTCCCTCAACGGTCTTGAATGCGCCCGTGCGCTGTATTCGTTTAACGTGGAGCCCTATCAAATAATTAAAGGTTTCCACCAAATCTACAGTGTTGGGAATTAACTCATTATTTTCGGTAATGTTTAGCTTATAATCAAAAGGATTCTTAAATGCATCAAGGGTCAACAATTGGTCCCGTGCTTCTACATCGAGCATGTACTGCAGCAAATACTCTTCCTGCAAATCCTCTTGGGTATCCAATAATTTTTGCTGCGCTTGATTAGGCTTTAAATGCAAGTTGTTCAGGGTATCTTCATAGCTTTCTAGGCTAAAGTATTTGAACATTTGGCTAATACCTTGCTTATCTTGTGGCTTTCCATTTTTCCAATTATCCGTATAAATAACCTTTTGAATTCTTGGTTTAGTTACTGAGCTAAAATACTCCCCCATTTCAACCAGCATATATTTACGATTGCCTTGGTCTTCCCTATTCAGTTTAATAGTGGCGTGCCCTGTGGTTCCTGAGCCTGCAAAGTAATCTAAAATGCTCCCTCCCTCATTTGGAAGACTAATCCGAATTGAGTCTGATACTGCATAAACAGATTTGGGAAAATCGAAAGCAGTACTTTTACCGAACAAATTCCTTATATCTCTAGTACCTCTATCCCTTGCAGAAAATTTTGAATCATCCCACCAAGTTCTGGGGAGTGAACCTTCCATATTAAGAAATTTTTTTCTGTAAACTTTTAATCCATCCGAGTTTTCTTTTACTAAAAAATTAGAAGTATTTTCCCGAGTTCTCTCCTCGCCAAACTTCCAAACCTTTTCGAATCCATTTTCGTCAATAGGATAGATTTCAATTTCATTCTCAAGTGGTTGCTCTAGAATGTCCCACATCTTTTTGTCTTCAACAAAATCCATTTCTGGAAGTCTAAGACTTTGGTTTTCTTTATTATAGTAAAAGGGAAAATACTGTTTAGGTCTATTAGCTCTATCCGAATCCGTACCATTTTTCCTGAAGTTTTCCCATTCAAAATAATTTCCGTCTGCATCCTTTTCTTCGTATCTATTTGTTTGCTTTTTAGAATGAGGCAGTCTACCAAGTGTAACTAAATCAGAATCCTTAGAATAAAAAAGGCCATACTCGTGATTAATGGCAAATCCTTTTACTGTTGCTCTTCCAGAAGGATTATTTCTTATTACAACAGTAGCTTGATGATTGTCTTCACCATAAATCTCATGGAGAAGATTATTTAAATGTCGAAACTCCAAATCATCAATTGTAGCACAAGTAATAGATTTTTCATTTAGGATTGAATATGACAATTTTAATCTATTTGCCATTAAACCCAACCAAGAGGAACTTTTATAACCGTTCTTATAAATAATTTCTGAAGCATTGGTATTGTATGGTGGATCAATGTAAAGCGAATCAATTTTATTCTTGTTGGTATTTTGAAGAAGTGATAAAGCCTGAAAATTATCTGAATTAATCAATAATCCATTGGTTTGCCCATCCAAATCATCGAACTCCGCCAAAATTCTATCCTTGAATTCTTGAGAGAAAAATTTGGTGTCCAAAACCAAATAGGTCTCATTTTTTAAGGCATCCAGTTTTGTAATGGACACATCGAACAATTTTTTCCATTCCTTCAATTGTTCCTTATTCTCGAAAATCTCTGCATGGTAGGTTTCAGGTATTCTATCAAGCGTTATACAATAATCACATTTAATAACGAACTTTTTTTTAAGCCAGAGTTTCTTCTGAAAATTCTCCAACTGCGCCAGGAACGTAATAATCTTGTTGGCGACCTGCTTTAGAGCCCTAATTTTAGCTAATTGTGTAGTTAATCCCTGTTCATTTTCTGTATTTATATCGTCAATGAACAGTACTTCGTTCTTAATATAAAAATCAAGTTCCCTAGTCAAAAAACCACCTAAATCCTTGTGTATGAAATAGTCGAACGTATTGCGCGCACTAAAGTCGTTCAAATGCTTCTCCAACAAAGTCCGGTTTTTGTTCTTTTCCGTTGGGGCAAGGGTAAAGATTTTAGAAAAATCGGTCGGCACCTTAGAAGTTAGCTGCTCAATGGCATGCTCCAATAATTTATCTTGCTTTATCGTCTTTTTGTGTGGCTCGTAGGTGAAATTTATATGGAGGGTATTGCCGTCTATGGTTATAGGCTCGTATTGGAACAAGGCAAAACGGCGCTCCATATCCTTTTGTGTCTTATTGTTATTTTGTTCCGTACTGGCTTCTTTTAGCGTAAAGCGTACCGTTTTATTACCTTCAATCTTAAATGCATAATTCTTTAAATTTTCACTAGTCTTAATGTAATACTGGTCGTGGTTTGCCCAGTGTAGCTTTACTTCTTCACCTTCATAGGGTATGGCATAGACGTCTTTTTTATACCGGCGTAACGAAATAAAATCACCGCCTTGATAATAACGTTTAAAGAAACTTGCCAAGTGGGAGAATACTTCTTGCTCCAATTGGTCCACACTTCCGGCACTTTCATAAGCTGCCTTAGCCGCTAAGACCTTGCTATTGGTTTTTGGGTCTACGCCAAACTCCTTTGCCGTCTTAATGGCATCTTCCAATTGCTTCTTCAATGTAGCACTATCGCCCTTTTGTTGGCTTTCGAGAATACTGCGAACTTCTTTGGGCAATTTATTCTTTAGAAAATCGACTACATCGTCCCGTTTTTGGTTCATGATGCGATAGATACCAAAGTCTAGTTCTGCTTTATCCAGTTGAAATAATTCGGTAAGTACTTTTTCAAGTTTTTCGTAGTTGGTCATAAATATGCTGTGGTGTTCAAGGGTAAGAATCGAAAACTAATCTTGAATTAGGCCTTGAATAAATTTTTATTTTTTTCTAAATGATTATAGGCCACTTTTACATGATGCAATTTAATAAGGTCTGCCTTGCGTTTGGTCCATTGGGAAATTTCAGTATGTACTTCTTCGTACGAGAGTTCAGGTCTTTCATTTTTAATCCAATCTACCGTAGCTAATAATTCTAGACTAAAAGCAGTTTCAAAACCATAGATAAATTCTTTCAGTGTCTTTAAACGATTTTTTTGTTCTGAATCAAGGACTGCCAAATTCCGTTCGATTTCTATCTTTTTATCCGGCACCAAGGTAATAGTAGTTGAAGGTTTATTGAATTGTGCCTGATACAAAAGATACGAACCGTTCATCGCTTGTAACACCTTTTCTAAATTACGAGCGTATGGCCCATACCATCCTTTTGAAAAATCCAAACGAAGCGGTTCTCCTAAACGCTGAAGAAAATAGGCAAGTTTCTGAGCCACCAACAAGTTTAGGCTATCTTCAATACGGTTATAATAGCTAAAACTATCCAATAACATGGCCCTAATAGGTGTAAGATTTTTTTTGGCCTTCTTAATGTTATCCCGAGCTTCGAACCTAACCTGAGGCTCGTATACAATAAATTTTACATCAGGCAAAACTGAGAGTTTGTCATTCAATATGAGCTTTACCTTGTCCCATTCTAATTTACCGTTACCAGCACCCAGTGGGGGCATGGCGACCGACTTAATATTATATTCTTTGATGGTATCAATAAGCGCATCCAAGCCCTTGTCTACATACTCATATTTTGATGGATTACGCCAATGTTCTTTGGTAGGAAAATTAATTATATACTTAAAAAATAGGGTGTTGTTTTTGGTAATCAATACTTCCCCAGTTTTCACCAATCCTTTCTCACAAGCCTCTTTATAAGTGACATAATTCTCTGGAAATCGTTGTTTGAATTGTAGAGCGATTCCCTTTCCCATCACCCCAACGGTGTTAACCGTATTTACGATTGCCTCTGCTTGTGCATCAAATAAATCCCCTGTGGTATACGTAATCATTGGTAATAGAAATTAGGTTTTGTCTTTACTTCAATTTTTCTTTGGTACTGTTCAACAAGCTGAGTTACCCTTTCATTGCAAGTATCATTAAATGTAGCAATACCTTTTATCAAATCAATGGAAAGTGGTTGTTTTATCCAAAATTCAGCTTGTTTTCTACGTTTTCTATCCGGGTCTTCTTCTGTATTCTCCCAACGGATTCTTTTGATATCTTCGGTATCCAAAAACTTTAAGGAATCAATATCCTCGAACCAATTAGACATACTTGCATATCCATGGCCATCTGTAAAAATATATTCAATTCCATCGATAATTTCGTCTAACTTAAAAACGATATAGATAATATCCTCCGGAGGCCTTTTCGTTACATTGTAGCCCTTTTGGATTCGATATAACATCACTGATTGAATATAAAAATAAAAGGGTAAAAAATCCCTTGAAGGAAAATATTCATTCCCTAGATCACTGGTAATTATTGCTTGATCTTCCCTTTTGCCTATTAAATCACTTTCTCCAATGCCAATATAGGATGAATCCCTATTTGGATGGAATTTATTTGTAATGAAACCGCTTCTGAGTATATATTCAAGATTATCAATATGAATTATTCGATATATGTAAGTATCAGCAAGTATCATTTTAAATAATTTCCCATTCGATGGTGAAAATTTCTTCTTCGGTAGTCGTTCTATTTAATTTAACCTCTGCCTCTTCTATCATTTCGTCACGCTCTGCCAAGATTTGGTCTTCAACATCAAATATTTCACGCCGCAATCTGGATTTCTTTCTGTCCAAAGCTCCTATTTTCTTTTGAATTTCCAGCAAGTTATCGGCATTAATTCCTTCTTGACGCGTAGTACGTTCAAGTTCCTGGATTTTCTTCTTAACATCCTTTAATTCCTGCTCGCTACCAAATATTCTGTCGTTGGCCCATTTTTCAAATTTCTGTATTTCGTTTTTCAACAGATTGGTATCTGTTTGCTTTACAAAGTCCAAATGTTTTTGTTTTTGCACAGCATAATATTTCTCAATTTTTGGCTGATTTACATTTTCAATATAACTATCTAGAGTACTGGGTAAGGTCAATAAAAACTGGCAAATTTCATCTTTCAAAACTTCATTTTTATTGGTTGCACCTGCAAAAACGATTAAATCCAGGTCTTCTACTTTACTATGCATGGATAGATTAACGACCTTAAGAACTCCACTTTTTGACTTTAATTGATTAAGTTCAGCATAGTTAAGGTTACTGGCAGAATAGTTAAATGAAATCTTAGCCAAAGGGGTATCCAGTTTTTTACCTTTTTCAATTAAATTTTGTGCCAATCGATGCCCCAAGCGATAATGGATGGCATCATCTCTTTTTTTATCCAATGAATAAGTGCCTTCTTCAATATTTTTCGATGTAGATTTTAAAAGAAATGAAAGTGATTGGTCATCAAAAATTGCATGTTCCCGTAACAGATATTTAGTGATTTTCCATAACCACTGCTCATATTTTGTTATGTATAGCTTAATGGCATTTTCAGTTGTTTTAAGCTTTTGAACCACTTGGGCATCAAAATTTTGAAATAATTGTTCTTGAGTTTTTTTTACCTTAGAATCAATTTGATCCTTAAATTCTTCTTGTAGTTGATCAAATGCCTTGGTTATCTCTTCTTTTGTTCGACATTGCTTATATATATCGGTCAATCGTTTTTCAAAATCAACCCCACTAGTTATACTCCCCAATACTTCATCAGAAGCTCCAAATACGCCACTGAATAAATGAAATTTTTGTTCTAATAATTGAAATACTCGCTGGTCCGTTTCATTTGCTGCATTTAAAAAATTAATCACAACAACATCATAATCTTGGCCATAACGATGGCACCGGCCTATTCGTTGCTCAATGCGCTGTGGATTCCAAGGCAAGTCATAATTCACTACCATTGAGCAAAACTGCAGGTTTATACCTTCTGCAGCGGCTTCGGTAGCAATCATAATTTGATGATTTTCATCCTTAAACGTGTCAACAATGGCCGCTCTAATATCCACTGTTCGAGATCCTGTTATTTTACCTTTATTTCTTTTATCATTTATCCAATTGCGGTAAAGTTCCTTTGACTTTTCATCATTATTACTTCCATTGAAAAGAACAATCTTATTTTTAAATTCAGTTTGTTCTAGAATTTCAAAAAGATAATGCTGTGTTCTTACGGATTCTGTAAAAATTATAGCTTTAGGTTTAGCCCCTAATTCAGATAGCTTTACAAAACCCTTGTCTAGTGCTACCTTAAGTTTCTCTCCTTTAACGTTATGCTGAATAGAATTTGCTAGTTTAAGAAAGTCTTCCAAATCAGCTATTTCATTCTGAATGTTTATAATATCTTCTCTGGAAAGTTCGGTATCGTCTATGTCATCTGAATCCTCTTCCCATTCTTCAATATCCTCATCAAAAAGCTCATAATCTTCATCGATTTCGTCAATAAATTCATCAATCTCAATTTCTTTGCCTCTAATTAGTTTTTTTAGTCTTTTAATTAAACTTTCTAAGGTTCCCGAAATCGCATATGAAGAAGAAGCTAACAATTTTCTTAAGACCGAGGTCATTAAGTGCTTTTGTGCGGGAGGAAGTGCAAAATTGGTTTCTCGCTGAAGATACTCAGTCACCTTCTCATACAATTCTTGTTCTTTTGGAGATGGAATAAAGGTTTCTGTTATAGGAATGCGCTGTTTGTAATTTATGTACTCGGTCACTTGCCGCCTGAGTGTACGGTGGCAAACTTGACTTACCCTTTCCTTTAAATCGTCAAAATCTATCCCCCCTTCCGTTCTTAGAAATTGTCTTTTAAATGACTTTAAATCACCAAAAATGGAATCATCTATAAAGCTGACTAAACCATATAATTCCTCAATTTTATTTTGAAGTGGAGTAGCGGTAAGTAAGACCTTTTTATAAGGCAAAATTGCCTCACGAATTTCATTGGCAATTTTATTACTTCCACGATAAACATTCCGTAAATAGTGTGCTTCGTCGATTACGATTAAGTCCCATGATACTAATTGTAAATAATCTGCTTTATTCCGGGCGAAGTGATACGAGCATATTTGAATATTTTCTTTACTTTCAAATGGATTTTTAATGCCATCCTTAATCTTTTTGTTGAAGTTCCTAGTCTCCATGACTTCAGACGGCAAATAAAACTTATCCGCTAGTTCCTGCATCCATTGTTTCCTTAAACTTGAAGGACTTATGATAAGAATTCGCCTGGAGCCCTCTGCCCATTTTTGGGACAATACGATTCCAGCTTCAATGGTTTTTCCAAGCCCCACTTCATCGGCCAAAATTGCTCCATTACTAAGAGGGGATTTAAAAGCAAACAGCGCAGCTTCCACCTGGTGTGGATTTAAATCCACTTTGGCATCCATAAGGGTAGCTCCAAATTTCTCAGAACTATCAGATTTGCACTTTTTACTTAACTCGTATGCAAAATATTTAGCTTGGTGATTGGTTAGATTCATTTATAGCTAATCTCTAAAACTTCTACTTGTTATATAATTGACTAAACGATTGGGGAACCATCTGCAAATTATGGCTTTTTTACTAATTTTTTCGTTTCTGTGTAGATACCCCAAAAAATTACCACTTCCGCGGAAGTTGGCCATTCTGGACTTCATCAAATGATAATATCCTGCTACTAAAAAAATATAAATCAGTATCTTTTGTTTCTTAATTATAAAAAGTGGCAAAATCACAATACCCAAGATGGTTCAGAATTTTAAAATACAATATGAATTGTATGTGGTATCATGTTTTGTTCCCATTGGGTCAAGAAGAGGACATGCTTATGACAGAATTGAAAAAGATGACAAATAACAATAAGTCAAAATATAAGGAATAATCCCCTGTGGAAGTTGGCCAGCTGCACCCTCCAAAAGGCGGGTGTAATGACCAACCCCCTCGGGTGCGCGGCAAGAGCTTTCTATGGCACACGCCCCCTTTGCGGTTTCAAAGCTCCAACGGCACCATCAAATACCCTTTAAAACAGCAGGGCGCATACCAAAGAAGCACTTGCCTTTGGCCATTCTGGACTTCATCAAATGATAATATCCTGCTACTAAAAAAATTATAAATCATTATCTTTTGAGTCTTAATTACTAGAAGTGGTAAACTCCATTTATCGTATTTGGATCATATAGTAATGGTATCTTTTATAGGTTTTAGAATTCACTCCAAATCATAGTCATCGTTTTATTATATTTATTGTAATGGAATTAGAGATATTATTTGATGGTATAAAAGAGCGAGTTCTTACTTCTTTAAATAGTGCTTCAATACATATATGGGTTGCAGTAGCTTGGATAACTGACAAAGATTATTTAGACATGCTAAAGAATAAGAAGGACAGTGGTGTAGATGTCCGATTAGTTCTTATGAATGATGAATTTAATCGTTCCAATCAAAGCTCAATTGATTTCCTAACTAAAGATGAAAGTCTTTTTTACTCAAATAGTCATCACAAATATTGTATTGTAGATGATGAATTATTAATTACCGGATCTTTCAACTGGACCAAGAGTGCAAACAGAAGAGTATTAGGAGAAAACATCATAATTACAGTTAATAAAGAATCCATAGCAAGAACTAAGGAGAACTTCAGGTATCTAACATCAAGAGAAATTTATGACCCGCCTGGATTTGTTGATCATTGCATTGAAAAGGCAAAAGAACTAGGCTACAATGAAAGTGTAAATGAAGAAATTATAAATTGGTGGGTTTCATTAAATTCTATATGGAAATTAGATTTATTGAGAGAAGTAGTTGAGGATTTTAAGGATGATGAAAAATTTGAAAGGGCTATGGCTTTGGGGTTTAACTACTTATATATTGACGAAAAGGATATTAAAAAGATTGAAACTTATGCATTAAATGAATTTTTGATTCTGATCTTGAACATTGTTCATTTCAAGAACGAAATTATAGTTGACAACGGTAGTAAAAATAGCGATATATCTCCATTAACTTTCTTGAAAAAACTAAAATCAATAGAAAAGTTATCATTGGACAACTTTATGCAATTGGTAACTTTGAAAGCTTCCAATAAAAACCTTGCGATAAAAAACCTTACAATATTTGAAGACTTGGACCCTAAGGTTATTACTGCCGATATTTTTTATCAATCTAAATCTCTCAACCTACGACTTTTATATTTTGAAGAAACTTTTATAAAAATTTTACCACATAATTTAGTTGAATTTGAACTTCACCTTAATAGCAAGATAAAAGATGCGCATTTGAGCCTGTCAATTTTGAATTATTTAAACGATTTAAAGAGTTTAGTTTTATCAGGTTTTATAATAAACTTTGAATTAAATAAGATTGAAAAGACTTTTGTAAATCAACTCGAAATTGTAAGACTGTCTTATTGTGAAATAGATGTTTATTTAAGTAAGAATATTTTTGAATTTTATCCTAACTTATACATTGAACAAAGTTGTCTTTTTTTACCTTTTTTTGCTGATTATCAAATGGAATTTAATGATAAAACATACCGATACATCAATAATTCTAATAAACAAATTATTGGAGACTCAGATTTCAAATATTTTGATGAGAATGGTAAACGGTATAAACTAGATTTGACAAACGAACAATTTATTGATATGAATGGCAATACTAAGAGTTCAATGATGCGTAATTTAAATGGAGACTTTGTATTTCCGGATGGAGACATTCATCCTTTTTAATGTTCTTTTTTAAAAAGTGTTTCCGCGACATCATAAATTAAATAATACGTAAACAGTTTGTAAATTATCTAACTTGTTCTCCACGATCCATTTGTAGCCTTACCCTTTAAACAATTTAAAAAAGATGAAAAGGTTACATTAGAATGTTGCCCTTTTGAATTGATTCTTCGATAAAACCCTGGTTCATCATCTACTTTCTCATATATAATATAAGGTTTTCCAAATTTGTTTTTATAAATAACTTCATTATAAAAAAGAAGACCGTTAGTAGAAAATCCCCTTGTAATCTCAAAATACCTTGTCTCCTCCTTTTCAAAATAAGTTGATGGCACAAAAGGTCCATCATAGGAAAATTCTACCTGTTTGTTCATGCTAGGCTTATTCAAAAGATTATTCATTAAAATAGTTTTTTAATTTATTGAAATAAGATCATAAGAAAATTATTTCTACAACAGTGGAATTGTAAGCATTCCTTATTTATTCCTCTGCTCTTTATTCTTGGTAATAAGCTTATTATTCAATTATCTTGTGCAAAATACCCGTTCTTGACTTTCCATTCTATTAAGCCTTTCCCAAAGATTTGGGAAGTTTCACTTCATTCACGAGCAAAAAGCGTCAATTAAGTCCGCATGAACTCAAATTGATGTTTGGCGTTTTGTTTCCAATAGGTCAAGAAGAGGACTTGCTTATAACCGATTTTTAAAAAAAGTTGACAAAAAATCAAATGTCAAAAATCAACAATATATCCCTGCAGAAGTTGGCCAGTTGCATCCTCCTTAAGTCGGGTGCAATGACCAACCCCCTCGGGTACGTGGCAAGAGCTTTCTATGGCACACGCCCCCTTTGCGGTTTCAAAGCTCCAACGGCACCATCAAATACCCTTTAAAACAGCAGGGCGCATACCAAAGAAGCACTTGCCTTTGGCCATTCTGGACTTCATCAAATGATAATATCCTGCTACTAAAAAATTATAAATCATTATCTTTTGAGTCTTAATTACTAAAAGTGGTGAAATCACAATACGCTGGATGGGCGGTTATTTTGATGTTATTGTGCCATCTAGGGAATATAAGAACCGTTTTGGAGAAGAATTCTTCCATTAAACGGATAACATATACGATACTTTTAAGAATTTAGTAATCTCCCTAAATGGGTAAGGCTATAAGAAGGCCAACTCTTAATGTATATTAATATGATAAATTTAGAGGTGTAGATTATGCGAGTAAAGGACCTTTTAGAAAAACTTGAAGTCTCATTAAATATTTTGCGTTTGATTGGGATAAAGGCAAATGTTGATATCAAAAATGAACAGCAACTTTTGCTGCCTTACCAAGTTAATGCTCTGCAAAGATTTGTATTAAAGGATGACTTTGAAACCTTACTATCAAAACTTAAAAGGAATTATTCAAAAGCGACAGATGACGCTTACAAGGATGGTACAAATAGCTATTTTATTGGCCATATCAAATGGTTTTCAGACCCTGATGGCACTAAAGATTTCGGTTTTGCATATATAAACGATATTGGGGATGTTTATTTTAAACGAAAGAATATTTTTAATTCTAATCCGAAAGATTTTGAAAAAGATGAAATAGTAATAATTCGGATAATGAGCGAAGAAATTTCGTTGTCCAAAAAATTAAGCGCCTCAAGGATAAATTTCATTGAGGATGAAGATAATATTACATTTTTGTTACACCTTAAAATTTATAATCAAGTACCTTCTAATAAAAGAAGGCAATTGGACCTCCAGATTACAGATAAACTAGTTAATTTTAATAAAAACCAACAAATAGTATTAGGCCAGTTTATAGATGCGCTTCCGTCGAAAATATTTCAAATTGACCAACTTGACTTTTATACCAATCTGTACTCCTTAGCGGAAAAAGAATTGGTTGGAAGCCCCTTCATTGAAGGCCTTGGCCCTGCAGAAAAATATAAAATTTGGAAAAAGGATAGTAGTCTTATATCGTACAGTGATATCAAGGAAATACTAGTAAAAGAGATTTCTTCTCATTCTGAAATATGCAATAGTTTAAAAGAACAAGACCAAGATGCACGAGAAGAGTTGTTTGAGACAGCGTTAGCTCAGTTAAATGCTATAGGGGGGCCTTATAATTCCTATATAACCTTGTGTTCAAATGCTTTAGTGTATGAGGTATCCTTAAGTTACGAGGAGCTGCCAGATAATATAATCTTCAAATTGTGGAAGGATTTAAATTTTGATATATCTATTGATTTGGTAAAAGACCAACTAGCCAATGAACTATTTGAAACTAATACTGTTTTGGCTTCAAAATTTAAAAAGGAATCAAAAGAAAATCAAAAAAAAGTTTTAGAATACGCACTAGAAAAACTGCTAACGGAGATTAAAGATACTGAGGAAACAGACTATCTAAAGATTAAGAATCTTTTCACAAAATCTTATAGTTTAAAAATCCCCTTATCAACGCAAAAAGTTAATGATGATATCGCACACTTTTTATGGCGTCATCAAATTTCTGAGCGACCAATTATTTTAAAAATTTATGAAGATTACTGGCAAAATTTTATAGATACATTTAAAGAAAAAGATTTTAATGATTATAAAATACTTAATAGGAGATTCTCCAAAGATTTGGAAAGGTTGACAAGCGAAGAGACCACTAATCTATTGGCTGCTCATTTTTATGATTTAGAGACTATCGAAAGGCAGGATTATCAGTTCTTTAAAGCGCTTCTTGAATTCAATCTTTCAGAAATACATCGAAGTTATTTAATTAAAACCTTAGAGAAAAAATCGGATATTTATGTGAAATTACTTTTGTTTATAGATGACTTTATACCTTGGATAGACTATGAAGAAACTGTCCTATACACAGGTTTGTTAAATAGTGATAAACAGAAGTTATTTTTTAAAAAATGTTTATCTCTGGTTGAGAAAAAACAAGCCTTTTTAACTCTAACAGATTTTCATCGGATTTTAGCCATAGATTATAAACTTTACTCACAGGCAAGGAATTTGGGTGTTTATAATTTGGATTTTAGTTTGGCACTTATATTAAATATTGCTTCAAAGGTTAAAGAAGGAGAGGAGATTAATCAAAAAAGCATATTTGAAATTGTATCCCAAATTATTAATGACCCGAAGGAATTATTACAAATCACTGGATTTTTCGATAAATGTCACGGAAGACAAAGTTTAAAAATTGTTAAAGATACACTCCCTCAGGAATATGAACTAATAAATAAGCCAGATAGTAATCCACGCTTTGCAGTATATTGTGAGGGGCGCTTGGCGATTGATAGAAATACCGACCAACCTACATTTTGTGAAAATTCTAATAATAAATTTTATTGGTGTGAAAATTCTAAGTGTTATGATATTGCAAGAAAAGCGCATGGAAATAGCGAATGGAGAAACTATTCCTTAATGGACATTTTTCGAATTTTAAACATCCCGTTTTCCGAAAAGCAATACGAACAGTTAGTTGGTACTATCAATAAAGCTAACAGGTTTTTTGAACATCTAAATTGTAGGGAATGTGGTCATATTCTGCATCCATCTGGTTTAAATAATTACGGTTTTTATCGCGTAAGTAATTTCTGTTGCAAAAACACGGAGTGCAGTAATAATGAAAATATTTATCTATCACATTGTGCCAATGGTCGATGTTTAGATATTGTAGATAGCAGAACTAGTGTACGCTGCAGCACAGATGGTTTTGGTAATGCCTGTGGCTGGTATGTTTGCAACAATTGCCATGCTTGTTGTACTACTAACAATATATTAGCAAGAGCCGATCGGCTAAGGCAAATGAATCAAGACTTTAATTGCCCTACCGAAGGTCACAGGGATAGGCAAAAGTTATGCTGCAATAAGTGCGGTACGGAGATGGTTCAACCTGCATTGAATTACGATACATTGTTGAATTGGCTATTAGATAATAGAGATACACATCCATGTATTACTAATAGTGGTACAAACCAATATGGAAGACATTGGTTCCTTTGGCAACAAGGTGACTTTTCTAGCGAGAAGTATCGTGAAACTGTTGTTAATTTCAAGAGAAACGGGTTTAATGTTCCAGATTTTGATGACGAATTTAGAAACTCCTATTTAATAGCGGAACCCAGATATAATAATGCCATTGGCCATTATTACAAATGTAAAAAATGCTCCCATGAGCTATATATTAGTAGAGATGTACTACCTCTTGATCAATATTTTGCAATTAAAAGCTATCATATTGACAGAAAAGATTAAGGCGATTTATCCCTTTGATGTCCTATTTTTATAGCTTTGAGCTCATCTTATAAGGTTATAACACTTGCTTAATTATAGCATGAAATCAATTTTTTAAAGCAACCTATAAAGGGGGCTTTTTTTTGTCAGATGGAATTAAAAGCAATAAAATCCTTGGCCGATACAGTCCCAAACTCTATAAATAAAATAGAATGGTGGTTGTTAAAGTATTATGATCATTATAAAATCAGTCATAAAGCTGAATATGAAAAGTATAGGTTTACTAACCACGACGGGTCAAAAGTTAGACTCCCCCGATTTGAAAAGGAAACCAACAATCAAAAATTTATGGAGTTATATGAAAAGCTAGATGAACTTTCTAGTTTCCATAAATTTGAAGACTACTTTGTAAAGCAAATGTTAGATTTTAATAAAATAGGTTCTAATATTACAAAAGTTCAGGATTGGTTAGAAAAAAATGAGGCGCTAGGTAAAGATAAATTTGTTTGTTTTCTAATGGATTATTTTGATGAAGAAGACGAGGAAAATACTGGATATTTAAAAATAAGTTTAAAGCTTGAAAAGGCTTATAATATTTACGTCGATAGCGCAGATTTTAAAAATACTGTAGAATTTTTAAAAACTTTTAATGAGTTATATTGGACTCTCAAAATAAAGGAATAATTCCCATGCGGAAGTTGGTCATTGCACCCTCCTAAAGTCGGGTACCACGACCAACCTCCTCGGGTGCGCAGCAAGAGCTTTCTTTGGTACACGTCCTCTTTGCGGTTTCAAAGCTCCAACGGCACCACCAAATACCCTTTAAAACCGCAAGGCGCATACCAAAGAAAGCACTTGCCTTTAGCCATTCCAGCCAAATTGAACAGCCATAATTTTGTTATCTTTAAACTAATCATTGAATAGATAATGAAAAATAATTTTCTTTTGATTTTCTTCTGTTTTCTTTTGTCAGCTTGTCAAGACGATGATTTTGCCTTGGAAAATAGGGATGAAGCCATCAAGGGGCAATGGAGCTTTAGGGCCATTACCCTAACTCCATCAATTGACCTTAATAATGACGGTATTCCAAATACCGATGGATTTGAAGAGGTTGAAACCTGTTTGTTGGACGACCTGTTCTTTTTTGGCGATACTGGGGGAGAAGCCAATGTCTTTAGAATTGATGAAAACGCAAGTAGATGCAATGACACCCCGCAAGGAAGCTCAACCAAGTTCCGCGATAATTATATGTTCAATGATGACAAAACGATTTTAAGCTTTGTTGAAAGCGATATTATATACTTTGTTCAAGAAATATCCTCAAACACCCTTGAGTTAGAGTTTGATGAAGTCATTGATGGTCAAACCATTCGAGTCAATTATATCTTTAATCGAGATTGATTAAACACGTATGACGGACCCAAAACTCTTATCCGACCAGATACCATCGCTATCCTGTACTTCAATTTCAAAATCCTGGTCCAAGTAACGAAGCCTACTTTCCCTATTTTCCTCCTCCAGGCGCCAATAGATATCCCCTTGGGTGTTGGTTTCCAATTCATTAAAATTTCTGACAATTGTATCCCAACGATTGTCCTGCCTATTGTATATCCTGATTCGGACTGTAGTTATAGTTGCACCATCAAATGCTTGGGATTCCCCAAAGCCTGACCTCCTTATATACATTCGTACGCGGTAATCACAGCCATTTAACCCTCCACAACTCACATTTTCTTTTTCAGCTCGTCCAAAAGCAACAGGTCTTCTATTCACATTTACCGTCATATTTTCAACTTTGGTGTTGCCTAAGTTGTCCCGCACCGAAACCGAAATAATATGGGTTCCATTGGCATAATCCAATGGTGTGTAGTTAAATGAATTGTTTCCCGTTGAAGCAGGTCTAAAAATTCCTGGACTGATGCCACCGTAGTTAAAACTGCCGTTTTGATCAGTTACCAATTGGATCTCATAATTCACATTCAAATCAGTTCTGTCTGGATTAATAACCACATTAAAGTTTTCGGTCAATGTTTCTTTAATAGATAGATTTGCCGGTACACTAATTTGAAATCCAATTGTGTTAAAATTAATATTTACAGTCTTATCTTCGGTGATATTATTGGATGATACCACTCTAAATGTCACTTGATGGTTTCCGACAGAATTACCGGTATAAGAGCCATTAAACGTTCCAGGTACACTCGTCAAGGCAATATTTTCACCGGGATTATAATCCACTCCTCCAATAGTTAGTACCCCATCACCGTTGCTGGAATAGGTCTTATTGTAGTTTAGTTGTTCCACACCTTGTTGGTTTAGAGTATAACTTAATGGTACGGTTTGTAAAACAAAATCATTGGTGTTTGCTGCTACTACATCTAAACTGAAATCCGTGGCTTCTACATCAATGAACAACCGAATTTCTTCTTCTTGTCCTGTTACGTTTTTAGTAAAGAAGGTAATATCCGCTCTACCGGCCTTAGTGGCCTCAAAACTCCAAGTATAGTTACCTGGACCTTCCGATGTCCCATAATACGTATTTGGTGTTAATAGTGTGCCATTTGAACCACGAACAAGACCTTCTCCTTGATTTATGACATACCGGGATTCATAGGTTGTTGCACCTATGCCTGTTTGGTTTATTATAAAGTTGAGGTTTGTTGATTCGGTAATGAACAAATCATTATCCGTGACACTACCTGAAAAATCAAAGTCAATACTGACAAAATCAACCTCAGTAGTTACTTCCTTTTCAATGTTTGATGACGATTTTACTTTAAAAGTCAATGCATGCCTCCCCTCACTTATTCCAGTATATATAAGTGTATTTGATTCTTTGGTGAGTACAAATTGCTGGCCTGCTGTATATTCATCCCCTGCTATTTTTATAGACCCAGTGCCGGTGGAAGAATAAAATCCGGTATATGTGTCTCCGGTTGCACCTAATTCGTTTATTAAAAGTGTAATGTTAATGGAACTGCCCACGAAGGCTTCAATGGCGGCCGGTGTAACGGTAAGGTCATAATCCCTTTCTGAAACTACTAAAGTGACTGTACGCTGGCTTTCAACTCCTGTTTCATTTCTGACAAAGAATATCATTTCAACATTGCCAGGTGTACTGGATTCAAAATCCCATGAAAAATTGCCAGTTGGCACTACTGTAAATGTATTGGGAGCAACAGTCTCGCCTCCTGATGTAATAATGCCACTCCCTGATATAATCTCATACCTCATTTGGTAGGATGTCCCTGAAGGATTTGATTCCGTAATATTGAAATTTAGATTGGTGTTTTCGCTTATGTCAATTTCATTTTTCTGTGGCGAAGCGGTAAAGGAAAACTCGATTTCTTCCACCGTTATGCTCAATGTGTCTTTCTGGGATTGACCATTTTTATCTCTAGCTTCAAAAATCAATTTATTGACACCTGTTTCCTTAAATTCTCCTTTTAAATTGAAAGAACCGGGTTGCATTTCAACAAATTTTCCAGTTTCAATTGGGATTTCCGATGCTTCTTCTTCATTGACAAAGGTTAAATTTCCAGATCCTTGGATAAAATATATGTTTCGCTCATACGTAGCATTTTCATCAATTCCTGTATTGGTTAATAACAATGAAATAGGTACATCTTCATTAATGTTTATCGTATTGGTTGTTGTTGATACTTTCCAAATAAATGGATTATGCGCTACTAAAAAGTTTAAAGTTTCGGTTTTTTCAAGTCCATCGGCATCTGAAAAAGTTACCTCGATTTCTTTTGAACCAATTGTAGGTGCCACAAAGTCAAGGGAAAGTGTTAATTCGTTAAGAGGCATCCACTCTCTTTGGGGGAGTATTGACCCATCCGATACAAAATACCCCGAACCGTCTTTCGACTCATACTTAAATTGGTACGACTGTGTTTTTACCAATCGCTCAGGTACAACGGAAAGAGATACGTTTTCGGGAAGGTTTACTGTAGCCTTATCCCTAAAATTCATAGAGATGGTATAATCGAAACTGCTAATGATTTCAACATCTTTGTCACAAGTTGTAAAAATGAAAAGGCACAAAAGACCAAATAGTGGGTTAATTCGTTTTTTCATATGTTCTCAATTTTGCAGGGGATAACCCTAAAACAGTATATACCGAATACCGACCCCACCGAAAAAGGCGAATTGACCTAAATCACTTGAGGGGTGATAGTATTGATTTGCTTTTCCAATTATTGAAAATGACTCACTCAAATAAAAATCCAATTCTGCACCAACGAAGCCGCCATAGATGAATTCAGAACTATTATTGACCAAGGCTCCGGTAGAAAGTTCCTGTTCCCCGTTATTTATAATTTCATACCCAACTACCGGCCCAGCACCTAAAGAAGCGGCAAATTTTCTATTAAGGGCCTCAATGATATTATTGAAATAACCAATATTTAGGGTGAAATTATTGTAGGGTACACTGAAACCCTGTTGATTATCTTCAGCAAAGGATAAGAACACAGCCCCTTGAATATATCTGAACCTATTTAGGTAATAATTATACCCAGCATTTATCCCATAACCATCCTCGACTACACCTGAGGATAATTCTAAACTACTGGCATAGTTTTGCGCTTTTAAATGCTGACCTCCTAAAAGAAAGGAAAGTATACCAATTAATACGAAAGCATATCTTTTGATTTTTCTCATTTTCCAAATTTTTTAGGTCGATTTATCAATAGATGTTCAATGTCAAGACCAATATTTCTATTGCCATTTAATTCATCCAGTTCTAGTACTAAGTGCTTGTTTTTATCTAAGGTGAATTTTTCAAAAACCATGAAAAATGCGGCCGATGTATTTCCTTCTACCCTGGAAGGTTGGGCATATCTGTATATTGGCTCGAACTCACTTTTTTGGTTGCTGCTACTTTGTCTGTAATTTGTGCCGATGAAAGATTTGAGAAAATTGATATCCAAGTCTATCGGCTCTTTGTTTTCTATGTTAAATAAAAAATATAGCTCCTCACGATCATAATACACTCCCTTTAGCCAAACAAAAACGTCCCCTATTTTAGAAAAATACCGGGCTATATTTCCTTTATCACCAATATGGTTCTCGCATTTTTGTTTCAGATAGGCAATTCTGTCTTCGTCATATAAAGAAGTTGATAGTGGGGTAATTTTAATATTTTCTATACCGTCATTGGCTGAAGTTTCAATCTGGTTGGGCAATGCTACATCCGCTATTTTAATGATTTCTTTATCGATATTTTCGGAATTATTTATTGCTAAATGTTCCTTGGATACGTTATCTGCCATTTCTTTTTTGATATTCCATCGTTTAACTTTTGGGATGTCTATCAAATCAAGAATAAAATCGTAAGCCAATCCGTCTTTTGTATAAACCGTATAATTGGTGTAATCCTGTTTGACCGGTGCAACATCGTTATAGGTAAGCATTACGATGTGGGTGGCCTTTTCGGAAGTGCTCTTAGGGAATGATTCAATAAAGTTCAAATCTTTCCCATTTATTGAGAATGAAAAGGGTTCCGGTAAAACTAAAATAGTTTTATAATCCTTTGAAACCTGAATGGTATCCGCTTGTCCGAATAGAACATCGTAAGGATAGATGATTAATAGTATAAGGTAAATATGCCTCATTCAATTGTCATTAGAAGTTCATGATTATTGATCAATAGAATTTTATCTCTTTCCCTTAATTTTTTCCTTTTCAAAAAAGACCCTAAGCCTGTCATCAGGCTGTTTACATTCCCGCCCAATCCAGTGGTTAATTCATTTGTCAATTCGGTTACCGCCCTATTTTGAGATTCGGCCATGTACTCGCCCCAAAGACCCCCAGCTCTTTCACTATAAATTCCTTCCATTCCATCCCTTAGGTCTTTCAATGTCGCCTTAATCGGTATATGGTTTATGTTATCCGCATCTAATAGCACCCGATTTCCTTGTACAGATGCGAGGGCATAAAAAAATGTATTCTTAGGAATAATTTTGCCATCATACTCAAATTCTTCCGCTACAATAAGTTGGACCCTATCATCGGGCAACACGAATTGATCTCGGTATACTTTGACCTTAGCTTGAACGAAATTGGATATTTGAGTCCCTTTTTCGGCTAGAAGTGAAGGGGGATTCGCATTACTGGTTTCGAGCATTTTTTCTTTGCTCTCCCGCAGTAATTCTTTATAGTTAATGCGAGCTTCCAAAGTTTCATTCATTTGGCCTCCTTGTCCTCTGGTGCTCTTACTTCCCATTTTTTCTTGAGTTAGACTTTCGTCGGATATTAAAAGTTGATTTTGTTCTAAGTCAAATGAAATATCTTCCAATTCCTTTAAAACCCTTTTAATGGAATCCTCTTTTTGAGATTTTTCAAGCAATTCTGGAGAGTTTTCAAAATTGGAATTTTGGTAGTCATTATTCGTAGAAGATTGTTTCCATAGCGCCTCGTCTTCTAACTGTGTGGATTTTTTTGTGTTTGGTGAAGGAAGGTTAGGATTAAATCCATTTGATTCTTCTGCTTCTAAGGAAATGGATTGAAAATCCTTTATATTTTCAATAACAAAAAAACTACTGAGAACAAAAACTATCGGCAGTGCAATGGAGAGGGTTTTATGTTTTACCACCCAATCCTTAAAATGATTTATTTTAGATTTTATATCTCCCATCATTTACTTTGTTACATCAGAATTATCGACTACCTCAAAGTCCATAATTTTCATTCCGTTTAAATTATTTGCCGTTATTCCGGTTTCTTTTACAAATCCCTTAGTAAGCAAATTTCTGTAGGTCATATTTTTTCCTTTTTCTATAGATTGTTTTCCATAGTAGGTAAATGGAAACGGATACTTTGAATAATCAACTACAACTGAATCAAGCTCAATAAGATAGCGATAGTCGTTCATTACAACATCGTGGAAATATTTTTTTTCGACCAACCGAACATATAACCGTTTACCTGAATTGTCGATCATGTAAAGAGCTCTTTGTTCAATATTATTTCTTATATGGTTTAAGTCGGGCTCAAGGGAGAAAAAAAGCTCGTGGAACTGACGAATATGTCCTTCAGTAAGTAACCGAAGCTGCTCTTTATTGTCTGTGATAGGTTCAATAGGTGTCCGAAGGCCTCCTTGGATAACATAGGCATTAAAGCGCGCCTGTTTATGTGCGGTATGGACTAGATACATTGAAACGATAGCGGTTATCAGGACCACTGCCAATGCTAAATAAACCAAAATCTGATTTCTCTTTTGATTCCTTTGGATATCATTAAAAATGTAATACTGATGTTTCATCTGTTTATTTTTATCGTTTTTCATGGGTCATATGCAATTCGCCATCCCGATAGCTGTCGGGACATCTCAATGCTTGACAGAACTTGTTATGGCCCATTTCATAATATCATTGTGTTAAGGTTCGTATCCCCTTTGATGCACCCCCAGTTTTGGCATCGATTACGGTATTTATTGCTTTTTTACCATAGTGTTTAGGTTTTGAAACCATATTACCCCCCGAAATGTTCAAACCTTGCACAACAAAATTGGCCAGGGTAGGGGCTTTGATATAAAAAAACGAGGTCATTAATATTAAAAGGGATGCGGTCAGGACTATACCAATATCCTTTGCATTATTTTGAAGCAAATGCGTGGTCAACAAGTCAACTAGTTCTACCATAAATGCGTCTACGACGTATAACATGGGAACCCATAAACAAACACTCATGAATTTCTGGAGCCATGCTTTGAAAAGCCCTGAAAGGGCTGGGATAAAGGAAAGCCCAATGTTTATGGGTCCAAAAATGATGAGAATGAATAAATAAATAATAGAGAGTGATTTGATACCTACAAATATTATGGACGACACTACATGCGCAATTGAAGTTATACCCCCAGATAGCCCTGCCATAGCAAGGGATTGTATCGCATTTAGGTCAATACTAAATAGATTCCATTCCGCTGTGGATTCTGAAAAGGACTCGATTTGAGCTTTGGCCACCTTCATATTAATACTGTCCCAATTTTTTTCAGTGCCAACAAAGGATTTTCCCAAGTTGTCATAGAACTCAAAAATGGCTAAGGCAAACACTTCGTAATTGAATAGTATAAATAACAAGGGGAACCATTTTAATGCTTTCCATAAATCGCCCCTGTCTGGGCTGGCAAAGTGCTGTATTGCAAATATGCCGATACCAATCTTCGCAAAATGGAATCCAACCGATAAGGTGGGGCCCAATGAATCAAAAGCTTCCTGAAGGTATTCATCAAAAAGTGTATTGACCAAGAAACGGAAGCCGGAACTTTCTTGCATGCTCTAATCAGTTTACGGAAATTATAGATTGTATCGCCCTACGGTGCTCGTTTCTTTGCGCCAATTTCCTGTTGAGTTCAATTACACTGTTCAAAACATCTTCCATTTTTTGAACAATATTTTGGAGTTTGTTGAGGCGTGCAGAGGAATCTATTAGTTCAGGAGTTGAAGCCATCGTTTTTGCATGCGCAATCTGTGTGGATAACATTGCAACCATTTCACTTAGAAATTGCTCTGCTTCATGATGCTCTTTTTCCGTTAAATGGTTATAATCATTTAAGTTCTTCTTTACACCGCTATACGCTTCTAAAAATTTTTTCTTGATAGTTATAAGCTGTGATATTTCAGGAGATCCAAGCACAAAACTTGCTGCTGTTCGCTTGGCTGAAATATCTTGGGATATATCTTTGGATGTACTGGTGGTCGCCGTTACGTTTTTTTGCATCAATTGAATTAAGGTCGCCATATTTCCGTTTAAAGAACTAACCTGACCTTGAAGGGCAAGGATGTTCGTATTTAAAAGTCCCAATTGACCATTTGCCGCAACGTCCGTTACAGGTATTTGAGCAAAGTTTAATATTGGACAGAGTATGAGTACTAGTGTCGTTTTTTTCATAAAGACTCGTTTTTTGTAGTTAGTTCTTTATAGTCAAGTGCAGTTTTTTTCCAATCGTTCTTATTTTTTTCCAAAAGAGAATTGATAAGCGCCTTTTCATTGGGATTAGTTTCAAAGAGACATTTTGTAGAATAAGAGGTTTCCAGACCATATACTCCTACCTTTTCTTTCCAACAAATGGCAATTTCCCTACATTTTCTTTTTTCAGATATGTCCTTGTTTAAGGACAGTACCATTTGTTTTTGCTTAGCGTTCAGACCCAATATTTCCTGAATGTCATCAAAGGAATTGGAGTACTCGGCCATGTCAAGTAAAACCTTTATGTGACTATTTACCACAAGTGTTTTTCCGATATGTTTTGATGTGATGAAATCGTCCACTTTTTGGGAAATGAATATAGGCTGGCCTCCATATTTCCGAGCCATTCTAGACTGGGCATTTAAGTACTGCGCCATGATTTCATTATCAAAAAGGTTCCAGGCTTCGTCTACATTAAGTATTTTATTGATGCTTAATTTTTTGGGGTCTTTAAGCTTTTTATTGAAGACATCCATAAGTAAAAAGGAGATAATGGGAAATAACTGTTGATTATCTATTAGGTTACCTAGTTTGAAGTAAATCCAGCGTTCTCCCGTTAGCTTTGATATTCTTTCGTCTTTACTGTTCAAAAGGTATTCACGGGGGCCTCCTTCAGCATAATTCCCTAAAATCATTAAAGCGGTATTGCAATCAAAAGTATCGGTGTTGATTTTATGCTCACTAAGTAATAAAGGCAGTGCATCAACACAATAGCTATAAAAACTATTGAACCCGAAATTGGAATTATCCGTTACTTCTGAATTTTGGTAGTAACCGTTGATTAAACGCTCAAAAATTGTCTGGTGTATGATACTGTTTGAAGTGCTTCTTTTGGTTTTTTCATGTCCTAAAATAAGTTGTAACAATACGATCAATTGTGTCAATTTATGCTCTCCCAATTGTAGGTTGTTTTGATTCATATGATAGTCCTGTTCGTCCAGAACAAAGGGATTGAACGAAAAGGGCCTATCATCATCGTGTTCTATGGTAACACCTTCCAAATAAGCTGTTAGCTTGTCATAAGAATTGCCATTTTCCAAAATGATGACCTCTGCACCCTCCCGATATTCGGCATATAGGTAGGCATTTGCAAAATACGTTTTGCCGCCACCTGAGCCAGAAGCAATCAGCATCCCTCGATTGAATATCCAATGGTTCTTTTCTGGGTCTTTATATAGGCTAACTAACAAAGGTTTGTGTGTAGCGCGGTCAATCATTCGAAGTCCATGTAATCCATGAACTGGATTTTTATAACCTCCCTCGGAATAGAGAAGGGAAGCAGCCATTTTGGATGACATTGGGCTATATAATTCTGAACTTATCCCGATACCATTTCCTAGAATTCCGCCAAAGAATAAATTCTTTCTATCTACAGAATTGGTCTTGACATGAACCCCTATTTTTTTAAAAGCTGATTTTATGGAATTGCACATCATGCCAAAATCATCAAGGTGTTCAGAATACCCCAAAACATTTAAATGATAATAGACCAGTTCTTGATGCTCTTCAATCAAATTCTGCTCAAACTGATGAATTTGATTTCTATAGATGCTATTTTTATCCCCTTTACGATTGTTTGCATATTTATTCAACCTTTTTGCCCTTTTCTTAAGATTATTAACACCTGCATCCTTGGGCGGTAGATATATATACTGGTTGATAATGTGTTCGTAGGGTATTTTGAACCCTAAGGAGAAAAGGTTTCCAATAGGAAAGGGATGCTCATCAGAGTGATATTTACCGTAATAGCTATGATCAAAAATGGCTTCCGTATCAAATTGATCCAAATTTTCCAATGTGAAAAATTGACCTTGTTTTTTCCCATTGAATAAGGTTGCATTTTCAAAATCAATATCAACACCGGAGCCCTCCTCAAATGTTGCCTCTAAATAATTCGAATAATAGCCGTCCTTTTCAAATAAGTGGTCAAAATTGGATATTGTAGAAGTTAAAAGCTCACTTTCATTAATAAGTTGATTAATCGCCATTGCCTTTAACCTAAAAGTCTCTAAGACCGTCGTATCAAGGTACTCCTTAGGTATTGGACCATCGAAAAGACCATTTTTTGATTTTTTTAAATAACCATTTGCGCTTAGCGGATTACATTTAAAATAATTCTTTGGAACTAGATGGAGTCCAAGAAAACAGCGGTGTTTCAAAAAAGGTCTGTTTACAAAGTGTAACTCGTCCTCCAATTCAAAAAAATCCCTATCAACTCTCGTTTTGTCCAGTTTGTAGCTGTCGGTAAGGAACAAATCTTGTTTATGAACCAAAGTATTTTCTCCCAAAGTGGTTATAATATTGGCGAATAAGCGATTGAACTTGGCATATTCATTCTTGTCCAATGAGAATATTTCCGGGAGTTTTAATTCGAGTGGAATACAAAGACATCCTTTTTCTTTGGAAACTAGGATCGGGGATTCATATCCATAAATTGGAAAAGCATCCATTAAGCTTAGTGTATCCATGTCAAGAGCGTTTTTTTATTTGAGGACCCTTTAATGGAGGTCGGTCTGGCTTTGTTTGCCCTTGCCTTTAAATAACCACTTTCACCAAATGAAAATGAATAGTAAAGCATTAGAAAAAAGTAGCTAAATGCTGCTATTAACGAAACTAGAAACCCCAGTAAGGTTGTGGTGAAGGCACCTAAAATCATACCAAGTACAAGCGAAATGAATATGCCTTTAAATGCTTGGTCTACATATTTAGCCTTTAGGCCAAAGAAGGTCACGTCCTTCTGTAAGGCCTTAGGGATAGGATAATATTTATCTTCCATGACTACCTAGATAGGTTCTCGCCTATTTCCAATAGTCCATAGAAAATTACCAAGCCAAGAATGATATTCCCGACTTTTTTGGTCAAATCCTGACTTTGTTCCCGAACAATCAAAAAAGTAATTGCGGCGATTCCTAGTAATACGGCTGCAGCAATTTTGATTATTCGAAAAATGCTATTCCCAATTTGTGATGCACCTTGCTCGGCAGCATTTACTTGATTTACCAGCTCATTAATTTGAGCATGGGTTTCAAATGGTAGTAATAATAGGATACCACCAAAAAGAAGATACTTAATCTGGTGGGGGCTGACCTTCCTCGTTCTCAGGAAGGTCTTCATTTCTGATAACCTTGAGTTTTTCATTTTTTTTAGGAATTAAGGATTCGGTATCCTTTTCAGACGTTCCAAAAATGTCCAACAGTTCGGAACTGCTTACATTCTTATCGACTTGGTTGAGTAAATGGTCCATGTCTAAATCTTCAAAAGATGAATTATTTACAAATATATTAGAATTTTGCACATTTGAAAGAGAATCGGAAACTTTTTTTTGTTTGCTTTTTTTCAAAATAACAAATACGATGATATACCAAAGAATACAGAGTACACCAATGATTAACCAAGCGATATGTTCCCACTTCCAATTCAAATGTTATGTAATAGTCTTAATAAATCTTCCAATTCATTGGTATGGTAATGTTCAAGTACTTTTCGCATAATATCGTTTCTCGATAGCTTTTTATGTAGCTTATAATTAACAGTCCTGGTCAATTCTTCATAGTCATCAAAACACTGTTGGCTCAACCTAAAGATAAATTGTTCTTTTCTGTCTGAAAAGTTTTCCTCCGCCAAAAGGTGTTCCAAGCCTATAATCTTAGGATGTTCCTTAGTTGCTGTTATATTCCGATGGGTAGAAATAGAAGTATTGGATATTTCATCAAAATTACTATTGCTTCGGTTACTACCTGGATTTATGTCGGGTGAGGTTCCCTCATTCCGCTGAGCCTTTAAGTTCTTTACAGTTTCTGCCGGACTCATATCGTCGATCATTGCCGCGGTAAGCAAGCTGCTAACATTTATTTTTTTTCCCATGGTCAATCATTTAAAATTTCGATTACTTCGTTTATGAATTCATTCAATTCCATTTCACCGTTTTCACGGGATTCAGGAATGGGTTGTAGGGTATTGCGATACTTCTCTCTGTAAATAGTCCTATCCATCACTACTGATTGCATTAGCGGCATGCCTGATTTTTTAAAACCTCGCCTTATTGCTGCAAACTTGTTTACTTTGACTTTTTCGTAGCGATTAAAGAACAAGTTGACTCCTCTTAATACCCTACCATCGTTTTCTAAAAAATTATTTTTTAATGTTTTATAAAAAATTACGGTGCTATTGATTTCTAGTTCATCCAAAAAGAAAGGAATAAATATATGTTCTACATAAAGAAGGCCTTTCACCATTTCTTCGTTAAGATTACCTGGGAAGTCTAAAATGATGAAGTCAACGGTTCCATAGTAGGTTTTGATAATGGAATCCAACTCTTTCACAGTTGATTTTTCTATTGGGTAAAATTTCGCAGCTAGCTGTTCCGCTTCGGAAAGTTCCTTTAAATCCCTTTGCCGTTTCTTGTAAACCGAGTATTGTGGATTATCCAAGTCTATTAGAACCACTTTTTTATCGTGCTTAAAGAATAAGTTAGTAGCCAGTATAATATTAATGGTCGTTTTGCCACTGCCTCCCTTTTCACTTGCACAAGATATAATTGTTGTTTTCATAGTATTAATTTTAGGCATCATATGACAATAGGGTCATATGAACATATCGTCATATGATGCTATATAGGTTTGATTATATGTTTATAGATGTAATGGTTGCACTATTGGACTAATGCTAGCCTCAATGCTTTGTTCAACTATAGGTATCGCTATTACTATATGTAAATATTGCTATATACAAATAATGCTATATCTATTGATTTAGTACTTCAAATGAATAATGCCCTATAGCTATATATATAGCATTTAATTAGTTCAAGAAATGCTGAAAATAAGGAAGTGAACGTCGTTAATATGAAGTTCTGGTGTATTACAATGAAGATTTGAATTCGTTCATGGCCTCTATCATCTGAGATTCCATTTCAAGGAATTTCTTTTGAAGATCATCCTTGTAGGCCATGTTTTCAATCAAACTACGTTTTGGCACAAATTCATTATCCGGGAGTAAAATCCAGATAGGATTATAGCCTAAAGTATAATAATAAAGGATAATTTTTATAGAATTGACCGTGGACATTCCCCGCTCTACGTTTACTAAAGTATTACGGTCTATTTGGAGCTTATCACTCAGTTTCGTCAAGGAAAATTCGCTGAACCGTTTATCTGAAATATCATCTATTTCAATTAATTCAAGACGTATCTCCTTTAAACGTTCTCCAATATAACCAAAGTCCTTTGAGTCAAGTTTTATTATACCTTCAATATCCATCATTCATAACTTTCTATGGGATAGGAAGAAAAAGGCTCTTCCATTTCCGTATCATATTCTTCGTGCAATGTAATCAAAGTTTCTAAATCATCCTCGGACAAGTTCTTTTGGAAGTTCTCCATAAAGGATTTGGCTGCTTCATCAGAATTACTCATTGCACTGGCCATTTCACTATTTATTTTTTCTTCATCAAATATTGCATTTTTTAAAACTTCACCGGTTAACGATGAATATTCATTTTTCACTAAGGTGTCAACCTCTCTCATAATGTTTTCAAAGTTCTGGCTGGACACGCTCTCTATTTCGCATGCAATAAGATATTCTCTAATAATATCGGAGAAAAATTCTCTTATCGCCTTATCTGGATTTCCACTGGACATTACATTCATTAGATCGTACCTATGTTTCACCAAGTTGTAGCGCTTGGCTAAGCCTTTCATCTGAACTGCTTTTGTAGCATTGTTTTCATATTTATCTATGTATTCAAAGAAAAATGAACTTCCTAAAACTACTTGCCTTTTCGTTTCTTCAAAAAGTGATTTAAAAAAGGGAACCTTGTAAACAGTGTTCAATTCATTGAGAAGCATATCATGCTTCATTTGAAAGTCTTTTGGGACGAACTCATTGATTATAGGTAATTCATATCCCATAGCTGAGCTTTTTGCACGAATATCTGGTTCTAATTGTCCAAAGCACTTTTTTTCCTTGATTTGATGCTCGAACGTATCTGCAACAATGCCTGCAAAATATCCAGTGGACATGGTCGCAATTTTACTTCTTGGTAATAGATCCATCATTTGTGTACTTATGTTGGTGCCAACTTCATTGGAACTCGTGTTTTTACTTATCTGTTCTTGATGTATTTTTCCGAATAGTTCATTCAATCTTCTTGCTGTTTCTCCTTTGGCAGCTCCACAGATAACATTTGCGCAGTTATCATAAATTACCTCTGCCATATCTTTACCGTAATCCAAAACCAATTGGGTAAAACTTTGTATACCTAAAATCGTGGCTATTTTATTTTCCCTACCGGTATCAATAATGGTGCGTAATAACATGATAAATAGTGTCGGCAACTCATCTAATATTAAAGCCATGGGCCGTTTTTGTGGTTTGTTGACTTTTTTCATGAGTCCGTTCATGTACATGCCCAAAGCTGCGGAGTATACTTGTTTACGTTCAGGGTTGTTTTGTAGGGATAGTATTTTGGGATGGTCGGGGTCATTAATCTCCAATGTGAAATCATTGCCCGACATCACGTAAAAAATCTCTTTGGTTGCCAACTTGGATAAACTGATTTGAACCGTACTCGTTTGACCGGATAGCTGTTCCATAGCTTTCTTTTCCAAGGCATCCTTAAAGGGTATTAAGATTTGACGTACCTCTTTGTCCTGCATCATTATTTGCATAAGCAGGTCTACTTTAACCGTAGAAAGTATCGAAAGATGTCCAGGAGTACATATATCCAATTTTAATTCATCTGCTTTCTTTTTCAAATACCAAATGCATGCTCCCGTAAAACTAATTGCACTCCTAGAGAAATAGTCCTGTTTTTGAATCCATTCCGGGTTCAAGTTTTTTAGTAGGGTTTCAGCAATGTCTATAGCATCCGATTGGTTGGTTATAAGGTTCTGATGCATGGGGTTACAACGGTGGGTCATTCGAAGATCATCAAAACAGATATAGAACATTTCAGGATAATTGCCTTGTGAACTTGTGCCTTTTGTTTTGGAATCCATCAAATAGCCATATGCCTTTTTAGAGAGAGAGTTGAATTTGAAATCATAAATGACCATTGCAAATCCTTTACGGATCAATTGACCCATTATTTCCTCGATAACGGAAAAGGACTTACCACTGCCTGGGGTTCCAATTACCAATAAGGCACGGAATAAAT
The DNA here is from genome assembly GCF_055378385.1 of Maribacter sp. C-4077. Classification (NCBI taxonomy): domain Bacteria; kingdom Pseudomonadati; phylum Bacteroidota; class Flavobacteriia; order Flavobacteriales; family Flavobacteriaceae; genus Maribacter; species Maribacter sp. C-4077. The sequence continues at coordinate 3,699,840 of NZ_AP038807.1, forward strand.
TGACATAGTTTATCCAGCCTTTTCGCTTTTTGTTTTTATGAATATAAGAGTAAGGGATGTTTGCGGAATGAGGAGTGTCGATATAATCTTCGTTCTGTAAAAACGTTTCATTACGTTCATTAAAAGGGTCGGTTTTGGATAAATTATCAAAATTCATAAGTTGAAATAAACGCATACCATACGTCATAGCTCCTATGTAGCCTAAAGCAAAAATTATGAATCCGAGCTTTTGGGTTAGTTGGGTTACATGGATATGCCAACCTGATAGAAACAGTAATCCAATGGAGAGTAAGAAACCAATTAAGGTTGGTGTTTTTGATATTTTATCATCTCTTTTTGGCTTGTAAATCATAATGCCACCCATTAAAAGCCCGACAAGAATGTATCTTGACATAATTCCTGTTGCAGGAATATTGGACAATCTAAGGAAATTATAAACCGATTGAAGAATTTCCATAGGTCCAAATAAATGTTCTATTAACGGATAATATTCCACAGAAACAATAAGTAAAAAGTAGGCAGCCGAAAGATACATGCCTGAGTAACCATTATTTCTTTCTTCCATAGCTTATATTTTTAAAGCTTTCCTGGTGGGATAACTGTGATTTCTTTTCTTGATAGAAAGAGATTATTTGATCTTTTGGAATCCATCGATAGGCTGCTTCACCGATATCGCATAGCACCTTTTCCAGACCAACCATCATTACTTTTCCAATGGGGGAGTAATTGGGTAAGTACTTAACCTTATGAACTGCCCATAAGGTTTTCTTTGTTCCCCTGTCAATTGAACTAACATCCTTAACCTGTTCATGGTTTTTAAACCATAGTAAGTCCTCGTTCCAATCTTTATGTAAGGGCGATTTTTGGATTTCGATCTTTGGACATTCCAATGCATTTGTCAAAATGGAAAAGAACTTTTCCCAATACCAACGTGATCCATAAGTACCGAGACCGAGGCGTAAAATGCTATCCAACTGTAATTCTATAATTAGTGTTTCTTTAAGGGAAATGATTTTCGCAGGTTGCAAATCAATTTGATGATTTAATTCTTTTAATTCTGATCTAAGTTTTTCTTCCAATAGTCCTATTTTATGACCATGTACTTGAAGTTTCAGCTCTTTATTTTGTCTATGTAGGACGAAATCGTGTTGTTTCTTTTCCCTATCCATAAGGCACTTAAGAAAATACATATCAAAATAGAATCCGGCTACATCATGGTCGAAACCTAGTTTTATTGGTAGTTTGGCATCAGGGTCAATTTTATTTTTCCATAAAAAAAATTGCTCTAGTTTCCTTTCGTCCAATTGCCCGTTAAATGCCATATAAAATAGATTGGGCAAACCGTTGGACTCATGATAGGACATGGCATCGAAGGCACTTTCAAAACAGGCTATTGCCTTCATATTTTTTAATGCATTCGATGTAAACAGAAAATGATATTCTGAATTCATGAATCTTCTAAACTTTTGAAGTTTATTTTTTTTGGTATTCCAATATGGCCTATTAAATAAAATGTAATTCGGAATGTTACCTTCTATGTCTGTCAAAGGCAAAGCAATATTGGTAATCTGATTTCCTTTTGATGTATCGTAAATACCATTAAGAACTTTATTGTTAAACGCCTCGGACTCTAAAGTTTTTAAGCTTAACCCTCTATCTTTTATTAGATAGTTCCATCTCTTAAGGGGTTTAATTGAAAAAGTAACCTCCAGATTTGATGGTTTTTTGGCACGAAAAAGCGCGTTGGTCTTCGTTTCGGAATAATGACAAGCGTTGATCGCTTCCAACCCTACATTAATAGCATCGTAAAAATTAGCTGTACGTTGAAGTAAATAACTAAAAAACCAACCCTTATCTTTTGTGTCATTTCTATTAAAGTAGGAAACCGGGCTGTGCTTTGTATTAAGAACTATACGTTCTTGGTCTTTTCCAAATTCTTTTGATCCCAAACTTGATTTAAGTAGGGCATAGCCCTTTACTCGTAAATAGCCAGAAAAGTCAACTTCTTCGTTAATTTTAGAAATGAGCATCCTGTAATGCATTCTATTGTCTGCATAGTCTTTCATAAGTATGATGTGAGTTGATGATAGAAAATAACCGTTTTACCCATCAGGTGATTATGATGGGAATAGAAAAAAGGCCGGATGAAATTTCCGGCCAATTACATTTCTAGATTTTCATTCGCTGGCTAGAATTCTTTTTTTTTTCGTCGTTGACTACTTCAAGATTTCTTGCCTTTTCCAATTGAAGGCTCTTTGTGATGAAAATTTCATTTCTAGGGGTATAGGAAACCAAATATGGCTGGTTGCCCTTGGACTTGGTCTTTATTTTAATCTCAATTTCCTCCCCTTGGTTTAACGACTTTGCTTGGGCCGCAGTAAGTTTGGTCCCGTACAAATAGGTGTTGGGTGTTAAGGCCGATTTGGTTCGTATATCGAGTAGTTTTGGCTCATAATAGGCTAACTTTTCAAACAATTCACCATCCTTGGTAATCCCTTGAAAAAGAACAACTTCTTTTTTAGAGACCATACGTTCAAATTCATCGGGGCTAAACTTGTGGTTATAGGCCATAGCCTGGTCCAGGGTAACTTGATTTTTTCGTTTAAACTGTACAAACAAACGAGAACCCATGTTGGGATCATAAACCATTTGAACCATTTTGGAAGTTTCTTTAAGCTCTCCATCGGATAAGTAAGTGGAGACATGAAAATGTTCCTTTCCTTGGACTAGGTTATCCCTTACATTTTCAGGTAATTTTTCAAAGCTGATGTATTGACCTTCTAGTTGCTCTTTAACATCACCATACGCATAGCGTTGTGCAGGGTTTTGTACGAATTCCAACCATTTACTTTCTTTGGCCATGCTAAAGCGCTGTCCATCTTGGGTCAGAACATTTACTTTGCCATCTTCTTCGTTGATAATAGTTGCTTTTTGCCATCTTTGGTTCACTTTCACGAACACTTTTTCTAACTGATTTTCCATTTTTCAAATTTTAAATTAAGGATCATTTATAATTAGTAACTTTGAAATTCCGGACATGACCTTTCCATTTTCATATCCGGAATTAAGGATCGAAAAGGGGTGGGAGCACCCCTTTTTTTATACCGCTATTTTAAAAGCGCTAATCTCTTGTGGGCTTACATTGGTGCTCTGATTATATTCATATTGCCAATTTTGGGTTTGTGGTTTAATAATATCGATCATCTTTCCAAGGTAATTCCTATAATAACTCCATAGGAAGTAACGTAAAGCATTAATTTCAATAGGTAACTTGCAGGCTACCATTTCTTTATGTTTTGAAAGTACCATGCTCTTTTGGTTTACCAAAGTATGGTCCACAACCTTGTTGAATTTTAAATATTCCTTAGCAAGTGCCTGATTATATTTTTGGATTTCTTTGTGCAATTGGGATATTGCTTTTTCCGATTCTGGATCAAATTGAATCATTAAGTGATCTTTTTCGATCTTAATGAAAAACTTACCGTCATTGATACACGATATCAACATCAAATCATCAATGTAACCTTCAATTTTGCTGTTTCCAGTGAAGCTTAACATCATTTTGGCCACTTTGGTTTGCTTGTATATTTGAACCAATATTTTGCTAGTCTCATAATTTATGTTCTTGATGGCCAGATATACCGCGTTACTTAACTTGAACTTCTGTTGAAAGTAGATGGCCTCAAGTGGATTATTGAAAACGATTAGTTGCTGTATTTTTTTAGGTACCTTACTAAACCAAATGGACATACTTGTGTCGCTTTCAGCAACAGGAAATGTTTTGGAGTCTTTTTGCTGTACAAGCCCCGTTAAATTATTCGATAGATTGTAAAAGGGAAAATATAGAAGACCTTTATCGTCTTGAAATAACCGTTCTTCGAAGCAAGCTTTCAAATTATCATCTTCCAATAAAGTAGAAGATTTTAAGGTTTTGGCAAACTCTTTAAAGTGATTAAAAGATTCATCAACTATTTCTTCTTTGTTTGGGGCTACATTGGCTAATTGAAACTCTTTTTTACTGTTTAAATAGGAATAACAAGCATCGACTTTGTTCCATAGGCCTTTAGAACTATCTTTTTCGGTCTTTGAACATCCTGTCAAAATCAAATCAAAAACACGTTGTTTCTTTTCCGGCCTGCTGCACATGTAATACAATTGACGGTTACCAGTATGGAATACCACGGCATGGTCCTTGCCCATTCGGTAAATCTTATGTTTCACTTCATTCTTGATCATAGGATAGCCAAAATAGTCCATCACGGCATTGATATCTAGTTTGTCATCCGATGCTCTCCAAATATTATTCATATTTCAATTGTGTAAAAAATTAGTATAATTGTAAAATATTAATCAAATATAATTATTTTTGGTTTTAAAACAAGTAATCCCCTAAAAAAATGGAAACTGGAAATAGTACAAATAATTCTTGGCGGCAAATGTTCCATTCATTAAGGGGGCCAATTTTCCTAAATGGAACTTTTAATAGAAAAATAAGTTCGTTGAACCCAGAAAATAGAATGTTATGGCTTTTGTTTGTTTTGTTCTTATTTGTGCTCATCTATAATGGTTTATTCTCAAGGTCAGGTCAGTTCTATAATGACTACAATAAAAGCCTTACCACAAAAACTCAAATGGATTCGCTGTTATCTCCAGCAAACCAGAATTTTTTGAAGAATCACCTGGCAAATGCCAAAAACTTCAAACAAATCCAAAAAGAAACAGAATTTTGGGAAATCCCATTAGAACTAATCGACAGTATTCCATCTGCAAGCCCTCTAAAAAGGAATGCTTTTTTCCTATCGAGTAAATATGGTATTCGACAGCATCCCATTAAACATTCAAAAACAATTCATCACGGAGTTGATTTAGCTACAAAAAAAGGTACTCCCATTTTCGCCAGTGCCGCTGGCACGATTATCCACATAGGTTATGAACCGAAAGGGTATGGCCATTTTGTTCGTATTAAACATTCCTTTGGATTTGAAACGTTGTACGGCCATTTAAATGAAGTCGTCTTAAAAGTAGCTACAAAGATTAAGGCACAACAGCTAATTGGTTATTCTGGAAACACAGGTTTTTCAACAGGTCCCCATCTACATTATGAGGTCATAAAAAACGGGAAAGCCATAGACCCAATTCCATCCTTTGGCATGAAATATAGAATTTTTGAACAACGATTACACACCATAACAAATAAAAACATAGAAAATGAAAAATGAAACACTCCTATTGACCGAGTCAACCCTCAATTTTAGAAAGGAACATCCGGAAATGATACAACTATGGGAAAAGCAAATAGTAAAGGATACCTGTAACCCCGATTTGCATTTTTGCTTGTATGCACTTGACGATTATAGACAACTACGCGCCCAGCTTATAGCCTGCGAATACCTGTATGAATTCGCTATCAATGCCCATATTATTCATACTGACTGGCAAAGTATTTATGTTCAAAACGGACACACCGATGCAGAAGCTGTGGAGTTTGCAAATCAAGAAATACTTCAAATCTATGCTTCCATCAATCAAAATCCATTATCCGAAAAGGATAAAGTGGTACTTGAAATTTTAGATAGAGAATCTAATCAATAGGTTATGCGCACTCAGGAACTTTCAATGATTCTGGAGGCCATTAAATCTGGAAATCCAAGGAATCTATATATCAACAATGGTGGTTTGGCCCAATTAGGCGAACTTTTATTCTATCCAAAAAAAGGTAGGGAAGAACTTCAAAAAGAACTTCTCCTAATCCTTAAAAATTCTTTTCCAAAAACCTACGGCACATTCTTGGAATCTTTGAAGAAGTACCACCTAACTAGTTATTACACGCCTAAATCTATTATTGAATATAAAATTTCATTGCTTAAAAGTGCAGGCTTCGACCCTAAAACAATCCTAGAACCGTCCGCGGGTAATGGTGCTTATGTTCAAATCCTCAAACAAGCATTTCCAAAAGCCTCTATTGTAGCTCTTGAACCTGATTTGTTGTCTTACGAAATACTTAAAAATAACAACCTACAAAGTGAAAACGTCACGGTGCTAAACACGACTTTTGAGGCCTACTATTTGGAACATCAAAACAAGACCTTTTATGATTTGGTTATTTCAAATATTCCTTTTGGAGATATACCGATTGAAAACGCTTTTGAACATAATTACATTATAGATCCTGTTCTTAAGAACGTTGGTAATTACTTCAATGCATTTGCACCCGAAATGTGTTCGATAGGTGGGGTAACAGCACTATTAATTTCATCGGCATTCAATGAAAAGTCCATTTATAATGGTCTTAGGGAGTCAATTCTAATGAAGAATGATTTGATTTTAGCAAATCGATTCAATAATATGTTGTTCAAGCAAGAAAGGACGAAAGTGGTATCTGATTTGATGCTATATCAGAGGAAACGGGATAAGTCTGAGTTAACAACCAATGAGAGGCTATTTGCCGATACTATTTCAATAGACTTAGGACAAGTGCCATATACCTCCAATGCCTTTTTTAATCAATTCCCTGGTCAGGTCAATGGTGAAGTTGTACGGGGCTATTTTCACGGTCGTCCAAATTTAACTGTCCAACCAAATGAGGAGCAACTTACCAAATTTTTGGAAAGACAACTATATTCGTTTGAATATGATTTGCATAATGCCCTTCCAAATACTTCAGTATCCAATACTTTAAAGACAAAAACAACAAATACAAATCAAGATGTTGCTAAAACACCTGAAACATCCCAGTCCAATGTAACCCAAATATCCAACAAACAAGAAATAATCAAACTCGGCGATGCCTATGTAAAAAACTATACGCGCTTATTTTTTGGCTCTTATAATTTTGATACAACTGGAAATCTTTGGTACTATCAGGATACGTATACCAAAACCAAAGTTCCCCATAAAGTCCAGGAACTAGTATCGGACTATGTTCGATTAAGAAACAATCTGGTTTTACTGCAATTGAATTTAGAAAAGGGATTGTTAAATGAACTGAACTTGCAAAAGACTTTTCAAGAAGTAGATTATCAATTGGACCTATTCCATTTTAAATGGACCAGTCTTGATGCACATAGAGTTTTTTTAAAGGAAGATTTTTACTTTTCCAGAATACGAACAAGTACAGAGTCACGTATTGAAGGCAAGGGTTATGGTAAAAATCCAAATTTTACTTTTGCGAACTTTCTTAAAGTATTACCAGAACAAACTTCAAATACTACAGTTTCTTTAAAAAAGGAACCTGAAGTTAGTAGTATTGAAGTCCTTCAGCACAGTACACCCTTAGATTACGTAAAAACGCAATTTGACCAAACAGGAAAGATAGATATAAAGAAAGTTGCTTTAGCGTTTAAAAAAACTGAAAAGGAGCTTTTGCTAGAAGGACTTTCTAAAAAGAATTTTTCCGTGCAACCCTATAATAATGGGGCAGAGATAAAATACGAAGTTGTGCCTTATTTCATTTTTGCAAGCGGTTTGATCGAAAATAAAATTATACTGATACAGAAAAGCAGTCCCCCTTATGGTTTGGACAGTAATGTGCTTATTGAAGCTTTGAATAAAGTAAAACCGGCACAACTTCCTTTAGAAGCAATCGAATTTAATTTTGAAAGTCATTTTATACCTATTCATGCCAAAGAAGCCTTCTTAAGGCAATTAATTAATGAGACAGTTAAAATCAACATTGGTCAATTTAGTTCAACCCTTACCTTATTGTTTTCACAGGATTATAATCAAGAGGCGCACGAACGTTTTAGTGTTGTTTTGGACAAGGAGGTTAGGGCAGGATATAAGCGTATTCTCCAAAGCTTTTCAGAGAATAAATACCCTATAATATTTTCTTCCTTTAAAGATGCACAAGGTAAAACCATTAAAAAATTGGATAAAGATGCCACCCTAATGGCCCAAAATATCTATGAAGAATTACAGCTACATTTTAAATCCTTTATCGAAAGTGATGAGCATTTAAAACTTGAAATTGAGCAAAATTATTACAAGGCCTTTCTAGCGGATGTTAATTTGCAAGTTCCTAAGGATTGGCTCCGTTTTCCAAATACCTTAGTTCATGAACCTTACCAACATCAAATCGATTCTGTATTATTTGGGTTGAGTAGGGGTAGTGCATTAAACGACCATCAAGTTGGTAAAGGAAAAACCTTATCCATGGCCTTATTGGCCTATAAGCTAAAACAACAAGGTAAAAGTAGAAGAACAATTCTATTGACCTTAAAAAGTGTTGCGCCGCAATTAGAACGGGAAATCAAATCTAATTTCCCTCAGCTCAATATCCTGCGATTGGACTCAAAAAATATGGCCAAATCAAAACGAGCAAGAACCTTGGGTTCCCTAGCAGCAAATAAGCGGATAGATTTGGTCATTGCTGAACATGGTCATTTAAAACAAATACCCAAACAACGTGAATTTGTGCTGGATATATTGGAGAGCAAAATACGAATGATCGACCAAGACCTTCAAACTGCCAAAGATTTTGGGAACCTTAAGGAGTCTAAAAAATTAATAAAGGGACTCATTAAACGTAAGTCCAATCTAGAGGAAAAATTGAAACATACCTTAAAGACCCTGGATGAGAAAAAGGAAGGGGATACAACCTTTTCTGATTTGCAGTTGGATGCCATACTTATAGATGAAGCCCACTATTTCAAAAACATAGGCTTTACCACAAGACATCAAAATGTTTCTGGACTTAACAATAATGCCGATAATCTGCAAAACTTGGATTTGGAAATCAGTATTGCATCCATACACCATAGGGTAGGAGCGGACAAAAATGTATTCTTTTATAGTGGTACGCCCTTAAAGAATTCTGTGACGGAGCTCTATGCCTATCAAAGGTATCTTATCCCTCAAGAACTAAAAAGAAAGCAAATCCATAATTTCGATGCTTGGGCCTCTATTTTCCTGAAACAAAGTGTTAGCATAGAACCCAATATATTTGGGGATCCCAGGATGCATGCCCGTTTCCGTTATTTTATCAACTTGCCTGAGTTGAGTAAAATGTACAATTCCTTCACACATATCTGTAGGGATAAGCATTTTAAAACACATAACCTTAAACTGGATAGGGATTTTGTGATATTGGAAAGTTCGCCTGCCTACGAAGACCTAAAAGCTGCATCTCTTGATTTTACCAAAAATAGAAATCAAAAAAACCTCTTTACCATTCCTATGTATAATGAAGGCCAGATGAAATCAGCACATATAACTGCTTTGAACATCAATAGAAGTTTACTGATTGACCCTTTATCAAAAGAAAACATATCTATTTCATTTTCTGAAAAGGACCAATTTAAACTAAGAAGAATTGCTAAGGATATAGCTGAGCTTTATCATCAAACAAACCCACATAAAGGGGTTTGTTTGGTATTTAGTGATTTGAACGTTTGGAAGCCAAATCAATACAATACCTATAACACTCTTGCACAATTCTTGATGGATGAACATCAAATTCCCAAAACCGAAATTGCCTTTGCACAAGAACGCAAGGCAAAAAATGCTACCGAAAAATTTCAAAGGGATATAAATGACGGAACTATTCGTATAGCTATGGGTAGTACACAAGTACTTGGTACAGGTACTAATATCCAAAAAAGGGTAGTCGGGATTTTTCACATGGATATTCCTTATTCACCCGATGCTTTTGACCAAAGAGCGGGAAGAGGATTGAGAAAGGGTAATGAAATAGCGAAGCATTATAAAAATAGGGTAATTGAGCGCTTTTATGGTATTAAGGACACCACCGATATTTTTTCTTATTCATTGAACACCCATAAGGAAAAATTCAGGGAACAGATTCGTGAAGCAGATCCAAAACAAAGAGTATATGATGATTTAATCCCAGACGATAAAAACCTATCCTATGCACAAATGCAAGCAGCCTTAATTGGGGATATGGAACAGTTTCAGTTGGTCAAGTTATCCGATGACCTAAAGTTCTTACAAGCGCAAAAAAGATTGTTTGAGCTCAATAAAGCAAACTCATTTAAGATAATAGACAGGATTAAGTCTGAAAATAAAGAAATTAAAGCACAGCTATTCGAACTAGAAAATACAAAGCAAAGTTTAGGCGCAGCTATGGTCGCAGAATTGGTATCGGATTCCCCTTTTTTTGAGCCATTGACGATAATCGAAAAATTAATTCATGGTACTTCTTTGGAAATGAAATTGAATGCTTACGATAATGTAAAACAAAAGATTGAACATCTAAACAGCTCCCTAGTTTTGAAATCTAAACTTAATGTAAACTATAGTAGGAGGGTGCTCGTGACCAATTTACCTTCAATTCAAGCCAATTTGGTTTTTGTGGCAGATTATGTGCCTAGCCAAAAACACTATTTGTTTTCATATGGTCTAGAACTAAAACATGGTGTAATTCAAGGCAAACGTCAACAAAGATTTGACCCAGAAAAAATTCATCTTCAACTACTTAATCTTGTCAAAAAAATGGAGAGTGAAATCCGGATGAAGAAATTTGATCTTAACCATAACTTAAAGTCCTTGGAAACCCATCAAAAGAAGGTCACTATTGAGTTTCCAAAAGAGAAACAAATGAAGATTTCAATTTTAAACGAAGAAATCAAAACCATACAACGTAGAAGGGCTATAGGGTAGTCCCAAATGCTAGCTATTAGTTGCAATATTTTTTAACCCAAAAGGTTGTCGCGTATCAACCTTTTCCTTTCCCTGCCCATAAAATATTTTTTAACGAGCTCTGAGCAACATACTTCTTACATTCTTAACAGTTGCGCCTGGGGGCGCTTATGGCTAGGGGAAAGAAGATAAAGGTGGATTTATCAAGGTATATGGCGGATATTCTGACGGACATTGCATAATTTGAAGGATATCCAAACATAAAATCATGCTGACCTTTGATCTCTTACTACAAAAATTTTCGTTATTCGGTTTTATCTGTTTTCTATTCGTATTGCTTTTGGGGCTTTATCGGGTTAAACGAATATCTAGATTGCCTTTGATTGTGTTTCTAATTGTACTCTTTGCAATACCTGGCATATCAGGTCTACTTTGGTTATTTGCTGCTTATGAGGTGGCAGTTTGGGGGTGGTGGGTTAGCAAAAAGTTCAATTAAAGGGTCCTGGTTTTTGAAACTTAAACCACCGTTTTATTGAACTTATAGTATGTTCAATGTTCATTATTTTTAAAAAGTTCATTTTATCGTACTAATTAATTAGTTTAATTTTTCACATATAATTAAACTTAAGCCATGGTTTTTGGATATGCCCGGGTAAGTACTGCAGAACAAAGTCTGGATTTACAATTGGATGCGCTTCTCAAAGAAGGAATTGCCCAAAAGAATATTTATACAGATAAAGTTTCGAGCACCAAGGAAGAACGGAAAAGTCTGGCCAAGCTGCTGGACTATGTTCGAGAAGGCGACACGATTGTGGTTTGGAAACTGGACCGGTTGGCGAGGAGCCTGATTCATTTCACAAAGCTGATGCAAGAACTCGATGAAAAGGGTGTAAAATTTCGAAGTATTACAGAATCCTTTATCGATACGACCAAAAAGTCTTCCCAATCAGAATTCATCATCAATATCTTTGCGGCTTTGGCACAACTGGAACGTGATATAATCATTGAACGGACTAAGGCCGGTTTGGAATCTGCCAAACGCCGGGGAAAAGTTTTGGGTGCCCCGAAAGGAATTAGTAAGAAAAACCAACAAAAGGCCGTACTTTGTGAGGAGTATTTTAAGGAAGGAAAGCTTTCTGTATCAGAAATATGTGAACGATTGGATATTTCAAGGGCAACCTACTATAAGTACTTAAGGTTTAGAGGGCTTTCAGGCCAATTGAGACCATATGGACAAGTAGATTAGTGGATTAATAAGACACCAATAAGTATGGCGAAGAATTTTAAAGCAATTCAAATAGTCCAGGATGATTCTTTAGAACTTATGGAAGTTGGGAACTGGTCACAGAAGAAATACAAATTAGTTGGGAAATACTGTGATATTTTTACGTCCGGAATGCGAAATAAATGGAATCTTATCTACATCGATTTATTTTGTGGCCCTGGATTCGTGAAAAACAAACAATCTGGCGCAATACTCAAAAACAGTGCTTTAATAGCAATGAGTTTGCAACATAAATTCAACTTTTATGCTTTAAATGATTTCAACTCCAAAAACTGTGAGGCATTAGAGACCAGAATAAAAAGGTTATACCCAAACATATCATATAACATTTTCAATCTTGATGCAAACACAAACATTGAAGAAATAATTCAGCAAATACCTGAATTCAATAATGGAAAGCCTGATTTATTCTTCTGCTTTCTTGATCCTTTTTCGTTAAACCTAAACTTTGAAACAGTCCGAACCTTAGCAAGATTCCAATCCGATTTCCTAATTCTACATGCCCTTCAAATGGATGCCAGAAGAAATATTGTAAAGTATATGGGTCAATCAAACGATACCGTTGAAAAGTTTTTAGGTAACTCAAATTGGAGAAATAAATATCAAGAGCAAGAATACATCCAAAAAGATTTTACAAAATTTCTATCTGAGGAGTATGATAGTTCCATGAATGTGTTGGGCTATGAACCGGCAAAAAAGGAAATTATCAAGAATACGCAAGGAAATGGAATATATTATCTTGCCTTTTATTCGAAACATTCAAGAGGTTTGGATTTTTTCGAGAAAGTAAGCAAGGGGGATAATGATCAATTAGAACTTTTTTAATATGGCACAATCAAGTATTGAATGGACTGAAATGACATGGAACCCAACAACCGGATGTACAAAAGTATCGCAGGGGTGCAAATTTTGTTATGCTGAAATTATGTCCAGACGATTAAAATCCATGGGAGTTGATAAATATAAAGACAATTTTAAAGTTCGAACACATAATTCGGCTTTAAAAGTGCCCTATACTTGGAAAAAATCAAAAGTTGTTTTTGTCAACTCAATGTCGGATCTCTTTCATGAAGAGATTCCGATTGCCTTCATTCGAAAAGTATTTAAAGTGATGAACGACAATCCTCAACATGTCTTTCAAGTATTGACTAAGAGAGCCGAAAGGCTTTTAGAACTACATGAAGAATTAAAATGGAGTCACAATATTTGGATGGGCGTTTCAGTTGAAGATCAAAAAGTAGAAAACCGAATAGATTTTTTAAGAAAAACGAATGCACGAGTAAAGTTTTTATCTCTTGAACCATTAATCGGCCCTTTACCACACTTAAACCTGAAAAACATCGATTGGGTAATAGTCGGGGGAGAAAGCGGACATAACCCAAGACCTATGGATGCTGAATGGGTAATTGATATTCAACAACAATGTGAAAATTCGGATGTTGCATTTTTTTTCAAACAATGGGGTGGAAAAAATAAAAAAAGGAACGGAAGAGAATTAAACGGACGAACATATGATGAAATGCCTGAGATTGAATTACAACATAGTGTTTGAGAATTGTTATGTAGCCTTCCGCATTTACAACACTTTATAATTTATAAGTTGTAACTTTAATTGAAAGTTCAAATAAACGATGTGCTTTTCCCCCTGGGCACCGAACCGGACGAGCTTACCAAGTTGATGCGAAACATGGATAACGATAAAATCAAATGAAAATAAATCGTTCACAGAAGGGAGCGTTAGGTTTTTTTTTAATAACCTGGGCTATTTTAAATATAGTCCTAAATGCAATTTTTTATGATGATTTAACAAGGAACGGTTTTTTAGGTTTTATGTTATTGGTACTTTTTGTTGGCATTTATCTTTCAATCACAAGTTGGTCATCAAAACAAAGTGGAAAAGAGCCGAGACCAAAAGACGAATTAAATAAGAAATTGGAAGACCTGTTTAGCTCTTTCAATAAAGACAGTAACTCTGAGGATGAAGAATTGTCCGAAGAATTTTTAAGCGACATGAGAGACAACAATGGTGATAACTTAAACAATTAAAGAAAATGAAAATACAGGACAGGCCGTTAAAATCAAGAAATTGATAAAGTTCAATAAACTATTGAATCTAAAAAAGACATCATGCCAAAGTTTACAATTACATGTTTAATTCTCATATGCTTGATGTCTTGTGCTCAAGATTTGAAGTGTACGGATTTTCATAATGGACAATTTTTGGTTTTAGCAGATTCAATTTATTCAGAATCTTCCAGATATTCTAGAAAAGGCACAAGGCAAGTTGAATGGTCCGAGCTTGGAGATAGCGTTTATGTTAACGTGAAATACGTTGACGATTGCAATTGGATTTTGACTTATGATACCAAATCGAATGAACTCGATGAAATAGAAAAATTAATAAATGCTTCTGGAGGAATGCAATTGGAAACCATTGAAATAAGAGGAGATACCTTATTCTATAATGGCGTTCTAAAGAATGACACATTGAATTTTGTTCAGCCGGGAAGTATTTTAAAACTCAAATAACAAAGTTCAAAAAACAATGAAGTACAAGGGTTTTGAGTTCTTTGGGTTTACAGAAAATCTAATACAATCACTTAAATTGAAAAAGGAAGACACAGACTCTGAAAACTGGTTTATTTTTTATAAAAGCCAAAAAAGCAATTGGATTAAGTTTTATCCATTCGCTGAATATCATGGTGGTGGAGTACCTTATTTGATAAATATCGGTCCAAATGATTTTCGTTTATGGTTAAAGGAAAATGAAAACTTCGTAGCCTCTATAAGAGAGTTGATAAACTCAAAAGTTCAATAAAGCGATAATTAAAACATATTCAAAGGGTTACAAAAAAACTTTAACTTTCGGTTAGATATTGGCATTGGTTACAAAAAATTTGTAACCAACTGATTTTAAATCTAAAAGTTCAAAAAAACGGTTATGGAATTAAGCGCAATATTGAGTGGTTTGATAAAAATATTTGGTTCAATTACCACTATTGGAAAAGATAGGAGAGAGCTAAAAGATTCTGCTTTAAGGGCAATAAATACAGCCTTGGTAGAAACTTACCTCTACTATAGAGATGTCAAACCAGAATCCAGAGATTTGGATAGAGAAGCAATACTTGTTAAATATTGGGCTGCAGCTGCTATTCCAATAAGACATTTTGATTCCGAGCTGGCTGATATCTGTTCTTTGAAAGCTGATTATTGGCTTAATCCCCAAAATTATAATGACAACCAAATAGTTGAATTGGGCATTGAACTTGATAATGTAAGACAAGCTTACAGAAGGCATTTACCACCTGTGTATGCATTTAAGAAAAAGTCCAATTAAACAATGAAGCCCATGGAGTGGAATGAATATCCGAATAGTTGCCCCAAATTCTCTGGTCCATATTTAATATCGGTAAAGATGAATCTTGTAGATGCTGAGTATTTTTTTAGGGCAATTGCATACTATAATCAGGATGAAAGGACTTGGTTTAAATGGGATCCTTTCAACTTTAAAAATGAAATAGGGGAAAGAATTGAACAAAAAGTTATTGCCTGGAAGAAAATAGGACCAGTTTATTCTGAATAAAGTTCAAAAAAAACGATACACATGATAAAGAAAATTCTTGCTCTCATAATAATAGGAATACCATTAGTCTGCCATTCCCAGTTATCGAAATCTCTGGCAAAAATGAAATCCGATGCAGAACCAGATTTTGCCAACTATGAGCAATTGTTTTTTGATGCAACAAAATATATCTTCGACAATCCTGTAAATTTTAAATCCGAGGAATTTGTAAGTGCCTGTCGAATCGTGGATTTTTGGAAGAATGAGGATACAGGAATTAATGTTCCCATATTTGGAAACTTTTACAATGCATTAAACCCTGAAAGTAATCAGCGTTATTTCTATATGATTGCCATCACCCATTATATTTTGGAAGAAAAGCTTAACAATGACCGGTATCTGAAAAACATGAAAATTGATGGCCAGAAATTTAGCGAACAAGAGGATGTTCGCGAATCTCAGATTGGAGGAGCAAAGATTTTTTTAGATTACGTTTCAAAGGAAACTAATGGAATTTCTATAAATTCAAAAGCAAAGAAATTTTTAAAAGCTCACAAAAAAGGTGAATTAGAGAAAGTCTTTTTCAATTAGACCAAAAGTTCAATAAAACTATGACCCTCTATTGGTATAAATTATTGGAGAAAAAGGCAAGGCAAGGCGATACTGGATTTACAATCCCTTACTTAATTGGAGCACCTACATGTCTTAATAAACCGGTAGAATTCAATATTAATAGTTTATTGAATGAGGTGGCCGATAATCAAATAGGAGAAGTAATGCTTATATATTGCAACACTACAAGAGATTTTATAATGACTATCAGCAGTTCTTTTATTTTGGCTAAGAGCTACTATAAGCATAGGAAATTTGGAAACTTACTAGTTGTTACAGAAAAAAATTTAAAGGGTCTTGACCATTTGAATCACATTATATGCTCATTCGAAATTGATTATCAAAACTCGATTGATTCAGAGAATTTTTCTGTTGTAAATGGGGAGCCACAAAAATACTCGCAAGAAGATGTAAGTTTTATAACCCAATGTTTAAAGTCCAATTAAACTAAATCATCTAGATGAATAGAACTGAAATCAATTATACATTCGAATTCGATTTTTATGAGTCATTGCAACTAATTAAATTATTAGAGGATTCAATTAAAAGTATTTGGTCTCAAATACCTATCAAGGAAAGGGAGGCGAGAGAATGTGAGATTAAGATGAACAGTTTTAGAGATAAAATAAACGCTAAGAAAACTAATTTCTTTTCTAACTATGAGGAATCATATTTAAAATATAAATCAGAAGTCCATGAAATCGAAAAGGAAATTCATGCTTTGAAAAGTAAAAAAATGGGGCTGCTTGAAATTTATATCAAAATTGCTAATACCTTATTTGCTAATCGAGCATTTGATTTGGAGCTTTCAGAAGAAAATTATAGTAGATGGAGGAAGGACCTAAACTTAGATTAACCAAAGTTTAAATAAATTATGAATAATAGCACAATACAGACTATTGATTTTACTATGCTAGGAAAAAGTAATAATTCCACTGCCATAAATGATGTTCTCAGTAATCTGTTCGTTTATCTTATTCATCAGGACAATCTTAAAATAGGTCAGAAGGATACCTTCCGAAAGGTATTAGCAGAAAAAAACTTACCCATGTTGGATATGGCCAAGCAGTTTGCTATTCATTTGATTAATAATTTTTCAGATGAAGTAGTACAAGAACTTTCTGCCATTCAAACAAAAGGTTTACGGTTTAAAAACATACTGGATAATGAAGTGCTCGTTGATTTTGTGGAAATGGAACTAATAGACCCCACTACCACATACCGAAAGTGGGAATTTGGAAAATTTGCCATAGAACACTTTATCAATGATATCAACAATACAGAATTAGAGAGAATAAAAAGTGATAACGAAATTGGATTTGAAGAGTTTATAGAATTATTCGCTTCAAACTTAGATAACCAAGAGACTAAATTGGACGATCAAGAGAAGCTGTTCTTAATTGTGGCTTTAAGGCACAAGTTGTCTGAAAACAAACTGAATATACCTACTTACGATATAGTGGGGAGTTCCGTGCAGCGCAACCTTTTAGGAATGTCCCTACGTATGGATATCCTCAAAAATTCCTTCAGGGAATCCCTCTCCCTAACCATAAAAAACCAAAATAGAAAAGGCCCCAAGCGATAATGAACGCCAGAAAGTTGCTTACATACCTGGACCAACTCGAAAGGGAGCCAAACCTAAAAGTCAATGGGAACACTTACACCCTGGAACAGGTTAAACTGGCCAAAAAGATTACTGCCGATATAGAGTTGGAACTTGGAGTAAAGCCTTCAAAACCAAAATTATCAAGAAGACGGGCATTTATAGTCATTTTGGAAGAGTTATATTATGATGTTCCTGAATACCCTAAGGAGTTATCATTGGATGCGATTAACTGTCGAGCTATACAACGCTTTGAGTTTGCCCAACGTACCTTAAATGGGCTGACGACCCCTCATGAAATCCACCCAAAAGATGCTTGTCGGTTTTTCGAGGACAACGGTAGCAAAAAAATGAACTACAGAAGGGCGCTATCCCATCTGGTAAATTATCGTTTCTTGTTTTTTCAGATTGCCCCAGCTGCAGAATCCCTTAAAAAGAAATACCAAGAGGTTTTACTTTGTTCCTAAAAAGTGGTGTACACTTTTTTATGTACATCACTTAAAAACCATTCCTTCACTTGCCCTTAGGTTTGCCATAAGTTAATCGGAGGTCACGTAGCAAGCCATGTTTTTGCAAGCAAAAACAGCTCACTTTGTTCGCAGGCTTGTTGGGGATCCTCCCCAAACCCCATAATTATGGCACGTCCAAAAAAGGATATTGAATCATTGAAAGCGATACGGGTCAACGTTCGGATGACGGTCAACGAATACCTGATCGTCTCCGGGAATGCGGCAACATTGGGTATGGGAATACCGGATTATATCCGAAAAAAAGTAATAGGCGGACCGCTACCGAGAACCAAGGTAACGCCGGAGGATAGAAGACTGTTCGTGGAGTTGAGCCGTATAGGCAACAACATCAACCAGCTTTCCAAAAATTCCCATCTGCGCATGCACGTTCCAAAAAATCTGTCTCTACAGTTGTCAGAACTACGGAATCTTTTAGGCGAATTAAAATCAAATATCAAGGATAAATGATAGCCAAGCAGATAAAGGGAAAGGATTTTTACGGACTGTTGGCCTACAACCAAAAAAAGGTTGAACTAGGCCAGGCCAGTGTGTTGGATGCCAACATCGATTTGGGCAACGCGGTGGATATGTCCAAGGAATTCAATTTGGTCAGGCAGTTACGTCCCAGGTTGGGCAAAGCCGTGTACCACGTTTCCCTTAACCTTCCGCCCGATGAAAAAATGAACGATAAAAATTTTGTTTCTATGGGATTGGACTATCTAAAGGGAATGGGATTCGACGATAATCAATATATCATGTTCCGTCACGATGACCAAAGTCACCAACATATCCATATTGTGGCGAACAGAGTAAAATTTTCCGGAGAATTGGTAACCGATAGCAAGGATTACAAGCGAAGTGAGCTTTTGGTAAGAAAATTGGAGCAGAAATATGGACTTTCCCAACTTACCGAGGAACCTTCTGTGCGAAAGGCGGCCCTAACACAAAACGAAATCGAGAAAACGCTTAGGACGGGCAACGCACCTGTAAAAAGTTTATTGCAACACCAATTGATGGAGGCTTTAAAGCGCTCGGAAAATATAGAGGAGTTGATTTATCAATTACAGAAAAAAAGTATTGAGCCAAAATTTAACATCAGTAAGACTACAGGAAGAGTTTCCGGCATTTCCTTCCGATACGAAGGAGTTATTTATAAGGGAAGCAGCTTGGGAAGGCAATATTCATGGAACAACATCATAAAACAAATCGACTATGAACAAATCAGAGACCGTGCAATTGTTCTCCAAACTAATGCAGCAGAACAAGGAGATTTTAGAGGAATTAGCGCAGATAAAGAAAGGCCAGGAGAAAATCAGAAACAATCAAAAAGTATTATCGGAAGGGCAGGGGAAGTTATTGGCCAACCAACGGATCATTTGGGACTTTCTGAAAAAGATGTCCTAGGGCAGGACCCGTTCAACAATTTCAAAAACGAATTGGATAGTTCGATTTGGAGAAGGCGAAGAAGAAAGGGTAGAAGTAGATAACAAAAAAATGGGTCTAGGTGCGGAAAACATATTAAACCTTTTGGTCGATAGCCTTACAGTTGAGGAACTGGAGGCAGCACTTGAGCGCAAAAAAGGTGTTTCAAATAACCGTCCAAGACCCATGACCGAAAAAGAACGCCTATTCGATGAATATAGAAAGCGAATTATAGCATTGGGCATTGTTCATCCACCTAAATCTATTTGACTTAAAAATCTAATTTAAATATCCGCTATAATCCTTCGGCAATTCCGCATCGATGTCCCTTAAATAAGCCTTTAAGGCGTCTAATGTCGAATGT
Source organism: Maribacter sp. C-4077 (assembly GCF_055378385.1). Classification (NCBI taxonomy): domain Bacteria; kingdom Pseudomonadati; phylum Bacteroidota; class Flavobacteriia; order Flavobacteriales; family Flavobacteriaceae; genus Maribacter; species Maribacter sp. C-4077. Next base: position 3,719,793 of record NZ_AP038807.1, read on the forward strand.
CCAGTAATCAACATGAGTCTGTCATAAGTCTCGGTAGTAGAGTAATTTTTTCTCAGTTCACGGTACAGCTTCGTTATAAAGGTATGTCGAAAGGAGTAGACTGTATGGTCTTTGCCCAATTGAAACGAATTTCCTTCCTCTTTTAAAAACAGGTTATATTGAATCTTTGCTTTCTTGAAGCGCTTTGAAAAATAGTTTCGCTTATTATTTTCTGTGGTGTCCCAAGGACCGACGCCACCAGGCGTGACCAGAAAATGGTTGGCATTTGAAAAATCAAGTTTTTTCATCTCATCCAGGATCAGATCTGGGATAATTTTTGTTTTTACCAATTTGTTCTTGGCTTTTACCTGAAGTTCCTTTTCCTTAATATTGATATCACCTACCTTTAATCGGCACACTTCTATCGGCCTTAAAAAATTATAAGATACCATTTTAATGAAGAAAAGAAGTTGTGGGTCATTTACCTTTAAAAATTCATAAAGACCATCAACAGTATTTAAAGCATATGTCTTGTTCCGTTTTGGATTGGTCTTTAACTTCTTAATATTGTGTATAAAATTTCGAGGAATAATTTCATTGTCCTCCAAAACAGAAAAAAGAGCACCCAATACTACTTTGGTATTGTTTCGGTTACGGGCACTGGATGTTTTTTGTATCTGGTTAAGATGCCCATTTACCACTTTTTTGTCAATATCAAGAATATTCCGTTCAAGAAGCCCCTGGTCTTTTAAATACTTTTTAAATCTTCCTAATCGACTCCTATAGTCCCTAATTGATGTCTCGCTCAAAAGATTTTTCTTAAGGTCAAAGGCAAAGTCAAGTGCTGATTCAGCGGTATAGGCCATGATTTTGCCATCCACTTTTTCTACATAGGGAGAATAACCATCTTTCAACATTTGATGCAGCGCATCACGAATCAACTGTAAATGGAACAAACGCTCTTTTTTGGACTTGTATCTTTGATTGACCTTGAGCATAACGGGTGTTTGCCGTTTTAGAATGGGATTTCCTTTACTATCCTTTTTTGTAGGATGTGCGAAAGAATAATACACATACCAACGCTTGGAGAGGTCAAAATCGTCCCCACCATGGTAAATTTTTGGCTCCGTAAATTTCTTTTTCAAACCGTGACTGTATACGGTAGCGTATACGGTTTGTAAGGTATTAAAAAAATAACCCATTGACAAGAGGTTTAAGAACCTGTTATTCAATGGGTTGCAATTGTAGCGAGAGAGGGACTTGAACCCTCGGCCTCCGGGTTATGAATCCGACGCTCTAACCAGCTGAGCTACCTCGCCATGGTAATTTTTGCGGCTGCAAATATAGAGTTTAATTTTTTGTTCATCAACATATGAGGTCTAAAAAATATTAAGCATCTTTTATTTTTTAATCATATAGAAATATATATATTGGGCGCATAAAGACGATCGAATGAGCGAAAAAATTAAATTTGAAATAGAGTACGTTATACAATCCTCCCCCCAATTACTTTATCAATACTTGGTAACACCCTCCGGCCTTTCCGAATGGTTTGCCGATAATGTAAATTCACGGGGTGAGAAATATATTTTTATTTGGGACGGTGCAGAGGAAGAAGCAAAATTACTGAAAAGAAAATCCGATGAATTTGTACGCTTTTCTTGGGCCGAAGGTGATGAAGGAACCTATTTTGAGATGAAGATTATTGTCGATGAGATTACCAAGGATGTATCGCTATTCATAACCGATTTTGCCGAAGAGGACGAAGTGGACGAGGCAAAGATGTTATGGGAGAACCAAGTATCCGATTTAAAACAGGTGCTAGGATCAAAATAGAATTTCTTTATGAAACCGTATCTTTGGGCCTTTAAAGTAAAGGCCTTTTTTTATGGTAAATTTTAATGGGGAATTAGTTGGAAACGAACAAGGTTTTTTTAATCACCAAAACCGCGGTTTCAAGTATGGGGATGCTCTTTTTGAGACCATAAGGGAAGTTAACGGCCATATTTATTTTTTGGAGGAGCATTACCTTAGACTTATGGCTTCTATGCGGATTTTACGCATGGAAATCCCCATGAATTTTACCATGGAATTTTTTGAGGAAGAAATTCACAAGACCATAAGTCCCAATGAAACCTCACCTGCCCATAGGATTCGCTTTGCGGTTTACAGGAATGATGGGGGTTTATATACTCCACAGACTAATGATATTTCCTATGTGATTGAAGTAAGTGATCTCAATGCACCTTTCTATGTTCTGAACGAAGCTGTTTATGAAGTAGAACTCTTTAAGGATTTTTATTTGAATACCGACATGTTGTCAAACCTAAAGACGAACAATAAAATAATTCACGTAGTGGCGGGCATTTATGCAAAGGAGAACGATTATCAGAATTGTTTGTTGCTCAATAATGATAAGTCCGTCGTGGAAGCCATAAACGGGAATATCTTCGTAGTAATTGGAAATTTAGTCAAGACGCCCCCCTTGAAGGATGGGTGCTTGGACGGAATCATTCGAAAAAAAATACTTACCATGTTGAAGGATGATGAAGTTTTGGAAATCGTAGAGGAGAGTATATCGCCCTTTGAACTTCAAAAGGTAGATGAGCTTTTTATCACCAATACTATCCAAGGAATCGTTCCCGTAACAAAATACCGCAAAAAGGAGTATACATCGGCGATGGCCAAAAGGCTCGTTAAAAGATTGAATGCCCTTGCCCGATTGGCCGTTTAATCCGCATTATCCAAAAACAGGTACATCTTAGCTTTTATTGAAATAACTGGTCATTTATAGTAAAATAGGTTAGCCTTTAAGTATTTCGTTATCAATACCATGTCAAATAAAAATGGCTGCCGATTTACTGATTCATTTGCCTGATGCCTTCATCGCACAAATTTCAAGGAAACCAAGGTATTGATAAACTTTACTGCTTCTGCACGGAAAATGTAATGGGAGTAAGCTTTTGCTCATTTGGTAACCGCAACGTGTATATTAAATATGTTTAGAGTTATCAGGGGAATACCTTTTACAGAACATCATTTAAATACTTTGTACCTGTAATTCCATATTCAATTTTTGGTAGTTGATCTTCGCTAACTGCTAACTGCTAACTGCTAACTGCTAACTGTAATTGGAGTCCCTCAATTAAGACTAGGGTTTTCCGGTGCATTGGACCATAATAGATAGTCTCCACCTAGTTCCAGCATTTTTTCCTTCCAAAAAGCTCCAGAGGGTTTTTGTATAATCTGACTCCGATATTCATTCTTGACAACTATCCAAGACTTGGATGATAGCTCCTTGTCCAGTTGGAGAGAAGACCAACCTGAGTAGCCCAGAAAGAACCTTATATCGTCTTCGGAAATAATGTGGTTATTGATAAGATCTACGGTCTTATCAAAATCACCGCCCCAATAGATACCGTCCGAAATTTCAACGCTATTATCGATTAGATGGGGTACTTTATGAATAAAGTATAGATTGTCCTGCTCAACGGGTCCGCCATTGTATACTTGAAAGGGTTTGGAGATTTCGGTAACAAGATCACTTATTTGATATTCCAAAGGTTTATTGAGTATAAATCCTACGGACCCCTCTTCATTGTGCTCCGCAATAAGAACTACAGATCTATTGAAGGAAACGTCCCCTGTTAGAGACGGCTCAGCAATTAACAACTTACCCTTGTTTGGCTTTAAATGCACCATATTTAAACACCTGAATAATTCTAAAGTAAGACATTTCACATTAATTTTCCAAACTGGGAATAAAAAAAGGCACTTAATAAGTGCCTTTTCATATGATAATCTTGCAATTATTTAGTTAACTGCATCGCTTAGGTCAGAACCTGCCTTAAACTTAACAACGTTTTTAGCTGCGATTTGGATAGTTTTACCAGTAGATGGATTTCTACCTTCTCTTGCATTTCTTTTAGAAACGGACCAAGACCCGAAACCAACTAGAGAAACTCTATTGCCCTTTTTTAGAGCACCTTCAACATTTCCTAAGAAAGACTCCAATGACTTTTTAGCCGCTGCTTTAGTGATGCCCGCGTCTGCTGCCATTGCATCAATCAATTCTGTTTTGTTCATAATCTGATTAAATTAATTGTTGTTAAATAATTTTAAACCTATAACAAATTTATATGGATTTACGACCAACACAAGTAAAATGGGGGCAAATCCCTTATTTTGTTGATAACTCAAGAGGTTTGTTGATAAAGTAAGGCTTTTTTTACGTCTTCGGCTATCCCAATAATGACGGGGCTTCAGCCAATTTTGGCATTTTTTGATAGATTAAGGCCGTTCAACAGATCTGCTACCGTCATTTTTCGTTTCCCCTGTAGTTGTACTTCCCATAATTTCAGGAACCCATTTTTAACCGCAACCTTTAGCTCTTTTTTGTCGAACAGTAAACTCCCAAAATCCAAGGAATGGTCTGTTTTTTCCTTGGTGGCCTTATAGACTTTAATATCCAGTTGTTCCCCATCATTTGTTAGGGTGCTCCAAGCGGCGGGGTAGGGGCTCAATCCCCGAATCTTATTATAAATTTCATCCATGGGACGGCTCCAGTCGATTTTGCATGTATCCCTTTGGATTTTATGGGCCACTTTCAATTCGGCCGGATTTTCCTGTACAATAGCATCCATATTTCCTTGTGAAATCCTTTCCAAAGTTTCCATAACGGCATCGGCGCCCAATACCATCAAACGGTCATGTAAGGAACCAGCGTCCTCGTCCTTGTGAATTTCGGTTTCCTTTTGGAGGATGATAGCCCCTGTGTCTATTTTATCATCGATAAAAAACGTCGTGACCCCCGTTTTTGTTTCGCCATTGATAATGGCCCAGTTGATGGGGGCCGCGCCCCTATATTGGGGCAGCAGGGAGGCATGGAGGTTAAAAGTGCCAAATTCCGGCATTTGCCAAACAGCCTTTGGCAACATTCTAAAGGCAACGACCACTTGAAGGTTCGCGTTCAATGCCTTTAATTCTCCCAAAAAATCCTCGCTCTTGAGATTGGTCGGTTGTAAAATGGGCAGGCCCTTGTCCTGGGCGTATTTTTTTACTGCGGACTCGTTTAGTTTTCTTCCCCTTCCAGCAGGTCTGTCAGGGGCCGTAACCACACCTACTACTTTGTAACCGCCTTGAAAGATGGCATCCAAAATCCCCACGGCAAAATCTGGGGTTCCCATAAATACTATTCGTAATGCTTGCATTAGATGATTTTATATTCGTTTTTGGAGGTAAGCTCCACAATCCCGTCTTCCAAAAGTTCTTGTAATACCAGTAGGAGCAATTCTTGTTGGCAATGAAGCAAAGTTAGCAATGTTCTTGAGGAGGCATCCTGATTTTTCAGTAATACTATCGCTCTGTTCTTGAGTTCCAGAAGTTGAGTACCCTTAGGAGGAGCTCCTAGACATACGTCGCAGATTCCACAGGAAGCGGGGTTCTTTTCCCCAAAATAGGTTAGCAATTGCTTACTTCGGCATACATGGTCCGTTCCAATATAATTAAGCATGGCCGTTACCTGGGCCTGTTTCAATTGATTCTGTTCGTTGATAGTTTTCGCAAATCGATTTATGGTCTGCTCATCTTCCCTTGGTACCAAAAAGGTAATTTCAAGGTCACTATGGGAAGCATTGTATTCGATTATTTCATCCCGCGCCAAAATTTCGAGGTATTCCAGCACTTTCTTTTCGGGGAAACTTAATTTTTTGGCCAGGGTAAAGGTATTGATGACCGTATGGTTTTCAAAAATTCCGCCATAGGTTCGCAATATCAATTTTGTCAGGTCGTCTAAAAAAGCGTTTCTACCTAAATAGCCTAAAAGCAATTCTTTGGTGCATATAAAGAGTACACTGGACATACGGTTGAAAGATTCAGATAGTGCGATGACGGAGTTTCTATCCATAATCTTCAATACATTGTATGTTATCAAAGTATTTAACTGATAGGCATCACAGAATTCATTGAAATGTATTCGAAATGTTTCGTTACTCCCTTCCCCATAGGCGATTTGAAAATAGTTGTTCAGTTTTCTATAGATGTATTTTACCGTGGAGACATCGGGCAATACATCTAAAAATTGTTTTTTGGCAAGTTCTTGGTCGGTTTTATTTGTGATGAGGATTGCAGTGGCCTTTTCCCCATTACGTCCAGCCCTGCCTGCTTCCTGAAAATAATTTTCGATACAGTCCGGAACTTGATAATGAATCACAAGGGAAACATCGGCCTTATCGATACCCATGCCAAAAGCATTGGTGGCTACCATTACCTTTATCTCGTTCTGGAGCCATTTGTCCAATTTGTCCCTTTTGTCCTTTTCGGGAATTCCCCCGTGATAGAACGTCGACGAAATCCCATTTTGTAAAAGATAGTTACTGATATCCTCGGTAACCCTTCTCGAGCGTGTGTAAATTATTCCGCTACTTTTTAGTCGCTTGCAATAATACAAAAGTTGAAACCGCTTGTCTTCTTGGGTATCTACCCTAAAGGAAATATTATCCCGTACGAACGATTGTTTTTGAATCAGTGGATTCAACAATTCCAATTGCTTAACAATATCCGCTTCTACCCTTTGTGTGGCCGTAGCGGTCAAGGCCATCATAGGGACTTCTGGATGAAGCTCCCTTAGGATTTTACATTGTAGGTACGCCGGACGAAAATCGTGGCCCCATTGCGAAATACAGTGGGCCTCATCGACCACCAAAAAATTGACGTTCATCTGACGGATGCGGTCCTGTACCATTTCCTGCTCCAAACGTTCAGGAGACATGTATAGAAATTTGTAGTCTCCATAGACACAATTGTCCAGAAGATCATTAATCTCCTCAAAACGCATCTTGCCGGTCATGCCAATGGCTTTTATACCCATGCTTTTTAATTGCGAAACCTGGTTTTGAATTAAGGAGATTAGAGGGGAAATTACGATACAGATACCCTCGGTGGCCATGCTGGGAACTTGAAAGCAAACCGACTTCCCACCACCTGTGGGCAATAATGCCAATACATCCCTACCATTGAGGGCCGCTTTAATAATTTCTTCCTGAGAGCCCTTAAAATGTGGGTAGCCCCAATATTCTTTGAGTACTTTATGTGGATCTAAGCTCACTTATATGATTATCCTTTTCACTATAAAATTCAAACGCTCCGCTACAGTTCCAAATGGTACTTCCTCGATGTCGTAACCCAAAGATCGGTAGGTCTCTTCCAGATGAATATGTAGGTCTACAGCCTGGGAATAGCTTTCCAATCGCTCATTGTCCTGTACATAGATTTCTTCCCAAGGAGGGAGAATGAACACTTGGTCATATCTATATTGCTTACAAATCTCCTTGAACTCCACATCGTATGCTTGTCCAAAATAGTCCATATAGGCCAAAACATCGGGGGTGCCCCGGTCGTAAAAAAGTACATCATTTTTTAGGTTTCCGGCCTCTTGGAACTGTGCCAATCTACCTTTTAAAAGTGTATGGTTAAATGCCAAAGAATCGTCCACAAATTCAATGGGGTTGCTCAAAACCGAATCTGACCTTTGCGATTTTTTGGCCTCCAGGGTCATGGTACGAATGATTTCATGAAAGCAGTAATATCCACTATCTTCCAAAGATTTAATTACCGAAGTCTTTCCGGTGCCGGGGGCACCGGTTATCACAATCCTCTTAAAGTCCAAATACTGTAGATTTACCCTGTAAATTTACGCAAACGCTAGGTTTTAAAAAACTAATCATTTACCCGTATCTTTGTAAAAAATAATATAATGGCAGAAAATAATTCTGATGCGTTTTATAGTAAATTAAGGGAACAGTTATCGGCGACTAGCACATGGCCCTCAAATTACTTGTACAAATTCATTGTTTTATCTGATCAGGAAAAAATCAATAGCATACACAAGATTTTTGACAATATGGGTGCCGTCATCGAATCAAAAAAATCCAAAAACGGAAAGTACACCAGTGTTTCGATTACCGTCAACCTAAAGAATCCGGACCAGGTCATTGAGAAATATAAGGAAGTAGGGGCTATAGATGGGGTGATTTCCCTGTAGAATCAATGGTTCCAAATTTCTAGGGGTATTTAAGGAGATACAAGTGTGAGGGATTATTCTTTGGATTTCGGGCAAACTTCAATAAGTTAAATTTCGATTATGTGGTAAAATAGTATTTCCGCCATAATTTTATTACTTTGCAGACGTTAAAAAGAAGACTTCTTCGTAACATTTTTTAAGATAAATTTTCCAATTTGGATTTAGTAAACAACCTCGAATACAATACAGAGCGTCCCCAATTGATCATCCCTGAATACGGTAGGCATTTTCAAAAAATGGTGGACTATGCCGTTTCCATAAAAGATGATGCGGAACGTAACCGTGTGGCAAAGTCCATTATCAGCGTTATGGGCAACTTGCAGCCCCACTTGCGCGACGTGCCTGATTTTCAGCACAAATTGTGGGATCAGCTATTTATCATGTCCGACTTTAAACTCGACGTGGAATCACCTTTCCCAATAACCTCTAAGGAGATGTTGCAAAAGCGTCCAGAACCTTTGGAATATCCCCAGAACTATCCTAAATACAGATTTTACGGGAACAACATCAAACGAATGATCGACGTTGCCGTACAATGGGAAAAAGGTGACAAGCGCTCCGGCCTGGAGTATGCCATTGCCAATCACATGAAGAAATGCTATCTCAACTGGAACAAGGAAGTTGTGGACGATACCGCAATTTTCAACCATTTGTACGAGCTGAGCAATGGTGAAATAGATTTGGCCGCCAAAGGCGAAAATCTTACCGATAGCGGACAATTCCTTAAAAACAAGGTTGCCAAAACCCCAAGGCCAAGTTCCGGTAAAAAGAATAGAAACAATAATCGCGGTAAAAAACGCTACTAAACTTCCATTTCCTAGATGGGAACATTTAAGATTGAAGGCGGACATTCACTTTCCGGTGAAATAACGCCACAAGGTGCAAAGAACGAGGCATTGCAAATTCTGTGTGCCGTACTTTTGACATCGGAAAAAGTTACAATAAACAACATCCCGGACATCGTTGATGTGAACAAACTGATATCCCTTTTGGAAGATCTTGGTGTAAAGATTCAGAAAAGAGGAAAGGGTTCCTACACGTTCAAGGCCGATGATATCAATTTAGATTATCTACAATCCGATCAGTTCAAACAGGACGGGCGAGGACTTAGGGGTTCCATTATGTTGGTTGGACCATTATTGGCCCGGTTCGGAAAAGGATATATTCCAAAACCTGGAGGGGATAAAATAGGTCGTAGGCGTTTGGATACCCATTTTGAAGGCTTCATAAAGCTCGGTGCCAAGTTTAGATATAACAAGGAGGAATATTTCTATGGGGTTGAGGCAAAAGAGTTGAAAGGTACCTATATGTTGCTTGATGAAGCTTCGGTTACCGGCACCGCCAACATCCTAATGGCAGCGGTATTGGCGAAAGGTCAAACCACCATATACAATGCGGCATGCGAGCCTTATTTACAACAGTTGTGTAAAATGCTCATTCGGATGGGTGCCAAGATTTCGGGAGTCGGGTCCAACTTGTTGGTCATTGATGGTGTGGAATCCTTGGGGGGAACGGAACATACCATGTTGCCCGATATGATCGAGATCGGAAGCTGGATCGGCTTGGCAGCCATGACTCGAAGTGAATTGACCATAAAAAATGTAAGTTGGGACGATTTGGGACAAATACCCACGGTTTTCAGAAAACTGGGGATACAATTGGAACGGAGAGGAGATGATATCTTTATTCCGAAACATACCAACGGATATGAAATTCAAAATTACATTGATGGGTCGATATTGACCATTGCCGATGCGCCTTGGCCCGGGTTGACTCCAGACCTTCTTAGTATTATTTTGGTAGTAGCCACTCAGGCGAAAGGGGAAGTCATCATTCACCAAAAAATGTTCGAAAGCCGACTGTTCTTTGTGGACAAACTATTGGATATGGGTGCCAAGATAATTCTTTGCGACCCGCATCGTGCTGCCGTCATGGGGCACAATTTTAAGTCGACATTGAAAGCGACCACGATGACCTCACCCGATATACGTGCTGGTGTATCCTTACTGATCGCTGCCTTATCCGCAAAGGGTACCTCAACTATCCACAATATTGAACAGATCGATAGGGGCTATGAGAATATCGATGTACGATTGAAAGCTATCGGGGCAAAAATAGACAGGATTTAATTGGGGATAACTATTTTTCAATTACAGTTCCATCCGGATATTTCGCGAACCTACCTTTTTCGGCATCATGAACATTATCGGGATAGGGCCATGGCCATCCACCAAATTGGGTCAATCTAAACTGTGAGAAAGCTTTTTGAAGTTCTTCCTGTGTGGTCATTACAAAGGGACCTTGTTGGGCAACGGGCTCGTTGATAGGGGCCCCCTGCAGCACCAATAGCTTGGCAACTTTTGAACCTGCTTTTAGGTTGATATCCGCTTCAGGATTCACATCCATACCAAAGTTTTTGGGGATTGTTTCGGTCTCAATGCTAATTTCGTCCCCTTCATAAAAATAAATACTTCGGTTAATGCCTTTCTCTGCCTTTGGAAGACGGATTTCTCCGTTGGCCTCAATAACGATACTCCAAATAGCTACTTTATTTTCAGGCTCCGATGCCCAAGAATCCGGCGGTGGTGCAAGCGCCGTAATATCATTAAAGTTCCCGGCAATTACGGTAACCGTAGCTTTTTCCCTTATTATTATAGGGATATCCTCATGCCAGAGCATCTTAAAATAGGGATCGGCAAACTTGGACTTTTTTGGTAGGTTCAACCAAATTTGAAATAGTTCCAAGGTGTTTTCCTTATCGCTATGCAATAGCGGAAACATTTCGCAATGTTGCACACCGCTTCCTGCGGTCATCCATTGAGTGTCGCCCAAGCCAAATCTTCCTGCTGCACCTAAGGAGTCGGAATGATCGCAAAAACCTTGGTTAACAACTGTTACCGTCTCGAATCCAACATGTGGATGTGCGGGGAATCCGGGAATGGTTTGACCATGATACATACGCCAGTCCTGGTGGGGGTCAAAATCCCCGCCCAAAGGTCTTCCTTTCAGTAGTTCTGGATTTGGACCTAAATCTGGTGTACCTTCAGGAAAATGATCTAAGTGGTGTACACAGAATAAAAATGGGTCCTGGGTCTGCCATTGAAAACCGAGAGGAAACTTTCGTATTATAGTTTTGCTCATTAAAATGATTTTTAGTTCAAGATAGCTACGTAAAATTACGCTACCAGATTATCTTCACAAAATTCGCTCCATCACTAGGTAGGATACTCCTTCCTTTGAAAAGCTATTTTTTGTTTTAATCAGTTCAAAATTTTCATAAAAGTCGGTTTTGTCCAGTCGGGCATTGCACCAAATTTTTTGTACCTTTTTTTGAAGACAAATGGCGATTATATGGTCGATAAGCGCCGAAGCATATCCTTTTTTTTGGTATCCATGTAATGTTGCAAGCTTTCTAAATTGGGCCGAATCATCCGCTATAAAAAGGGAAATACAGCTCACCAATTTATCTTCAACGAAAATTCCGTAATGTGCTCCGGAGGTATCTTTCTCCAGCTTTACGAATTCGATTGGATGGTTGGGCCACATAACCTGATGCCTGATCGGCCAAGTGTTTTCGGGCGATATCCCTTTTATTTCCAACCCAAAACAGTTTTGGTCATTATAAAGATGAGCATGACTTTTTAATGAACGGCCGTATTGATTTCCACCCAATTATTTTCAGGATCTTGCACATAAATTTGTCGGACTCCATCGGCCCGCAAGGTAACGGCGTTTGGTTTACCTGGCCAGTCCGAGTATGGAACGTTCTTTTCTTCCAAATGGGCAATAAATTCATCCAGTTTCTGTGTGGCCAAACAAAGATGGACACTTTTGTTGTGCTTCATAGGTACGCTGTCCTTTCCGATCAAATGCAATTGCGAGTTCCCATGGATTACAAACCAACGAAATCCGGAAGTGGCTGAAGGATGGGGAATTTCCTTAAGTTTTAGAATGTTCTTATAGAATTTTCCCGTTTTTTCCAAGTCCTTCACAATGAGCGAATAATGGTCGTACTTAAAATCGAAGCCCGTTTCTGATTCTTCCTGGGCCTTTAGCGAATATTGAAGAAAAAAGAAACAAAGGACCATTAATGTTGGTCTTTTAACTTCATTCCAAGGCATCCAGTTTTTTCTGGATTTCGTCCGCTTTTGCATATTTTTCATCACTTGCTTTTCTGTTAATGGTCGATAGTTCAAAAGCCTCTTTCATGAGCTTTTGATATTCTACAGTCAATTTTTCCTTTTCTGTTTTTCTTTTAAATAATCCGAACATAGCAATCTTATTTTTTCTTAATTTTTTCCAATAGGTGGTGGCCCATCAATCATGGGCTCGTACACCTCATTTCCTTTTCTGGTCTTGAACTCTTCCTTCACGGCCTCCACCATTTTTGGGTTTTCAAAAAGGTCCAACATGGTCATACCCATCGCTTTGGCCGCATGCACCATTCCTTTATGGCCAATGGACATACCGCCGCAGGCCACAACGGCCCAAGAATGCCAGGGTGTATCTTTTGGCGCTACGGTAACTCCCAAATTAATGTTGGGTACATTCCAGCTCACGTCGCCTACATCCGTGGAACCGCCACCCGGATTCTCTTCCGTTTCCTTAAGCGGGTATACCTTACCGTCCATTCCAACTTCGGGTTTTCCCGTCGCTTTTTGGATGGCCCTTCCAAAAGCTTCCTCCTCTTCCGTATAGGTAATAGGGCCCAATAGCTCCAGGTTGGACTGCATGATTTCACCACCGGTCCTATTGACCAAGGTTTCATAAATACCGGAGACCAATGAAATTTTATAGTCTACATCCGCCATGATGGCAGCACCTTCCGCCATGGCCTTTACGCGTTCGTAGGTAGGCAACATTTTGGACCTCTTTGGGTCGCGAACCCGTACCCAAAGCTTTGCATAGTCCGGGACCACATTTACTACCTGTCCGCCATCTTGTATGTGATAGTGAATACGTGAAGTTGGCAAAATATGCTCCCTGTAGTAGTTGATGCCGGTGGTATACAGCTCCAGGGCATCGGAGGCACTTTTGCCGTTCCAGGGGTCCGCGGATGCATGCGCTGTCTGTCCGTAGAACTCAACGATGAAATCGATTAGGGAAAGGCCCGTTTGTACATCGGCCTCAATACCTGCGGAAGGATGCCAGCTCACATTTACGTCCACATCGTCCCAAAGTCCGGCCTCAACCATCCACACTTTAGCAAAATACTTTTCTTCTGCTGGTGTGCCCAAAAACTTGACGGTCCCCTGTATTTTTCCAGCTTCCATTAATTCCTTTATGGCAATGGCGGCCCCTAAACTTGCCGTGCCGAACATATTGTGGCCGCAACCGTGGCCCGCCGCTCCTTCTTTTAAAGGCGATTTTTCCGGGCTCGCCTTTTGAGAGATTCCGGGTAGGGCATCAAATTCACCCAAAATACTAATAACCGGTTTGCCGGAACCGTATGTGGCCGTAAAGGCAGTGGGGATATTGGCAACGCCCCGGGTTACAGTCAGTCCATTTTTTTCGGCATAGTCAGCAAGGATTCGGGAAGATTCCGTCTCTTCAAAGGCTGTTTCTGCCAACGCCCAAATGGAGTCGCTGATTTTGATAAGTTGCTCCTTATGATTTTCAACGGAAGCAATGACCGCTTTTTTGTCCTTACTCATTTTTTGGCCCTGAACAACGTTAATCAGACCGAAGCAGCATGCTAGTACTAGGAATTTTTTCATTTTTATCGGTTTACTTGGTATGGATTATTTAGTGTTTCTAAATATAAATTGAAAGAATGATTTCATTGTAGCGTAAATATAAGGTTTTAAAAGGTCTGAAGGAAGCGCCTACAATATAGGCTTGTTCAAATTTTTATGTTCTTAGAACAGATAATCCAAGACTTCTAAGTTCTTGACGTTTTTTACATACTTCCTGAAATACTTAACAGTAAAGTTTTTCGTTATAAATCAACCAATTATATCCTTAAATCCGATAGCATGAAGAACATTTTAAACATATTCCTAATTGCCGGAATCATTCTAATGAACGTTTCCTGTAGTTCTACCAATAGATTGACCATGGGAGTGACGCAGGCTCCAAGGATTGCCATTCCGGCCCATGTGACCAAGATTGGTATCCTCAACAGGAGTATTCCATCGGAAGAAAACAATAAACTGGATAAACTGGATAAGGTCTTGTCCCTTGAAGGAAAGGATTTGGACAAAGAAGGCGCAGAATATGCCATTCAGGGGCTTCTGGATGCATTGAAGAGGGACAGCAGATTTGAAGTGGTCAGGATAATCGAAGATGTTGAGGGATCGCGCAAAGGTTTGGGTGTTTTTCCAGCTGCCTTGCCTACGGATTTTGTAGCGCAAATTTGTCAGGAGAACGAGGTGGACATTTTATTTTCCTTGGAGTTTTATGATACGGATACAACGCCCAGTTATGAATTAACCACCGTAAGTATACCTAACAACGTAGGTATTAACATAGGGATTCCAGGTCATAGGTTAACCTTAAATACATTAATTGAAAATGGCTGGAGGATTTACGATCCCGTTACAAAAACAATTTTGGACGAATATATTTTTAATGACTTCCTTACATCGGTGGGAGAGGGCGTCAATCCGGCAAAGGCGTTTGAAGCCATAGCGGGAAGAAAGGAAGGCGTTTTGCAAATAAGTAACACCATTGGCATGGATTACGCGCTCTTGACAAGGCCCATTAACGTGCGAGTAGCACGGAATTATTTTGTACGCGGCACCAACAATTTTAAAATCGCGATGCGAAGGGCCAGAACTGGCAATTGGGATGGAGCGGCCGATTTATGGGCTACGGAACTTGATAACAGAAAATCCAAAATTGCCGGAAGGGCCCATTACAATATGGCCATCATCAATGAAATCAATGGTGATTTGGAAAGGGCCTTGGAGTTTGCATCCGCTGCGTATTCCGATTATGATACTAGACTGGCCCTGCAATATGTCAATATCCTGAGAAGAAGATTGGCGGAACAACAGGAGTTGGAAGCCACATTTGAGCAGCTTTCAAGATAATCAATTGTTAAGTGCCTCTTTATAGGTTTCCAAGCAGCGCTCTCTGGCCATTTTATGATCTACCATTTTATCTGGATAATTCAGTTCCTGTAATTCCGGTACCCATTTGTTGATATACTCTTTTTGCTTGTCGAATTTATCCACTTGGGTCATTGGATTGAATATCCTAAAATACGGGGCCGCGTCAACACCGCTACCGGCCGCCCACTGCCAGTTGCCTACGTTGGCACTCATGTCATAATCCAAGAGCTTTTCGGCAAAATAGGCCTCTCCCCAGCGCCAATCGATCAATAAATGTTTGCACAGGAAACTAGCGACGAGCATTCGCACCCGATTATGCATATAGCCGGTCGAATTTAGTTCACGCATTCCGGCATCTACAAGGGCATAACCCGTTTGTCCCTTTTTCCATTTCTCGAATTCTTCCTCCTTGTTGCGCCATTCGATTCGGTCATATTTTGGTTTAAAGGCCTTGTCTTTGGTATGAGGAAAATGCCAAAGGATTTGCATAAAAAATTCGCGCCAAATCAATTCGCTCCAAAAAACCTCATTATCCTCGTTGATGGCCTTTTTCATCATTTTCCGTATTGATGCCGTTCCAAACCTTAAATGCGGTCCTAATCTAGAAGTACCATTTTCTTTTGCCGGATAGTTTCGGGTATCCTCGTAATTATTGATTAGGGTAGGGGTGACAGTAAAATCCGGCACCTCTATGTCCGATTTTTTAAACCCTAAATCGCTCAACGTAAGGTTGGGAAGCCTCGTGTTTTCGATTAGATTATCCAAATAACTATTCGTATAATGGATTTGTAGATGTTTATCCTTGTCAAAGGTTTCCTTCCATTTGTTCTTATAGGGTGTATACACCACGTAAGGATCGCCATCGTCCTTCATAACTTCGGAGGTCTCAAAAATAACTTGGTCCTTAAAGGTCTTGAAGGCTATATCCTGGCTCGCCAAAAGCTCCTCGATTTCCCCATCACGGTCCCTCGCATACGGCTCATAGTCCCTATTCGTGTACACGCTTCCAATATTGTACATCTCTATCAATTCCTCGAAAATCGATTTTGGCGTTCCGGAATATATGGCCAATGAGCTGTTCCAGTCATCTTGTAGTTCTTTCCTCATTTTCTGCAAGGTTTCAAAAATGAAGGTTACCCTAGCATCGTCTTCGGGCAGTTTGGAAAGAATATGGGTATCGAAAATGAAAATGGGCAGTACTTTGTGGTCCGACTTCAATGCGGCCAAAAAGCCTACATTATCATCCAGCCGTAAATCCCTTCGGAACCAAAAAATAGTGACGTTCTTTTTGGACATTTAACTAAGGTTTAGTGTAGAGATTCCTCCATCAACTCCAATGACCTGTCCCGTCATCCAAGAGCTTTTATCGCTTAGAAGAAAGGAAACTATATTCCCTATGTCTTCTGGTTTTCCAACTCTTTTCAATGGATGTCTTTCCCCCATGGATTCCCTTTTTTTGTCGTTGTTGAGCAGTCTGCTGGCCAGAGGAGTATCTATCAATGAAGGTGCCACGACGTTCACCCTTACTTTTGGCGCATATTCAGCGGCCAAGGATTTGGCAAAGCCTTCTATGGCACCTTTTGCCGCCGCAACGCTGGTGTGGAAGGGCATTCCATTGGAGACAGCTACCGTACTGAAAAATACCATGCTTGAATCATCCTTCATCTTGGGTATAATGTCCTTTACAACCCGAATCAAACCAAAGAAATTGATTTCCATATCGTTTTCAAAGGTTTCCAAACTCATCATCTTAAAAGGTTTCAGGTTGATACTTCCAGGGCAATACACAAAACCATCCAAATTGGGAATATCGTCCATATTTAATACATCTTCCGTGGCATCGAACTGAATATGGTTAATATTTTTATCGGATTCCGGGAGTTCCGTTCTGGATGCTACCAAAAGATTATGAGTTTCCTTTAATTGGTCTACTACATCCAAACCAATTCCATGAGATCCACCTATCAATAATATTGTTTTCATCTGTTTATTTTTATTGTTTTTCGTAGGTCAGGTGTAATTCGCCAATGACCATCTCGTTATGTATCAAGACTTGTTATGGCTCATTTCATATGTTTAAAATTAGGTCAATAACTTGATTCTTAAACATTTCCTTTTCTAGAGTTATGTAATTCACTATAACAAATCCCTTGATACGGGTTTCATTTATATAGATTTAAATTCAACGGTGTTTTGTTTATCTAGCATACTACCAAAAAGTGAGGTCAATTTTTGCTCTCGATGCATAAATATTTGCTTTAATTGCTTTTTTACCAGAAATGGGTGCGACATCCGGCCCAAAATCCCAAAGGGCAATTTATAATCAATGATATCTTCCATTAAAACACCACCGGGTATTTCGCTGATGAAGTGTTTGTGATGCCACAATTTGTAGGGTCCAAAACGTTGCTCGTCCACAAAATAGCTTCCGGCCTGCACATGGGTTATCTCCGTTACCCACTTGGTGGAGTACCCTGGAAAAGGTTTCACGATATACTGGATAATTTGGCCGGGAAACATTTTCCTATCAGCGCCATCCAGAATATCAAAACCCATATGTTCTGGTGTAATTACCTTTAGGTTCGCAGGATTCGATAGAAACTGCCAAGCCTCTGATTGACTTATGGGCAAATATTGTTTTGACTTAAGCTGATAAAGTTTCATACAATCCTTTTAACAAATATACCTAATTTTTGTTTAACAAATATTGAATTAAGTTAAACAAAATATAAAGTCTTAGCATTTATCTATGCAAGAGGATATGAATTTTCACCGATGAATCTGAATCTTTGATAGTTTAAATAAGTGCACGTAAGCTGCTTACCAAAAGGATTTTGTATTTTCCCTTTGCAATGTGAGTTTTGCCATGAAATATTTTACAGTTTTGTTGGTATTATTTACGTCCGTGCTTACGGCGCAACAAACGATTTCTGAAGTTGGCGGTTTGAATGCCGAAATCAACGAATCATCCGGATTACTTTTTTTTAATGACCGATTGATAACCCATAACGATTCTGGGAACGAGCCAATTCTGTATGAGATGGATACCACTTCCTTGGCCATAACCAGACGCATAACAATTACCAATGCCCAAAATACGGACTGGGAGGCATTGACACAGGATGCCAATTATATCTATATCGGGGATTTTGGGAACAATGTTGGAACGAGAACGGATTTGGTGATTTACCGAATTGCGAAGTCGGACTATCTAGTGTACGACCAGGTACAGGCCGAAAGAATCGAATTCACATATGAGGACCAAACGGATTTTACCAATAACGGAAGTTCCGATTGGGATGCGGAAGCTTTCATCGCTTTGGATGATGCGTTGGTTGTCTTTACGAAGCAATGGCAAAGTCTGGGATCTGTCGCATATTCCATTCCAAAGACCATCGGTAGCCATGTCGCTACGAACATCGGTTCATTAAACGAGGTGGGCTTGGTGACGGACGCCGTTTATGATAGTGCAAGAACCGAATTGTATTTACTGGGATATTCAACCATTCTAATGCCGTTTTTAATCAAATTCGAGAATTCCATCGGTACGAACATCTTCAATGGAAGTTTTAGCAGCTACGATTTAGGACTGTCCTTTGTACAAACCGAAGGTATCGCCCAAATAAGTGCCAACCAATTCCTCTTTACTTCTGAATTTTTTTCACGACAAACACCTTCCATCACCAGTGCCGCAAGACTGTTTAAATTTACATTTGTCGATTCCGAGGTTCCCGATGAACCGGAAACCCCTGAGGAACCGGAAACCCCCGAAGAACCTGAAACCCCCGAAGAACCCATAGAAATTGACGAGGACGAAACGATACTTATATATAAGGATCTAAATATAGGTTCGTTCGTTTATGAAATTCAAACCTCCAATACGGTTTTTGGAAGTGCCATTTTTGATGCAGGCGGGAGGCTCGTTTGGAACTCCGGGAATGAAGTAGATACATCGGGTTCAATATCCAACACAATTAACGGACCCGGGATTTTCTATTTTGCAGCCTATCTAAATACGGGTACCCTTTCCGTACCTTTTGCCATTTACTAGCACTTGTATCCCGCTTATTTAATACTTTCTTAACAAATGGGATTTTGGTTTATACCTAGTTTTGTTAAAACTAAATAAATCAATTAACTATGAACAAAGTAATACTCTTTTTATTGGCCATTGTGGCATCATTATCCCTTGAGGCCCAAATCAATACTCCGGCCCCAAGTCCCGCTTCCAAATTGGTTCAAATGGTTGGATTGACGGAGGTAGTGGTGAATTATTCCAGGCCTTCCATGCGTGGAAGAAAAGTTTTTGGCGATTTGGTACCTTATGGCAAATTGTGGAGAACGGGTGCCAATGCCTACACAACAATTTCGTTTGATACGGACGTAACCATTGCAGGTAGCGAGGTAAAAGCGGGAACCTATTCCATCTTTACAAAGCCAGGTCAAAAGGAGTGGGAAGTGTTTTTCTACACGGATACCAATGGAGGTGGCGTACCCAGTAATTGGGAAGAGAGCAAAATTGTTGCCACGGCGACCGTACCTGTGTATCCTATTGAAATGCCCATTGAAACTTTTACCATCACCATAGATGACCTTACTACAACAGGTGCCAATTTGGGTATTATGTGGGAGCAGGTCTATGTAGGCGTTCCCATAGAGGTTCCAACCGATGCTACCGTAATGAAAAATATTGATAGAATCATGTCCGGACCAGGAGCTGGGGATTACTATGCTGCTGCGGTTTATTATTTAAGTGAGGGCAAGGACATAAATAAGGCCAAGGAATGGATGGATACCGCCATGAACATGACGGAGAATCCTGCATATTGGCAATTAAGACAGCAATCCTTGATCTTGGCGAAGGCCGGGGATAAAAAAGGAGCCATAGAAGCTGCAAAAAAATCATTGGCAAAAGCGAAAGAGGCCGGTAATGCCGATTATGTAAAAATGAACGAGGATTCCTTAAAGGAATGGGGAGCCTAAGAATATTTTTGTCTTTGTAAAAGGCCCGTAATGCATGTAGCTTGCGGGCTTTTTTATTGGTAACGAAAGAGACTTTATTCCAATAGATTCGCTTAATTTGAAAATTCCATCCGTATGGACATCCAGTGGGCTTACTTCTTGGCAGCTTAATCTAGCACATGGACCCCATCCCCAATTTCCAACGGATAGGTTTCACATTCAATGTTGGTCTCTTTACGATAGGCACTTTTTATTTCGGACAGACAGGATTCAACTTTGTCCGTTTTAAGTAGGTTTATGGTGCACCCGCCAAATCCACCTCCCATCATTCTGGAACCCACTACGCCGTCCAATTTCTCACCTGTTTTTACCAGAAAATCAAGTTCGGGAGTCGTTATTTCAAATTCCCGAGACATGGCCCAATGGCCTTGTAAAAGTAGATTACCTACTTCTTGGGTGTCACCGGCTTTTAGGGCAGCTATCATATTTAAAACCCTTTCGTTTTCCTCTAGAATATATTTTGCCCTTTTGTAATCCGTAGGGCTTACCTCCATTTTTATTTTTTCCAAATGTTCTAGGGTAACATCCCTTAAAGAAGCTGCGGGATGAATATTTTCATTGACCTTGGAAACGACCGTTTCACAAGAAATTCTCCGTTTGTTGTATTCGGAGTCTACAGCAAGGTTGTGTTTTATATTCGAATTGATAAGTACCCAGCTGTAACCACTTAAATTAATCGGTACAAACTCATGGGTCAAATCCCTGCAATCCAAAAACAGCGCATTGTTCCTTTTTCCAAAAAGAACGGCATATTGGTCCATCAATCCGCAGTTAAGTCCAATCCTATGTTCCGCGGCCTGTGCTATGAGGGCATTCTCTTCCCTGTTAATGGAAAGGCCTAAAATTTCCGAAACGCCAAAAATGAAACCACAACAAAGGGCGGCGGAGGAAGATAGTCCGGCTCCTATTGGAATATCTCCTCCAAATACACAATCGAAACCTTTTAATGAATATCCTTTGGATACCATGATTTCCAAAATGGCCTTGAAGTAATTTCCCCAAAAGGCCTGGTAAGGTTTAGGATTTCCCTTTAGGTCGAATTCGATTTTTTCGGCATCCGTCAGAAAAGTTTCTATGTGAATGGACGAACTCCCATTTTTTTGAATGGCAAAATAAATTCCTTTTTCAATGGAAGCGGGTAGTACAACCCCCATATTATAATCTGTATGTTCCCCAATCAAATTGATTCTTCCGGGAGCCTTTACCAGGATCGATTCCCTTTGATATTTTGAAATAAACGAACGCTTGATATCGTGGGCAATCATGGAAA
Source organism: Maribacter sp. C-4077 (assembly GCF_055378385.1). Lineage (NCBI taxonomy): Bacteria > Pseudomonadati > Bacteroidota > Flavobacteriia > Flavobacteriales > Flavobacteriaceae > Maribacter > Maribacter sp. C-4077. Next base: position 3,741,199 of record NZ_AP038807.1, read on the forward strand.
TTAGGATAGTTGATTGGTTTTATGCTTCTGTTGGAGGCTTGCTCAACATTCTGTCAAAGGCTTCGAAAATAATGGCCGTAATTATGACCAGGGCAGCCCCAATAAAGTTTAACCATAGGTACCCTAGCTTTTCTTCTCCAGAAGGATAAATATGGATTAGGTTGTAATATATGATGCAGATAATTATCTGGGTAATGATGGCGGCAAAAAACACTGCATTTCCCTTTACGAACTTGAAGAAAAAAGCCAAGAGAAATATGCCAAGTACATTTCCGTAAAAAATACTACCTATAATGTTCACTAGTTGAATTAGATTATCAAAAAGATTGGCAATACAGGCAATCAAAATGGCGATGACACCCCAGGCAAGAGTAAAACCTTTGGAAGCAAGTAAGTAGTGTTTTTCCGTAAAGCTTCCTTTTTTATTACGTTTATACAAATCTAGAGCCGTAATGGTTCCCAAGGCGTTCAGTTCCGATGCCGTAGAGGACATGGCGGCCGAGAGAATTACCGCCAATAAAAGACCGATCAATCCCTTTGGCAGGTTGTTCAGAATAAAGTGAATGAAGACATAATCCTTATCATTGGTTTCGATGGAATCATCTGCTTGTGAAATCAGGGCTTTTGCGGCAACCCTGTTTGTGCTATCTTTTTGATTGATCCGAATGATTTGTTGTTTCGCTTCCTGAACGGCCGTGTATTCCTTAATATCGAGGGCGGTCGAAAACTGATTTTGGGCGATACGCTTTTCAGCTTCCAAGGCAACCTGTCCTTCCTGAAGGATTTTATAATCCTCGGCATAGTCAGACTCCATCACGGCCGTTGTCGCCGCCGGATTAAAATTCAAGGGCGAAGGATTGTATTGATAAAAGACAAAGACCATCACCCCGACCAATAGAATGAAAAATTGCATGGGGATTTTAAATATGGCATTGAAGACCAATCCCAGTTGACTCTCCCTGATGGATTTTCCGGATAAATAGCGTTGTACCTGGCTCTGATCTGTACCAAAATAGGCAAGGGCCAAAAAGAGACCGCCCGTGATACCGCTCCAAAAGGTATACCTACTCTTGGTATTCAGACTAAAATCAAGGATATCCAATTTATTGCTCGCGCCGGCTATTTTTAGGGCCTTGGAAAAAGTAATGTCCGAAGGAAGAAATCCTAATATAAAGAAAAAGGCCACGAACATGCCCGTCATGATGATGAACATTTGCTGCTTTTGGGTAACACTGACCGCTTTGGTCCCACCCGAAACCGTGTAAATGATTACCAAGGTACCTATGATAATATTGAGGGTGCCCAAGTCCCAACCCAAAACGGCCGAAAGGATAATCGAAGGTGCAAAAATGGTGATTCCCGCGGCAAGGCCCCGCTGAATCAAAAATAGGATGGCCGCCAAGGAACGGGTTTTTAAATCGAACCGTCCTTCCAAAAATTCATAGGCAGTATATACCTTCATGCGATGATAAATGGGAACGAACACCAAACAGATGATAATCATGGCCAGTGGTAGGCCAAAATAAAACTGTACGAAACCCATACCATCGTGAAATGCTTGACCGGGCGTGGACAGAAACGTTATGGCACTTGCCTGTGTGGCCATAACCGAGAGTCCAATGGTCCACCATTGCGCCTCGTTTCCACCTTTTACATAATCGTCAACGTTCGCACTTCCCTTGGTTTTCCATACCCCATAGGTTACAATGAATAATAGGGTACCAGCAAGAATCGTCCAGTCCAGTGCGCCCATTTTAATTGTATGAAGTCATTATAAGATAAAAAACGATAATGTAAACAAGATTAAGAATCAGAACCAGGGAATACTCACGTTTCCAACTTTTATGTTCATCTTTTTCCTGACTCATCCTTTGATCTGTTCCTTTTTTGACAGGTTATCCTTACCCACGGATAGCATGTTCGAAAATAATTTATAGGCTCCTGGAACACCCGCGGGAAGTTCCCTGAAAAAGCTTAATCCTGTGTAAATATAGTGACCTTCTCCGTAAGGAGCTATCAATAAACTTCCTTTTGTGGCTCTTTCCCCTTCATCTTTCATTTCCAGGATGGGTGTAAATTCCTTGCTCCAGCTATCCGGAAAATAAAGACCGCGTTCCTGAACCCATCCATTAAAATCATTGGAGGAGATTTTATTGGGATAATTTACCAATTCATGGTCTTGGGCGATTATTTTAACCTCGGAATTTTCATTGGTCACCCGGTCACGGGAAATCTGAAGATCATACGGGGCGATATTTTCAAATTGGTCCGCCCATCTGCCCGCCGTGTTGTACTGGACGATTACGGTACCCCCGTTTTTTGCGTATTCCAGAATATATCGTTGCTTAAAGCTCAATTCATTTACCACATTATAGGCCCTGATACCCAGGACTACGGCGTCGTATTTACCCAAGGAATTTTCGTCTATGTCCGTAGGATTTATAATATGCACTGTATACCCAATTTGTTCCAGACTGGTGGGGACATCATCCCCGGCGCCCATGATATAACCAATATGCTGACCAGCTTTTTGAATATCCAGTCTAACGACTTTTGCCTCGGAGGGCATCAACACGGTCTGAGTAGGTATATGATCGTAGGCGATGGTTACCAGTTCCTTTGAAATGTTTTCGCCGTCTATGGATACTATAGAAGTTAAATACGTTTCATTTTCGGTAGTGGGAGGGGTCAGTGTAAATACCAGCGTCTGCTCGTCGCCCTTCTTCTCAATGGAAAATGGTTGGGTAGCCGAATCGAGAATCCAGCCGTCGCCAATTTCCAAACGTACTTTACCCGATACATGGTCCTTATGGGCCTTTACGGTAACCGGAATCTGTTTTGGCGTTCCGTCCGAAAATATAAGAACTTTGTCCTTCAACATGGACGTTGCCTTTGGCACGATTTCAAAAGGCTGATATATTTCCCCTTTGTCCGGTCTTCCGTATTTATAGGATACATTTTTTGTTATCGGGATATTGACACCGTCAAAAAGTAGATTAAAAGTCGCTTTGAAGGCCCTAGGGGTTTCAGATTTTCCTATTAATTCCGAATCGGTCACTGTATAGGTTCCCAATGTTCCCTTTTCCATAAGCCAATAGGGACTTGTATAGTTTGTAGTGTTGGGAATGGTGATCTTCAGTTGTTTTTTGAACAGCTCGTTGTACTTCAAATCCGTCGATTCAATTAAAAGTTTTTCTCCATTTACCGATACCGATTCCAGAACGATGTCGGCATTGCTTCTGTTGACCGCCTCCAAATTGAGTTCTATGGATTCCCCCGGGTTGGAAAAGGCCTGGGTGGTAAATGCTTCCAAATGAAGCCCCGCCACATCCTCGATGATTGCCTTTAGTTCTTTTGATTTTAGTTCCCTCCAATGGTCATCGTTTATTTTTTGAAGCAGCTGATAGGCCTTTACCAAATCCGATAAATGAACGGAAGGATCCTTAAAATTAAATTCGGACTCAACCTTGTCCAGAATGGCTCCTATTTCCTTACCATCGGCCACCCGGGTCCACGTGGTATTGATACCTTCAAACAAATCCGACTTATTCTTAGGTAAGTCGCCTTTTAGGAGTTCAAGATATTCTTCTTCGGTGCCACGGGAGCTCAATCTTCCAAAACCTTGGCAAAGGTGCTGGCTACTGGCCAAGGAAGCAATTTCATTATTGGACATGCCCAACATAGGATAATAGGTTCCTATATCCACATTCAATAGTTTGGACTTGTCCGCCTGTTCAAACTTTTCTTGGCTACCATAAAACCACCAGGATGTGTTAAAGAACAAACGTTTGGGTTGCCAGGTGTCGGTGTTTTCCAATCGGTCCGAAAATGCCTTGGGGTCATTGGCCAAATCAAAAGCTTCCATACTTAGCATGGCCGATGAAGTATGGTGCCCATGTGTGGTTCCCGGACTTCTATGGTCAAACCGGTTAACGATGACATCGGGCTTGAATTTGCGAATGGCCGTAACCACGTCACCTAGAATCAGTTCCTTGTCCCAGATTTCCAATGTTTCCTTCGGATTTTTTGAATATCCAAAATCAACGGCCCTTGTAAACAACTGTTCGCCTCCGTCCACTCTTCTTGCGGCCAAAAGTTCCTGTGTCCTCAGTACGCCCAGCAATTCCCTAAGCTCCGGACCGATCAAATTCTGGCCGCCATCGCCCCTTGTTAAGGAAAGGTAGCCTGTCCTGGCGTGGACATGGTTGGAAAGGTAGGAGATAAGCCTGGTGTTTTCATCGTCTGGGTGTGCCGCAATGTATAGTGCCGTGCCTAAAAAATTCAGTTTTTGAATCTCATGGAAAATATCGGCGGGGGAATGGTTTTTTGGTGTCTGGGCAAAGGATGGGCCAATAAAAAGGAGGCCCATGAGTAAAAATATGGTGATACGGCGCATTAAATTGGTTTTTGGTCTAATCTCAAAGATAAAAAGATTGCATGCCCAAGACTCGATTTTACGACTTCTTTAACAGACTGGTAACTTATTTATCCGCAGCAATTTCCTCGCTTTTGTATGTCGATATCAATACCACCCCTTTTTGAAGGACCAAGTTATTGGGATAGGTAATAATTTCCCCGTTTGCCCTTCTCAAGTGAAGATGAAAGGGCTTAATATCCTCAATGACAAAAACCTCCCTCTCGGGATTGTCGGTATCCAGAATTTCTTTGTCCAGTATTCGAATGGTATTGCCAATTTTAAATGGAAAGGAAAAGAAGATGATGACCCCCGCAGTAATATTGCTCAAAATAGACCATTGCGCAAATAAGGCTACGCCGATTACTGCAAAAACGGAGGAAAGCAGAACGCCCAGATCCCGGTAGTTTACGCCCCAAATAAAGGTGAGGGCAATGATGGCCAAGGTAATCAATACGATATTGATGTACTTGATAATCAAATTGATCCGTACGGGATTAAAATCGCTCAATTTACCCACTTTCTTTACGATGGAGGTAAATATGATTTTAAAAATGAGGATAATTACAAAAAGTACAAGACTGAACAGGAGACTGCTTTTGTGATCTTCAATAAAACCTTCCATAAATTATAGACCTAAACTGTCCCGCAAATATAAATCCTTATTGTGATTCTTTTGCCAATAGGGAGCATTAATGGTCTTGATTTTAGTAGCTTTTGAAGTAAGAATTTGGGCGTCTGGGCCAAACCCACTTTTTGAGGTTTCTGACCAGCTTTCGATGGGATACGGAAAAGCATTTCCAAAGGTTATGGAAAGGCTTCTTTCCAATTCCGGATACGTAATTTCATAGGTATAAAAACCATCAGAATTTGTTAGGGTGGCTTCTGCATCATAGGCTTTTAATTCCTTGTGGCTGAGCCTAACATATTCGAGGGAAGGAATGATTTGATGGGTGCCTTGCGGCAGATTTTCCGGATCGATTTTTAGTTTGTTCCAAAGTTCATTTTCCAAAACTGTTTTTTTCAGGTTGAAATCTTGGTCGCCCTCCGATTCAAAATAGGAACGGGACATGACCTGAAACGCTTCTTTATTGTTAATTTGGGCATATACATGACCACACCACTCCTGCGCTGAAAAGGACACTTTAAGCGCATGCTGGTTGTCATAAACAGGATAGAAGCTACTGGTCATAATGGAGTAGGGGTAAATACCGGTCAGGTATTTCTTGGTGGCGTTCAATTTTAGGACCGGGACATTATCGCTAGATGCATTGTCCGCTTTGACCTGTTTGTCTTTCAAAAAAGGTTCCGTTACATAGATCATCACCGCCTTGCCTGTTCGTATTTCTCCATAGCGTGCCTGCTCCAGTTCATAGGATGTAATTTCCGCTGTGCCGGAATACCAATAGTCCTTAAATTCTTGGGATAATTTTTTTCGCGGGGATTCCGTTTCTTTTTTGGGCGTTACACTGTCTTCCTTTGTATCGTTCGCTACTTTGGAATTGCAGGACTGAAACGTCGTAAAGATGGCAGCCAAAAGGACCACCAACATTTCCAAGGTCAACCATTTCTTAAGCATAAAACGTTCTTTTCTTTAAAATTAAGGAAAATCTATCTGGAAACCATATCCAAAAGCGTTTCGTATACCAGGTTTGTAGGTAGACCCACCACGTTGGTGTAGGAACCTTGAATTTCAGAAATGCCAATAAGGCCTATCCATTCCTGAATGCCATAAGCACCAGCCTTGTCATAGGGCGCAAAATGGGTGATGTAATAATCGATTTCGGCATCGGACAGGTTCTTGAACTTTACTTTGGTGATGCTGTTTTTAATAATCTGTTCGCTATTTGTGGTAAAACATACCGAGGTAATGACCTCGTGCCAATCGCCAGATAATTTGGCAATCATGTCATGGGCCTCTTTGGCATGGCCCGCTTTGGCCAAGGAGGTGTTTTTATGCCATACCACGGTATCGGACGTAATTAAAATTTCCTTTGGACCCAATGTCCCTTCAAAAGCCGATGCCTTTAGTTTCGAAAGAAAGTCAGATATTTCCGCACCTTGAAGTACTTCGGGGTAGATTTCCTCCACAGGCTTCAACCTAATTTCAAAGTCCAGCCCCATCTCCTCCAAGAACTGTTTTCTCCTAGGCGAGCCAGATGCCAATATCAATTTGTAATCGCCAAGCTTTTCCCGTAACATCCCTAAGCGTTTGCCGCGTCAAAATTATCCATCCAGTCCCCCCGTACTTTAAGTACCTGTTCAATGACGTCCCGTGCGCATCCAGAGCCACCGTTGATATGCGAGATGTAGTCACAGATGGCCCTAACTTCCGGTACGGCATTTTGCGGGCAGGAGGCCACGCCCACCTTTTTCATGGCAGGGATATCCGGTATGTCATCGCCCATATAAAGTACATTTTTCGGATCGATTCCATAAATGTCCAAGTATTCTTCCAGAGCATCGATTTTGTGATGGGAGCCCATGTAAAAATCGGTGATGCCCAAACCTTGTAAGCGTTTTTTCACGCCCTCGTTGGTACCGCCAGTGATGATACATATATTGTACCCTTTATCGATGGCGACCTTTAGTGCGTATCCGTCCTTTACGCTCATTTTTCGGAGCATTTCCCCCGTGGTGGTCACCAGGACACTACCATCGGTCAAAACGCCGTCCACATCAAAGATAAATGTGGTAATATCCTTTAAGTACTCCTTATAGCTTTTCTTCATTTTCGTTTTGGTTGGATGCCTTTATCGCATTGCTTATTAGTTTATATAGGGTCCTATGCTTTTCATCGGTTAACAAAGTAAGGTGTCCGTGCAAGGTCTTTAAATCGTTACGAATGGCCGGGCCTGTTTGTGCAGCTTTGGGGGACAAAGTTTCTATTTTGGCAGCGGTTTCCTGTATCAAAGGATACAGTATTGAAAAATCCAAGTCATTTTCATCGCAAATTTGCTTTCCGATGGTATACATATAATTGGTAAAATTATTCACAAATACAGCGGCCACGTGCAACACTTTTCGTTGGGCGGAATCAATATGCTGAACGTTATCGCTAATTTTTCTCCCCAAGGTTTCCAATAGCTCCATGTCCTTTTCATTGAAAACTTCAAGACACATGGGAACAGTTTTAAAATCAATGATCTTTCCTGCGGTAAAGGTCTGTAGGGGGTAGAAAACACCCCTTCGTTCATGCTTTGACAGGGCATCCAGACCAACGCTTCCGGAAGTATGCACTACCATTCCTTCTGCGTTCAGGGCATCGGACACTTCCTGTATGGCATCGTCCTTCACGGCAATGATGTAGATATCGGCCTTCGGTATATCCATCCAATCCAAAACAACATTGACTTTGCCCTCAAAATGGGATACGCAGGCCTCTGACCTGCCAAGGACTCCTGCCAGATGTATTTTGGGAACACCATGCAATGCCGATGCCAAATTTTGGGCCACGTTCCCAGTTCCTATAATGACTACGGAAATCATTCGGCGAAAATACAAAGAATTGCTTGGAGATTTTATGGGTAAACTGTTGTAGTTCCTTCGTTCCGTGGGAAGCTTCCTGAAAGTGTTTTAATACCAAGAGCCAATTTTTCGAAAATAATTATGCTCTTTGGGACAGCCAAACTATAGGAAATATGGATGTGATTCTCACCTGTATAGGCTTATGTCGTTCCTAGAAAATTAACATTTTTGTTACACTATTCTCCATGGTTATCGTTTAAAAAAAGTGTAAAAGGACGTATTTTTGCGACCTGAAAACCATTGTCTTCTTACATGACAGATCTGTTAAAGAAAATTTTCTTCTCCACCCGTTTGATGTCCGTTTTGTTTATCGTATTTGCCGTGGCCATGGCATTTGGGACTTTTATTGAAAGTTGGTATAGTACCGAAACGGCCCGAATCTGGATATACAATACCACCTGGTTCGAGGTTATTATGGTCTTTTTTGTAATCAACTTTATTGGGAACATTGCGCGTTATCGCTTGTTGCGAAAGGAAAAATGGCCCGTTCTGGTCCTGCATTTGTCTTGGATTTTGATTATTGTTGGTGCATTTGTAACCCGATATATCAGCTACGAGGGCATGATGCCCATCAGGGAAGGGGAAACGGAAAATGTGTTCTTTTCGGATAAGACCTATCTGACGGCGTACATCGAAGGTGATATCAATGGAGAGCCCAGAAGGAAAACCATGGAGGATGATTTGATCGTAACCCCAGAGGCCATAAAATCCAATTTGCCATGGACCGGTGACTTTAACGGCCAGGAATTTACCATTTCCTACGTTGATTTTATTGAGGGTGCCAAAGAAGGCCTAATTCCGGGACCGACAGGGAATACATACCTAAAAATCGTGGAAGCAGGCGATGGTCAGCGACATGAGCATTTTTTGGAGAATGGTAAGGTCATGAGCATTCACGGTGTGCTGTTTTCCTTGAACAATGAGACCGATGGGGCCATAAACATTTTCACCGATGGCCCCGAATACCGAATATCCTCTCCGTTTCAAGGAAGTTTTATGCGTATGGCAGACCAGTTTCAAGGACAATTGGTCCAGGACAGCGTTCAAAAACTACAACTGCGTTCGCTCTACAATACGGCCAATATGCAGTTTGTCATCCCCGATTCCTTGGTACAGGGAACCTACGGCATTGTAGAAATACCCGAAGCCGAAAAAATGGAATTCGATTTGGATGCGCTTGTACTTTCCGTATCCAGTAATGGCGAGACCAAGGAAGTAAAGGTGTTGGGAAGTAAGGGGCAGACCCAGTTCAGCGATAAATTCAACGTTGGGGGCTTGGATTTTGCCCTGCGATATGGCTCAAAAATATATGAATTGCCCTTCGCCATACAACTCAACGATTTTATAGCCGAAAAATATCCTGGAACGGAGAACGCCTATGCCTCCTTTATGAGCAAGGTGACCATAAAGGATGAAAGGCCCTTTGATTATGATATTTACATGAACCACATTTTGGACCATAAGGGATACCGATTTTTCCAGGCCAGTTTTGACCCGGACGAAAAAGGTACCCGACTTTCAGTAAACCACGATTTTTGGGGCACTTGGATTACCTATGTAGGGTATTTTCTGCTGTATATTGGCTTAATGGGGATTATGTTCTTTGGGAAAACCCGCTTCAAGGACTTGGCGGAATCCTTGGACAAATTGAAGGAAAAAAAGAAAAAGATACTTACGGTCTTTATACTGTTAATTGGGCTATCTGGTTCCTTACAAGCGCAGGAGCATACTGCGGACGATGGCCATGACCATACCCAAGCACCCACCCAACAACAAATAGATTCCCTCATAAAATCCTCCATGGTGGCCAAGGAACATGCGGATAAATTCGGGAAATTGGTGATTCAGGATGAAGGCGGAAGGATGAAGCCCGTCAACACCTTTTCTTCGGAATTACTCCGGAAGTTGAGCCTTAAGGACACCTATTTAGGGTATAGTTCAGACCAAATTTTTCTTTCCATGATCATGAACCCCGCAGTTTGGTACAATGCGGAGTTTATTGCCTTGGACAAAAAGGCACAAAACGATAGCATCCGAAAAATTATAGGAATTCCGCAAGGGCAGAAATACGTAAAGGCGACCGATTTTTTTAATCCGGACGGGACGTACAAGCTGGAGCCCTTCTTAAGGGAGGCAACAGCTACAAATAACCCCAACAAGTTTGAACAGGATTTCAAGGATGCCAACATCCGTTTGAGTCTATTGAATCAGGCCTTAGGTCAGGATATCGTTAAAATTTTCCCGCTGTTGAACGATGAGAACAACAAATGGATATCGGCAGTGGAATATCGCGGGGGACAGATCCAGATTCAGGATTCCCTATATGCCAATTTTGTCAAGAATGCCATGCCCTACTATTTGATGACCTTAAGTAAAGCGCAGCAAACGGGAGATTATGGCGAAGCAGATCGACTTCTGGCCGCTTTCAAGCAAAATCAGGTAAACAATGGTAGTGAAGTTTTACCATCGGAAAGAAAAATCAACACCGAAGTTATTTACAACAAGCTGAATATTTTTAATCGGCTGTATCAGTATTATGCCTTGGTTGGCGTACTTTTCTTTTTGATTCTCATTTTTCAAATTTTTAAAGATCGTTCAATCTGGAGAATTGGGGTCTATTTTTTCAAAGGTGTCATTTATTTATTCTTTTTGTGGCATACCGCAGGTTTGATTTTGAGATGGTATATCTCCGGCCACGCGCCATGGAGCGATGCCTATGAAAGTATCTTGTATGTTTCCTGGGCAACGATGGGCATGGGCTTATTGTTTGGTAGAAAAAGTAATATGACCATTGCCGCATCGGCCTTTGTAACCTCCATGCTCTTATGGATAGCCCACCAGAGTTGGGTGGACCCTTCCATTGCCAATTTGGTTCCCGTATTGGACAGTTATTGGTTGATGATACATGTGGCGGTCATTGTTGGCAGCTATGGTCCTTTGACAGTGGGGATGATCTTAGGGGTGGTTTCTTTGATCTTGATTCTGTTGACCAATAAGAAAAATCGCGAACGTATGGATATCAATTTGAAGGAACTCACCATCATCAATGAGCTTTCGTTGACGATAGGTTTGGTCATGCTGACGATTGGGAACTTCTTAGGGGGTCAATGGGCCAATGAAAGTTGGGGCCGTTATTGGGGCTGGGACCCTAAGGAAACGTGGGCCTTGATATCCATTATGGTCTACGCCTTTGTCATCCACACACGATTGGTTCCCGGGCTAAGGGGAAGGTGGACCTTTAATTTTTTGAGCGTCGTTGCCTTTGGTAGTATCATGATGACCTATTTTGGTGTGAACTTTTATTTGGTGGGACTTCATAGCTATGCGAGTGGGGCACAGGTGATTACACCAACCTTTGTGTGGTATACGGTTGCTGGCGTTTTGGCCTTGGGAGCACTGAGTTACTGGAGGTATCAGGTGAATTACGCCAAAAAAAAGTAGGTGCTATCATGAAGCTGTTGATACACGGTGCGACTGGAAGAATATCTAAATATATAGTTTGACCGACCTTGGAGCAGGTATATAGTCAAAACCATGCAATATTGAACAAAGGATAGAAGAGAAAATCTCAAATTCCAAATCACAGAATACCGCTTAGTTTTTAAGCTAAAGTTGTTATTGGTTTAAATAAATCGTTTATAATTATAAAATTTACAAAAATCCATTTCGAACAACGAACAACGAACAACCCATGCCCCGAGCGTAGTCGAAGTGAACAACCAACAACTATTCCTTCTCCAACAACAACCGCATTATCTCCTCAGCGGCAACCTTTCCTTTCTCCTTTAGAAAATCCCGGGGCGTGTTATCGCCCAGTTCAAAAACGATGGCCGGCATGCCATGGTGTACATAAAAGTAATTTCTGGAAACCATGGTCGGTTTGATTTTATCGGAGGGGGCAATGTTCGTCCTTTTTTGAGGGAGTCGGGTTGAAATGCTTTCGATCCAATCGTAAACGATCTTTCCTTTTTGTCCGATGACCGTGCTGTCAATTGGATAATAGATATCGTCCCAAGTTGAGTGAAAATCGGCCCCAAAAACGAATTCGTAGCCCTCTTCATTTTTTTTGTTCAGAAAATCGCGCACGCTTCTTGTTTCCGGCTGATTGAAATTTTCCCAATCGCGATTCAGGTCAATACCGCCCATGTTATGACGCCAATGTCCGTTGTCCACGCCATCGGGATTCATAAGCGGTACGGCGAAAATATCAAACTTTTCCCTGAAAGTCTTTGCCTGTTCCGTATCACTGGATATGGTTTCCATAAAGGATTTCATCACAAGGAATCCAGTAACTTCCGGCGGGTGTTGTCTGGAGATGATCATCAATGCTTTCTTGGTACTTGGATATTCCTTGATCTCCATGAGCTGGATAGCACGGTTTTCGTGGGATTTCCCAATTTCATAATTGGTAATGAAGGGTTTAACGGAGAGTGAATCTACCCATTCCTGCACTCTTTTGGAAGTATAAAGTTCTTGGGCCGATATCCAAACGGGTTCATTACCAATGGTTAAGGTAATTTCAGCAAACTCGGGTGCCGCTTTGATGCCAAACTCCCCTTCGCCCGGATTTATTACCTTGTAGTTGGTACTGTCCAAAACCTTAAAATGGATACCATCTGAACTGATTTTGGGATAATACCTACTTCTTGAATCCTGATAGGAAAGTTTAATGGTGATTTCCCTGGGCTTACCGGTCCAAACTTTGAAGGAATACCAAGGACTCACGTTTATGGGCGTATTCTCTGCAGTTATCCAAATGGTGTAATGGTCGTTACCGTCTTCGGCCACACCGTTCAATCGGGCACCATCAAAATCGTTCGAAAAGTAGGTTTGATTTTCCATGGACCAGATGCCCTTCCATTGTTTTTGTACCGGTCTGTTTACGGTAGGCACGACAGGGCTGACACCTTGTCCTTGATAGCCGGAAGTTGATTTTTGGGGGACTACGGTCGCGGTATTTTTACAGGAAATGATTACCGAAAAAAGGATGAGAATTGCAAGTAATTGGGTCTTCATAAAGTAAGGCATATGAATCATTGTAGAAAATTAGCAGATTTTATTTTTGGTTGAAAGGTATTTTAAAAAAATCGAACCAAAGTTTGTCGGCTTTTATTTGCTTAAAGTGTTTCAGGGAGTAGTTTTGATCTTGAGTAAGCGCGTAAACTGCGTCGACTAAGTTTCACCTTCATTTCGTAACTTTAGCAATTCATTAAACTAGGAACAATGGATAAAAGAGGTAAAGGCTTGAATACAATTTGTACACACGTGGGAGAATTGGAGGATACCAAATATAAAGGCGCGGTTTCCCCCTTGTATATGAGTACTTCGTATGCGTTTGATGATGTAGATGTTAAGCGATACCCTAGGTATTTTAATACCCCCAACCAGGAAGGTCTTTGTAAAAAGATCGCCGCATTGGAACATGCGGAGTCGGCCTTGATTTTTGGAAGCGGAATGGCTGCGGTAAGTACGGCCCTCTTGGCATTCCTTAGGGCAGGGGACCACATTGTTTTACAACAGACCTTATATGGGGGCACTTATAATTTGGTGACCGAAGAGTTCGATAAATATGGTATTTCCTATTCCTTTACAAAAGGATGGGAGCCTAAGGATTTTGAGAACGAAATTAGGGAAAACACCAAGGTGCTTTATATAGAAACACCCTCGAATCCCTTGTTGACAATAACCGATATAGAAGGTGTGGCCGCCATAGCGAAAAAACATGGCATCGTTTCCATGATCGATAATACATTTGCCAGTCCGGTGAACCAAAATCCGATAGATTTTGGCATCGACGTGGTCATTCATAGTGCCACCAAATACATGGGCGGTCATTCGGATATCTGTGCGGGTGCCGTAGCCTCTACCAAGGAACATATGCATCGCATATTCCATTTGGCCAAAAACTTTGGAGGTAGCCTTAGTGATTACACGGTTTGGTTGTTGGAAAGAAGTATAAAGACGATGGGGCTCAGGGTCCGGGCCCAAAACGAAAATGCTTTGGCAATGGCCCAGTATCTAGAAGCCCATGTGGATATTGATGCAGTGTATTATCCCGGGTTGACCATCCATAAGGACCATGAACTTGCCAAGCGGCAAATGAAAGGCTTTGGGGGAATGCTTTCTTTTGAATTGAAGCCCTATTTGGATGCCTCGCTTTTTCAGAAATCCCTAAAAATAATCAAATCCTCCATGAGTTTGGCAGGTGTGGAAAGTACGGTACTTTCACCAACCCAGACGAGCCATGCCCTGATGAGTGCCGAAGTAAGGGCAGAACAAGGCATCAAGGATGGGTTGATTCGATTTTCAGTAGGAATCGAGGAGCCGGAAGATCTAATTGCGGATATTGAATATGCCATTAAAAAAGTCAAGAAAGAGACTAAAACGACCGTTTGATATTTTTAAAAATCCAAAAAGGCACTTATAAATGAAATTAGATATTTTGGTATTTGGAGCGCATCCGGACGATGCTGAACTTGGTGCGGCCGGGACCATAGCCAAGGAAGTCTCCAAAGGCAAAAAGGTAGGCATTGTGGATTTGACCCGAGGTGAGTTGGGAACTCGGGGTACTGCAGAAATTAGGGACAAGGAAGCTGAAAATGCCAAAAACATTTTGGGAGTTTTGGTCCGGGAGAACCTAGGCTTTCGTGACGGGTTCTTTGTAAATGACGAGGCACATCAATTGGAGGTTATTAAAATGATTCGAAAGTACAGACCTGAAATAGTCCTATGCAATGCCATAAATGACCGACATATTGACCATGCCAAGGGAAGTGAATTGGTGAGCCATGCCTGCTTTTTAAGCGGACTTATAAAAATTGAGACCCTTCTTGATGGTAAGGTTCAAGAAAAGTGGCGTCCAAAATTGGTATATCATTATATCCAATGGAAAAACCTGATACCTGATTTCGCAGTGGATATAAGCCTATTCATGGGAAAGAAAACAGAAGCCATTTTGGCGTATTCCTCCCAGTTCCATGACCCAAAGAGCAAGGAGCCGGAGACGCCCATCAGTAGCAAGACCTTTATTGAAAGTGTGCGCTACAGGGCTCAAGATTTGGGCAGATTGATCGGGGTGGATTATGCCGAAGGTTTTACCGTAGAGCGTATGCTGGCCGTAGACTCCCTTGATTCCTTGATTTAGGCCGTTTTCTTGTATTGTTTTTTGGCTTTTGGTATGGTGAAGTAAAAGCTGGATCCTTTGTGGATGGAGCTATCCACCCAAATGTTACCATGATTTTTTTCAACCATTTCCTTGCACAGTGACAAACCAAGTCCGGTACCTTTTTCATCATTGGTTCCATAGGTAGTATGGGAATTGGCCTGGTCGAATATTTTTCCAATGGTTTCCTTGCTCATACCTACACCATTATCGCGTACAAGAATTTCCCAGTGTCTGGCTTTTTCGGCTGCGCTTATGGTTACCATACCGTCCTTAGGAGTGAATTTCAAGGCATTGCTGATCAAGTTGCGGATTACAATATCAATTTGGTCACTATCGCACCAAGTCAGTGTATTGGACTCTATTCTGTTGATAAGCCTTATGGATTTATTGTTTGCTACTTCTGAAAGCAAGGCTATATTTTCGTTAACTATACTTTCTATGGCCGTGATTCCAGGTTTCGTATGGGCCCCATTCATTTGGGTTTGTCCCCAAGAAAGTAAATTGTTGAGCGTAAAGGCGATATTATCTATATCCGATTTCAATTTGGGTACAAAGCCTAAAAACTCTTCCTTGGACATGTCACCTTCCTTAAACAATTTGATCAGCCCTTGGAAAGCTCCAATGGGGCCTCTGAGGTCATGACCAATGATTGAAAAAAGCTTGTTCTTGGTCTGGTCGACCTCGTACAAATACTTTTCCTTTCTTTCTAAATCTTCTTGTTTTAAAATAAGTTCCTTATTCAACTCCTTCTGAATTTTAGCATTACGTTTAATTAGGGCTGTTATGAACAAGAATATTATTAAAACAATTAAGGTGGCATATACATAGTTCTTCTGTTTGGCCAAAGCCTCCTTATTTTCAAGGATTAACTGCTCCTTCTGACTCTCATACGCTATTTTGGTTTTTAACATCGTAAGTCCCTTTTTACTTTCCTTTCTGGAAATTTTTCCGGACACCTCATTGAAAATTTCATGGTACTCTAGTGCCATTTTATAGTCGCCTTTATTCTTGTATATTTCATACAATAATTCAGCACCTTCCTCTATTCCTGATAAAGCATCCAGATTTAAGGAATGGTCGTAAGCCTGCTGTGCGTATATTGTTGATATACTATCATTTCCCAATTTCAGATGTGCTTTTGCCATTCCCGTCAAAAGCTGTATTTCCTCCCTTAAATCGTCTAACCTATCATGAAGGATTTCACTTTGAGCATACCAATATAAGGCCCATTTATTCTTCTGCTGTTTTAAGTACACTTTACCCTTTACCTGGTATGCATAGGCGAGCCAATCCCTGATACTGTTATTCTCAAAGGTTTTTATGGCACTATTTATATTGAACATGGCAAGTTCCAATTTTCCCATATCGGCATAGGCCGAGGCCATATTGCTCATGGTTTCAGCCATGATGATTGCATCTCCTATTTTTTCGTTGATTTTTTTGACCTTTTCATAATAGAACATACCTTCTTCAAAATCCTTTTGGGAAATATAGAGGTTGGCAATATTTTCGTTGATTATGGATAACATCTTTTGATTTTCAAGATATTCTGCCAGTTCAATGCATTCAAGGTATTTGCTTAGGGCAAGGTCATAATCACCCTTATAGTCAAATTGTTCGCCTATGGTATTGAGAATTGTTAAGCGTAAGGTATCGTCCTTTTCAACAAAACTGATATCCAAGGCCTTTTGCAAGTTGCCCAAGGACTCATCATATTTGCCCTTGTCTGAATAAAATGTTCCTAAACCTAGGTAAGCATTTGCCTTACCGATTTCATAGCCTATTTTCTCACTTATTCTAAGCCCTTCCTCTGATAGTAATTTAAGGCTGTCCAGATTGAAATACCGCTGCTCTAGACCTAATTCCAATAACAATTCTACATACTCAGTATTTTCTTTGGACGATTTTTGAAACTTTGAAATTCCAATCAATAGGGAATCCTTGTAAGACATTTGGGCAAGTGCACCATAAGTAAAGAAAATAAATAGTAGAAGCACTCCTCTTATATAAAAGGCTTTGCTGTCGTAGTTCTTAAAGGGTTTAAATTTATAAATCACCTGAATTTGCTCATACAAAATGTGAATTTACAATGCCTTTACCACATGTCTCATTTTTTGTTGTGAACTATCAATTTTTGTGTGTTTTATCTTGAATTTATGTAATTCATCGATAGTTTGAAATTTCTACATCTAAATATTATTTATATTACTAATAAAGTAAAGCCTTTAAAGATAAAACGAAAATGCATCCTAAAGTTGGAAATTTTAGGTGATTAAGTACAGGGCCGCAAACTTACTTTGAAAGTTGTGCCCTTATTTATTTCACTTTCCACCCAAATATCACCATTATTTTTTTCGACCATTTCCTTGCAAAGCATCAGCCCAAGACCAGTACCTTTTTCGTCGTTCGTACCAAAAGTTGATAAATGTTCCTTGTAGTCCCATATCTTTTTAATATTGTCTTCGCTAATGCCAACACCGTTATCCTTAACTTTAATCAACACCTTGTCTTTTGATATTTCTCCATCAATAAAAATTTTTCCGCCTTCATGTGAAAATTTAATTGCATTGCTTATTAAATTTCTAAAGACAATTTCAAAATGGTTCAAATCCATTTTGGCACATAAATTATCTGGTATAGAGTTGATAAGTTTAATTCTTTTGTTTTTTAGATTTTCATTAAAAATCTTGGAGATATCTTCGACTTCATTTCGTGCTAGAAGATTTCTTGGTACCATACTTGATCCCTTCATTTGTGTTTGACCCCAATTCAAAAGGTTGTCCAAAGTAAAATGAATATGTTCAAGGTCCTTCTGTAATTTAGGTCCAAATCTCCTGAACTGACTTTCACCATTTTCTTCATTTAGGGAGACATCCAACAAACCCTTCAACGATATGATAGGACCTCTAAGATCATGACCCACAATGGAAAACAATTTATCTTTTGTTTGATTTGTTAGGTGTAATTCTCGCTCGTTGTCGGCAAGAATGGTATTTAATTTTTTTCTTTTTTTACTGGATTTCTGAATAAAAAAAATAACGACTATTGCCATTATTAGTGATACCAATGACCAACCTATGTATTTTTTTTGGGTATTTATGGTGGCCAGATTGGTTTCTTCAAGTCTTGACCTTTCCTCCTCAAAGGCCAACTTTGCCTTTAGCATGGAGAGATTGGTCTTATTTTGTTCTTTGGAAATGGAGTCAGAGTAGGCTTCGGCACTTTCCAAATATTTAAGGGAGTCTTCAAAATCACTTTCATACTTTGCCAACTTATAGAGTATGCGAGAACACTTTTCCAGGCCAGATCTTAATTTAAAGGATTTGTATAAATCTAGGCTTTTAAGGGCAAATTCCTTCGAAAGGGCATAATTACCTAGTTCGTAATGAACTGACGCAAATCCAAAATATAAATCCGAAATACCTTTTTTATCCCCACTTTTCTGATATTCCTTTTCGGCTTTTTCATAAAATTCCAATGCTTTGTCATATTCCTTATTTAAACTAAATACTTCACCGGTAGTCAGATAATTGAACGCAATGATTGTTGAAAAGTTGGTTTTTTTTGCAAGTTCAAGACCTTGCTTTAAATAATCCTTTGCTCTATCCAAATTATTTTTCCGCATATTCAGATAGCCAAGATTTGATAGAATAATACCATGGATGTGAACTGGCGTTTCTTGATCGATAACTTTTCTTGCAGCGTCATAATAAAGCATTGATTCGTTATAATCTCCCAATAATAGGAACATTGTACCCAAATTGTTGTTAATACGAACCAATTCGTTTAAATTTTTGGTTTTTTCAGCCAAATAATTGGCCATGAGGAAGTTTTGAAAGGCCTTTGGATGATCTGATTGTATGAAGTGGGCTTGGGCAATATCATTATATATTTTTATGCCCAAATCTGGGTATTTGGACAAGCTTGGATGGTTTGAAATTCCTAAATTTATTTCCAAGGATTTCTTGCTGTTCCCTTGATACAACTCGTAGCTGGCCAGATTGTATGTGGAATACAATACACCTCTTTCATAGTTGATTTCCTTGCTTAGCTCCAAAGCCTGTAAGGCGATGATTTGAATGGAATCCGATTTTCTATAGCGCAGTTCTTCCGCTCGTTTGTTGAGCTCCAAAATATAAATAGTGTCCTTAAGTATGGAAGGTATCTTTTGTGAGTATACAGCTATGGAAATAAATAGGAACAGAAATGTAGTTTTAAGCATTTTTGAACTTTTCATCCTGTTTAATAGTTAAATGGATATTGATACGTGTGTGAACGAAAAATACTAAAATTTTACTTTTATTTTATTCTTGAACGTATATAGAGTTTGTAATAGATTGGCTTTTGATTAGTGTTACTTTATAAAAAAAATCAGTTAGAAGGTAAATTCACCATCGTATTAATTTGTCAATTTCTCTTACTCTAGTGCACAAGTTTTTAATGGTTGAATTAAAACCTGATAATAGTAAGTATAACTTAATCTTTTTGTACGATCAACAATATTTTAAAGTAGATTTTCTTTTGATAAGTAGAAGAAAAAAAATTACCTTTGCCACCGCTTATAAATGGTGGTTGTAGCTCAGCTGGTTAGAGCGCTGGATTGTGGTTCCAGAGGTCGCCGGTTCGAACCCGGTCTTCCACCCAAAAAGCATTTTAAACTCGCCCTGTACATGATATGTCCGGGGCTTTTTTGTATCCTGAATGTAGGGTAAGAAGCCTGTGTAGAGCAAGGAATGCCCAGATTCCAGTCTTTACTTTTTAAAAGAAAAAGGCCGATAATAACTATCGGCCTTTAACTTAAATCTTAAACTTCCTTAATCCGAAGCCTTATCGACAACAACGGGATTGGCCCTGTTTGCCAATTCCCATGCCGTATAGAAAATCAGTCGGGTTCTGTTCTCCAATAAATCATAGTTTATTTTGTCCGGAGTGTCACTAGGCCTGTGATAATCGTCATGTGTTCCGTTAAAATAGAAAATTATGGGAATGTTGTTTTTGGCAAAATTGTAGTGATCGCTTCGGTAATAAAATCGATTGGGGTCGTTTTCATCGTTATAGGTATAATCCAATTCCAATTGGGTGTATTTGGAATTCACTTCCTCGGAAAGCTCATGTAGTTCCGTACTCAATTTATCGGAACCAATGAGGTAGATATAATTTCTATCCCCATCCCGCTTAGGGTCTATTCTTCCCACCATGTCAATGTTCAAATTCGCAACTGTCTGGCCTAGGGGAAAAATGGGCTCTACATCGGTATAATATTCAGAACCCAAAAGGCCCTTTTCTTCTCCGGTCACGTGCAAGAAGACCACAGACCTACTCGGTCCATTTCCGTCTTCCTGAGCTTTTTTAAAGGCTTCCGCAATTTCCAAGAGCGCCACGGTTCCAGACCCGTCATCGTCCGCGCCATTGTTGATCTCGCCCTCTTCGGTAATTCCTATATGGTCCAAATGCGATGAAATGATAATATATTCATTGGGTTTCTTGCTTCCCTGTATAATTGCCACTACGTTCTCCGAATCTACCTCCTCGTTGGAACTTTCAAATGCCAATGTTGCTTTTGAGTCTAATTCCATGGGCGTTTGGTCTGTTTCTATAGATGGTAAAATCGCTTTTGCCAACGTACCATCGATAAACAGACTTGAAAAGTCATTTTCCTGAAGGTCCTTAAGGCTCATTCTGCCACTATTACTGTTTCGCATATAGTCGAACCGACTTTTAAATCTTGGGTAATTATCGGCATCGTAGTAAAGTACGCCAATAGCTCCCTTGTCTTCGGCCAATTGGAAGCGTTTTCCAAGTGATTCCGACATGTTGCTCCAAATCGATTTTTCAGAGGTACCGGAAATCGTGTACGTACCGTCCGAGTTCATGGGCTCCCCGGTTTTCATCAATACCAACTTGCCGGCAATGTCCATTCCCTGGTAGTCAGAATAATTATCGTCCTCGATACCGTATCCTACATATACAATTTCATTGTCCCCGGATTGGGCTTTTGAAAAGGTAAGTACGTGCTCGCCCAAAAGATAATCGGAAGTGTCGATGCTTAACTTGCCAACGGGAATATTGCTGATTTCAATGGGTACTTTCTGAAAGTAATCACCATTGGACTGGGCGGGAGGAATCTCCAAATTCTCATATTCCGCTTTAAGGTAGGCAATGGCCTTTTTTTGTCCGGGTTGTCCGGTTTCCCGGCCTTCAAATTCATCGGAAGCGTAAATGTACAAATGCTCCTTCAATTCGGCCACTGTTATTGTTTCCGCATAGACTTTAGGGTCGACGGGTCCTTTTGAAATGGTTTCCGTGCTTACTGTCTTCTGTGAGGAATTACATGCGGCCAAAAGGACCGCCACCAACCAAACTAATTTTCTCATACGTTTAAATTAAATGCAACATATTGATTTTTAATTGCCTCCTTTGGAAGAGGAATTTAGTTAATCACTCAAATCCCTTGATGAGGGTTTCATAGGTATTTTGTGAAATTTGTCAAAAATAAGGAAAAGTGGGATATGGAATATGATCAGCAAGATGAATCGGCCACTATCTTCCAATCCCCATTAATTCTTTTGAAAATAATGAGAAAGGTCCCTTTGGCATCCCCAACCTCCCGGGTCAAATGATATTCTCCCATCACCCAATAGGCATCTTTGTTTATTTTGGAAATATCAGCGATTTTAAATTGTAAATTGCCCGTATGTGCTTTTGAAGGATAGCGCAGGTTATAATTCTCCAAGGTTGTCTCCCAGCCCTTGGAAAGTTTGGCACCACTGTAAAACTTAAGGGAGTCGCTCTCCCAGTATCCGGCCATAAAACCCTCAATATCACCGTTGGACCAGCTAGTTTGTTGGTCATGTAAGATTTTTTTGATTTGGTAGATGTCCTCCGCATCGTTACTAGTTTCAGCGCAGGAAACGAAAATACCTAGAGTGATGGCAAGTAAAAAGTACTTCATAATAGTTGGATTTACACGTCAATATAGAAAATAGAATTCAGTATCTTTAAGGGTAACCTTTATTATTTTTGACCGATGCAAATTAGGGATTTGGCAGAGCGACATTCGCTCATCTCAGAACTTTTTAAATTCCCCAAAACAGCGGATGAATGGGAGGCTTATAAACTATCCGAAGCCCAATTGACCCATTACGAGGAATATGGATATGTATCCGGTATCAAACTGTTGGACGAAGGGCAAATTTTACACTTGCAAAAGGAATTGGACGAGCTTATGGATCCAAAACATCCTGCACACTCGCTTTTTTACGAATTTCACAGTAACGAATCGAAGGACCAGGATTCCGTATTGTTTCATTCCCTTGGGCATTGGAGGATTACGGAAGGCTTTCATGATGTTCTATGGAATCCGGCGTTTGTAATGGCGGCCTATCAATTGTTGGGAAATAGGGCGGTTCGTTTTTGGCACGACCAGCTTTTTTATAAACCTGCAAAGCACGGTGGGGTAGTGGCCTGGCACCAGGACTACTCGTATTGGACACGCACCGTGGCCATGCAACATTTAACCTGTTGGACAGGTCTGGACGATGCCACCGAAGAAAACGGGTGCTTGTATTATGTTCCAAAAAGCCACAATTGGGGGTTGCTGGATGCCCCTGAACTTGCCGGAAACATGGAGGGGCTTTTGGACTATTTGACCGAAGATCAGCGCAGGGAATTTAACCCTGTTCCCATTCCCTTGAAGAAGGGCTATGCCACTTTTCACCATCCCTTAATGGTACATGGTTCCTATGAAAACAAATCGGATAGGCCTCGAAGGGCCTTTGTCCTCAACGTTTTTGCCGATGGTACGGTAAGTAATACCAATGATGAACTTTTAAAAGGTGTCCCGCCTATTTCAAAGGGGCAGAAAATGGAGGGTAAGTTTTTTCCGTTGCTTTTTGGTTAGGCCAAGCTTTTTGATTTTTCCTGCGTCCTTTTTTGTCGTAGCCTGATTTTCTTTTGTATCTCCTCCGGGTAGTTATTGGGAGTGTCTTCGGCCTCCAAAATGAGCAATTCCTGCCCTTCCTGGGGTTCTTTTAGTTCATCGGCGTGGCATCCTAGAATAACCGCTGCCGTATTTACCCCAGAATGGCTTGCCCCGGCCACACCGTGCGATAAAATACTGGCACCGCATAGATATAGGTTTTCTATCTCACTTTTGGATTTGTATGCAAAAGGTCCAATATGCTTTAGGCTTTTTTCTGTTCCGTAGACATTTCCTCTTGTTGTATTGATGTAATATTCGTTGGTAATTGGGGTGCCCAATTCTTGGTGGACGATGTGCTCGCTGATATTTGGGACCACTTTTTCCAAGCCCAAAACCATTTTTTTGGTGAGTTCCTCCTTAAACCGGAGGTATTTTACCGACCGTTCGGCACTTTCCTCCGCAAAAGGCTCAAATGTCCTGTAGTCTATAAAGGTGATTACTTCCAGGCAATGGTGCTTTCCATCAAAACTTGTAGGGTCTTTCAAGGTGGTACAGCTCACGAAAAGCGCCTCGAAAAATCCGACCTTTTGAAGGTCCGATTTCATTATGCTGTCATAGTAATCATCCATATCCCTATCCGGTAAAACCCAAATATTTCCGGAGTCCAAACCGGCCTTTCGCACATCCATATCCACCGTCAAAAACAACATGAGCGAAGTGCATGAATAGACCGTTTTTTCCAATTTTTTTTGAAGCTTTTGGCTTAGGTGCTGCTTCCCGATGAGTTGGTTGTAAGTGATGCCGACATCCGCATTGGAAACAATATGCTTCCCGAAAATTTGCCTTCCATCGGCAAGTTCCACTCCGGTAGCTTTCTTGTTCGTTCCGCCTTCGATCAGTATTTTTTTGACGGATGTGGAAGTTTTTAGGACACCTCCATATTCCTTGAATTTATTGGTCATTGATTTCACCAGGGCACCTCCGCCTCCCATGGGATAGTAGCCACCTTTAAAATAATGGTACATCAAAGCGGCATGTAAAATAAATGCAGCCTTCCTTGGCTGCACCCCGTGGTCGCCGCATTGAATATTTAGAACATTTTTTAAAAGTGGATCTTTGATATGCCAATTAATGACCCTTTTGAGACTGAACAAACCGTATCTGCCAAAATGCCTGGTTCTGTACGGAATGGTCAATTTTTTCCAAAATCCCTTTATGTAGGGTAACGAGTAGAGTTCCTCGCTTGCCTGTCGGATTAGCTTTAGGTATTTTTTGATTCCTTTTCTTTCCTTCGGAAATCTGTTAATCAATCGGTTTTCAAGTTCTTCGGGATTATCGGGAAAATCAAATCGGTGGTTTCCAATACGCACATGTTCATAAGCATCGGGATTCATCCTAAAAAACACCAAATCATTGGCAATGCCCAAACCTTTGTACAAATTACTGGTAGATTCACCTTCACCTACCAACCCGATATAATGTACACCCGGTGTAAATCGGTGTCCCTCTAAATAAAAGCTATGGCACCATCCACCGGGTACGTCGTGTTGTTCCAACAATAGGACTTTCTGTCCGGCCCTTGCAAGGCATAAAGCAGTGGTCAGCCCCCCAGCACCTGAACCTATGACGATGCTATCCCAGTTTTGGGTCGATATATCCTCTTGTAAATCCTTTTTTTTCAAGAGCTATTTTTTCAAGGCTTTCTGAATGGCTTCCTCCACTAAAGGCTCCATGACCTTATATCCTTCAACGGTGGGATGGACCTCATCATCCGCATATTTTTTTGGCAATCCGTTGCGTTCATCCGCCATTTGCGAGAAATAATCAAGATAGACATGCCCTTTTTCGTCGGCATAGGCCTTTATCATTTTGTTAAGTGCCACTATTTTTCCGGCGGGTTCCATCCCTGGTTTCCATGGATAATCATACGCTGGCAAGGTAGATGACAATACCACTTTAATATCATTGGCGTGTGCAATTTCTGCCATGCCCTTGATGTTGTCCATGATCATTTCCAAGGTGGACGGTCCCGTGTTCCCGGCAATATCATTGGTTCCGGCAAGGATGACCACCACCTTTGGATGAAGGTCCACCACATCCTGCCGAAAGCGAATCAGCATCTGGGGCGTCGTCTGTCCACTAATGCCCCTGTTCACATACGGTTTTCCCTCAAAGAATTCCGGTCTGGAATTCAGCCAACCAATGGTGATGGAATTGCCCATGAAAACGACCCTATCTTCATTTTCTTTTGGCGCTTCCAAAGATCCATTGGCCTCTTGGAACATTTTTAAGTTGGCCCAATCCTGAGCTAAAACCGTGTGCTGGGATAAAAAAGTGGCAAGAATTCCCATAAGCAAAACCTTGAAATTTTTCATTTGTACGTTATTGATAGTGATTGTGTTGAAGTATTCTTTTTTCGTCCGATGTCAAAGGAAGCGTATCCAAGAGCTTTTGTAGGTTTGGCCGTTGTACGACCAAGTACAGAACCAAACACACGGCTATGACCAAGGGCAAGGCATTTCCGGATGTATTATAGGCGACTATGGCCAAAAAAGCGGGCCCTTCCAATAAGGCATATTTAACGATCGATGCGGACTGGTATCTTTTCAATTTTTCCTCCAAAGGCATTGTTTTTTCTATGGCAGAAATCTGATTTCTAAAAATAAACTGACTCCCAAAATAGCCCGCGACGGCCACAATAGGAATGAGGTATAAAAATGGATTTGATTCATCCATTTGGGCATTAAATTCCCCTGAGCCTAAATAGGAAAGAAGTAGAAAAACCGAAACACCGGCCACCAAGGCCAGGTGAATTATTTTATTTGTCCTTAAATAGCTTTTGATCTCCAAGACGTTGAATAAAGCCCTAAGATACTATTTTAAACTAAAGTTTTAATGTAAAGTGATTCGGGATAGCTTTTGGTACACTAGTAAGGTCAAAGGTGATTTGTGAAGCCCTGGGGAAGTATGTACTTTTTGATTATCGGATAAAAAACAGCAACAAACCAATGCTTTCAATATATTTGCGTGGTATGAGAACAGTATTGTTATTTTGCCTTGTAGTTGGCTTTGCAGCAAAAGGATACTCCCAAATTGGTGAGGACAAGGTGCTTCATTTTGTGGGCGGTAATCTTTTTGGTATGGTTGGTGCAGGTTTGGCGAACCAAATTTCGGATGGAAACAGGGCATGGACCTTCGCTGGGTCTGTGGGTGGAAGTTTGCTCATAGGCTTGGCAAAAGAGGGCATCGATCAAAACCAATATGGTGGTTGGGACAATTCCGATCTATTGGCGACCGTCCTTGGTGGTGTTAGTGTAGGTGTCACCATCGATGTTTTCAAACAAAAGAAAAAAAGAAAGCGAGCGCAACTTTACAGGGAGGCCATTGGATTTAAAATTGAACATGATCATTATCCAATGGATTCCATTTCCCCAGCTACCTCGCTTTCCGTTTTGGCTATTTCGCCAAGTGTTCTCAGCGGCGAATACTAGTATTTTGCACTTTTGCCGTTTGCTTGCGTGTTTTTTATGAATTCACGAATGTCATCATTGGCCTTTTGTAAGTCCTCCTTACGAAGGTACATCATATGACCGGAACGATACCCTTTAAAACTGAATCGGTCTTTCATTCTACCACTGGGGTCCACTTGCCACATCAGATATTTTGCATTGAAATACGTAGTGGCGCCATCGTAATATCCTGATTGTACCATCACGTTCAAATACGGGTTTTGCGCCATGGCCTGTCTTAGGTTCTCACGTGTATTCTCATCTGAGTTGTCCCATGGATGTACGGGGCCGAACATATTGTATTTGATGTCGGTCTTAAATTTAAGTTCTTCCTGCAGATAGTAATTTATGGCCGGCGTAAAACTGTGCAGCCAGGAAGTAATTTCGGAATTATAATCGGGTCGCATGCCCATCAACTGTTTGTCCATTCCCAAATACCTGGAATCCAATCGCCCAACGGTATATCCCCCTTTTTCCTTCAACAGGTTTTTCCAAAAGAAGGAAGTTGGAACGGACAAATTCTGGTCCAAAATATCTTTCGCTTCCAAGCCGGAGTAATAGGCCATTTTTTCGGCAACCGCAGACCTTTCCGCATT
This sequence comes from Maribacter sp. C-4077, assembly GCF_055378385.1. Taxonomy (NCBI): domain Bacteria; kingdom Pseudomonadati; phylum Bacteroidota; class Flavobacteriia; order Flavobacteriales; family Flavobacteriaceae; genus Maribacter; species Maribacter sp. C-4077. Next base: position 3,768,332 of record NZ_AP038807.1, read on the forward strand.
CGGTATAAACCCACCTTTCGCCAACGCTGGAATCAAGGTGTTGATGGTATACTCCTCGGATTCGGGTAAAATTTCAAGTAAATCCTTGTTTTGCAATGTCGGGGGTAATGCCTTATGATGCCATGCAGCCGCCGTATAGTAAGGCAGGTTCATCGCCTCGGCAACGGGTCCGGAATTTCTGATGATTTTATAATCGGCGGGCGAGACCAAGATCACCCCGTTCAAGTACATCCATTGTGCATTTTGCAATTCCAGGGAAAGGCCCATTACACGAGGACCACCATAACTTTCCCCAATGAGGTACTTTGGGGAGCGCCATCTGTTGTGTCGGGTAACAAAGGTGTTCAGCCATTCTGCGAGGTATTTGATATCGGCATTGATACCAAAGAACTTTTTACGGTCCACTTTATCGCCAGTTTCCGGAATCGTTCTGGAATACCCGGTGTTCGCGGGATTTACGTAGACCACATCGGTTACATCCAAAACGGAATAAGGGTTTTCTTTAACCCCATAGGGTTGCACGGGATATCCCTCGTCATCAATGTTTAATATTCGGGGGCCTGTATAGGCCAAATGCATCCATACGGAACCGGAACCAGGCCCGCCGTTAAACGAAATCAATAAAGGTCTGGCCGCACGATCCTTAACATTGTTACGGGTATAATAGGTATAATGCAAGGAGGCAATGGGATCGCCATTTTCGTCCCAAACGGGCTGCGTTCCCGTTTTTGCGGTGTAATCAATGGAAGTCCCGTTTATGACAACGCTATGTTGGGTGGTAACTACCGTATCGACGGGAAGTTCCCTTCCCTGGGCCTTGGATTGAAAGTGAAATAGTAAAACTAGGATGGTTGGTAAAAGTAATCGTTTCATATGTTCTCTGAATTAGGCCCCTAAAAATAACCATTATATGTATATATCTCTTTTTACACGATCCAAAATTCAACTTTATTCTTAGTATATTTAAAAGTGTATCAAATTGATTAATCATTAAAGGAAGGAAATGAAACCCTCATCGAGGGTTTTGTTACAGTAAGTTAAAGACCTATGTAAAAGGAAATTTTTAAGAATCGAACTATTGACCAAATTTTAAACGCATGAAAACATTCACTCGTCGCGACTTTGGATGGACCCTTGGAAAAGGAATAACGGCCACGGCATTATTGGGCAGTACCAGTCTGGCCTGTGGCCAAAGCGCAAAAAATGAAAATAAAAAATTGGGCGTGGCCCTAGTGGGCCTCGGCAGCTACAGTACGTATCAATTGGCTCCGTCGTTGAAAGATACGGAGCACTGTTATCTGGCGGGCATCGTTACCGGGACCAAGGAAAAGGAACAAGTTTGGCAAGATAAATACGGGATACCAAAGGAGAACACCTATAATTATGACAATTTTGATACTATTGCCAATAACGAGGATATTGATATCGTATATGTGGTGCTACCAAACAGCATGCATGCAGATTTTAGCATTCGTGCAGCAAAGGCAGGGAAACATGTTATCTGCGAAAAACCCATGGCCATTAGTGTGGCCGAATGTGATGCCATCATCGATGCCTGTAACAAGGCCGGTGTGAAACTTTCAGTTGGCTATCGAATGCAGTCCGACCCGTATACGAAGGAAGTAAAAAAATATGTAGCCGAAAAGACATTTGGGAATGTTCATTTTGTTTCTTCGGATGCAGGATATATTTCCAATGGGAATCCGGATCAATGGCGACTCAATAAGGAATTATCCGGCGGAGGTGCCTTGATGAACATGGGCGTTTATTCCATACAGACCAGTATTTACGGATGTGGGTCAAACCCTTCATCGGTTTCAGCACAGGAATTTAGTACCAGACCCGATTATTTTAAGGATACGGACGAAACCATAACGGCCCAATTTGAATTTCCAAATGGTGCCGTCGCCCATATGATGACCTCCCATAATGCCAATGGAAATCGGCTAAAATCACATTGCAGCAATGGTTGGTTTGAATTAGACCCTGCCCATAGCTATGGGCCTATCAGCGGTAGAACATCCAACGGAAACGTCATCAGTTTTCCACATCAAAGGCAGCAGGCTCTTCAAATGGACGATTTTTCCAAACACATACTCATGGGAACACCAAATGTGGCCCCTGGGGAAATGGGGAAAAGGGACATGATCATTGTGGAGGCCATTTACAGGTCTATTGCGGAAGGCGGAAAAAAACAAATGCTGGATTTGGGCAACATGGGCATCGTGGGCTGAAACCAAGGTATAATGAATTTATAAACGGTGAATTTACATTAATTTAAAGCCCTAACCTTTAGGAAAACTAATCGTAATACATTCCTAATTTTAAGGACACCTTATAACAAGGTACCCGTTATAGTTTTGGACTATTCATAACCTGAAAACTGTAACGAAAATGAAAAAATCAAAAAATGTATTGTTTAAAATCTGTGCACTTTCCCTGCTTGGGATTGCGGCCGTTAGTTGTAATCCGGAGGATGGAATCGATGGTATGGACGGTCGTGACGGCATCGACGGTGTTGACGGAAGGGATGGGGTAGATGGTCAGGATGGCGAGGACGGACAGGACCTTACCATTGAGGAAATGGTACCTTTGACCAGTTCTGTAGTGCCTGATGATGTTTTTGAATTGAAAGGATCTTTTGCAAGTTCCGCCAATCTAAAAATGATTCTTTCTTCCGCTGATATCTTAGCATCGGATTCCACCTTTGTATACGGTTCTTATATGGACGGTGCCGCTTTGTATCCCTATGGAGATGGTACGTACGCATTTATCAACAATCTGGAGGCCGATTATTCCATTGCCCGAATCCGAATGAACTCGAATTTAGAGCCCATGGAAGGGGATTACATCGTCAATTCAACGGCCACTGCCTTTACCGCCATGTGTTCCGGTTCTTCGGTAACCGTCGAGGAACATGGATTTGGGCCCTTGTACCTTTCCGGCGGGGAATGGGGAGGAAACGCCAAAGGCGTCTACAAAGTAAATCCTTTTAGGGCCGCAGAAAATAGGGTAGAGGCCGAAAGGCTTCCTGCTATGGGCGAGTGGTCCACGGAAAATGCCGTGGTGATCGGTAAGGATGCCTATCCGTCCCAAACCGTTGTGTTTATGGGAGATGATGATAGTAATAATACCTATCCACAAGCACATTTTGGAATGTACGTAGGTTCCAGAGGAGATTTGTATGGTGGAAAATTATATGTATTGAGAGGGAAAAACCCGGTGGAAACCGCTCCCGGGGCTGGAGGACAATTGTTTGAAATGGGAATGGCCGAAGACATCGAGTATGATGTAGAATGGGTGGAAGTTACGGAAAGGACCTTGGCCGAATTGAACCAAGAGGCCATCGATTCATCTGCGATAGGCTTTCAGCGAATTGAGGATATCGACTGGAGAAAAGGTTCTGCCCAGGCCAACAGGGAAGTTTATTTCAATGCCACCGGAAGGATTCGGGGTGATAACCCGGACCTTAACTTGAGAGGGACCGGATTTGGTAGGGTATATAAATTGGAACTCAATCCAGATGATCCTACCGGTGATGCCAAATTGACCGTTGTGGTGGATGGTGACCTGGAAGGCGGAAAAGGTGATGGGATGCATTCGCCCGATAATATTTTGGTAACCGAAAACTATGCCTATATCCAAGAAGACCCCAACGGTTATGCTTCTTTGAATGCCGATATTTCCGGATTTGCAAAACTATGGCAATTGGATTTGAATACAGGTGCCTTTGTAGAGGTCATGGAGTGTAACCAGACCGTTGCGGCAGGATTAGGTTTGGGAACTACTACCGATATGTGGGAAATAACCGGTCTTATTGATGTAACCGATATTATTGGCGCTTCCGAGCCAACGTTCATGGGCGGTGCACAGGTACATGGATGGAGCTTTAGCGATACACCTGATACAGCGGTACGTGCGGACGGTTTGAAGTTTGTGGATCCAACGGCCATCGATGAATCCAGTGCTACCTTGGAAGGTTCCTTCCTTTTTAAAGTAACAGGCTTACCTAGATAATAGGATTTAGAATTTTATTCAAAGGGGTTTCTTACAAAAGAGACCCTTTTTGTCTATTTAAAAATTGAACGAAAATGGGAATAAAAGATTTGGGATTGATTATGGTTACCACATTTGTGTTGATGATTTCATGCAAAGGGGATACGGAACCTAAATTGTTGGCTTCAAATGAGATGGAATCCGCATTTAATGAATCGATACGAGCGCATTACTTTACTACTTTGGATAGCACGGCGCATTTTATTTCGCAAATGGATACCTTAAAGTCGGTAGCGGCCAATCGGGAATTATTTTTAAAGTCTAGAAAATGGTATAAGAGGGTAGAGCCCCTGCTCATCGCTTACGATTATGAAAATTACCTTTCCATGAACGCACCAAACCTAGTAAAGGTTGAAATAGACGATTATCAAGATGTTAAGGTGCTTCAGCCAAAAAGTTTTCAAGTTTTGGAGGAACTTTTGTTTGCCGAAGAGGGCTTTTCCAACAAGGAATTGAATACCGTATTGGAATACTTAAAGGTGCGCATACCTTTTGTAAGAAAGAATCATATATTGATTAATCAAAGAGATCGCCATCACCTCAAGATGATTCGTGATGCCGTTGTTAACATTGCGACCAAGGGCATTACAGGCTTTGATTCCCCCATGTTGTCAAATTCCTTGAACGAGGCGGTATACAATTACGAAACACTTTCCAAGGTTATCGATATGTATGAAAATGCTTTCAACGACAAATCCCTCTATCAGCAATGGAAGACCGAAATCGCCTTAACGATGAAGGATTTAAATACTTCCGATTTTGACAGTTTTGACCGTTACACCTTTATAAAAAATCATACTAACAAACAATTGGAATTGATCCATTTGACTGCCATCGATTGGGGGATTTCCATGAACACGTCCCGCACTTTAAATCCTTCCGTTACGAATCTTTTTGATAAAAACTTTTTCAATATGAAAATGTTTTCGGAACAACGGGATCCACAAATGACCCAAGATCGTATTGAATTGGGGAGAAAACTCTTCAACGACCCTTCCTTATCAAGTACCGGAAACATAAGCTGCGCAACTTGCCATATAAAGGAGAAAGCCTTTACGGACGGGCGGAAAATAGCAATCGGCATTAACAATAAAGAGCTTCAAAGAAACACTCCTACATTAAGTTACGCCGCCTATCAAACCTCGTTCTTTTTCGATGGTCGTTCGGATGGTCTCGAGGATCAAATCGTAAACGTAGCGAACAATGAGGACGAGTTTCATATCGATTTAAAACTTTTGGAACAAAAAGTTCAAGCGAATGCGGATTATAAGATTCAGTTCGATTCGTTGTTCAACGGGACCATTTCCGACCTGAATGTACGAAACGCCATTGCGACGTACATACGAAGCTTGGCTCCTTTCGATTCCAAATTTGACCGAAATATGCAGGATTTGGAAGCATCACTTTCGGACGAGGAAATAGAAGGTTTCAATCTTTTTATGGGCAAGGCTGCATGCGCCACATGTCATTTTCCCCCTGTTTTCAATGGTACGGTTCCTCCCAAATACATGGAAACCGAATTTGAAAATTTGGGCGTACCCAAAACAGATAACTTTGACCATCCTGAATTGGATGAGGATATGGGACAATTTTTTCCATACAAGGTAGCTGAAAAACGTAATTTTTTTAAAACTTCTACCGTTCGAAATAGTGAATTGACAGCGCCCTACATGCATAATGGCGTGTATGACAACTTGGAAGAAGTCATCACCTTTTATAATGTGGGCGGCGGTCAGGGAATGGGACTTGATGTTCCCAATCAGACCCTTCCTGCGGATTCCCTGGGGTTGACGGACAACGAAACAAAGGCCATTATCACATTCTTAAAAACCCTGACCGATAGGGAATTTGAAACCGTGAACTAGAATTTTTCAAAAACACCCAAACCAAAAAGGGCAAAATCATATTTTACCGGGTCAACGGGATCAAGTTTTCTTAAGTTCCTGTCCAGTTCGGCCAATGCTTTGGCATCGTTCTGTTTGCGTTTGAGCAGTTTTAGTTTGCGGGCCACGTTTCCGGAGTGTACATCCAAAGGGCAGGACAATTTGGAAGCTGGTATGTGCTGCCATAATCCAAAATCCACTAGGGTATTGGCATTACGCACCATCCAACGTAAATACATATTGATTCGTTTTGCCGCGGAACCTTTCAAGGGGTCGGAGACATGTTTTGCAGTGCGCCTCTCGAACGGAAGTTCAAAGAAGCGTTCTTTAAAAAGGGAAATGGTGGGTTGCAAAGAGGTTTTACCCTGGTTTTGAGTAAAAACACCTTCAAGTCCCCCGTGATTTTCATAAATGTTCTTGAGGCTTCGAATGAAATATACCAAGTCATTTCCATTGAAGGTCCTATGAACGAAACTGTCCAAAGCATCCAAATCTGCCAGCGTATGATTCAGTACAAAGTCATAGGGGCTATTGCCCAGTAAATCCATCATCCTTTGGGCATTGTTGATGATGCTTTTTCGATTACCCCATGCAATGGTCGCCGTTAGAAAACCACTGATTTCTATATCCTCTTTTTTGTTGAACCGATGCGGAATTTGAATGGGATCCGATTCCAAAAATCTGGGATTGTTGTATTCGATTACCTTTTGGTCCAAAAATTCCTTTAGTTCCTTTTTGTTCATTCGATGGGGATATCTAATAGTTGGAACACTAAAATGGGCCCAGCCAAAACGAAATTGTAAAGGGCGTGAAGTAGTATGGAATATAGAAGCCCGAATCTGACCCTTGCAAACCCGAGTAATAGTCCCGCAGCCAACTGTGGTGCGACTAGAATAGGGGACAACGCCAGGTTTTGAAGGGTCATTTCATAGTTGGAAATGTGCATAAACCCGAAGCCCAGTGTCAATACATAAAAAATGAACGGGAAAAACTTGGAATGCTTGAACCATATCATGGGCCCTCGAAATAGCAATTCTTCAAGGACGGGAGCGCCTACGACCGCGAAAAACAATAGGTAGACCAGCGGGTAATTTTCTAGAAAATCGTCCATAGCATGTTTTCCCAAATCCAAATTGAAGAGGGTTTCCAATAAACCAAGGAGGAAGCTCAAAAGGATACTTAGTGCAATGGCCAATACCACCAATTTTAGTATATATCTGAGTTTTTCCGAGGTGGTTAGGGAATCCATTTCCTCGTAAACCGGTCTTTTTAGGAAAAATAGGATTTCCTCGAACATGGAATTAGGAAAGTATGACCTCTTTGTCCACAATTTTACCGTCTACCATGGTCAACTTTCTGTCGGCCATTTCCGCGAGTTCCTCGTTATGGGTAACGATTACGAAGGTTTGTCCGAATTTTTCACGAAGCTCAAAAAACAGATTATGGAGGTTGTCCGCACTTTCAGAATCCAAGTTGCCACTGGGTTCATCGGCAAAAATGATAGAGGGATTGTTGATCAATGCACGTGCTACGGCCACTCTTTGTTGCTCGCCCCCGGAAAGTTCGGCAGGTTTATGGTCATAGCGATGCGATAGTCCAAGAAAATCCAACAGCTCCTTGGCTCTTTTTTCCGCCTCTGATTTGGGCGTTTTTTTTATAAACGCCGGCAGGCATACATTTTCCAAGGCCGTAAACTCAGGTAAAAGTTGATGGAATTGAAAAATAAAACCGATGTGTTCGTTCCTGAATTTGGCCAGTTCCTTATCGGACAATTGGGTAGTCTCCGTTCCGTTGACAATCAAGGTGCCATCGTTGGTATTTGTAAGAACGTCCAGTGTGCCTAAAATCTGTAAAAGCGTTGTTTTTCCGGCACCTGAGGCACCCACTATAGAAACGATTTCGCCCTGTTTTATATGGAGGTCAACACCTTTTAACACTTCCAATTCCCCATAATATTTATGGATGTTCGTGGCTGTAATCATATCATGGATTATTGAAGTGGTGAAAATAAAGAATGGGGGTCAGATAAAAAAATCCATCGGACATTTGAGAAAGTATTTGCGGTTGGGAAACGCACACAATAGAAATATTTGATTTCGGTATTCGAATTTTAACGATATATTGGCTTGAATTGATGTATCAATGAATATTTTTGTTCAACAAATAATTTAATTTATTAAACAGAATAAATGGCGCCATATAGAAATCTAGAGGAATACAACATGGAAATTACCGATGGAATCAAGGAAAAATTTGCATCGGTAATCGATGAAATAGGGGAGGACAAAAGTAGGGAAGGACTCTTAAAAACACCGGAAAGGGCCGCTAAAGCCATGTTGTTTCTTACGCAAGGCTACAAACAGGATGCCGAGGAAATTTTGAAAGGGGCTATGTTCAAGGAGGATTATGACGATATGGTCATTATAAAGGATATTGAACTTTATTCTTTGTGCGAGCATCATATGTTGCCATTTTTTGGCAAGGCACACATCGCCTATATTCCAAATGGACACATTGTTGGACTTAGTAAAATTCCACGGATAGTGGATGTTTTTGCCCGACGATTGCAGGTACAGGAACGACTTACCCATGATATTCTGGAATGCATCAACAATACATTGAAACCCAAAGGGGTGGCCGTGGTTATCGAGGCATCCCATATGTGTATGATGATGCGGGGTGTCCAAAAGCAAAATTCCGTCACTACTACATCTGGTTTTAGGGGGCAATTTGAAAAAATTGAAACCAGAAATGAATTCCTAAAATTGATCAGCTCAGATTTATCCTAAAACCTTATTATTTACGATTAGGATATTTTTAACCAATTATATCCCCTGTCTGGTCGAGCGGAGTTAAGACCTAATTTTATATAATTTTAATGCCATAACTTTAGTACTACCTTGAGGCTAATGATAAAGGGTACACCCTTTCTCAAATAAAATTCCTTGTGAAACTTGGCATTGTTATTGTTCTTTTCAGTAGGTTTTTTAAATTTATGACATGTCAAAATCTACAGATAAAAAATACAAACAATTATTCCTAGGGCTTCTGTTCGATGCTATTGGAATGCTATCCTTTGCAATTCCATTTGTGGGAGAGTTTTCGGATGTCATTTGGGCCCCTTTATCGGGTTGGCTTATGACCCGTATGTACAAAGGAAAAATTGGTCAGGCTGCCGGGATCATTACCTTCATTGAAGAGATTATTCCTGGTTTGGATATCATTCCAACGTTTACCATTATGTGGTTTTATACGTATGTGTTCAAGTCGGCCAAAAATAGAAAAACCATAGAGGTATAATTTCTTCCGAAATTTTAAAAAGATGTAACTTTAGGAGCAAATCCACGCATCTTGAAAAGAAGAAATTTTGTTAAAAAAGCCAGTTTTGGGGGCTTCTCCGCCATCGTTTTAAGTGATATCGTTTTTAAGGATTTACTGCCAAAAGACTATGTTCCACTGGCTTTCCAAGATCCGGAACCTTTTAAAATGTTCCAAAAGGACCCAGAAATGGTCCTCCTCAACGATAAGCCCTGGAATATGGAAGCCAGGGCCCACTTGCTCAACGATGCCATCACACCAAACAAATACATGTTCATACGGAACAACGGCATTGTTCCAGAATCAATTGACGCGTCAAATTGGACCTTAACGATTGACGGTGAGTCGGTCAAGCAGGAGAAAACATATACGCTCTCCGAATTGAAATCAAAATTTAAAAGCCATACCTATCAGTTAACTTTGGAATGTGGGGGCAATGGGCGAAGTGAATTTGACCCTCCTGCCAAAGGAAATCAGTGGACCATCGGGGCGGTATCCTGTGCCAATTGGACCGGTGTACGGTTGCGGGATGTATTGGAGGATGTAGGTATAAAATCCGATGCGGTGTACATAGGATACCATGGCGCCGATTTGCATCTCAGTAGGAATCCCAATCTGGAGCCGATTTCCAGGGGGGTTCCTATGACCAAGGCCCTACAAAATGAAACGCTTCTCGCCTTTGCTATGAACGGTGAGGATATTCCTTTGGTGCATGGATATCCTTTGCGATTGGTGGCGGGTGGTTGGCCTGCATCCGTATCGGGTAAGTGGATCAATAGAATCAGCGTGAGAAATAAAATCCATGATGGTGAAAAGATGGGGGGAAGTTCCTACCGAGTCCCTTGTGAAACCGTTGCCCCGGGAGAAAAAGTGGCGGATGAGAACATGTGCATTATAGAATCCATGCCTGTTAAATCCTTGATAACGTCTCCCAAATCCGGAGCGGTAATCGAAATCGGCGCCAATTTCCGAATAGCTGGCCATGCCTGGGCAGGGGAGCTTGCCGTTTCACAAATGGAGTTCTCCATAGATTTTGGATCATCATGGCAGCCATGTTCCTTAAAGCGACCTGTAAACCGATTGGCATGGCAACGCTTCGAAGCCACAGTGAATTTTCCCAAAAAGGGATATTATGAGGTATGGGCAAGGGCCACCGATAGTGAAGGAAAAAAACAACCGATGGTCCTGCCAGGATGGAACCCAAAGGGATACCTAAACAATGCCTGTCACAGGATTGCCGTTAAAGTGGTATAGGGCAAAGAACATCGATAAATGAAGAAAAAACGAATAATTAGTTATGTCGCCATTGTGGCTATTTTGATGCTGACCTTGGGTGCAGTTTATTTGTACATAATGCAATTGGAAAGGACCCAAAAGGACGATACATACGAAGTATTGGATGAAAATCCGGATGAAATTGTAGACGGTATTCATGTGAGAACCGGATTGATTGCTGCTGAAGGGCTACAGGAGGTCATTACCAACTGTACGACATGCCATTCCTCCAAATTGATCGTACAAAACAGAATGGGAAAGGAACAATGGAACGCAACCATCCGTTGGATGCAGGAAACACAGGGGCTTTGGGATTTGGGCGAAAACCAGCAAGTCATTGTGGACTACTTAACAACGAACTATCCAACCTTCAAAAAGGGTAGGAGAGCGGCCCTAACGGACATTGAGTGGTATACCTTGGATACAAAATAGTTCCAATTAGCATTTCCCAAATATCTATTTGTTCAATGGTCTAAATGAAAAAAGTCTTTCCATTGAATAGGAAAGACTTTTTTACAACTTGAACAAATTTATTAGTATCTAAAGAATTTAAACTATCGAAGAACTAAAGTGGCGTTTTACTCAACCACCAAAGTGAAGGTTTGGGCAATATCTGTTTCACCCCCCGCATCGGCCAAAGTTCCATCATTTGGCTTTTTGGGTTCATGACGTAGGGTAATCTGTAAGGTTCCGCTCCCTGCATCACCCGTGGTCAAGGTAAAACTCAATCCTACTGGGTTTCCATCACCATCCTCGTCATCGTAATCAACACTCGTAATCGCACCTGAAGCCGTAAAAAAGAATTGATGTTCTTCATCTTCTTCTTCAACTTCTGCAGTGATATCCTCCGCGGGAGTTTCCGTTTCGTTCAATAGCTCGATACTCCCATTATAGGTGGTATTTGCAACCAAGTTTCCTGAAACCGTTATTTCTGGAGGATTGGGCCCATCACCGTCCAAATCTTGGGATGTTAAAGTTACTGGGCTACCAGAAGCCGTCAATCTAACGTTCATTGTGGTTATGACCTCTTCCTCATCAATTGGTGCTGGATTGTCATCGTCATTATCACAGGACACAAAGCCAAATGCAACGAAGCATAGTAAAAGAATCGATTTGATAGCGTTGTTGTTTTTCATTTTAATTTTAATTGTATTCATAGTCATTTGTTTTTATTAGTAATTATAGATTATTCTTAGATTAATGTTTCTCCCCATGTCATCAACAAAATACCGTAACCTGTTTAAATAATCCCTGTATGAGGTATTTAATAGGTTGGTCGCAGCCAATCCTACGGTTAAATCATTTTCGTTTAACAGTGAAAAAGACTTTTCCGCGTTTAAGGCGATCAAGTGATATGCCGGCGGTGGTGTATTGATGGCCAAAAGGACATCTTCTTGTTGTTCCGGTGAGAAGACGGTGATGTTTGGGGGAAATCTTTTTTGCTCAAATACGAACTGACTTTCCATGCCAAACGTAAAACTGTTCCACGAAGGAATTTTAAATTCAATACTATTGTTCAAGTTTGCCGCCGGAATATTGATCAATGGGATATCGGTAACGACATCGGTACCTCGAACCCAGGCAAAATTATGTTCCGAACGTATATTTGTGTTCCAGTTATTATATATGGAGACGTCCAATCCATACAAGGTGGCATCGGTCTGCCTGTAGGACCAAACGGGAAAGGCTCCTCTAATGGTGAATTCCGCACCTGTTGGTTCCAGTAGTATAAAGTCCTTGATGCTATTGAAAAAAGGCGCAATTGTATAGCCCCAATTGTGGGCGTTTCGCTCCAGGGATACCGAAACTTTGGAGAACTTTTCGCTGTTGATGCGCAGATCGCCCAATTCAATCCTTGCCGCGGAGTGGTGAAGGCCTTCACTGAACAATTCGGCTGGATTGGGCGCCCTTTGCGAATAGGTGTAATTTACCCGTAACAAATTGTCACCACCCATTTCATAATTTAGGCCGGCACTACCAGAAAAATTGTGAAAATTGAAAATTGGATTTGTGAGAAGTTGTGTCCCCAAATCCTCCAATACAATATCACTGAAATCCTGATCGTACCCCCTTTCTTCCCATCGACTGGTGCGATAGAATTTTTTAGCGTTTATCCTATTAAAGTCGTAGCGCAAACCTCCATCTACGGTCCAAGACTCATTTAGACTGTATTCGGCCACGCCAAAGGCCCCCAAATCATATTTATCATAATCTGGAATGAGTCGTCTAACGCCCGTATCGGGGTTGGCAAAATTGTTTTGATATCTTCCCAACAGGCCTACCTTAATATCCAACCCTTGCTTCGCATCAAATTTTACATCCGTTAACAGGGAATGTGTGGTCAACTGCAAATCCAAGGAAGCTTTGTCGGCATCATCACCAACCCGAATATCATATTCAAACCTTCGGTTTTTCTGAAAATCGTACTGTACCGTCCATTTACCAAACCCTTCCATTCTGCGATAATAATTCAGTTTGCCAAGATGGTGTGAAACCTCTTGGTTGGGTCTGGCAATGGTATAGGTGAAATCGTTGATGACATTGGGCTGCTCACTATTAATGGACTGGATTAGGTCGTCCACATTACCAATATGCGAGGCCCTAAGGATTCCTATATCGGTATCGAAAAAGGAATAGTAGGCCTCCCAGCCTTGTATGAAGTCCCTTTTTCCAACATTGAAGGAAACCCCAATTTGCCTGATGCCTGTATTGGACAACATATAATCTGGAGCTTCCAAATCGCCCAAAAGCTTATAGGATCCTTGTGCTTTTAAATAAAGTCCTGAATCATACGATTTGGCAATTGTGCTCGTGATATTACCTCCACGACCATTGGAGAAAAGGTTCATTTGTGTTTTTCCAAACAGCGAATCCTTTCGAACGATAGGCAATGGGTTTAAAACAATAACACCTCCAACGGCATCCCCTCCATATTCAAGTGCTGCGGCACCTTTGATGACGCTTATTTCCTGATTTGCATTGATATCCACATTGGGAGCGTGTTCATCTCCCCATTCCATATCCTGCATGCGCACGTTGTTGTTGAGTATCAAAACCCTACTACCGTTCAACCCTTGAATGACAGGTTTTACTATATTGCCACCAGTATTCAAGGTGGATACGCCCGTAATTTTCTTTAGTGCGTCTCCCAAGCTACTACCGCTACTTCGTTCGATATCCTTTTGGGACAAACGCTCTTCCTGACCGGAATTCGTGTTTTTTGGAATATTGCCAACAACCTTTACCTCTTCCAGTTCCTCCAAATGATGTTCCAAAAAAACCTTCTCAAAAGTATCTCCCTTAATCGTTAGGACCACAAACTTTGTGGTACATGACGGATGTGAAATCTCCAATTCCAGGACACCATCGCATAGGTTCCTAAAACTGAACTTACCATCTTCCTTGGAAAGCGTAGTTCTATCCTTGCCGGTTATGGAAACGGTAGCCCCGTCCAAGGGACGGTTGTCATGAAAATCATATACCTCTCCCACCAAAATGGAATTACAATCCTGGGCACTTACCCTGAAGCCAGCAAATACAAAAAGTAGTATAAAATAATACCTCATTAAATGATGTTTACGCTAAATAATATCGGCAACCATAGTTTACCGATTTGAAAAGATGGAAATTAGCGTAAACTTGGGGGAGGTCTCCCGAAATGTGTATATGGAAGATTGGGAGACTTTAAAAGTTCAGTAGTCTCCTTTGTAAATTTTCTGTCGATATAAATCAGCACCAATGCCGTGAAAATTAGCACCGAAACAGTGCTAAATGCTACTTGCTGATTTTGAAAGGAAAAGTAACAGGTTTCACAGTTTTCGATCGTATCGGAACCATCTTGATGTGTATAAATATGAAAGGAAGACACCTTGAAAAGCATCAAGGTGAATAAGACAAAAGCCGCTAGATATGTAAATAGCCTACTTCCCATAACAGCAAAACTAGCAAATGCTACCCTAATAATTGTTAAATAAAACTTAACCCTTAAACAAAAAGCCAAACCCCATTCTTTTCAGCATCTTTTTTTCAAAGGTCCAAAAGAACTTGAATTGTCCAAACAACCATCCGTAGGCCACCAAAAGTACTTGATAAAAGGGAAATATAAGAAGTATACGTAATGTCCAATAGACAATTGGACTCCACCAAGTATCCGGAAAATTGTCTTGATCTAGTCCAATTACATCCAAAAATGGTTTTGCCACATATACCGATGAAGAACCGGTAATAGCGAAAACGATGAATATTATTATGAGTTGGAAATTAGAGCGTATTCCCCAATGCTTCTTTAACTTCTGCATTTTTTTTGATTTGCAGGGCAAAGATAAACCCTAAATCCTAGGTAAAAAAGGTCCCAGTCTTTGATTGTATTTGCGTTGAAAATAAATAAAGTAATTATAGAGTTTATAATTGACTTCATACCCATAATCAATTTCCGATTTATAATCGATTTGCAATTCGTACAGATTTGGACTGAACTGTGCAGGTTGTAAAACTCGTCTATTCCATTCCATGACCATTAAAATATTCCTGTTTTCCAAAAAGGATTGGGAATAATAACCTTCCGGCCTGGCTATGGAATTTAGCCAAGTGTAGAAACCGGGATCTATGATTATGATTTCATATTCAGTTTCTTCATTGGCAATTCGAACCGTGTCTCCCTCGGTTGACTCAAACGCCTGCCTTTCTTTATCGGAAATGGAAAGTGCCTCCTTGGAACCTCCACAGTGCGCCAGTAAAAGGCCGAGCGAGAGAACGCCTATGATTTGTAACGATGTATTTAGTATTTTCATTTTCACAATCATTAAGATACAAAAAAGCCGTTTGAACAATCAAACGGCTTCGTTAAATAAGGTTAAAAATGGCTTATTTGCCAAAAAGACCTCCCAAGAGACCTCCCAGTCCGCCTTTCTTTTTATTACTGCCCATGACCATACCGGCTACGTCGTCCAAAATGCTTCCGTCACCATCGGCATCCAACAATGTGGTAATCAAACTTTGGTTTTGTTGTGGTTGTCCGCCCAGCATACTTCCCAAAAGGGCATTCATTCCATTGGAATCGTTGACACGGTTTTGAGAGGTTTCCCTACCCAAATAGCCCATAACGATAGGAGCGGCTATCTTAAGGATTTGACTGACAGTTCCTGCGTCCAATCCGGATTTCTGACTTAGGGCATTTTCCACCTGCGGCTGCTTGCCACCAAAGACATGGCCTAAAATTCCAGCTCCATCGTTCATAACGGAATCATCGACCCCACCTTGGAACAGGCCTCCCAAATTGTCCAAAATACTTCCATCGTGCTTGTTGTTCAAAGCGCTCATCAAACCTTCAGCGCCACTTGGAGATTTTACATTTTTTTTCATAGCGCCCAAAATTAGGGGCATAGCCATGCTCAACACATCCGCCGTTTTACTTTCCGGTTGATTGGTCTGTCCCGCAACACCGCTAATAACCTGTTTGCCTATTGGGCTATTCAATAAATCTAATAATCCTGCCATTTTATAGTTAATTTAATGTTCTGTTGGTAATGTACAAAAAGAGTTCAAAAAAGTCGCAATAAAGCACTATTTAAAATGTGAAATTATCTGTTCCGCCAACTCAATCCCTATCCTATCCTGTGCTTCGTTGGTGGCACCTCCAATGTGTGGTGTCAACGATATTTTGGGGTGCATCAATATCCTTATTTCGGGTCGCGGTTCCGATTCGTACACATCCATCCCGGCAAAGGAAACCTTATCACTCTCCAAGGCATCCACAAGGGCGACTTCATCAATTACACCTCCTCTGGCCGCATTGATGATTCCAACACCATCTTTCATCAGGTCAAATTCCTTCTTGCCCAAAACATAGTTTTTCTGTGCGGGAACATGAACCGTTATGAAGTCCGATATCCTTAATAATTCTTCCTTATCCGTTTTTTTAAGATGGAAAGTGACGGATTGTCCGTCAAAAAAGGACAATGTTAGGGAAACATCATCCAACAATGGGTCAAAGAAGACCACTTTCATTCCTGCACCGAGGGCCAATTTTGCAACGGCCTGACCGATCCTTCCGAATCCAATGATACCCAAAGTCTTACCGGCAAGTTCCTTTCCGTTTCCGTAGGATTTTTTTAGCTGTTTGAACTTGCTATCGCCCTCCAAAGGCATGTTTCTATTGGCATCATATAAAAACCGGACACCACCGTACAAATGGGCAAATACCAGCTCCGCTACCGACAATGAGGATGCCGAGGGCGTATTGATTACCTGGATACCTTTTTTGTGGGCATATTCCACATCGATGTTGTCCATGCCTACGCCACCACGGCCAACGAGCTTTAGGTTGGGACATGCATCGATCAAATCTTTGTTGACCTTTGTGGCACTTCGTACTAAAAGTCCGGTTACCTCGTTTTTATTTATAAAATTGCCCAGTTGTTCTTGGGCCACATTGGTAGTAATTACGTCAAATCCATTCTTCTCAAGAAGCGAAATGCCCTTCTGGGATATTCCGTCGTTCGCCAATATTTTCATCTGTTTATATTTAATATTGTTAAAAGGTCAGATGCAATTCGCCAATAACCATCAAGGTGGGTATCAAGACTTGTTATGGCTCATTTCATACGTTAAATATGTGGTCAATAGCCTGATTATTAAATATTCAATCTGGAATAAGTAATTTACTTACCATAACAACTCCCTCGATTAGGGTTTCATTTTGTTATGCTTTCCGTTCCATTTCGCTCATTACGTCCACCAGGACTCCAACACTTTCCAAGGAAAGGGCATTGTACATACTGGCCCTATATCCACCAACCGAGCGATGCCCGTTCAAACCGTTGATTCCGGCTTCTTTCAGCATGGCGTCAAACGTATCCTTAAGACCTTCTTCCGCCAAATTAAAGGTGGCGTTCATATTGGAACGGTCATTTTTGTTGGCATACCCCTCGAATACGGGATTCAAATCGATTTCCGAATACAGTAACTGGGCCTTTTTCTCGTTGATTTCCTCAATGGCAGCGATGCCTCCCATATTCTTTAGCCATTCCAAGGTGAGCATGGACGTGTAGACGGCAAAAACGGGTGGGGTGTTGTACATGCTTTCCTTATCGATATGTAATTGATAGTTCAGCATGGATGGAATTTTCCGGGACACCTTGCCCAATATTTCCTCCTTGATAACGACCAATGTGGTACCGGCAGGGCCCATATTCTTTTGTGCGCCGGCATATATCAACTCGAATTTAGAAAAATCCAGCACCCGTGAGAAAATATCGGAACTCATATCGCAGACCAACGGAGCATCGGTCGTAGGAAATTTTTTAAACTGTGTTCCAAAAATGGTATTGTTGGATGTAAGGTGTAAATAATCCAAACCAGAAGGAACCGCATATCCCTTTGGTATGTAGTTGAAATTTTCGTCCTTAGAAGACCCGACTTCCACTACCTCCCCAAAAAGTTTGGCCTCCTTGATGGCCTTATCGCTCCAAGTTCCTGTATTTAAATAGCCCGCCTTCGTTTCCAAAAGATTGTAGGCCACCATTAAAAACTCCATACTGGCACCCCCTTGTAAAAATAGGGCCTGATACCCCTTTCCCTCTAGATTTAATAATTCCAACACAAGGGAACGGGCACGTTCCATTACGGCCACAAAATCCTTACTTCGGTGAGAAATTTCTATTAAGGACAGCCCAGATCCGTTAAAATCCATAACGGCCTCAGAGGCTTTAAGGAGTACTTCCCTAGGAAGGACACAGGGACCAGCACTAAAATTATGTTTTTGCATTTTTCAATTGATTAAGGGGATAAAGGTCAGAAATTTCTATTGATTTAAGATAAAGATGGATTTAATTCTTGAGGGATGTTTTTAACAGGAATTCAACAGTATCCACTCCATCCGCATAATCCCAGAGTGCGGGTTTTTGGGATTCTCCAAAGGCGATATGGCCTGGACGGGGTTTGGAAGAAACGATGCACTGGATTTTATCGGCATCCCTCGTCAACGTAGTTTCTAGAGACTCCCAAGTTTCATAATATTCGTAAAAAAGAGTCGCAATGGGAGAGGCATAGCCGTCATCTTCCTTCAATAGTAGGAAACCGTTGTCCAAAAACTTGAATTCGCTCATAAGGTACACGGCCTTGTTGTAATCATAGTTATTGGCGTATTTATTCTCGTGTATAATAGGATTAAAGGGATAAATGGCTTTGTAGAGCCGGTCAAAATCGAACCCATGGGGGACCAAGATTTTGGATACGCTTCTACATCCTAGGCCATAATACAGGAAAATATCCTCACCTAATAGCGAAAGTGTTTCGGGTGTTTCGTCGCCCTGGATTATTGCAACCGAATTTCTGTTTCTTCGGATAATGTTCGGCTTCTTGCCGAAATAATACTCAAAATAGCGGGCGGTATTGTTGCTTCCCGTAGCGATGACCGCATCATAATCGGTCAGGATTTCATCCGAAAATGAAATACGGTCTGAAAGTAAGGGGTCAGCCGATACAAGATATTCTGCCAAAAAGGGCAGCAAAAGGGTGTCGTTGCTGGATAACTTTACCAAGGCGCGGTTTCCGGTTACCAGCACGGATAAAAAATCATGGAACCCAACCAAGGGAATGTTTCCGGCCATAATGATGGCAACTGTTAAGGGACTCGAACTTTGAATATCATACCGATCCAGCCATTTTTTCAAGTTATCGGCCTGCAACGCGTTGGACCACTGTTCAAAGGCGAATAGGATGTTCTCCTTTGTGAACCAGCCGTTATGACTGGATGCCCTACCTACCACGGCCTCCAGTTTTTGGAACCAAGTTACTTGGTCTCCTTTAATTTCATTGTTCCCTTTGGTAAATTGGCAAAAATCACCCAAAAATTCTCCGAGTTTAACAAAAGCTTTTATGCTTTCTGGTTGTTCTGCCATTATATTTGTATACAAGTTTACTAGGGTTTACTTTTGTGCAAAAGTAAGATTCTCAATTGAAAAAGTGTGGGGCAGAAGTACCCAAAGATGGTTTTAATTTTGAATCGATATTAAATAAAAATTGAATTATGGCTATAATAATAACAGACGAATGTATAAACTGTGGGGCCTGCGAGCCGGAATGTCCCAATACGGCAATTTATGAAGGAGCAGATGAGTGGCGCTATGGCGATGGTACTTCTTTGAAGGGAGACGTGGTTTTGCCCAATGGTAAGGCCGTGAACGCAGAGGATGCCCAAGAACCTATTAGCGATGAAGTATATTATATAGCACCGGATAAGTGCACGGAATGTATGGGCTTTCATGAAGAGCCACAATGCGCGGCCGTATGTCCTGTGGATTGCTGTGTGCCCGATGAGGACCACGTGGAATCAGAGGAGACCTTGCTGGCCAAACAGGCTTTCATGCATCCAGAAGATTAGACTTAATAAGTTTGATTTTCAAAGGGTCTTCAATCATTTTACCCGAACTCTGTTCGGGTTTTTTATTTGATAGGAATAATAACAGCGTAAAAGCTATCTTTGCGCCCTGAAATAAAAGTCTATCATCTAATATCTAGTATCTAACTTCTAAAAAATGAAAGCAGGAATCGTGGGATTGCCCAATGTGGGAAAATCGACCCTATTTAATTGTTTGTCCAACGCGAAGGCACAAAGTGCCAATTTTCCGTTTTGTACCATAGAGCCGAATATTGGTGTGGTAAACGTCCCTGACACACGGTTGGAAAAACTGGAGGAGTTGGTAAAACCGGAACGTGTGGTGCCTGCGACCGTGGAAATCGTGGACATTGCCGGTTTGGTAAAAGGAGCCAGCAAGGGTGAAGGTTTGGGAAACCAGTTTTTGGGAAATATCCGTGAGACCGATGCTATCCTACACGTATTAAGATGTTTTGATAACGAAAATATCGTCCATGTTGATGGAAGTGTGAATCCGATCCGGGATAAGGAAACCATTGACATGGAACTTCAATTAAAGGATTTGGAGACGGTGGACAAAAAATTGGACAAGGTAAAAAGAGCGGCCAAAACAGGAAATAAGGAAGCACAAAAGGAAGAGGTAGTTTTGATGGCGATTAAAAATGGCCTGGAATCCGGGGTTTCCGTTAGGGCCATCGAAATATCCAATGAAGATAGGACGGAATTCGTGAAACCACTACAGTTCATAACAGACAAGCCCGTAATGTATGTGTGCAATGTGGATGAAGAGTCGGCATCCACAGGAAATGCCTATGTGGAAAAAGTAAAGGAGGCCGTTGCCAACGAAAATGCAGAAGTGATTTTTTTGGCCGTAGGTACAGAGGCCGATATAACCGAGTTAGAGACGTACGAAGAACGGCAAATGTTTCTGGAAGACCTTGGTTTGAAAGAGCCGGGATCTGCAAAATTGATACGTGGTGCATACCGACTCCTAAATCTTGAAACCTATTTTACAGCGGGAGTAAAGGAAGTTAGGGCTTGGACCATTCCAGTAGGAGCGACGGCACCCCAAGCAGCCGGAGTCATTCATACCGACTTTGAAAAAGGTTTCATCCGCGCCGAAGTAATTGCCTATGACGACTATGTGAAATTTGGCAGCGAGGCCAAGGTGAAGGAAGCAGGTAGAATGCGTGTGGAAGGCAAGGAATACATCGTTAAGGATGGTGACGTAATGCACTTTAGATTCAATGTGTAAAGTCCCCTATCTCCCAAAGGGGCAAACCTATTTTACTTAAAACCTGCTTTAAATTGGTTTCATTGGCTGTTCTATTCAATATAAATACTTCAATTTACACCAATACATCACCTTTCAGGATAAAAAAATTGGATTGTGGGCATGTTGAAAAACATGGGCTTTATAATTTTCCCTTGGAGGACAGGTAGCTACTATATCAACAATACGGGGCCATCTATTGTTAATTACTTTACTGTTAAGGGGTTTTATCTTTATGCGAGTCATGCTATCTTTAGCCACACTTTCATAAATTTTAGTTAAATGTCCCAAGAATCTCAGTATACCGAAGATAACATACGCTCGCTCGACTGGAAAGAACACATCCGATTGCGGCCTGGGATGTATATCGGAAAATTGGGGGACGGCTCTTCGGCAGACGACGGAATCTATATTCTGCTCAAGGAAGTTATCGATAACTGTATCGACGAGTTCGTTATGGGCGCCGGAAAGACCATTGAGATTACCATCAAGGACAAGACCGTTAAGGTTCGGGACTATGGTAGGGGCATACCTTTGGGCAAGGTGGTGGATGTTGTTTCCAAAATGAACACCGGGGGTAAGTATGACAGTCGTGCTTTTAAGAAATCCGTAGGACTTAACGGTGTGGGTACAAAGGCTGTGAATGCCCTTTCCAGTTTTTTTGAGGTCCAGTCCTCTAGGGACAATCAGGTAAAGACCGCACAATTCAGTTTTGGGAATCTGGATAAGGAGGAAGGCCCGGAAGATACTTCCAAAAGAAAGGGAACCAAGGTCACTTTCGTTCCGGACGAAAGTATTTTTAAAAATTACAAGTACCGGAACGAGTATGTGGAGCGCATGCTCAAAAACTATGTATACCTAAATCCAGGGTTGACCATCGTTTTTAATGGTGAGAAATTCCATTCGGAAAATGGGCTAAAGGATCTATTGGAGGACAATAACAATATGGATGACATGCTGTACCCCGTTATCCATTTGAAAGGGGATGATATAGAGGTCGCGATTACACATAGCAAGACGCAGTACAGCGAGGAATACCATTCCTTTGTCAACGGACAGCACACCACCCAAGGAGGTACCCACCAAGCGGCTTTTAGGGAAGCCATTGTAAAGACGATTCGTGATTTCTATGGGAAGAACTATGATGCCTCGGATGTGCGCAAATCGATTATTTCGGCCATCTCCATCAAGGTCATGGAACCCGTCTTTGAAAGTCAGACCAAAACGAAATTGGGCTCCACGGAAATGGGGGGCGATTTTCCAACGGTTAGGACCTACATAAACGACTTTTTAGGTACCCAGTTGGATAATTATCTACACAAAAATCCGGAGACAGCTGATAAACTCCAGCGTAAGATCATCATGGCGGAGAAGGAACGTAAGGAACTTTCCGGAATCCGAAAATTGGCCAGGGACCGAGCCAAAAAAGCCAGCCTGCACAATAAAAAATTACGGGATTGCAGGGTGCATCTGGGGGATATGAAAAATGAGCGAAGGTTGGAAAGCACCCTATTTATTACGGAGGGGGATTCGGCTTCCGGTTCCATTACAAAATCCCGGGACGTGAATACCCAAGCCGTTTTCAGCCTACGTGGCAAGCCATTGAATTCCTATGGCATGTCCAAAAAAATCGTTTATGAAAACGAGGAGTTCAACTTGCTGCAAGCTGCACTGAATATAGAGGAATCCATGGAGGACCTGCGGTATAACAATATTGTAATCGCTACCGATGCCGATGTGGACGGAATGCACATTAGGTTATTGCTCATCACTTTTTTCCTGCAGTTTTTTCCCGAATTGATCAAGGAAAATCATCTGTACATTCTCCAAACCCCGTTGTTCAGGGTTCGGAACAAGAAAGAGACCATATATTGCTATAGTGACGAGGAGCGTCAATTGGCCATTCAAAAACTTTCCGGCAAGCCTGAAATAACGCGGTTCAAGGGCTTGGGCGAAATTTCCCCAGATGAATTCAAGCATTTTATTGGGGACGACATTCGGTTGGAGCCGGTAATGTTGGACAAGGCCATGTCCATAGAGGAATTGCTGAATTTTTACATGGGCAAAAATACACCGGATAGACAGGAATTCATCATAGAAAACTTAAAAGTGGAGATTGACCTTGTGGAGGAAAATCAAAAATAAATTAGAAATACGATTGCTTCTGAATGGAAGAAAATGCAGCATTGAACGACGGTCAGAACGATAATCTATCTGAAGGTCAACAACCAAACAAAGACGAATCGTCCGAGGCCCTAACGAGGGTTACCGGAATGTACAAGGATTGGTTTCTAGACTATGCTTCCTACGTTATTTTGGAACGTGCCGTTCCCGCCATTGAGGACGGATTTAAGCCTGTTCAAAGGCGAATCATGCATTCGCTCAAGGAATTGGATGACGGTAGGTACAACAAAGTCGCCAATGTTGTGGGCCATACGATGCAGTATCACCCCCACGGGGATGCCAGCATCGCCGATGCCATGGTGCAATTGGGGCAAAAGGATTTATTGATCGATACCCAAGGGAACTGGGGAAACATTCTTACTGGAGATAGTGCCGCAGCATCAAGATACATAGAGGCCAGATTGTCCAAATTTGCCTTGGAGGTCGTTTACAGTCCTAAGATCACCGAGTGGCAATTAAGTTATGACGGTAGAAAAAAGGAACCTGTAAACCTACCGGTAAAATTTCCGCTTTTGTTGGCCCAAGGGGCGGAAGGTATTGCTGTGGGGCTTTCGACCAAAATCCTGCCGCATAATTTCATCGAGCTGATAGATGCCTCCATAAAACACCTAAAAGGAAAGCGTTTTACGTTGTTTCCCGATTTTCCAACCGCCGGGATTATCGATGTAAGCAATTACAATGACGGATTACGTGGAGGGAAGATTCGGGTGCGTGCAAGAATTTCCCAATTGGATAAGAATACTCTGGTTATCAGCGAAATACCCTATGGAACCAATACCTCTACGTTAATCGATTCCATCCTAAAGGCGAATGAAAAGGGGAAGATTAAGATCAAGAAAATCGAGGACAATACCGCTGCGGAAGTAGAAATTTTAGTCCACCTGCCATCCGGGATTTCGCCCGATAAGACTATAGATGCACTGTATGCCTTTACGGCCTGCGAATCCTCCATTTCTCCTTTAGGCTGTATTATTGAAGATAATAAACCATTGTTTATCGGAGTAACGGAAATGCTGAAACGTTCTACGGATGCTACGGTAGAACTGTTGCGGCAGGAATTGGAAATCCAGCTTTCTGAGTTGGAGGAACAATGGCACTTCGCTTCGCTTGAAAGAATCTTTATAGAAAATCGGATTTATCGGGATATCGAGGAAGAGGAAACTTGGGAAGGCGTCATCACTGCCATTGACAAAGGCTTAAAACCCCATACCACGCATTTGAGGCGTCCCGTCACCGAGGAGGATATCGTTCGCCTGACCGAAATCAGGATAAAACGGATTTCCAAGTTCGATTTGGACAAGGCCCAACAACATTTGGAAAGCCTTGAGGAGAAAATCGCCCAAGTAAAGCACCATTTGGAACATTTGGTCGAATTTGCCATAGACTACTTTAAAAACTTAAAGGAAACCTATGGTAAAGGCAAGGAGCGAAAATCCGAAATACGCATTTTCGATGATATCGAGGCAACAAAAGTGGTTATTAGAAATACCAAGCTCTATGTTAATAGGGAGGAAGGTTTTGTGGGGACTTCATTAAAGCGCGACGAATATGTGACGGACTGCAGCGATATTGACGATATCATAGTATTTACTAGGGATGGTTCCATGCAGGTAACCAAGGTAGACGCCAAGACTTTTGTGGGTAAGAACATTATCCACGTAGCCGTTTTTAAGAAAAAGGACAAGCGCACTATTTATAACATGATTTATAAAGATGGTAAAGGAGGCCCCTCCTATATTAAAAGGTTCAATGTCACTTCCATTACAAGGGACAAAAGCTATGATTTGACGGCAGGCACCCCCAATTCACAGGTATTATATTTTTCAGCCAATCCTAATGGGGAAGCCGAAGTGGTTACCGTGAATCTGAGGCAAGCTGGAAGCATCAAAAAATTGAAGTGGGATATCGATTTTGCCGATGTACTTATTAAAGGCAGAAGCTCCAAAGGGAATGTGGTGACCAAATATTCCGTGAAGCGTATAGAGCTCAAGGAAAAGGGCGTTTCAACGTTAAAACCCAGAAAGATCTGGTTTGATGATGTCGTCCGAAGATTGAATGTTGACGGTAGGGGAGAACTCATAGGGGAATTTAAGGGAGATGACCTTTTGCTGATTATTACACAAAAAGGGGTCGTGAAAACCATTCAGCCCGTATTGACTTCCCATTTTGACGAGGATATGATCGTTCTGGAAAAATACAATCCCAACAAACCAATCTCGGCCATTTATTGGGAAGGTGAAAAGGAACGTTTTTATGTGAAAAGGTTCCATGTTGAAAACGAAAATAAGGAGGAAACCTTCATAACTGATCACTCAAAGTCGTATTTGGAAATCGTTTCAACCGATTGGCTTCCGGTGGTAGAAGTTGAATTCCCCAAACCCAGGGGCAAGGATCCAAAGGAAAATCTGAGGGTGGAACTGGAGGATTTTATAGCAGTTAAGGGAATCAAGGCTATGGGCAATCAACTGACACCTGAGAAAGTAAAAAATATCAACCTGTTGGATCCGCTGCCTTATGAGGAAAAGGAACCCGAAGATGCCGAGGATATTGAAGTGGTGGATGAGGAAAATATTTCTCCAGAAGAAAATGGAAATGATGGCTCAGGGCCTACAAGTAAGTACGACAGTGATGAAAAGGAAGGCGAGCAGGGTGAAGGTCAAACTACTTTATTTTAATTTAGGTAATACATGAAAAGTCTGTTCAAAGAGTTCAAGGATTTTGCAGTTAAAGGCAATATGATAGACATGGCCATTGGTATCATCATTGGTACCGCCTTTAATGAAGTGGTAAATACCTTGGTTAAGAAGGTCATTATGCCGCCTTTATCATTGATGACGGATGATGTTAATCTTAGTAATAAGAAATGGATTTTACGGGAAGCAACTGAAGCCATGGAAGAAGTAGCAATTGGTTATGGGGAATTTATTGAAGTTATCCTAGATTTCGGAATCATAGCCTTTACCATCTTTGTAATGCTCAAGTTCATAAATAGGTTCAAGGAAAAATCTGAAGATCCCGCCAATGCGGAGGTGGTGACTCCAAAAAACATCGAGCTGCTGTCAAATTTGGAAAGTTTAATGAAAGAGCAGAATACCATCCTAAAAAATCAACAGCAACGCTAATTTTTTGAATTATTTATAGTTTTATAGAAATGAATTATTTTAATTCTCCTTCATAAGAACCTTTTCTAATTATATTTGGCTAAATCACGGAATTAAATGGATTTAACGAACCCCCTCATTTACGGAGTACCCTGTTTTATTGCTTTCATATTATTGGAACTTACCTATAGTCACACCCATGGTGACGAGGATTTATATGTCTGGAAGGATTTAATGGCTAGCGGGGCGATGGGAATCGGATCCGCCATACTGGGTCCGTTGATCAAGGTTACCGTATTGATTGTGGTTTTCAATTTTACCTATGAACTATTCAACCCTATGGTGGATGGGGTTAGAATGAATATCATGGGATATAAATCCTTTGGCTATGAATGGTATATTTTCCTACTGTGCCAACTGGCTGATGATTTTACGTACTATTGGTTCCACAGGGCCAATCATGAAATTAGGATACTTTGGGCAGCCCACATTGTGCATCATTCTTCGGATCATTTTAATTTGGGTACCGCCATTAGAAATGGATGGTTCACTTTATTGTACAAACCGTTTTTCTATATGTGGATGCCGGCCATAGGATTTCCTGTGGAAGTGGTGATATTTTGTTTGGCGATAGAATCTTTTTGGCAATTTCAGCTACACAGCAAGTATGTACCCAAAATGGGTTGGATAGAAAAGATTTTCAATACCCATACGATGCATCAGGTGCACCATTCGCAGAATATAGAGTATTTGGATAAAAACCACGGGGGGTTCCTCAACATATTTGATAAAATATTCGGGACTTGGAAGGAATTGGATGATGATATAGAGGTGAAATTCGGGGTGATTCACGCACCAAATTCCTATAATCCCCTAGTTATTTTAACGCATGAGTTCAAGGATATATGGAACGATGTGAAGAAAGCGGACAAATGGTCCCATAAGTTCATGTATATTTTTGGACCTCCAGGTTGGAGCCATGATGGCAGTACCTTAACGGTAAAGCAGCAGCAGCGTCTTTTTAACGAACATAAAAGCGCCAACCCAGAGATTGTCTTTAATAGACCTAATTAATAGTTCAAAAATCTATACTTCCCACCCATCCCTATAGGTCCTTCCTACAAATTGATTGGCTTCCTCCAAGTTGGTGATTCTCATATTTTCACCGTCCCATAATAATTTTTTGCGGGCATAGAAGTCCATTTGGCCTTGTTCATTTTCTTTTCTAAGCATGTAGCTTCGTATGGCGAGATTCCCCATAAGTACGGTTTCCGTCATTGGGCCCGCATAATCAAAGGAAGATGTTAAGGCCAAGTGTTCCTCACTTCCAAATCCCGCTTTACAAGCGTCTACCCATTTTCGCTGGTGCCCATACTCAGGTTCTAAATTTTCTTCCACTTCTGGACCAAATTCCGTAGTGCCATCGTTTAGATACAGTTTTGGCATCAATGGTGAACTGTCGTTGATATTGGTGGATATGATTCCCTTTTCTCCAATAATCAGAACGCCATTGGCACTGTTTCTCCCTCCTATATCATCATTTGCCGGAATGATATCTGGATGGGCCGGTCTGATGCCTCCATCACTCCAGGTCATTTCAATGGGCGACTTGGTTTTCTCCGTTGCATCAAAATTCAATGTGATGAATGAGGATGGAGGACAACCTTCTGGATAATAATCCGGTGTCCACATCTGTGTATAAACAGAACCGACACTACACTCAGCGGCCGTTGGATACTTCAAGTTTAGGGTCCTAAAAGGAATATCCACCAAATGACAACCAACATCTCCCAATGCACCTGTACCAAAATCCCACCAACCTCGCCAATTGAACGGATGCAAATTAGGAATGAAAGGTCTCTCTTCGGCTGGTCCCAACCATAGGTCCCAATTGAGATCCTTTGGTTTAAGACTGGCATCGGCCTTGGGCATCTGGATTCCTTGGGGCCATACGGGTCTGTTTGTCCAAATCTGTACTTTACTGATAGCACCTATTTTATCGTCGTCTATCCATTTTTGGACCATTCCCAATAGAGGATTGGAACCACCTTGATTACCCATTTGACTAACAATTTTGCTCTCCCTGGCCATTTGCGTGAGCTTTCTGGCTTCCTTGATATTATGGGTCATCGGCTTTTGAACATACACATGGATACCTCTTTCCATGGCATATTTGGCGGCAGGTCCATGTACGTGATCCGGGGTCGAAATGGTAACTGCGTCTATATTCTTTTTCTTATCAAGCATCACCCTAAAGTCATCGTAAAGTTTTGCTTTTGGAAAAGCTTCAACAGCCTTGGACGCAGAACCGGAAAAATCTACATCGCAAAGGGCCACTACACGTTCCCTACCATTAACTGATGCGTTAGTGATATCGCTAAATCCCTTACCTCCAGAGCCAATGGCCGCTAAGTTGAGCTGATCACTTGGGGCTATGAACCCAGGCCCTCCAAGAACGTTCCTTGGGACAATGAATATGGAAGAGGCCATGGCACTTTTCTTTACAAAACTTCTTCGGCTAATTGATTGATTTTGTTTACTTGATTTTTTCATTTTATTTAAAAGGTTGATTTTATGAATATCGTAATGGAATTTCAATGTACTAATTAAATTCGGTGTGAATCCAGCAAAATTTCAAACAATTGATAAAACTGCTTAAAATTCAAGAATTTGATTTGATAAAATCCGGGATGATGGGATTCGTAACCTATGTAAACCTAAAAAAATAATGATTTGGTGAAATAGTGTATTGGTGAGATAGTGAAACAGTTAGTTTGTGAAATGGTAAAATAATTAAAAAGGAACCGGTAATCTTTTGTTGAAATTTTGCACTTGAACTTGATTCTAGCACTTGAGTTTAAACTTATTACTTTAACCTGACTGCCGTACCAGTTTTTACGACGACTTTTCGATTAGGGTCCTTAACGGCATTCTTATATTCAAAGGTGTAAGAACTATCGGTCGTTTTGATGATTTTATAGTGGATGCCTACTTTGCTCTTCAAGTCCTGAAGTACAAACTCACAATCATTGATCCATCGAATGGATGCACTATCAACTTTGTTCTCATAATAATCCACACTGAAATTTTCACCTCGTATAAACCGCCCTTGTTTCAGGGAATCCCCAATTTGATAATCGAATAAAAATTCCCCTGTTTTAAATGCCTGACAATCCCTACTTGGACCATAGCAGGAGACCAAAGCAATGAACAAAATAAAAACAAAAAGTACTCTTTTAAACATGGGTGCAAAATAACCAAAATCGTCCTTTTTATTCACGAAGAATTGAAGCATGCCTACAAAAACTTTTGTTAAATTTTTTCAAGGAGTTTTGCCTTTCACGAATTGTCCATTAGCTATAAACATATAGGTAGGGGGTGGTAGTAAATTTGGGATTTCTAAGATAGTTTGTATTATTTTCGTTGAGCGAAATTAAAAATTATGCCGGACAAAGACGACTATCTAAATTTCAAGGTAACATCCGTTCAAGGTAGGTACGTAACCAATCAACATATCGAATCATTCCTAAATGGTCTGGGCAATTCGTTTAATTTAAAGGTTTTGGGACGTTCCGTAAAAGATAGGCCAATTTATGGAGTTAGAGTTGGTCAAGGGCCAAAGCGTATATTGATGTGGTCACAAATGCATGGTAATGAATCTACCACTACCAAAGCAGTACTTGATCTTCTAAACCTATTAAAGCAAAGCCCCTCACTGGTCGGGGATTTTCTGGGGAAGGTTACTTTACAGATTATTCCAATTCTCAATCCGGATGGCGCTAAGGCCTACACCAGGTCAAATTCCAACGAAATTGACTTAAATAGGGACGCACAGCATAGGTCGCAGCCAGAAAGCAAGGTGCTTCGCAGAGTTTTTGAAGCGTTCAAACCGGACTATTGTTTTAACCTTCACGATCAACGGACCATTTTTAACGTAGGCAGCATAAAAAGTCCGGCCACTGTGTCCTTTTTGGCGCCTTCATTTGACGAGGCTCGAAATAATTCCGATTCAAGAGGCATCGCCATGAAAATTATAGTGGCCATGAATGAGGAACTACAAAAATCGGTTCCAGGTCAGGTAGGTCGGTTTGACGATTCTTTCAATCCTAATTGTGTCGGGGATGCTTTTCAAATGGAAGGAATACCTACGATACTTTTTGAAGCCGGTCATTTCCCTGGTGATTATCAACGGGAGAGAACGCGGGATTTGATTTTTCAGGCACTTTATAAAGCTATTTATACAATTGCTAATGACAAAATGGATTCGTACCCATTAGAAAATTATTTTAAAATACCGGAAAACAATAAGCTATTTGTCGATATTCTTGTTGAAAATGCCCATATATTGGATGAATCCTTACGGGAAGGGGAATGCATTTCCTTACTATACAAGGAAGTTTTAGAGGATAACAATGTGAAATTTGTACCTACGATAACTGAAAAGGGACATAAACGAAATATAT
This sequence comes from Maribacter sp. C-4077, assembly GCF_055378385.1. Classification (NCBI taxonomy): domain Bacteria; kingdom Pseudomonadati; phylum Bacteroidota; class Flavobacteriia; order Flavobacteriales; family Flavobacteriaceae; genus Maribacter; species Maribacter sp. C-4077. The sequence goes on from NZ_AP038807.1 coordinate 3,799,261, forward strand.
ATTTTGGACATATAACCAAAGATTGTTTAATCAAACAAGATTTGAATTGGCTAAATACCAAGAAAATCACGGATTTGATCAAACAATAAAATTATTTATGGTTAAGTTTAGACTCATTACGATTTTCGTACAAAAACGTAATATTTATTATAATTCTTTTTAATATTTTTTATTTTTGCATAAAATAAATCAACCATGGGTAAAGTAAAATTAGACGAAATTGATCATCAAATTCTGGATATGTTGATTGACAACACCAGAACTCCTTTTACCGATATTGCTAAAAAACTACTGATTTCCGCCGGTACCGTTCACGTCAGGGTAAAAAAAATGGAGGAAGCAGGAATCATTAAGGGCTCCTCACTCACGTTGGATTATGTAAAGCTTGGATATGCTTTTATAGCCTATGTGGGCATATTCCTTGAAAAAACACATCAAACCAAATTTGTCTTGGAACGTTTGAATCAAATCCCAAACGTGACCATTGCCCATATCACTACGGGCAAGTTTAATATCTTTTGTAAGATTAGGGCGAAGGATACCACGCACGCAAAAAACATCATTTTCAAAATCGATGATATTGATGGCATCAGCAGAACGGAGACCATGATTTCGTTGGAAGAAAGTTTTAACGACAAGAAACGATTGATGCATACCATTTTTAATGAATTATAGTATTTATTTGACACTTATTCCAAGCCCGATCAAGAACTGATTGGGCTTTTTTGACCAAACTATCGGCACATATTATGAAGAAATCAGAAATTCCAAACTTAGGTTCCTCCAATTTTTACGATACCTATATCAACACCCTGGAAGATGTCAACCTCATGGATTCGTTTTACGAGGGAAAAGAGTGGTTTCTAGATTATGTTAAGGAACTTCCTTTGGAAAAATTAGGTTATGCCTATGCCGATACTAAATGGACCGTTGCGGAGGTGTTGATTCATATCATTGATACGGAACGCATTTTTCAGTATAGGGCATTTAGATTCTCAAGAAATGACAAAGTTGAGTTGCCCGGTTTTGATCAGGATGCATACATTTTGGAAAGCAATAGCCTTAATAGGACCAAGGAGGAAATACTTGAAGAGTATTTAGCCGTCCGTAATGCGACTATAACACTTTTTAAAAATCTTGGAAATACCCAGTTGGGCAGGGTTGGTACTGCCAGTGGAATTCCTTGGAGTGTTTCGGCATTGGGTTTTGCCATTAGCGGACACCAAAAACATCACGCCAATATCCTGTTGGAAAAATATGCGTAGACTAGTCTAAGTCTGAGTAATCCTCGTCTTCGGATTCGTAGTTCATCTCCAATTCAGGGATAATTTGTTCATCTTCCTCAATAGCATCAGCCGCAGTTTTTCTGTCCAATTCCTTTTCTATGGTATCTTCAAAATTGGCGATAAAGTTGGAGAGACTTTTACTTATTTTCACTAAGTATAAGGTGTCTTCCGTTCTCAGTTCTACCGCTTCCACAAATTCACCACTTGCATTTTTGAATACGATAATGTCCTCATCCCCATATCCATAAGGGTATTTTTCAATTAATAAAGTGGCTAGATGATGGTCTAACTTTTTGTAATCAATGAGTCGTCTGGTCATAATAGTTTAGGTTGGTTACTGTGATACTTAATTCTTGAACCTAAACTAATTATTTAATGCATTGATATATCTAAAGAGTTGTGAAACAGTAGTTTTAGTATATGTAGAATTTATTCCATGTAGTAAGCAAAAGCTTCCTGAAATAATTCGGGTGAAATGGTTACATCTATCTGGGTTTCTCCGATTCCTTTTAAAAGGACAAAATTGATATTTCCATGGGAGTTCTTTTTATCATATTTCAACAGTTCCAGAATGGCGTCAATATCCTTGGCCGTGAATGACACTTTCTCATAATACTTCAAAAAAGTGGATTTTATATCTTCTAATTGTGACAAAGGTAATCCAGTAAGCTTGTAGGAAAGGTAGCCCTCGGTAATCATGCCTATGGCAATGGCCTCACCGTGCAACAAGGTCTCCTTGTTCTCGTTTTCCAAAAAGTAGGATTCAATGGCGTGGCCCAAAGTATGTCCGTAGTTCAATTCCTTACGGATGTTTTGTTCGGTAGGGTCCTGTAAGACGATATCATTTTTGAGCGCTACGGATGGCAAAATATGATCTCTTAGTTCATAAAGGGAACTTACCTGCTTTAAGGATTCCCAGTAATCGACATTTCGTATGAGACCGTGCTTGAGCATTTCCGCAAAACCGCTTGTAATTTGTCGTTCGTTTAAGGATTCTAAAAAGTCGGATACAATTAATACCATTTCAGGCTGATTGATAACCCCTATTTGATTTTTCAAAGGCCCAAGATCTACACCTGTTTTTCCTCCAACGGACGCGTCCACCATGGACAAGAGGGTCGTGGGGACATTTATGAACTTTATCCCCCGCTTGAAAGTCGAGGCCACAAATCCACCCAAATCGGTAAGAACGCCACCTCCTAAGTTGATGAGCAAACTTTTACGATCGGCACCAAGTTCTGATAGTGCTTCCCAAACCCCCACACAGGTTTCAATAGTCTTATTGACCTCTCCCGATTCAATTTCAATAATCTCAAAATTATAGTCCCCTGCAATTTCCGACATAAACTGGGGCAGGCACAATTCATGGGTGTTCTCGTCCACCAAAATAAAAATGGTTGAGTAATTGTGCGAGGACAAATGGGAATTTAGGGCTTCAAATGCATTGCTTTCAAAATGGACGGAATATGAATCTGATACTATGGACTGCATGGGATTGGAATTACGAGTACACCAAAAATCTTTTATTTAAGAGCGCAAAATAAAGGTTATTTTACTCAATAGAATAGAAATCCTGTCTTTATCTTTGGAGCCTTAAAAATTGTACGCGTATGGACGCTATTTTTGAGAATACTGCAACTGCATTTTCTCTAAAATCAGATTCTGAATTAGAAAGGGCCTATTTTCTTTTTAAGATGATTGCCAACGAGCCCTTGGTCAAAATTGGAACGGCAATGACCAATTTTGCCATCAAGGCGCATCTACCCGTAGAAGGGCTCATTAGGGCCACCGTGTTCGATCATTTTTGTGGGGGCGTCAACGAGGCGGATTGTATGCCTGTGGTGGATAAAATGTTCGAAAAAGGAGTATGTTCCGTATTGGATTATTCCGTAGAAGGAAAGGATGAGGAAGACCCGTTGGACAATGCCACGGAGATGATCCTAAAAATCTTGGATTTTGTAAAGGAAAAGGATGCCATACCGTTTGCCGTTTTCAAACCAACCGGATTTGGAAGGTTTGCCCTGTATCAAAAAATAAGTGAAGGCGGAAAATTAACGGAAAAGGAGGAGGCCGAGTGGCAACGGGTCATCAATAGGTTTGACAAAGTGTGCAAAAAGGCGCATGACCTGGATGTTTCCTTGTTAATAGACGGAGAGGAGAGTTGGATGCAGGATGCTGCCGACCAACTTGCCGAAGATATGATGCGCAAGTACAACAAAAAGAAAGCCATAGTTTTCAATACGCTGCAGACCTACAGATGGGACAGATTGCCCTATTTAAGGGATTTGCACGAAAGGGCACAAAAGGATGGTTTCAAAATTGGAATCAAGGTGGTGCGTGGGGCCTACATGGAAAAGGAAAATGAACGGGCAAGGGAGAAAGGGTACCCAAGCCCCATTTGTGAGTCAAAAGCGGCCACCGATGAAAACTTTGATGCCACCATTGCCTATATGCTGGAAAACCTGGAGGGTATGTCGATTTTTTCAGGTACCCATAATGAAAATAGTTGTTATAAACTTATGGAATTGATGCGGGAAAAAGGAGTGGAGAAAAACCATAAGGACATTTGGTTTGGACAGCTCTATGGTATGAGCGATCATATTTCTTTCAACCTCGCGGCACACGGATATAATGTGGCCAAGTACCTACCTTTTGGCCCCGTGAGGGATGTTATGCCGTATCTCATCAGAAGGGCAGAGGAAAATACGTCCGTTGCAGGGCAAACCAGTAGGGAGCTTTCCTTGCTGAAGAAGGAACGAAAACGAAGAAAAATCTAGTTACTCGATCGAGACTGACTCAATACTGGCTTTCTCCCTGCAGTTTTTGACCCAAGCGGACAGTTTCTGGTCTTTTTGTTTTCCTTCGATAAAATAGGTTTTGCAAGGCGTACTTTTTGTGTCGCTCTTTGAGAAATCCACGTTGCCTTCGTTCAAAAGAAAAACAATATCCAAGGTATCCAATTCCTTTTCGGAAAGTTGACGCTGAACGGCGTCCGAGTAGTACAAGGATTTGGACCGAATGTCCTTTAAGGTTCTACAATTGGGGAAGTAACAGAAATTGACTCCTGTTTCGTCCGATTTCTTTCGTAAAAACAATGCCAAAAATAGAATCCCGATGGCAAATCCGCCCAAATAAAATCCCAGTCGCTTTAAAAAAGACATGGTCATCGATACAATTAGATGAGCAAAATTAGCGGTTTACTGCCAATACCGAAAGCTTGGAGTCCTATTTCTAAAAAATAAGAAAGTTGATGTCGCTGTAGGAAAGGTCGAACCAATCCCCAACGGATTTATTTGTTAGGATGCCGTGGTACATATAAAGACCGTTTCGCAGCCCTTTGTCAAAACGCAGGGAATTTTCAAGCCCGCCGTCCTCACCAATTTTTAAGAGATATGGGGTGAAAATATTACTGATGGATACAGAGGCCGTTTTAGGATATCGAGATGGAATGTTGGGTACACCATAATGTAAAACCCCACTCTTTTCAATGGTAGGTTTATTGTGATTCGTAATTTCACTGGTTTCAAAACACCCGCCGGTATCAATGCTTACGTCAATGATGACAGCTCCTTTTTTCATGTGCTCCACCATGGTCTTGGTTACAATGACCGGAGACCGACCTTTACCTCGGGTGGCTCCTATGGCGACATCGCATCGCTTTAAGGATTTGAGCAGGTTTTTAGGTTGTATTGTAGAGGTGTAGACCGTCTGTTTTAAATTGGTCTGGATATTCCTGAGCCTGGTTATGGAATTGTCGAAAATCTTCACGTTGGCACCTAATCCAATGGCCGATCTTGCGGCATATTCCCCAACAGTTCCGGCACCAATGATAACCACCTCTGCAGGTGGAACCCCACTTATATTCCCGAACATGAGTCCGTTTCCCTTATTGGTGGCCGCCATTAATTCCGCGGCAATGAGTACGGAAGCCGTTCCGGCAATTTCACTTAAGGAGCGCACGGCGGGATATTTGCCATCCTCGTCACGAATGTATTCAAAAGCGATGGCCGTTATCCGTTTTTTGGCCAACTCCTCAAAATAACTTTTGTTCTGGGTTTTTATTTGTAAGGCCGATATTACCGTAGTCTGCGGATGGATCAAGGCTATTTCCGATAGGGTAGGTGGCTCCACTTTAAGCAACAGCGGACATGAAAGGACCTTTTTCGTATCGCGGGTTATTTCTCCTCCGGCATCTACGTAATCTTTATCGGAGAAATTGGCACCCTCCCCGGCACCCGATTCCAAAAGTACCCTATGACCATTGGAAGTAATGGCATTTACTGCATCTGGAGTGAGGCATATCCGTTTTTCTTGATATTGATTTTCTTTGGGAATACCTATAAAGAGTTCCCCTTTTTGCCGTAGGACCTCAAGAGTTTCCTCTTGGGGTATTAATTGCTGTTTACTAAATGGAGAGCTTGGTTGGTTCATAGAGGCATATCTAAAAAAGGATGAATACGTCCTAAATCAAATGTACGATTTTTAGATAAATGGATTTCGTAATAGTATACCTGAATGTCCGGATGGTCAAAGCCTGAAATGGAACCAGTTTTGCAGTTTGTCCTGGAAGATTTTTAAGCCTTGCTCTATATTGTCCGTGGAAAGTTTTCGGTTTATTTCTTCGGAGAGCGACTCGGGTTTTAAATCTTCGGCTACGTCTACGTCATTTTCATGGGAAGCTTTTGAGGAATATCCGTCTTTACTATTTTTTTCTTTAAGCTCTTCCAATTCAGCCTCCATGGCTTCCAAGTCGATACCATGTACGTACTTGTCATAAAGCTTAATTCTAATGAAATAAACAAAAGGAATAATTACCATACAAATTGGTAGTAGCCAAAGGATGTTTTCAGTATCAATATAATAATCATCTGAATAAATCTCTTCGAAAATTTGAAAAGCATACATTGTAATAGGAATCAATATTATATGATACCACCAGTGCTTACATGTAAAAAACCATATTAAAAGAAGGTATAATGGAACTAATTTTCCTAACATGAACCATATGTAAACACTTAAGTTAGCAAAACCATTATCATTTATTTCAATTCCTAAAATGTTTAATGTAGCCCCTTCTTCAGTGGATACATATTCGTGAAGTTTGAAGATGAAAGGAGAAGCTATAATTAAAAAGACCATCAATGAGTCTAAAAATAACTTCCTCTTTGCTCGCTTTCTTTCTGAATTATTCATTTACGTCATCGATATTTCTTTGCTTGGAATACAAGCTAAAATATCTCAACGAAAAAAAGGACAATTTATTGATTGTCCTTTTGTTAAATTTTCAAAACTGAAATTTTAGACTATTGCTTTTTCCCGGTTTTGGTAATTAATCGTTTATCCACACTAGGCTTTTGGTCTAGAACTGTTGGAGAAATAACTCCTAACAGAAATACTCCTAATGCGAGGGACGCAAGAAATGTTCTTTTATTTTTCATTTTCACTAGGGGTTTTAGTTAGTAATCAAATTGTTCTACTGCAAACGTAAGAAATAATGGACAAAAAAAATGCATTTAAACGTTAAAATTGTGCATTTCGTCGTGAAAAATATACATTTTATCGATATACATGTATTTCATCGAAAAAATACAATAATTCCCTTTGCTAAACGATGTTGATTTTCTTTGAAAATGGAGGTAATTGTGCGAATGACTTGATCAAACCATGGATATCTTTCTGGTTGTTGTATCCAAAATTTCAATTTTTATGGCAATTACGTTGTCCGGCAAAAGGGATGGGATTTTTTCCGGCCATTCCATAAAAATATAGGCATCGGCATTGAAATAGTCTTCCAAGCCAAAATCCAAGGCTTCCATTTCATCCTTCAATCGATAAAAATCAAAATGGTAGGCGATCGGATTACCATGGGTATCTGCATATTCATTGACCAGTCCAAACGTGGGGCTGCTTACTTCGTCAACGGCGCCCAATTCCTTTACGAGGGCCTTGATCAGGGTCGTTTTTCCGGCACCCATGGGAGCGTAAAAGGCGAATATGTTTGTAGAAAATTCCGCTAGGATGGCATTTGCCGTTTTCTGAAGTTCCTTTTCGGTATAAATAAGTTCCATGAAGACTATTTTGGCTCCAAAACTATAAAAGGCACAATCATTTCCTCCAAGGAAACCCCACCGTGTTGATACGTGTTCCTGTAATAGCTTACGTAATGATTGTAGTTATTTGGGTAGGCAAAGAAAAGGTCGTTCTTGGCAAAAATAAAGGAACTGCTCACATTGATATTAGGAAGAAAAATACTTTTTGGGTCCTTTGCGGCAAACACGTCCTTTTCCTCATAGCTAAGACTCCGACCCGTTTTGTACCGCAAGTTTAAGCTGGTGTCCCGATCCCCAATGACCTTGGACGGGGATTTTACATTGATAGTGCCATGGTCCGTCGTAATGATTAATTTCAGTCCTAGGCCTTGCGCCTGCTGGATGATTTCCAACAGTGGGGAGTTTTTGAACCAGCTTTGTGTTAGCGAGCGATAGGCCTTGTCATTGGATGCCAATTCCTTAATGACCTCCATCTCCGTTTTGGAATGGGAGAGCATGTCCACAAAATTGTAGACAATTACGGTAAGGTCATTATCTTTTTGGGATCTAAAGTTCTGGGATAGTTGTTTCCCTTGCTTAAGACTACTAATTTTATGGTATTCCCATTTTAAATCGAGTCCCAATCGCTTCAATTGCGCCTCCAAAAATTTGTCTTCATAAAGGTTTTTGCCTCCTTCATCCGTGTCGTTCTTCCACCAATCCGGATATTTTTTCTCCATGTCCAAAGGAGTCAATCCTGAAAAAATCGCATTTCGAGCATATTGAGTAGCCGTTGGCAAAATACTGTAATAGGATTTTTCCTTGGTCTTTTTGTAGAACGAACCTACTGTATCCTCAAAGGAGTACCACTGGTCGTATCGCAAATTGTCCACTACGATTAACAGTGTCTTTTCATCCTTAATTTCGGGGGCTACCCAATTTTTAAAAAGGGTATGCGATAGTACCGGGGCATCGCCTCCGTGGAACCAATCTTCATAATTTTTATCGATGAACTTCCCAAATTGGTTGTTAGCTTCCACTTTTTGGGATTCCAGGATTTCGAACATTCCACTGTCCTCTATTTGTTCGAGTTGAAGCTCCCAATAAATCAATTTTTTATAGAGTTCTACCCATTCGTCATACGAATTCACCATGGATAGGTTCATGGCAATTTTCCGGAATTCCTGCTGATAGTTACTGGTGGTCTTTTCCGATACCAATCTGGAATGGTCCAGACTCTTTTTAAGGGACAACAAAATTTGATTCGGGTTCACAGGTTTTATGAGGTAATCGGCAATTTTGGAGCCTATGGCCTCTTCCATAATAAATTCCTCTTCGCTCTTGGTAATCATCACCACGGGCAATGAGGAATCAATAATCTTGATTTCGCTCAAGGTTTCCAATCCTGAAATACCCGGCATGTTCTCGTCCAAAAAAACAATGTCCACCCGTGTTTTTTCCAATTCTTCCAAGGCTTCCTGTCCACTCTGACAAGTAATTACTTCGTAATTTTTATTTTGAAGGAAGAGAATGTGTGGCTTTAATAGGTCCACTTCATCGTCCACCCAAAGTATTTTTATTTTGTTCATCAAGTATTCTAAGTCGTTATTGGTTTTTCGCTATTCGCTGTTGGCCGTTGGCTGTTCGTTGTTCGTTGTTCGTTGTTCATTGTTAAAGAAACTCCTTATCGCTTTTAATTTTTTACATTTTCACTAATAAGTATCTCATCTTACATCTAGATTCTCATATCTTAATTAAATCATCTCAATTCTAAACACAAGGTATTACCTTATTAATTTACATAACTTTGAAAATTGGATGCAACCTCTAATGTTTAAATGAAACCCAAAAAACTCACCATATTCAATGATCCAATTTACGGATTTATTAGGATTCCCAGCGATTTGATTTTTGACCTGATAGCCCATCCGTATTTTCAACGCTTGCGTAGAATATCGCAAATGGGACTTTCTTATATGGTTTATCCAGGTGCGCACCATACCAGGTTCCACCATGCTTTAGGTAGCATGTACCTAATGCAAAAATCGATTCGGGTACTACGATTTAAAGGTGTAGCTATTTCGGAGGCGGAAGAAAAAGGACTTCTGGGAGCGATTCTTTTGCACGATATTGGTCATGGCCCGTTTTCTCATGCTATGGAACATAGTATCGTAAACGGGGTTAGCCACGAGCAAATTTCGCTTCAATTCATGCAAGAACTAAACAAGGTTTTCAACGGAGAATTGGACGAGGCAATTTCCATTTTTACAAGGAAACATCCTAAAAGGTTTTTGAATCAGCTGGTTTCAAGTCAGTTGGATATGGATCGATTGGACTACCTCAAAAGGGATAGTTTTTATACGGGCGTATCTGAAGGAAATACCAATGCAGACCGACTCATCACCATGTTAAATGTGGTGGACAGTGGTAATCTCGTAGTGGAAGAGAAGGGTATTTATTCTGTGGAAAAGTTTTTGATGGCCCGCCGTTTTATGTATTGGCAAGTGTATTTACACAAGACTGGGGTGGTGGCGGAGCAAATTCTGATCAGTATTCTAAAGAGGGCGCGTTTCTTGATCAAAAATGGCCGGCAATTACATGGGAGCAACTCTTTACTTTTCTTTCTACAAAATGATATTAATCGGGATAGATTTGACGCTCAAGTGCTGGAGCGGTTCTCAAAGTTGGACGATATCGACATTTTATCCGCAGTAAAGAATTGGCAGGAAGAGGATGATAAGGTGCTCTCTAAACTTTGCAAAATGTTGATAAATAGAAAGCTGCTGCACATCAAAGTTAAAAAAGAGCCCATCAAAAAGGGAAAATTGACCCGAAGGAAGGAGAAGGTTGCCAAGATGTTCGGGTTATCCACGGAGGATGAAATCTCCTATTTTATATTCACCGGGGAAATTGAGAACAGGGCCTATAATCAAGAAAGCCAAAACATCCACATTTTACGAAAAAATGGGAAAATCGTAGATGTAGCAAAACTTTCGGATCACTTGAATATTACAGCCCTGTCAAAAACGGTGACCAAATATTATATCTGTTACCCCAAAGATGCCGTATAACAATTTTTCTTACATTTGTGCCCATGGTGTTTACAGCAGGTCAAATTGCAGGTATTTTAGAGGGTGAAGTCCATGGAAATCCAGAGATAGCCGTTCACAAATTGGCCAAGATCGAGGAAGGAGAAAAGGGCTCTTTGACCTTTTTGGCCAATCCAAAATACACTTCCCATATTTACAAGACCAAAGCTTCCATCACCATAGTAAACAAGGATTTTATTCCGGAGCAGGATTTGGAAACGACCCTTATCAAAGTGGAGGATGCCTATAAGTCCTTTTCCAAATTACTGGAATATTACAATCAGGTCAAGAATAACAAAACGGGCATTGAGCAACCTGTTTATAAATCGGATTCCGCCACATTTGGTGGCGATTTGTATTTGGGGGCGTTTTCCTATATTGGAAGTAATGTAACCATTGGAAATAACGTCAAGATTTACCCCAATGTCTATATTGGGGATAACGTGCGAATAGGCAATAACGTTGTCGTTTTTGCGGGGGCCAAAATTTATTCTGAAAGTATCATTGGAAACAATTGCGTGGTTCATAGCGGAGTGATTATCGGTGCCGATGGCTTCGGGTTCACCCCCAATTCCGAAGGAGAATTCAGCAAGGTTCCCCAAACGGGAAATGTGATTTTAGAGGATAATGTAGATGTGGGGGCCGGTACCACCATCGATAGGGCAACTTTGGGTTCCACCATCTTGAGAAAAGGTGTGAAACTTGACAATCAAATTCAGATTGCCCATAACGTAGAAATTGGGGAACATACGGTAATTGCCGCCCAAACAGGGGTTGCGGGCTCTACAAAAATCGGGAAGCACTGTATGATAGGCGGTCAAGTGGGTATCGTAGGTCATATCGTTATTGGCAATAATGTAAAAATACAGGCGCAATCCGGAATAGGAAGAAATGTAAAGGACAACGAAGTCCTTCAAGGATCGCCGGCATTGAATTATGGCGACTTTAACAAGTCGTACGTGCATTTTAAAAACTTACCTAAAATAATGAACAGAATCGACAACTTGGAAAATAAGGATCGACGATGAATACGAATGATAAACAACGCACCATTGCCAAGGAAGTTTCCCTTGCCGGAGTAGGTCTGCATACCGGGGAGAACGTGACCATAAAGTTTGTTCCCGCACCTGAAGACCATGGCTATAAATTTAAGCGTGTAGATCTTGAAGGTGAACCTATTATAGAAGCCGATGCCAATTACGTGGTAAATACCCAGCGAGGTACTAATTTGGAAAAGAACGGCGTAAAAATCCATACTTCGGAGCATGTACTGGCCGCACTGGTAGGTTTGGAAATCGATAATGTACTGATCGAGCTGGACTCTCCCGAGCCGCCCATTATGGACGGCTCCGCAAAGTTTTTTGTAGAAGCTTTGGAAAGCGCGGGTATTGTTGAGCAAGAAGCAATGCGGGAAGAGTATGTCGTTAAGGATGTGCTAAGCTATAAAGATGAAGCCAGCGGAAGTGAAATCACCGTTATTCCTGCGGATGAATATCAGGTGACCACCATGGTGGATTTTGGCACCAAAGTACTAGGTACACAAAATGCCACCCTGGACAAACTTTCCGATTTTAAAGAGGAGATTTCCGCAGCACGTACCTTTAGTTTTCTGCACGAGCTTGAAATGCTTTTGGAAAATGGCCTTATCAAAGGAGGAGATCTGAACAATGCGATCGTATATGTTGACAAGGAGATATCCGAGGCGACGATGAAAAAACTGGAAAAGGCCTTTAATAAAAAGAAGCTATCCGTAAAACCGAACGGGATTTTGGATAACCTCACCTTGCATCAGCCCAATGAGGCCGCCCGTCATAAACTCTTGGACGTTGTAGGGGATTTGGCACTGGCCGGAACCCGAATTCGTGGAAAGGTAATAGCCAACAAGCCCGGTCATTTTGTAAACACCCAATTTGCAAAAAAGCTTTCCAAAATCATAAAGCTTGAAAAAAGAAATAACGTACCTAAATATGATTTGAGTCAACCGCCTTTGATGGATGTTACCCAAATTATGAAAATGTTACCGCATAGACCTCCTTTCTTATTGGTAGACAGAATATTGGAACTCTCCGATTCGCACGTTGTGGGTATGAAAAACGTAACTATGAACGAACCTTTCTTTGTAGGACATTTCCCAGGTGCTCCAGTAATGCCAGGTGTTTTACAAGTGGAAGCGATGGCCCAAACAGGCGGGATTTTGGTGTTGAGTACCGTACCGGATCCAGAAAACTATTTGACTTTTTTCATGAAAATGGACAACGTAAAGTTCAAAAGACAGGTGCTTCCCGGTGATACTTTAATATTCAAATGTGATTTGATTTCGCCCATTAGAAGGGGAATATGCCACATGCAGGCCTATGCCTATGCAAATGATAAATTGGTCTCTGAGGCGGAACTGATGGCCCAAATCGTAAAATCAAAATAATAAGGACAGTATGAATCAGCCGCTGGCATATGTGCATCCAGGCGCCAAGATTGCAAAGAATGTGGTAATAGAACCCTTTACCACCATTCACAACAACGTAACCATTGGAGAGGGCACTTGGATCGGTTCCAATGTCACGATCATGGAAGGTGCTAGAATCGGGAAAAACTGCAATATTTTTCCTGGTGCCGTAATTTCCGCCCCACCACAGGATTTAAAGTACAAGGGTGAGGAAACGACCGTGGTCATTGGAAACGGAACTACCATCCGTGAATGTGCTACCATTCATAAAGGCACATCGGATCGTATGAAAACGGTGGTGGGCAAAAATTGTCTTATCATGGCCTATTGCCATATCGCCCACGATTGTTTGGTGGGCAACAATTGTATTTTCTCCAACAATTCTACCTTGGCCGGACATGTGACCATTGGTGACAATGTTATTTTGGCCGGATTGGTGGCGGTGCACCAATTTGTATCGGTTGGGCAGCATGCCTTTGTAACAGGAGGATCTCTGGTTAGAAAAGACGTACCCCCTTACGTGAAAGCCGCCCGGGAACCACTTTCCTATGTCGGGATTAATTCCGTCGGTTTACGAAGGAGGGGCTATGAATCGGATAAAATCAGGGAAATTCAAAATATATATCGCATTCTATATCAGAAGAATTTTAACAATACCCAGGCCGTCCAAATTTTGGAGGCCGAAATGGAGGCGACTCCAGAGCGTGACGAAATTCTACAGTTCATAAGGGATTCGCAACGTGGAATTATGAAAGGATATTTCAGTAATAGTTAATTACTGTACTTTTGCAACGTCTTGGTTTATCCAGATAAATTATCAAAAATCATTTTAAGAATATAACGAATGGCATCTACATCAGATATTAGAAAAGGATTGTGCATCAGATACAACAATGATATCTATAAAATCATTGAATTTTTGCATGTGAAACCGGGTAAGGGACCGGCTTTTGTTAGAACCAAACTAAAAAGTGTCTCTACCGGGAAGGTATTGGACAACACATTTTCTGCAGGACACAAAATTGAGGATGTACGTGTAGAAACACGATCGTACCAATTTCTGTATGCGGAAGGGGAGACCTACCACTTTATGAACACAGAGGACTACAACCAGATTACCCTAGCCGAGAGCGCTTTGGATGCGCCTGGACTTTTAAAGGAGGGGGAAGTGGTTAAGATTATGTTCAATACGGAGGATGCCATGCCCCTGTCCGTTGAAATGCCGGCAAGTGTAGTTTTGGAAGTAACCTATACGGAGCCGGGGGTAAAAGGAAATACCGCCACCAATGCCACAAAACCAGCCAAAGTGGAAACTGGTGCAGAGGTGAACGTACCGTTGTTCATCAACGAGGGCGATAAAATTAAGATCGACACCTCCAGCGGATCATACATGGAGCGTGTAAAAGAATAAAACCAGGTACTTGAAATTTCCGACTACTTTTTCCCTAAAACAGATTTCCGAAATCATTCAATCCGATTTTGTTGGTGATCCGGATTTTCCCGTGTTGGGCATGAACGAGATCCATGTAGTGGAAGCAGGGGACATTGTATTTGTAGACCATCCAAAGTATTACGACAAGGCCTTACATTCCAAGGCGACCGTAATTCTAATCAATAAAGAGGTAGATTGCCCAATAGGCAAGGCCCTTTTGATTTCGGATGACCCATTTAGGGATTTCAACAAACTCACCCAGTATTTCAGTCCGTTTGTAGCTTCGGTCAGGGCGATATCCAACTCGGCCAACATCGGAAAAAATACCATAATACAACCCAATGTATTTATAGGGAACAATGTTACCATTGGGGACAATTGTGTAGTTCATGCCAATGTGAGTATTTATGATAATTGCATCATTGGAAATGGGGTTACGATCCATGCGGGATCCGTCCTTGGCGCCGATGCTTTTTATTATAAAAACAGGCCTGAAGGCTTTGATAAATTGTTGTCCGGAGGAAGGGTCGTTCTTGAGGACAATGTGGACTTGGGCGCCCTCTGTACCATAGACCGTGGCGTTACCGGGGATACTACCATAGGTGCGGGATCAAAATTGGACAATCAAGTCCATGTAGGACACGATACGGTTATTGGCAAGAAATGTTTGATCGCTTCCCAAACTGGTATTGCCGGTTGTGTGGTCATTGAGGATGAAGTCACCCTATGGGGGCAAGTGGGTACCAATAGTGGCATCACCATAGGGAAAAAGGCCGTCATCATGGGCCAAACGGGCGTTACAAAGTCGGTTCCTGGAGGTAAAAGCTATTTTGGTACGCCTATTGAAGAATCTCGCGAGAAGCTGAAGCAATTGGCATACACAAAAAAAATACCGGAAATAATAAAAAAACTGGACAATAAATAAGAAGCGGAATACTTTAGTATTCTTTGACAAACATATATTTTTGCAGCAGAATTATACCTCGGGTCAAACCAACGGGTAATACGTTAGGAACTAATTTTAATTTCGAGGCAAGCCAATCGGTGTTTAACCCTTGGCTGTGCCAATAAAAATCAACAGCAATATGAGCGTTTTAGTAAACAGGGATTCCAAAATTATTGTACAAGGATTTACAGGAAGCGAGGGCACCTTTCATGCCGAACAAATGATTGAATATGGCACCAATATCGTTGGTGGTGTTACTCCGGGAAAAGGCGGCCAAGAGCATTTGGGAAAACCTGTTTTTAATACCGTTAGTGAAGCTGTTGAAAAAGTTGGGGCAGATACCTCTATCATCTTCGTTCCGCCCGCTTTTGCGGCGGATGCGATTATGGAAGCTGCGGATGCAGGCATCAAGGTGATTATTACCATTACCGAAGGAATTCCGGTAGCGGATATGGTGATCGCTTCCAACTATATCAAGGACAGAAATTGTAGGTTGATCGGTCCAAACTGCCCTGGAGTCATCACACCGGGAGAGGCCAAGGTAGGTATCATGCCAGGTTTCGTTTTTAAGAAAGGAAACATTGGCATTGTATCTAAATCCGGTACATTGACATACGAAGCTGCCGATCAGGTGGTACGACAAGGCTTGGGAATCACTACGGCGATCGGTATTGGTGGTGATCCTATTATTGGTACAACTACTAAAGAAGCTGTAGAACTTTTGATCAATGACCCTGAAACCGAGTGTGTAGTCATGATCGGTGAGATTGGCGGTCAATTGGAAGCTGATGCTGCAAAATGGTATAAGGAGAGCGGAAGTAAAAAACCGATTGTAGGATTTATTGCTGGGGAAACGGCTCCTGCGGGAAGGACCATGGGACATGCCGGGGCCATTGTTGGCGGTAGTGACGATACGGCACAGGCAAAAAAGAAAATCATGCGGGAGCACGGAATCCATGTAGTGGATTCTCCTGCCGAAATAGGTGCCAAGGTGAAAGAAGTAATGTCTTAGGACGTACCAAAATCAATGGACACCTAGATTTAATCCGCTAAATTCTTTAATTGAAATCAATTCAGTGGTTTTACTGAGCATAGTATTTTTTTTAAATCTCGATTATCGAGTAAAATCCCGTTGTTACGGGATTTTTTTTAGTCTATATACTTATATTTGATAAACGACCCTAGAAATAGTAACTGCATGAAAGCCTCATTGAGGGATTTGTTATGGAAAGTCAAATACCTCAAAAAAGGAAATGTTTAAGAATCAAACTATTAACCTAATTTTAAACGTGTGAAACTGTTAGAAGGAAAAAATGTAATAATTACCGGTGCCAGTCGAGGTATTGGAAAGGGAATCGCCAAGGTATTTGCGGAAAATGGGGCCAATGTGGCGTTTACGTATAGTTCTAGCGAGGCACCCGCCTTGGAGTTGGAGAAGGAACTTAATGCCCTTGGCGTAAAGGCAAAAGCCTACAAAAGTAATGCTGCAAGCTACGCCGAAGCGGAAAACCTGGTTGCCGAAGTTTTAAAGGATTTTAACGGCGTAATCGACGTACTTATAAACAATGCGGGAATCACAAAGGATAATCTTTTAATGCGTATGTCTGAGGAAGATTTCGATTCCGTTATGGACATCAATTTGAAGTCGGTCTTTAACATGACAAAGGCCACACAACGTACCTTCCTAAAACAACGCAAGGGCTCAATCATAAACATGAGTAGCGTGGTTGGTGTAAAAGGCAATGCCGGACAGACCAATTATGCGGCCTCCAAGGCCGGTATGATCGGTTTTACAAAATCGGTTGCACTGGAACTCGGATCTCGAAATATTCGCTGCAATGCCATTGCACCGGGTTTCATAGAAACGGAAATGACAGAGAAGCTGGATGAAAAAACGGTCCAAAGCTGGAGGGACGGCATCCCTCTAAAGCGTGGTGGCACTGCGGAAGACATTGCTAATGCCTGTCTGTTCTTTGCCTCTGACCTATCGGCTTACGTTACGGGACAGGTGCTCAATGTGGATGGCGGGATGCTGACATAAGCATCCAATATTTCCCGACTTCCAAAAGTCATCTCAACAAATTCAATTAATGCAAACTGAAACAGTTCTCCTTGTTATTTTAGCCGCAATGGTGGCTATTTTGGTAGCACTGTTTCAGTATTTTTATAGGAAAAAGAAAAGGACTCGGTTGACCCTTTTTCTGGCCTTCTTTCGCTTTTTAGGTGTATTTGGTATTTTGTTGCTCCTCATTAATCCCCAATTTGCCAAATCTACCTATACCATTGAAAATCCGGTATTGAATATATTGGTCGATAATTCCACATCCATGCAGGAACATGGAACTGACGTAAATACCGTTCTGGAAGCCTTGAACAATTCCGAAAACCTTCAAAATAGGTTTGCCATAAGCAGATTCGCCTTTGGAACCGATTTGAAACCTTTGGACAGTCTTTCCTTTAAGGATAAATATACGAATATAGGCGAACCTATTTTTAGTATTAACGAGGCCTATAGGAGAAAGCAGGGTGCATTGATCCTTATTTCCGATGGGAATCAAAACGTGGGCAGGGAATATACCTATCAGAGTGGTCCTAAAAAGCCCGTGTATACTATCACGGTCGGCGATACTACGGCGTATGAAGATTTGGGTATCGGACCTATAAATACAAACACCTATGCTTTCCTGAACAATAAATTCCCGGTTGAAACCTATGTGCGATATCAGGGAAGCGGCTCTATTGCTACACGGGTCCAAATAAAGGTAGGGGAAAGGACTATTTTTTCCGAAACCATTGAACTATCGGAATCCAACAATTTAAAAAACATCAATACGCTGATAGATGCTACTACTGTAGGCCTAAAAAGGATAAGCGTTAGCACGTCCCAATTGCCTTCGGAAAGAAATATTGCAAACAATAGCCGAGAAACCATGGTGGAAGTGATCGACGAAAAAACGAATGTCGGCATCGTTTCTGAAATTCTGCATCCAGATTTGGGAGCTTTTAAAAAAGCGATTGAAAGTAACGAACAAAGAAATGTGACATTCTTAAAACCAAATGCTCTAGCCGGAACTTTAGAGGAAATGGATATTTTTCTGCTGTATGATCCCAATAGAAGTTTTAATGCCATCTTTCAATTCATAAAAAATAAAAAAACCAATTATTTGATCATAACTGGGGTCAATACCGACTTTAATTTTCTCAATCAGGTTCAGGAAGATTTTGAGGTTGAACTGGGTTATCCGGAACAAGAGGTGTTTGGGAGGCCCAATGCCGCTTTTTCCAATTTTGATATTTCCGATTTTGATACCGACGATTTTCCCCCATTAACGAGCGATGCAGGTCCCATTACAATGAAGGTACCCCATGATGTATTACTGGATTCCGAAATCAGGGGCGTGAACATCAATTCACCCTTGCTTACTGTTATGGAACAGGAATCGTGGAAGAAGGGTATTTTGGCAGGTGCCGATATTTGGAGATGGCGCGCTCAGACCTATCGTTCCACTGGCGATTTCACGAATTTCGATAGCTTTATGGGGAGACTGGTGCGGTATTTTACGGCAAGTGCACAGCGAGACCGACTCAACCTGGAGTATTCAAATACCATTGAGGGCAGCAATAGGGCGATCATTACCGCCACGTATTTTGACCAGGCATATATATTTGACCCAAATGCAACTCTGAATATAACCATTACAAACACTGAAAACGGGAACTCCTCCAGTAGGACCATGGCCATAAGAAGCGGATACTACGAAGCGGATTTGAGCGATTTGGAACCGGGATCCTATGAATTTACAGTAAATGTGGAAGGGGAGGGAATCTCAAAAAACGGGAGCTTTGCAATTTCTGATTTTGATCTTGAAAAACAATTCGTTTCCAGTGACCACAAAAAAATGGCCCTGCTTGCCAATAACACCCATGGTGCTTCTTTTTTTCCAGACCAAATCGATAGCTTGATCGAGGATTTAACCAGCAACAACAACTACGTGCCGACACAAAAAAGCATTGAAAATATCGTATCTTTGATAGACTACAGGATACTCTTGGCCATAATCATAGTGGCGTTTAGTACGGAGTGGTTCCTAAGAAAATATAACGGACTAATTTAAACACAAAGAGATGGACAAATTACCAAAAATAGCCTTGCCGGTCATTTTTATTTTTATTGTACTGGTCATATTAATTTCAAAATCTGCCGTTACCATTGGTTCTGGTGAAGCAGGTGTGCTCTACCGAACGTTTGGAAACGGTGTGGTAACGGATAAGCCCCCCATGGGAGAAGGATTTCACTTGGTCGCACCTTGGAACAAGGTATATATCTATGAGGTTAGGCAGCAGGAAGTCTTTGAAAAAATGAACGTACTTTCCAGCAATGGTCTGGATATAAAGCTGGATGCATCGGCCTGGTTTCAACCAAAATACAATGAGTTGGGCAAGTTGCACCAAGAAAAGGGGGAAGATTATGTACAACGCGTATTGTTACCCACGATCCGTTCCGCGGCGCGTTCCGTAGTTGGTCGCTATACACCGGAGCAATTGTATTCCAGTAAAAGGGACGCCATTCAAATGGAGATTTTTGAGGAGACCAAAAAGATTGTGGACGACGAATACATACAGCTCAATGAAATACTGGTACGTGATGTTACTTTGCCACCGACTATCAAGGACGCTATAGAGCGAAAATTGAAGCAGGAACAGGAATCCTTGGAATATGAATTCCGATTGATTACTGCCGAAAAGGAGGCTGAGCGTCAAAGAATTGAAGCGCAAGGCAAGGCCGATGCCAATAAAATACTAAGTGCATCCTTGACCGATAAGATTTTGCAGGATAAAGGTATCGATGCTACCTTAAAAATGTCAGAATCCCCAAATTCAAAAGTAGTGGTCATTGGAAGTGGAGGGGACGGATTGCCTTTGATTTTGGGAAATAACTAAAATACCTAAGCATTTCGCTTTTTGAACTAAATCTCGAATATCGAGTCAATTGTTATTTTTCGGAAATATTCTTTTCCATAAAAAAATTAAATTTTACTTTTACACAGTAATGAAGAAAAAAAATACACATCATCATTTTTATACTTGCTCTCAAGCGAGGTAAAAATGTATTGTAGTATTACAGACATATTTTAAAACCCGTTTGAGAAATCAAGCGGGTTTTGTTTTTGGTTTCAATAGCATCAACAAAAAAATAAAGAAACGAGCATGACAAAAATTAGGATTGCGATTCAAAAATCGGGAAGATTGAACGAGGATTCCCTTCAAATTTTAAAGGATTGTGGCATTTCCATAGATAATGGCAAGGACCAATTGAAGGCATCCAGTAGAAACTTTCCCATGGAGGTTTTTTACTTGCGCAATGGCGACATTCCCCAATATTTGAGGGACGGAGTGGTGGATATAGCCATAATCGGGGAAAATGTTTTGATTGAAAAAGGAGAGGATATTTCGATTGCGGAAAAATTGGGCTTTTCCAAGTGTAAGGTCTCGTTGGCGGTTCCAAAATCGGTTAAATATAAATCCGTACACGATTTTGAAGGAAAACGTATCGCTACCTCGTATCCCAATACCGTGAACAATTATTTAAGGGAAAAAGGGGTCAAGGCGGAATTACACATTATTAACGGGTCTGTGGAGATAGCACCCAATATTGGCTTGGCGGATGCAATATGTGATATTGTCTCCAGTGGTAGCACCCTTTTCAAGAATAATTTGAAGGAAGTGGAAGTGATGCTTACCAGCGAAGCGGTATTGGCTGTTTCACCAAAGATATCAGAGGAGCGCAAAGCCTTGTTGAAAAGACTTCAATTTAGGATTCAGTCGGTTTTGCGAGCCCGAAAATCAAAATACGTGCTGTTGAACGCCCCAAATGATAGGTTAAATGATATATTAAAACTACTTCCCGGGATGCGCAGTCCAACGGTGCTACCTTTGGCGGAAGAAGGATGGAGTTCCGTGCATACGGTTATCGATAAGGATACCTTTTGGGAAGTGATCGACGAATTGAAAAAGGTGGGTGCCGAAGGTATTTTGGTATGCCCAATCGAGAAAATGGTTTTGTGAAACGGCTATTGGATGTTGGCATTTTGCTCGTAGTTATAAAATATAATGAATTTCCAAAAGCTAAAAATCAGTTGCTAATTTGAGATTGAAAGTATGAACAAAATTTATAGCCCAAGTAAAGAATCTTGGGACAAGTTGCTAAAAAGACCCACCCAAACTATATCTGATATCGAGGATACGGTAAATAGGGTCTTCTCAGAAGTGAAGGATGGTGGGGATTCCGTTTTGAAGAAGTATACGGTAACCTTTGATGGGGTAGTGCTGGATAGTTTATTGGTATCTGAACAGGAAATAAAGGATGCAGCAGGTTCGGTATCCCAAAAGCTACAGCAAGCCATTCAATTGGCAAAAAGCAATATCGAGAAGTTTCATAGGGCCCAAAAGACCCAAAAGGTTTCTGTAACAACCGCTCCTGGTGTGGAATGTTGGCAGGAAAAGAGACCTATTCAAAAAGTCGGTTTATACATTCCTGGGGGAACGGCCCCTTTATTTTCTACTATTTTGATGTTGGCGGTACCGGCGAATTTGGCGGGATGTAAAGAAATTGTTTTATGTACGCCACCGGACAAGCAAGGTAATGTCAATCCTGCGATATTATATACAGCGGGATTATGTGGCGTGACAAAAATCCTGAAAGTTGGGGGTATCCAGGCGATTGCAGGAATGACCTTTGGTACGGAATCCGTTCCCAGAGTCTATAAAATTTTCGGACCCGGAAATCAATATGTAACCGTCGCAAAGCAAATTGCCACGAAGCATGGCGTGGCCATCGATATGCCCGCAGGGCCTAGTGAACTTTTGGTTTTTGCCGATGATTCAGCAAATCCCGCTTTCGTTGCATCCGATTTATTGAGTCAGGCCGAACACGGTACGGACAGTCAGGTACTATTGGTTTCAACCTCAAAAGAAATGATAAACCAAGTAGAAACAGAACTTGAAAATCAGCTCAAAGAATTACCACGAAAGGACATCGCCGAAATGGCCATTGAAAATAGTAAATCGATTTATATAGAAGATGGGCAAACGGCCGTAGAATTGATCAATGCGTACGGGCCGGAACATTACATTATCTGTGCCAAGGACGAAGATTATTTTATTGACAACGTGGCAAATGCCGGATCCGTATTTGTTGGAAATTATACCCCGGAAAGTGCGGGCGACTATGCATCCGGAACCAACCATACACTTCCCACCAATGGTTATGCGAAACAGTATAGTGGCGTGAATCTGGACAGTTTTATGAAAAGTATGACCTTTCAAAAAATAAGCCCGGAAGGAATTCTGAATATAGGCGAGGCCATTGAGCTTATGGCGGAGGCGGAAGGTTTGCAGGCACATAAGAATGCGGTCACCTTACGGTTGAAAGAACTAAAAAATGTCATTTAGATCAAGGTCGAGAAATATTGATATGCAAAAATTTGAACTGAATAAATTGATCAGGGAAAACGTAAAGGGCTTAAAACCTTATTCCTCGGCTCGGGACGAATATGTTTCGGATGGTTCGGAAATGATTTTCTTGGACGCCAATGAAAATCCGTTTCAAAATGGCGTCAATCGCTATCCAGATCCACAGCAGCGGAGTTTGAAGTCGGTACTGGCCGCGCAAAAGGGAATCTCAGAAGCCAATATTTTATTGGGCAATGGCAGTGATGAAGTGCTCGATTTGCTTTTCCGGGCCTTTTGTGAACCAAAAGTGGATAATATTATTACACTGCCGCCAACGTATGGCATGTACAAGGTTTTGGCTGATATCAATGTAGTGGAAAATAGGGAAGTACTATTGTTGGAGAATTTCCAACCGGATGTGAACACGATTTTAAATACGATGGATACCCAAACCAAAATGATTTTCATCTGTTCGCCCAACAACCCCACAGGGAATAGTTTCGCTGCGGAAAGCATTGAATTTTTGTTGCAGTCCTTTCAAGGTTTGGTGGTCATTGACGAAGCCTATATAGATTTTTCATTGGAGGATAGTTGGGTATCCAAATTATCGGACTATCCCAATTTGATTGTAACACAGACTTTGTCAAAGGCCTATGGCATGGCCGGCATCCGTTTGGGGATATGTATGGCAACCGAAGAAATAATATCGGTATTAAACAAAATAAAACCGCCTTATAATGTCAATGAACTGACCCAACAACGGGCGTTGGAAAGGGTAATGAATCAGGAAGGAATTATCCAAGAAGTCGAGAATATCCTTAAAGAAAGAAAGGCATTGGAACAAACGTTGAAAACCATTCAATTTGTTGAACAAGTTTATCCTACCGATGCCAATTTTATTCTGGCCAAAGTGGACAATGCATTGCTCAGATATGACCAATTGCTAAAAAAAGGTATTGTCATTCGCAATAGAACTACGCAACCGCTTTGTGAAAACACCTTGAGATTTACCGTAGGGACCCATAGGGAAAATGAATTTTTGATAAAGGCCTTAAAAGAATTACCATGAAACCCTCATCGAGGGATTTGTTATGGCAATCCAGTCCCCGTACAAATGTAAATGCTTAAAAATTAAACTATTGAACTAATTTTAAACCTGTGAAACCCTCATCGAGGGCTTTGCTATCATAAGTTAAAAACCTCTAATAAAGGAAATGTTTAAAATCAATCTGTTAACCTAATTTTAAACGAATGAAATCGGAAAAAGCTAAAAATAGTTTCCCCATTGGGGGCGGAGGGGGCCGCAAAGTCCTATTTATCGATAGGGATGGTACCCTTATTAAGGAAACGGTAGACGAGCAGATAGACGCCTTTGAAAAAATGGTTTTCTATCCAAAGGCGTTTACCTTTCTAGGAAAAATAGCCAAGGAGCTGGATTATGAACTGGTCATGATTACCAATCAGGATGGCTTGGGAACCGATTCCTTCCCGGAAGAAACCTTCTGGCCCGTTCATAATTTCATTCTTAAATCCTTTGAGAATGAAGGCGTGGTATTCGATAAAGTATTCTTGGACCGCACCTTTCCCCATGAGAACGCCAATACTAGAAAACCGGGCACCGGACTCCTTACAGAATATTTCTCTGACGAATACGACATTGAAAATTCCTTTGTCATTGGCGACCGATTAACCGATATGGAACTCGCTAAGAATTTGGGTGCCAAAGGCATCTACATCAATGACGAAACACATCTGGGAACTTCCGAAATTACGGTGAAAAGAGAAGAGCTGGATGCATTTATTGCATTGGAAAGCAACGATTGGCAAAAAATCTTTGAGTTCTTAAAACTGAAGGAAAGAACGGCTTCTACACATCGTAAAACCAACGAAACGGACATCCTTATCGAATTAAATTTGGATGGGACGGGAAAAAGCGACATCCATACCGGATTGGCCTTTTTTGACCATATGTTGGACCAATTGGCGCGACACGGGCAGATGGACCTAAAGATTAAAGTCGACGGCGATTTGAAAGTGGACGAGCACCATACGATAGAAGACACAGGAATTGCCTTAGGAGAAGTATTTTATGCAGCTTTGGGAACTAAATTGGGCATTGAACGTTACGGATTTTGCCTGCCCATGGACGATTGCTTGGCACAGGTCGCTATCGACTTTGGCGGAAGAAACTGGTTGGTCTGGGATGCCGATTTCAAACGGGAAAAAATTGGGGACATGCCCACCGAAATGTTCCATCATTTCTTTAAATCATTTTCGGATGGTGCCAAGGCAAACCTAAATATTAAGGCAGAAGGAACCAATGAGCACCACAAGATAGAGGCTATTTTCAAGGCCTTTGCAAAGAGTATAAAAATGGCGGTAAAGCGGGACGCTGAAAAAATGTTCCTACCATCTACGAAAGGTGTGTTATGAAAATTGTTATTATAAATTATGGTGCGGGAAACATCCAAAGTATAAAATTTGCGATAAAACGTTTAGGGTATGATGCTGTATTAAGCAATGCTGCAGACGAAATACGAAATGCGGAAAAAATAATATTTCCTGGCGTTGGAGAAGCCAGTAGCGCTATGAAAAAATTAAGGGAAAGTGGGTTGGATAAATTGATTCCCACCCTTAAACAACCAGTTTTGGGTATCTGCTTGGGAATGCAGTTGATGTGTAACGGTTCGGAAGAAGGTAATACCAAAGGACTGGGCATCTTTGATGTCGATGTTGTAAAGTTTGGCCCACACACACCTGAAAGGAGCTTAAAAATTCCACAAATTGGCTGGAACAAGATATATGATTTGAAGGGTGACTTGTTTCAAGGTCTTACTGAAGATTATGTGTATCTGGTTCATAGTTTTTACGCATCCTTATGTGGAGATACTATTGCGATTACGGATTACGGTCTACCCTACAGTGTGGCCCTTCAAAAAGATAATTTTTATGGGACCCAATTCCATCCTGAAAAATCGGGGGAATATGGTTCGGCAATATTGGAGAATTTTTTATGGGTATGACAAAGGTAACTATGGATGGTATTTCCCCATTGGGGGATAGGGGGCTTCGAATCATACCAGCCATCGACATAATAGAAGGGAAGTGTGTACGGCTCTCCAAAGGGGATTATGATACCAAGAAAATATATAACGAAAATCCTTTGGAAGTCGCCAAGGAGTTTGAGGCCCATGGTATAAAATACCTTCACCTAGTGGATTTGGACGGGGCAAAATCCAAGCATATCGTTAACCATAAGGTACTGGAACAGATTGCATCCAAAACAAGCTTGAAAATAGATTTTGGCGGTGGATTAAAAACCGATGAGGATTTGAAAATTGCCTTTGAAAGTGGTGCCAGTCAAATTACAGGTGGAAGCATAGCGGTAAAAAATAGGGAAGTATTTCTTGGTTGGCTGAATGCACATGGGGCAGAAAGGATAATTTTAGGGGCCGATGCGATGGAAGAAAAAGTGGCCGTTTCCGGATGGCAGGAAGAATCGACCGAAGACCTGATTCCTTTTATTCAGGAATATCAGAAAGAAGGGATTTCCTATGTTATTTGTACCGATATATCAAAAGACGGAATGTTACAAGGCCCCTCGTTTCAACTGTATGAAAAAATAGTAAAGGAAACATCGGGGAAATCTCTAAAACTAATTGCGTCGGGGGGGATTTCCTGTTTTGAAGAACTTCCCCGGTTGGCGCAAATTGGTTGTGAGGGAGTCATTATCGGCAAGGCCATATATGAAAATAGGATTACCTTGAAACAATTGGAAACTTATATTATGAATCATGGATAAAGAAGCACGATTCATAGAGGAGCTGGTCAAGAATGCCCTCTATCGAATGGATGAAAGTACCCGGATGATTAAAACAAGTATGGAATCCATCAACGATGCGGAGGTCTGGCAAAAACCGAACGACTCCTTGAATAGCATTGGAAATTTAATTCTCCATATTTGTGGTAACATGACCCAATATATTATTTCTTCCCTGGGCGAGGTGGACGATATACGCAATAGGGATGCCGAATTTCAAACCAAAGGGGGGCTCACTAAAGTGGAATTGCTTAAAAAACTGGGCAGTACGGTGGATGATGCCAAGAGGGTCATTTTTGATGCCAAACCAGAGCAATTGGTCAAAATTCGTTCCGTTCAAGGGTTTTCCTTTTCAGGAGTAGGGATCATAATGCATGCGGTGGAGCATTTATCTTACCACACGGGTCAAATCGCTTTTTGGGTAAAGCTTTTGAGGAACAAGGATTTAGGTTTTTATGATGGTCTAGATTTAACAGTTTTGAATGACGAATTCAGAATGAAGAATAAAAGCTGAATAATAAAAATTAATGAAGGATTTAAAAATTAGAACTCAAAATTTTTCCTTTGAATGTTGGGAACTTTGTAAGCTAATTCCTAAATCAAGGGAATTTGATGCTTGGGTAAGACAACTGATTCGTAGTTCCAGCTCAGTTGGTGCAAATTATAGAGCTGCTTGTAGAGCAAAATCCGATAAAGATTTTATTAATAAACTGAAGATTGTGGAAGAAGAATTGGATGAAAGTATGTTTTGGTTTGAAATGTTTCAAAAAACTGAAATTAATGAAAAAAATAATTTGAATGTTCTTTTAAAGGAAGCCAACGAACTACTTGCCATAACGGTTAGTTCAATCATGACCGTTCGAAAACGATTAAATCAAATTTCTTAACCATGAATATGAGAAAATTAATATTCTAAATTTTAAATCCGTAATTCTAAATTAAAAAGTGTTAGCAAAAAGAATCATACCCTGTTTAGATATAAAGGACGGCAGAACAGTAAAGGGCGTCAATTTTGTAGACTTAAGGGATGCCGGTGATCCGGTGGAACTTGCAGAAATCTATAGCAAGGAAGGCGCGGATGAACTGGTCTTCCTGGATATTTCGGCAACAGAACAAAAAAGAAAGACCTTGGCGGATTTGGTGTATCACGTAGCTGAAAAGGTAAACATACCATTTACCGTTGGAGGTGGTATTTCCTCAGTAGAGGATGTGGATATTTTACTGCAAAACGGTGCGGACAAGGTTTCCATAAACTCCTCGGCGGTGAAGAATCCGAAATTAATCAATGATTTGGTAGCTAAATTTGGATCTCAATGTATTGTGGTGGCCATCGATGCCAAACAAATTGATGGAGAATGGATTGTGCATTTGGTGGGAGGCAAGGTACCTACGGAACGGAAACTATTTGAATGGGCCAAAGAGGTTGAAGTACGGGGTGCCGGTGAGATATTGTTTACCTCCATGGACCACGATGGTACAAAGGACGGTTTTGCAAACCGAGCCTTGGCCAAATTGTCCGACGAACTTACTATTCCAATTATAGCATCAGGCGGGGCAGGAAATATGCAGCACTTTACGGACACCTTTAAGGAAGGTAAAGCAGATGCCGCCCTGGCCGCCAGTGTGTTCCATTTTAAGGAAATTAAAATAAGGGATTTAAAAAAGGAACTTCAAAAAGAAGGCGTTCCCGTTAGGATATAGAGATAGATGAAAAAAATCGGACTTATTGGAGGTATAACGTGGCAGTCCACCCAACTGTATTATCAGTACCTAAACGAGATAGTGAATTCAAAATTGGGAGGTTCCCATTCGTGTAAATTGGTGATGGAGTCGGTAGACTTCCATGAAATCTCCAAAAAGCAAAGTGCCGGGGATTGGGAATCCTTGAACAAGGAATTTGCCAATATCGGCAGAAGGTTGGAGCAAACCGGAGCAGAAATGATTCTCATCGGTGCGAATACCATGCACCTATGTGCGGATAGTATAAAGAAGGTAACCAACATACCCTTACTCCATATTGCCGAAGCTACTGGGCAAGCTGTTGTTTCCAAAGGAATTGACACGGTGCTTTTGTTGGGAACCAAATATACCATGGGGCTTGATTTTTATAAAGATATCCTCAAAACGCAGTTTGGAATAACAACTATGATACCCAAAGAGTCAGACCAAGAATTGGTCCATAACATTATCTATACAGAGCTTTCCAAAGGAATTATTTCGCCTGAATCCAGGGAAGTTTACCTCAGGATTATCGATGCTGGAGTAAAAGCAGGGGCAAAAGGAGTTATTTTAGGTTGTACCGAAATACCTTTGTTGATCCAACAGGAACATTGCAATATTCCTACCTTTGACACTACATTAATTCATTCAAATGCGGCCGTGAATTTTGCCTTGGCCGAATAACGACTTACGATGGAAGTAGATTTTACAAAAAATACGGACGGACTTGTTCCAGCCATTATACAGGATGCACGAACAAAAAATGTGCTCATGTTGGGATATATGAACCAAAAGGCCCTGGAGAAAACCCAAGAAAGTGGAAAGGTTACTTTTTATAGCAGGACAAAGGAGCGGTTGTGGACCAAAGGTGAGGAAAGTGGTAACTTTTTAAAGGTGGTTGCCATAAAAAATGATTGTGATAACGATACGCTATTGATATACGTACATCCGGTAGGGCCAACCTGCCATACAGGAAGTGATACTTGTTGGAACGAGGAAAACAATTCTAATTTTGGATTCTTTTCAGAATTGGAAAATACAATTGCCCAACGGAGAAAAGCCGCTAAAGGCGACACTTCCTATGTTGCTTCCCTTTTTGAAAAAGGCATCAACAAAATTGCCCAAAAAGTAGGGGAGGAGGCCGTGGAAACGGTCATAGAAGCCATGGATAACAAAGATGATTTGTTTCTTTATGAAAGTGCCGACCTACTTTTTCATTATTTGATCCTATTACAGGCCAAGGGGTTCAGTCTAAAGGATATCGAAGCCGAGTTAATGAAACGGAAAAAGTAAGGAGTACCGTTTTTTATATGTAATTGATTCAATAAATACTATTCGATTTCCCTAGCTCTGATGTTTTTGAAGTAAACACGTTGGCCGTGATGCTGAAACATGATGTGACCTTCCTGGTGGGAGTGAAAATCGGGATTTTCCTTAAACTTGCTTTCGTTCAACAATTTCTTCATTTCGGGACTGTTCATCTCAAATTCTATGACTTTGTTCCCGTTTAGCCAGTGCTCAACGTGTCCGTTATTGTGAACAAGTCTTGCTCTGTTAAAATCGCCGATTGGTTTTAGTTCCTTGGCAACAGGTTCAATCAAATCGTACAAGGAACCAGCAGATCGTACGGCAAGGGTGTCGTAAAAATTTTCATCGTCCAGGATTTGCAGTTCATAGTTGTCCAACCAGTTTGGACTATTGCCATTTCCCGCTTCCATGGACAAATCTTCCTGCATGTGAAAGAAAACCCCTGAATTTGCTGCGGTATCAACGGCCCATTCATATTCCAGTTCAAAATTCCTAAAACGCTGCTTGGTAACAAGGTCCCTATTTGTGGTATCAGGACTGGCAACCAAGGCACCGTTCTCCACATACCAAATACCTTCTGGAAAGTCTTCAATACCATAACCCCTAAGGGCATCGGTAGAATGTCCATCAAAAATAATGACCCAATCCTTATTCGTGGATGCCTCAAGTTTTGGTTTTGGCTTTTCCTCACCGCAAGCACCAAGAAGTAAAACGGTTAAACAACTACCAAGAATTTTTTTCATGACACTCTTTATTTTCTAATCAGTTAATTTAAAATATTGGTTTCAAAACCATCTATACTCTGTGTGTTTTTATGCTTCCAATACTCCTTAATTTTTTCCTCTCCCTGATTTTCGGCCCAAACGTTCAGGGTATTTCGTTCTTCTTTATAATCCATCAAAGGTACAGCAAAACCGCAGGAAACCTGAACAAGGTCTACATCCATTTCTATAATCTGTCTAGCACCGGCATTTTTTGGAAAAAGTTCGCTGTATACTTGAAACGCCTCATCTCTTTTGTGGTAAATCTTCGCATTTCCATATAACCTTAAAATCTTTGGTTTCCCATCAAAGGCACAAAACATAAGGGTCATCCTGGCGTTTTTTAATAAATGGGCCGCCGTTTCGTTTCCGCTGCCCGTAAGATTTAACCAAATCACCTTGTTTTCAGTAATGACTTTTAGACTATCGGTTCCTTTTGGGGATACATTTACCCTCCCTTCACAAGCTGCAGTTCCAACAAAGAATATATGTTGGTTTTCTATGAATGTCCTTTGTTCCACATCAATACTGGCAAACTTCTTACCCATAACAATCCATTTTTAACTTTAATATTACCTTATTAAGTCCAACATAGTTTTTTAAATCCGTCTTTTAGCTTGTAGCCTTTTCGCGGAATTCAATCATTTAACGACTTACCAATCTAAATTTGATAAGAATTTTGTCCCCAGATTTAAGAACCAGTTTTCCATCGGCTAAGATCAATAAAAAGTAAACCTTGGACCAGAAATATATTCCAATTCCCATGTTTTTCCGACGGTTCCTCGGTAGGGACAATCTTCCTACTGGTACAAGAAATGAAAAAAGTACAGGTCTTTTGGTTATCATTGTCACTTCGCTTTTGATTTGATAAACATTAAGGTCAAACTATCAAATTTTGTATGGATGGAAAAATACATTTCCACCAATAGGAATTTACTAATGTTAAATTCCTTATAATTCAAGGTATATGAAATTGTTTAAGGTTTTTGTATTTTTAATCAGCTTCTAAAATAACCTGAACATGACGATACTGAACAAGATAAAATGGGTGTTGGGAATCTTAATGATTTTTGTGTTGATTCTTGCAACGAATCTAATCGATAGAAACAATTTTCTAAGGGTAAAGGATTCTGTTATTACTATATATGAAGACCGACTCGTTGTTAACGATATCATATTCGAGTTTTCCCAATACGTTCATGAAAAGGAAATCGCCATGATGGGAAAGGATTCCACTTTTTATGGGAATAGGAACTTGGAGATCAATGACAAAATTCAAACTCTGGTTCGGCGATATTCCGAAACGAAACTGACCAAGGAGGAGGAAAGGATTTTCAACGAATTCAGGCAAAATTTGGAGGAATTGGAATTACAAGAGAGAGCTTATGTACAAACCAATATGATTGAAAGAACATCTTTGCTGTCCAAAATTGATGATGTAAAGGAAAACCTTTTTGACCTTTCCAAAATCCAATTAAGTGAAGGGGGTAGACAAATGAACATTAGCAAGAAAGCCGTGGACTCCGTTGATCTGTTCACACGACTAGAAATTTATGTATTGATTTTCCTTGCAATTATAGTACAGGTCATCATACTCTACGACCCAAAAAAATCTTCGGAAGATTAAGATCCCGATTGAACCACCTCGGGGCAAGCGCACTAGAAATTCTTCCAAAAGGAAGTTTTAATTTGTAAGTCTGCCCGACTAGCGTTAAGGCGTACAAGTCTCGGGATATCAATCCCCTTGGTATATCAAATAAATTTTACTTTTAAAATCCGATTTTCTTTTTGAAACAAACGCTGTTTTCAATGCCCTCATAGGGAGGATAGTTTGCGGTGACTTCATACCCACTCTTTTTATACAGACTGATGGCCTCCGGTTGCCGGAGCCCGGTTTCCAAAACACACTGTGTATTTCCCAATTCCAATGCCCACGCCTCCAAAGCTCCCAATACTTTTGAAGCAATGCCCTTGGATCTATGTTCAGGTAGCACGTACATACGTTTGATTTCTACACTTTGGTCAGCGAACTTCTTAAAAGCCCCACAACCTATTGCAACACCATCCTTGAAAAAAACAATGCAGTGCTGTAATTGGGTTATGCCGTTAAATTGGGAATAGAAAAGGGTGTCCTCCCCATCGCGATTGGCAAGATCTGCATCCAATAATTGCACCAGTTTTTTAAAGGCCTGATTGCCGGAATCCGTTCGTAATAGTTCTTCTTTCATTCTAATCCTATACTGAAATGGTAACACCTTCCGCACTACCGCCGGCTTCATCGAAATAAAAATCGACCCTACCTACATTGACGCCAAAGCAACCCACTTGATTAACCAAAATTCCACGTCCGTTTGCATTGGTAACCACGGTAGGCCTTTCCAAAAATGTATGTGTATGGCCACCAATAATCAAATCCGTATACTTGGTACGTTTACCCAATTTCAGGTCATCAGGTCTATTTTCATTTTCATAGCTGTATCCTAAATGGGATAGGCAAATGATGATATCGCATTTTTCGGTTTCCTTTAAAAGAGCTTCAATGTCCGTTGCCACTTCGTAGGGGTCCAAGTATTCCGTTTCCTTATAAAGTTTTTTGGTCACCAAACCCGCCAAATTGATGCCTAGGCCATAAATACCAACCTTTAAACCATCTTTAATGTACGTTTTATAGGGCTTGGTATATCCGTCCAAGACTGTATTCGTAAAATCATAATTGGCGATGAGAAAATCGAAACTTGCATAGGGTAATTGCGCCAAAAGCCCGTCGATTCCATTATCAAAATCGTGATTGCCAATGGTGGCGGCGTCATATCGCAGCATACTCATTAGCTTAAACTCGAGTTCACCGCCATAAAAATTAAAATACGGGGTTCCCTGAAAAATATCGCCAGCGTCCAATAAAAGCGTATTGGGATTTTCCTCGCGTATTTTTTGTACCAACCCCGCACGTCTAGCTAAGCCGCCCAATCCTGGAAAGTCAGCATGATTTTTAGGAAAGGCATCCATGTGGCTATGTACATCATTAGTATGTAGAATGGTCAGATGCTTTTTTGAAGCCTTACAGGAATTCAATAAGACGCCTCCGGCCGATAGCATTACCGAACCCGCT
This sequence comes from Maribacter sp. C-4077, assembly GCF_055378385.1. NCBI lineage: Bacteria > Pseudomonadati > Bacteroidota > Flavobacteriia > Flavobacteriales > Flavobacteriaceae > Maribacter > Maribacter sp. C-4077. Next base: position 3,832,655 of record NZ_AP038807.1, read on the forward strand.
ATCGTATGTGTAACAAATTTTCTTCTATCCATTTGTAATTTCAAGTTCAAAAATCAAATTCAAAATCAAAAGATTTAAGGTTCTAGCTAGTAGCAAAAATATCAAAAACCAAATCACAAGATTGAAAACGAATTGGGCTTAGCGCACAGCGTCGAACCGATGGCTTAAAGCCAATTGCCCCACTTATTCAATCTTGTAATATCTCAGATCAACTATTGGCGCAAGCGTATCCACTTTTGTAAAATAATCGATCAAGGCATTTCTAATTTTATAATCAATGTCCGTCACCTTCAAGGCGTCTTTAAAAAAAAACATATCATCACCGCCGGAGACCAGATAGTCGGAAGTAGCCACATAATAACTTTTCTTCTCATCAAAAGGTACCCCCTGAATGGTTAAGGATTTGATACTATCGTCCTTGTCCAAAACCAACTGAATACCTGCAATTGGGTGTGCTCTTTTGGACCTAATAAGATAGGTCAGCATTTCTTTTACGGATTGCCCTTTCAATTCCACTACCACCGTATTGTTTTCAAAGGGCATCACCTCAAAGGCCGTTCGGGCAGAGACCTTTCCCTTGGAAATACTGGATCGGATACCTCCATGGTTTAATAACACAAAATCCAAATCCTTTCCCGTTCTGCTTTTAAATATAGGAGCCGCTTGCTCCAAAATGATATCCGCCATAAGGTTACCGGCCGTGGTATTGTAAATTCCGTCCGTTTTGGAAATGTCCAAAGAAGCATATGCCAATGTACTGTCCAACATTTTTTCTACATGATTATGGTAGGGCAGAATAAAATTGGAAATTGAATCCACAACCGCATAGGTACTATCTACAATCAGTTGTTTTCCTTCAATATTAATGAGTCTGTCCTGAGATTGACGGCAGGCTATCATTCCTATAAATGTTATAAATAAAACAAAATGTTTTATTTTTAAACAACCAAAGTGTTTTAACTTCGTCATACAGTTGAACGGATATTATTTACATTTGTAGAAATGTAAAAATACATGTTTTTAAAAGGAATTAAGGACAGGTTTAAACAGAAATCCGGACTTAAATTTATCAAACAGGAGCTCGAAAAACCGGGATACGTAAGTACCCGTGAAAAGGGGATAAGTTCTTTGGGTTGTATTGTGGATTTGGACAAATTCGATAAGACCGATGTGTTCTATCAGTTTTTGGATGATTTTTCCTTAAGGCCGAATGCTGTGAAAATCATAGGCTATAAAAGCTACTATGACAAGAATTCTCCGTATTCCACCCCGATATTTTCGGATAAAGACTTGGGTTGGAACGGCGAAATCGAAAACAGTTATGCGTTGGAGTTCTTGAACAGGGAATACGATCTATTGGTGAACTATTATGATGAAAACAACCTGTTGCTGAATTTGATGTCCATCAAGACCAAAGCAAGGATTAAAGTAGGATTTGGAACTGTGGGACCGGATTACAACGACCTGATAATGAACACCCAAATGTCCGATTTTAAAACGTTCAAACTGGAATTGAAAAAGTATTTAGGCGTTTTTAAAGAAATATAGCATATGGAAAAGTTAAAGGGAACAGGTGTGGCGTTGATAACACCGTTTACGGGGTCGGGTTCTATAGATGTGGAAGCCTTGAAAGAAATAGTTTCCTTTACTATTGAAGGAGGTGTGGACTACCTTGTGGCTTTGGGTACCACTGCAGAATCTGTCACCCTTTCCAAACGCGAAAAGCAATTGGTCAAGGATACCATAATCGAGGCAAACGAGGGTAGGCTTCCATTGGTAATAGGTATAGGGGGGAACAATACCGCTGCTTTGGTAGAAGAACTCCAAACCACGGACCTTAGCCATTTTGATGCGGTACTTTCCGTTTCGCCCTACTACAACAAACCGACTCAGGAAGGAATTTATCAACATTATAAGGCTTTGGCCGAAGCTTCTCCCTTACCCATCATTCTTTATAACGTGCCGGGTAGGACTGGAAGCAATATGTTGCCAAGTACTACGCTCAGGTTGGCACGGGATTTTGAAAATATCGTTGCCATAAAGGAGGCCTGTGGAAATATGGTACAAGTAATGGAATTGATTGAACAAAGACCTAAAGGCTTCTTGGTGCTTTCTGGGGATGATATTACCGCTTTGCCCACTATTTTGGCCGGTGGAGAAGGTGTCATTTCCGTTATAGGTCAAGGTTTGCCCTCCGTATTTTCACAAATGGTAGGTCTTGGAATGGATGGCAACAGTGACGAGGCCTATGAATTGCACTACATGATGCAAGAAGGGATGGGCCTTATTTTTGAGGAAGGCAATCCTGCCGGTATAAAGGCAATTTTTGAGATTCTGGGTATGTGCAGGGCATCGGTACGGTTGCCACTATTGGAAGCATCTTCAGGTCTAAAGAATAAAATAGCCGATTTTATAGCTTCCCTTACCAAGATTCCGGCATAACACCATCGGCGTTAAATCCATGCCAATTACCACGGGTTTATCCAATAACGCTCCTATTTTTGGCGGATTAAAAATGTTTTTTAAATCCGTTGATAATCACTAATTTTGCAAAATGTTTTTCAAAATGAGAAAATTTATTGCTTTTGGTCTGTTGTTGGTTGTTTTTCAATCCTGTAGCGAGTACCAAAAAGTGCTCAAGAACGAGGATTTGAAGGCAAAATACGACCTTGCCGAAAAATTCTACGATGCAAAGGACTTTAAGCGGGCAAATAGGCTTTTAGAGCAGATTGCGCCTAAATACGTAGGCAAACCCCAAGGTGAGCGGGTAATGTTCTTTTTGGCGAACAGTTATTTTGAGCGCGGGGATTATAACATGGCCGGATATCAATTTGAGCGGTTTATAAAATCGTATCCAAAAAGCGATAAAATTACCGAAGCATCGTTTTTAGGTGCCAAAAGTTACTATGAGCTTTCCCCCACCTATTCCTTGGACCAGACCGATACGGACAAGGCGCTTTTAAAATTACAGAACTTTATTAACACGTATCCAGAGTCGGAATTCTTTGACGATGCCAATGCCATGGCCCAGGAGCTCACACGAAAAAAGGAGAAAAAAGCGTTTGAGATTCTCAAGCAATATAACAAGCTTGGGGAATTTAATTACGATATGTTGAAATCTGCCATTGCTGCAAGCGATAACTTTATTTCGGATTTTCCTGGTTCCATTTACAGGGAGGACGCCTATTTTATTAAAGTAGATGCCCTAACACATTTGGCCATCAATAGTTTTGAAAGCCTTCAGGAGGAGCGACTTACTGAAGCTATGGAAGCATATAAAACGTTGATGAAACAATATCCAAGTACAAAATATGAAAAGGAATCTGCTGAGCTCTTGAAGCGGATCAATAATGAATTACAGAAATTCAACACCATAGAAGAATCAAAATAATTAGTTTTAGTATGAACATGAACGATTTAAAAAACTCAAAAGCGCCAGTATCAACGGTGACCATCAACCGAAATGAGTTTGATGCCCCTACCAACAATATTTACGAGGCAATTTCCATTGCTTCTAAGCGTGCCGTACAGATCAATTCCGAAATTAAGAAAGAATTGCTCGAGAAATTGGAGGAGTTCGCCACCTATAGTGATAGCCTGGAAGAGGTTTTTGAGAACAAGGAACAAATAGAAGTTTCCAAATTCTACGAAAAGCTTCCCAAACCACACGCCTTAGCAGTAGAAGAGTGGTTGAACGATAAAATTTACCACAGAAATACGGAGAAAGACGTATAGAAAAGATGTTGGAAGGCAAAAACATCCTCTTAGGCATAACCGGAGGGATAGCTGCCTATAAGACGACCTTTCTAGTACGTTTATTGATAAAAGCTGGCGCTAAGGTTAAAATCGTTCTTACCGAAAGCGCCAGTTGCTTTGTATCCCCGTTGACCCTTGCCACGCTCTCAAAAAATCCCGTAGTTTCCAATTTCGTCAAGACAGAAAACAATACGACCGATTGGAACAACCACGTGGAATTGGGACTCTGGGCGGATATCATGCTTATAGCCCCCGCAACCGCCAATACGCTTTCAAAAATGGCAAGCGGGGCTGCAGACAATATCCTTTTGGCATGTTACCTATCGGCAAAATGCCCCGTTTTTTTTGCTCCTGCGATGGATTTGGACATGTACCAACATCCTACTACAAAAAAGTCTTTTGAGGCACTGGAGTCTTTTGGAAATTTGATGATTCCTGCGGATTCCGGTGAATTGGCCAGTGGACTGCATGGAGAAGGAAGGATGGCGGAGCCCGAGGCTATCGTACAGTTTCTATCCAATTATTTGTCCGCCGGGCTTCCCTTGAAAAATATAAAGGTATTGATTACCGCCGGGCCTACCTACGAAGCAATTGATCCCGTGCGTTTCATTGGAAATCATTCTTCTGGATTGATGGGGTTTGAATTGGCGAAGGCTGCATCAGATCTAGGTGCAGAAGTCGTTTTGGTATCCGGACCTTCAAAATATGAAGCAGCCAATGAAAGCATACACTTGATACGGGTTGTCTCCGCCGATGAGATGTATGAAAAGGCCCACAGGCATTTCGCCGATTCTGACATTGTCATTTGTGCGGCCGCTGTGGCCGACTACAAGCCGAAAGTCAAATCGGCCCAAAAAATAAAAAAATCCGATGCCGAATTGCAAATTGACCTTGTTAAAAACAGGGATATTTTGTATTCCTTCGGTCAAGAAAAAAAATCTCAATTTCTTGTCGGTTTCGCCTTGGAAACGGAAAACGAACTGGAAAATGCAAAATCGAAGCTCAAACGTAAGAATTTGGATGCCATCGTTTTGAACTCCATGAACGATCAGGGAGCCGGATTTGGAGGCACCACCAACAAAATTAGCTTTATAGATACCAATTTGGAGATCCAAACGTTTGAATTAAAAACTAAGGCTGCAGTAGCCAAGGATATCCTGAACGAAATCATAAAAAGACGCTATGCGTAAGTTGTTATCGATCCTGTTAATTTTTCTAGGTATTTTATCGCTTCATGCGCAGGAATTGAATTGTACGGTGACTATAAATTCGGATCAGGTTTCACAAACCAACCAACAAATTTTCAAGACCTTGGAACGCTCCTTGAGTGATTTCGTCAATAAAAACAAGTGGACGAACAGAGTTTATAAGGAAAATGAACGGGTAAATGCCCAAATGTTCATAACGATTACGGACTATGAATCGGACCGATTTAGTGGTAACATCCAAATCCAATCCTCACGACCGGTCTACAACACTTCCTATGAAAGCCCGGTCTTCAATTATAAGGACAACCAGTTCAACTTTCAATACATAGAATTCCAACCTTTGGTCTTTAATGAAAATGTATTCGAATCCAACTTAGTGGCCGTGGTCGCTTATTATGTCTATATTATTTTGGGACTTGATGCGGATACGTTTTCCTTGGAAGGCGGTACCGATTTCTATCGAAAGGCCCAAAGTATCGTAACGCAAGCCCAAGGTAGTAATTATAGTGGTTGGACACAAACAACGGATCGTAGCAGATTTGAATTGGTGGACAATTTACTATCCAATACGTATAAAGAATATCGCGTGGCGATGTACAACTATCATAGAAAAGGTTTGGATATTTTGGCCGATAACAACAGTACTGGAAAGCAGATCATTGCAGGTACCATGAACCTGTTCCAGACCATGATCAATAGAAGGCCCAATGCCTTTCTGATTCAGACCTTTTTTGATGCCAAGTCAGAGGAAATCCAGAATATCTTCTCCGATGGTCCCAAGGTGGATATTGTAAAACTAAAGGAGACCCTCAACAAAATTGCCCCCCTGTATTCCAGCACTTGGAATGAAATTAAGTATTGATTTTTTTGGCTTTTGGCCATTTGCTGTTCGCTGTACGCACAACGCTAATCGCTACTAGATTAATAGCGCAACAGACATTTGGAATTTGAATTTTTAATTCATTTTTCCAACAAATAGCTAATTATTTTTCGTTTTTCACTGTCCGCTGAACGAAAAGCGCTATTCGCACTAAAATTTAATATTTTCCACTTTTAACTTTTGACTTTTCGTTTTGAACTTGAACTTGTTCTTGAATTTGATTTTGATACCCTAAATAGATTACCTTTGATTTTCTAAAAATTCAAGGATTTGCTGACCAATCTTTCCATTGACAATTACGCACTGATCGATAGTCTAGAAGTCGGTTTGGATGCTGGTTTTACCATTATCACCGGTGAAACGGGTGCCGGAAAATCCATTTTTTTGGGAGGTCTTTCCTTGGTATTGGGAAAGCGGGCGGATCTGTCTTCTCTGAGGGACAAAGAACGCAAGTGCGTTATAGAAGCCTATTTCCAGATTAAGAACTATGGTCTCCAATCGTTTTTTAAGGAGAATGATTTGGATTATGAGGATAGTTCGGTAATTCGAAGGGAAATTCTCCCCAGTGGCAAATCGAGGGCATTCATTAACGATACCCCGGTAACCTTGGATGTGCTGTCCCAATTGGGGGACCGCCTCATAGACATCCATTCCCAACATCAAACGTTGCGATTGACCGAGAACGATTTTCAATTAAAATTGATTGACGCCTTGGCGGACAATAAGTCTGGACTCCATGAATTTAGAAAGACGTTGTCTTCCTATACATCCACAAAATCGGCACTTGAGGAACTTATCGAGTTTCAAAATAACGCCCTAAAGGAACAGGACTATAATGATTTTTTATTGACTGAACTTGAAGCGGCGCCCTTAAAGGAAGGTATTTTGGAAGAATTGGAAGAGCAATACGAGCAATTGAACAATGTTGAATTGATCATGGAGGAACTTTCCAAGGGCGACCAATTGATGAACGACGAACAGATCGGACTAACAACACTCTTGTCCGACTTAAAAAGCACTCTCTCCCGACTGTCCGGTTTTGGGAAGCAATATGAAAACCTACACGAGCGCATCCAATCTATTTATATTGAAATGGATGACATAAATGCGGAGCTGCAGGCTTTTCAGGATGGTGTAGAGTCCAATCCGGAGCTTTTGGAACAGACCAACACCAAATTGCAGTTACTGTACAATCTACAGAAAAAACACGGGGTTTCTGAAATATCGGAATTGATTAAAATAAGGGAGGAACTTTCCCAAAAAGCCTTTGAAACCGCCCATGTGGATGAAAAGATATCCATCAAAAGGAGGGAACTCCAAGACTTGGAATCCTCATTGGAGGAGCAGGCACTGGTATTAAGGGAACGCAGGAATGCCATCATACCTGATTTAAAACACCAGTTGGAATCGGATTTGGCCCACTTGGGAATGCCCAGTGCTTCCTTCAGAATCCAACTGGAAAGTACGGATGCGTTTAGGACCAACGGCATGGACGAGCTATCTTTTTTGTTCACGGCCAATAAAGGAAGTGATTATGGCGAACTTAAAAAAGTGGCATCGGGCGGTGAACTTTCCAGGATTATGTTGGTCATAAAGGCCATTTTGGCGAAATACGAAAAATTGCCCACCATCATGTTCGATGAAATTGACACGGGCGTATCCGGGGAAATATCGAACCGTATGGCGGACATCATGAAGGAAATGAGCAAGGATATGCAGGTATTTACCATTACGCACCTGCCACAGGTCGCATCCAAGGGCAATCACCATTTTAAAGTATTTAAGACCGATACGACCGATGGAACCAGTACCAACATGCGCAAACTGTCCAATGATGAAAGAGTAGTGGAACTCGCCCAAATGCTAGGAGGCAACGAACTATCTGATTCCGCCTTGGCGCATGCCCGGCAATTGCTAAATTAAATCCGAAGGGGTAAAATCGGATTGGTATATTTTAAATATCTTTGAAAAATTAACAACTGAAAGAACCAACGAACATGGCCTATAATCTATTGAAAGGAAAAAAGGGAATCATTTTTGGCGCTTTGGATGCCAATTCAATCGCATGGAAAACGGCGGAACGTGTACATGAGGAAGGTGGAACATTTGTCCTAACCAATGCTCCCATAGCGATGCGAATGGGGCAGATCAAGGAGTTGGCCGAAAAGACGGGTTCCGAAATTATTCCCGCCGATGCCACGAACGAGGAAGATTTGTCCAATTTAGTGACCAAGTCGATGGAAATTTTGGGGGGCAAGTTGGATTTTGTACTACATTCTATAGGGATGTCAGTGAATGTGCGAAAGGGAAGGGCCTATACCGATGAAAACTATGATTTTACGGCAAAAGGCTGGGATGTTTCCGCGCTATCCTTTCATAAAGTAATGCAATCCTTATACAAGAACGATGCAATGAACGAATGGGGCAGTATTGTTGCCTTAACATATATTGCCGCACAGCGAACTTTTCCAGACTATAATGATATGGCCGATAATAAAGCCTATCTGGAATCCGTAGCCCGTAGTTTTGGTTATTTCTTCGGTAAGGAAAAGAAGGTTCGGGTCAATACTATTTCCCAATCCCCAACGGCAACCACTGCCGGTCAGGGTATCAAGGGCTTTGATGGCTTTATTAATTACGCGGAAAAAATGTCGCCTTTGGGGAATGCCACTGCCCAAGATTGTGCAGACTATACCCTAACCTTATTCTCAGACCTAACAAGAAAAGTGACCATGCAGAATCTTTTTCATGATGGCGGATTCTCCAATACAGGCGTTAGTCAGGAGGTGATAGATAAATTCTAACAAGATTTTCCGAGGATTATCGGGGATTTTAATTGTGTGAAATGAGCATATAATATCTTGATATCCAGTAAGATGGGTATTTTGAATTACATCAAATCTGTTAAAAACAATAAAAATAAACAGATGAAAATTTGAAATGAATTTATCATTTTCGTTTATAATCCCGGTATATAACAGGCCCAGCGAAATAGAGGAACTTTTGGAGAGTCTTTTAAAACAGACCTATCCCAAGGAATTTGAAGTTGTGGTTATTGAAGATGGTTCCACAGTTCCCTCAAAAGAGGTTGTTGCAAGTTATGAGGGACAACTCAATATATCCTATTTTCAAAAACCAAATTCTGGCCCAGGGGATTCCCGTAATTATGGTATGAAAAAGGCCAAGGGGAACTATTTCATTGTCCTGGATTCCGATTGCATTCTACCGCCACAATATTTGGAGGAGGCTGAAAAAAGCCTAACCCAGGAATTTGTACATTGCTATGGCGGCCCTGATGCGGCACACTCCTCCTTTAGTGATGTGCAAAAGGCAATCAATTATGCCATGACCTCCTTTTTGACCACAGGCGGAATCCGCGGAAGAAGGGATGCCGTAAATAAATTCCAGCCCAGAAGTTTTAATATGGGCATTTCAAAGGAAGCATTTGAAGCTACTGGCGGTTATGGGAATATCCATCCCGGCGAAGACCCAGATTTGACGATTCGTATCTGGGAAAAGGGTTATGAGACAAAATTGATACCCGAAGCCTTTGTATACCATAAAAGAAGGATAGACTGGAACAAATTTTACATACAGGTCAGGAAATTTGGAATGGTACGCCCCATACTTAACAAGTGGCACCCAACAACGGCAAAATTGACCTATTGGTTTCCCACATTGTTTATTTTATTCCTCTTAACATCTATTGGATTCGCTTTTTTGGGTTTTAAGGCTCCTTTAATTTGCGTTTTGATTTACTTTCTGGTCTTGTTTATGGATGCTACTGTTAGCACTAAAAGCTTAAAAGTGGGCAGTATGGCTGTTTTCGCTACGTTGGTGCAATTTGGCGGCTATGGTTTTGGTTTTTTGAAGTCTACTTTTTATACTACATTTAGTAGTAGGACACCGGAGGAAATTTTTCCGAAATTATTTTTTAGAACTTAGGATAGGTTGTGATCATAGAGCGAATAAAGACTGGATTAAAAAAGCGTAAGGTCAAGGTATTTTTGGTCTTTTTATTTTTCTCCTTTTTGGCATGGTTGGTAAACAATCTTGCCCAAACGTTTGTAGGTACAACCTCTTTTGAATTGAACTATGTAAATGTTCCACCAGAGTATCTCTTATTAGAAAATCCTAGAAGTGAACTACGGGTTCGGTTACGTGCGGTAGGCTTTCAATTTATTGGGTTTGGCATCAGAAAAAAGAGCATCCAGATCAATTTATCGGACATACAAAAGAAGTCGGATCGCTTTTACATACCTCCATCCGTTTACAGAAAGCAAGTACGAGATCAACTATCCAACAACATGGAACTGCTGGATATGGACAACGACACGATTTTTGTGAAATTGACTACACTTGAATCCAAGGAAGTTCCTGTTTTACCAAAGCTCAACATTACATTTGCCAAGAACCACACACTTATGGACTCTTTGGTAATTGAACCCAAAACCATTGTTGTCAACGGCCCAAAACCCCAAATTGATACTATTTCGTCCGTTTCTACCTCCTATACGGAACTATTGAACCTAACTACTGATTTTACAAAGAAAATTACGTTGGTTAAATCCCGGGAATTGACAAAGACCAATTTTGAGCCTTCTATAGTGACAATTTCTGGGAAGATTTACAAATTTTCAGAACAGGTTTTTGAAGTTCCGGTCACTATGTTGAACCTACCGGATAGCGTTCAGGTCCGTATGTTCCCGGATGTCGTTCAGGTCGTTTGCCAAGCACCCTTGGAAGTGCTCAAAAAGATTTCCTCAGAGGATTTTCTGGTTTTGGCAGATTATGAAAAAATCGAGGAAAATAACCAAAATATTTTGCCCGTGGTGCTCCGGGAAAAACCGGAAAATATCAATAGTGCCATCCTAAGACCCCAGGAAGTTGAATTTATTTTAAAGAAGGAATAATACCTGACTTATAAAGAGGAAACTATTTTTAATTTATTACTTTCTGTGGCATCCAAAATTTTTTTAAACGCTTTCAAACAGATGAAAATAATTGGCCTTACCGGAGGCATTGGTAGTGGAAAGACTACCGTAGCAAAGATGTTTGAAGAATTGGGTGTGCCTATTTATAATTCTGATTTGGAGGCCAAAAAACTTATGCATACCTCCAAAACCATTAGAAAAAAGCTGGTAGACTTGTTTGGGGAAACGGCCTATCAAGATGGCAAATTGAACCGTTCATATATAGCAAAGTCGGTCTTTAACGACCCCAAATTATTGAAAAGGTTAAACAAAATTGTGCATCCTGTCGTTCGGAAACATTTTGTTAAATGGAGTGAAACTCAAAATGCCCCATACGTAATTCAAGAAACTGCATTGTTGTTTGAAAATGACGCCCAGGGTTTATATGATAAGGTTATTTTGGTCACTGCCCCTATGGAAGTACGCATAAAACGGCTTTTGGAACGGGACAACGCGACACGTGAGGAGATCTTGGCCCGAATGAACAATCAGTTGGAGGATTCAAAAAAGTTGCCCTTAGCGGATTATGTCATTGAAAATGTTAACCTAGAAAAAACTAGTGCAAAAGTGGATGAGATTCATTCTCGAATCCTTGATTTTTACTAAGGACTGCAAATTTTAACATTTGTGTTAAGGTTTGGTTAAACGTACTTAGGGCTTCCCTGTAAATAATTAATTTTAACATTATAATGAATAAGAGGTTATTTGTTCTCTTGGTAGTTCTAATGAGCCTTTCTCTCATTGGGTTGATTTTCATTCAAAGTATTTGGATAAAAAAATCCGTCGAGAACAAGGAAGAACAGTTTTCAAATGTTGTTTCCGAGGCTTTAAACAGTGTTACCAATCAAATAGAGGAGCGGGAGAAAAAAAATTATTACGATAGATATCTTTATGCTAAGGATAGTATCGGGGAATTGAAGGAAACCCATTTCAGAAATTTCTTTTTCATTGATAGGGATGTCAATTCCAATGAGATATTGTTGTATGAGCATGGTATCCTGGAGGAGGACTATGGAATTTCCTCAACGTTCTTTGATAATGGAGAAGTGGGCGATACCACTTTCATCAAAAACTATACAAGCAAGCGTACTACTTCTATCTTTAGGGAAGATTTAAATATAGATGGAAAAGGATATCGGCTTACACCTATCCAAAGATTGGAAAAAATAGGTGGTTTGAGGGATATAGACAAATATGCCGTTGAGGATCTTTTTACGAACTACGCCAAAAGGGTTCCCATTCACAAGCGCGTATCCAAACAGGAAATTGAGTTATTGGTACAGCGGGAATTAGCTGATAGGGGCGTAGATATAGCTTTTGAATATGGTGTATATAGCAATGGTCTGCCGACCAAGTTGAAATCCAGAAAATTCAAATATTCAGAAGTGAATATCTATAAGTCACCCCTATTTACGGATTTTGACGGTATTTCCAACTTTGACTTGTTGGTTTCATTTCCAAAAAAGAAGCGCTTTTTGGTCCAGTCCATTTTGGGATTGGCACTTTTGTCACTCCTTTTTACACTAATAATTGTCATTGCATATTCAGGGGCGATATACCAGTTGATCAGGCAAAAACAGATATCCGAGATAAAATCAGATTTCATCAACAACATGACGCATGAGTTCAAGACGCCCATTGCAACTATCAATCTTGCAGTTGAAGCGATTCGAAATCCAAAAATCATAGGTGACCAGGAAAAGGTTTCCCGCTATTTACAAATGATCAGGGACGAGAACAAACGTATGCACGCTCAAGTTGAAAATGTACTTCGTATCTCCAAATTGGAAAAAAATCAATTGGATATCAGTAAGGATAGAGTAGATGCGCATGATATAATTAACGATGCAATTACACATGTTGAACTTATCGTTCAGGATAGAGGGGGTTATATTGAAACCCATTTGGATGCACACCGTTCAGAAGTTTTGGCAAATGAGATGCATTTTACCAATGTTATTGTAAATATTTTGGATAATGCCATAAAATATTCAAATGATTCGCCAAAAATAGATGTATATACAGAAGTAGTCAAGAATAGTATTCTTATTAAAGTGCAGGATCAAGGAGCAGGGATGAGCAAGGCCGTATTAAAACGGGTATTTGAAAAATTTTATAGAGAACACACTGGGGATATTCACAATGTTAAGGGTCATGGATTAGGACTGGCCTATGTTAAAAAAATAGTAGATGATCATCAAGGGGAAGTATATGCGGAAAGTGAAAAAGACAAAGGAAGCACTTTCTACATTAAACTGCCTTTAATTTAAAAATTATGGAAACAGTAAATAAGAAAATACTTTTAGTAGAAGACGATCCAAACTTTGGTATTGTCCTTAAGGACTATTTGTCCATGAACGACTTTGATGTAACCTTGGCCAAAAATGGTATGGAGGGATTTGAAAAGTTTAAGAAGGACAACTATGACATCTGCATTTTGGATGTTATGATGCCCTATAAGGATGGGTTTACCTTGGCTAAAGAAATAAGGGAAAAGAACGAGAACGTTCCCATAGTTTTTTTAACGGCGAAAACCATGAAGGAGGATGTCCTAAAAGGTTATAAGGCGGGTGCCGATGATTATCTGAACAAACCTTTTGACTCTGAGGTGCTATTGATGAAAATAAAGGCCATACTTCAAAGAAAAGCATCCAGCAGCCTTGCCGATAGTAAAAAATTCGAATTTGAAATTGGAGGCTTCCATCTCAATTCAAAACTTCGTTTTTTAAAGTACAAGGAAGAGGAAGCTATAAAATTGTCCCCAAAGGAGAACGAGCTGTTACGGCTTTTGGCTCTCCATGAAAATGATCTGATGCCTAGGGAATTGGCACTGACCAAAATCTGGAGAGATGACAATTACTTTACTTCCAGAAGTATGGACGTGTATATCGCCAAACTTAGAAAATACCTAAAACGAGATGAAAATGTTGAAATTTTGAACATCCATGGCGAGGGCTTCCGGTTGGTCATAAAAAATGAGGACGAATAATCGTGTCCTAACAATTATAAGAACAAAAAAGCACCTCACTAGGGTGCTTTTTCAGTTCGAAAGGAGATGTATGGCCTGATTCACGATTTCTTCCGGTGAATTGTCTATTGCTACTACAAGTGCGTTTTCTGGCTCCTCCAAAGATTCAAATTGGGATTGCAACAATTCCTTGGGCATAAAATGTCCCTTTCTTAAACTAAGCCTATAATTAATTTGCTCCATAGTACCCTTTAGAAAAAGAAAAACTGCCCCTTCTTCCAATTCGTTCCTTAGCATTTCCCTATAGGTTTCTTTTAGTGCGGAACATACGATTACGGCCCCCTGCTCCCGGTGCTTTTTCCCTAATTCATTCAATGTTTCCAACCAACTTTTTCTATCATTATCATCTAAGGGAATCCCTTTGCTCATCTTATCTATGTTCGCTTGGGGATGGTAATTGTCACCATCAAAAAAGGCATAACCCAATTTCTTGGCCAAAAGGTTTCCAACGGTCGATTTTCCGCAACCGGAAACACCCATTACGAAAATAATTTTTGCTTCATTCATTTTGTAATTCTTTGACCTTCCTATCAACTTTGGTAATCATTTTATCTGCAGTATTATCAAAATCCAACCACAGGACATCCTCGGTTTTTTTGAACCAGGTAATCTGTCTCTTGGCAAATCTTCGCGTATTTTTCTTGATTTCTGAAACTGCAAAATCCAAGGTCCAATTTCCATTTAAATACTCAAAAAGTTCTTTGTAACCTACCGTTTGCAGTGCGTTCAATTCGCTATATGCAACGAGGGATTTCACTTCTGCCAACAGACCGTCCTGCATCATACCATCCACCCTTTCATTAATTCTATAATAGACCACTTTTCTGTCGGCCATTAAACCAACGGATACCACTTTGAAGTTTCTTTTGTCTTTGGGCCTATTCAAAAAACTGGAATAAGGTTTTCCCGTACCAATACAGATTTCCAAAGCCCTTATGATACGATGGGGGTTTTGAATATCCATTTTTTGATAGTGATCGGGGTCGAGTTCCTTGAGTCTGGATTGTAAACTTTCAATTCCTATTTCGGCTAGCTCCCTGTTCAGTTTTTCACGTATGGCACTATCCACTTGGGGAAAGGAATCCAGTCCCTTGGTGACGGCATCCACATAAAGACCGCTACCACCCACCATGATTGCCACATGATTTTTTTGAAATATTCCCTTCAACATGTTTAGGGCATCCCTCTCAAAATCACCCACGGAATAGGGTTCAAGTATACTTTTATGCTGTATGAAATGATGAACGGCACTAGAAAGCTCGGTAGGGTTTGGTACAGCGGTACCTATTGACATTTCCTTAAAAAACTGTCGGGAATCCGCGGAAATGATTTCCGTTTTGTAATGATTTGCCAATAAAATGGCCAATCGCGTTTTTCCGATCGCCGTGGGACCAATTACAGAAATGAGCACTTTATTCATTCAGCAAACTTCCGCAATTATAACAATGGCTGGCATCGTCCCTATGGCCTTCCTTGGAACATGATGGACACGCTTGGGTGTTTACATGGACGAATTTTTCCACTTTATCCTCGCCCGTTTTTAAAGCCCTGGACCGTTTCCCAAATTCAACGGTTACCATCCCCGTTGGCACGGCAATAACACCATAACCCAGCAGCATAATAACGGTTGCTATGAACTGACCCTGTGGGGTTATGGGAGCAATATCTCCGTAACCTACCGTGGTTAAAGTAACTATGGTCCAATAAATACTCATTGGGATGCTGGTAAATCCAGCTTCGTCGCCTTCTACCAAATACATCAAAGTACCCAACATTACGGAAAGTATCAAAACGGCAAACAAAAAGACCGTAATCTTGGCGCTACTTGCTCTCAAAGCACTTTTCAATTGTGAGGCTTCGCCAAGAAAACGGACCAATTTCAATATCCTAAATACGCGCAACAATCTAAATGCCCGCACCGCCAACAAAACCTGGGAGCCCGCGAGCACATAGGAAAGGTATAAGGGAATCGTGGATAAAAAATCGATGATGCCGTAGAAACTGAAAATATACTTAAAGGGCTTTTGTATGCAAATGATTCTTGCGATGTACTCTATGGTGAAAAGAATGGTGACGACCCATTCCAAGGTAAGAAGTGTTCTATGATATTCCTCATCGATTTGCTTCACACTTTCCAACATAATCAACAGCACACTGAAGAGTATGACAAAAATAAGGACAATATCAAACCATTTGCCCATAGGGGTATCTGCCTCATAAATGATTTCATGAAGTTTCTGTTTCCAATCGGTATTTTCGCCCTTCTTGTTCAATGGTATTTACAAGGAAATCGTTTTCAATATTTTCCGTTTTCTTAGATATGATTCAATAATGAAATTGGCGTTTTGAGTGCCGTTCATTGGAGTTATCAAATTTTCTAAGATATGAATATTATTTATTTGATGGTTAAGGTCGTAATAACCAACACCCACCAAAGAACCTTTCCGAACCATAATGGCCGAATATTCACCTACCTCACGACCTTTATCCACCAACACCACTTCCTTATTCCTTAGCGAATATTTTTGCAGAGCTTCCAAAATCCGTTCATTGTAGGTTTCAACATCTTCCCTTTGAATACAGGCACCTTTGCATTTGCCTTCCAAATAGTTGGCACAGTTACCTCTGGCCTCACTTATGCCATTGATTTTGTCACATAGGTTGAATTCCCTAGTAATCTTAAACAAATGATTTTTGGCACTGAATTCCCCGTTGAAAAATCCCCAAGCGTCCGTACACTGATTTACCTTGACAGTTTTTAATCCCAAATACCCATATTCATTTTTTGAAAGACAGAGCGTATGGGAGAACATTCTTTTTCTTGGCATGGAATTGTATTTAGGCCTATTTTTTAATAGTTCTTGATGTTCTTTGAGCAGTGCCACCAATTCGCTGCCCGTTTTTTCATAGGTAACCTTTCTGGTATCCTTGGTCAGTTTTCTGGCCCGTTCCCCAGCCTTGGTAAATAGTTGGTTCACCTTTTTTTTGATATCGGTGCTTTTGCTCAAGTAAATGATATCCCCATCCTTGTTATGCATGTAAAAAACGCCGGTCTTATTGGGCATGCTTTGGACAATATCCAATTGTTTTTCAGAGAGTTCCCCATGCGCCTCTTTTCTAATGACATCCTGGATTATGGTCTTTCCCGTATCCTTTGCCAGCAGTAGCTTGAATAATTTTACGGTAGCCAGGGCATCTCCATTTGCCCGGTGACGGTCACTTACCGGAATACCCAGGGATCTAACCAATTTACCCAAACTATAGGATTCGGCATCGGGTAAAAGCACTTTGGACAAGTCGACCGTGCAGAGGCTTTTTCGCTCGTAGTTATAACCCAATCTACGAAATTCCGTTCTCAGTATACGATAGTCGAACTGAGCATTATGTGCTACTAGTACGGCATCCTCGGTAATTTCGATGATTCTTTTGGCAACCTCATGAAACCTGGGTGCGGTGCGGAGCATTTTGTTGTTTATGCCCGTTAAATTGACCACATACGGCTGGATTTCCTTTTCGGGATTGATCAAGCTGATAAAAGAATCGGTTACTTTATGCCCATCGAATTTATGAATCGCGATTTCCGTAATGCCCTCTTCATTGAATTTCCCTCCCGTCGTTTCTATATCCAGTATGGCGTACATAAAATAATTTCAATCCTATTTTGAACGTTGCACTAACACGTTTACTTGTAATTCCGTTTTCCAAAGATACTACTTCCAATGCGTACCATCGTGCTTCCTTCTTCAATGGCAACGGTATAATCGCCGCTCATTCCCATGGAAAGAATGGCTATTTGGGGAAGTGTATTTTTCAATTCGCGAAAAAGCCTGTTCAAGGTCCTGAATTCCCTTCTAACCTGTTCCATGTCATCCGTAAATGTGGCCATACCCATCAATCCTTGAACGGATATGTTCTGTAGTTTTTTGTATTCCGGATGGTGAATCAAATCGGTTATTTCATCGGCATCGAAACCAAATTTGGTATCTTCTTCGGCAATGTGTACCTGTAAAAGACAGGGGATTACCCGATTGTGCTTTTTCGCCTGTTTATCGATTTCGGATAATAATTTTATACTGTCAACCCCATGTATCAAGGAAACGAACTCCGCCATATATTTGACCTTATTGCGTTGTACGTGTCCGATCATATGCCATTGGATATCCTTGGGCATTTCCTCCCATTTTTGGACCATTTCCTGCACCTTGTTTTCCCCGAAGATTTTATGTCCGCTATGGTAGGCCTCCAGAATATCCGACACCGGTTTGGTTTTGGAAACCGCTACCAAGGTTACGCTTTCAGGAATCTCTTTTTTGATGGACCTAAGGTTTTCGGCTATGGACATGGATATTATTTAAACTGATTTGAAACGGTTTCGGCTTTTGTGTTTTCTGAATAATCATAAAAACCCTCCTTGGACTTAACACCCAATTTTCCTGCGGTAACCATGTTGACCAAAAGGGGGGAAGGTGCATATTTTGGATTTTTAAATCCGTCGTACATCACCTGTAAAATGGATAAACAAACATCCAACCCAATGAAATCTGCCAATTGCAACGGACCCATGGGGTGGGCCATACCCAATTTCATGACCGTATCTATTTCCACCACTCCGGCAACCCCATGATGTAGGGATTCTATGGCCTCGTTTATCATAGGCATAAGAATCCTATTGGCCACAAATCCGGGATAGTCGTTGACTTCGGTGGGTGTCTTTCCCAATTTCTTGGAAAGCTCCATAATCTGTTTTGTGGTTTCGTCCGAAGTAGAATATCCACGGATGATTTCCACCAATTGCATAATGGGCACTGGATTCATAAAATGCATCCCAATTACCTGGGATGGCCTAGAGGTCACCGAAGCAATCTGGGTAATGGAAATGGAGGATGTATTGGTTGCCAAGATAGCATCAGGTTTGCAGAAGGCATCCAATTTTTTAAAAATATCCAGCTTGATTTCCAATTTCTCTGAGGCGGCCTCTACGACCAGATCCACCTGTTTTACCTCGCTTTCCAAATCGGTATATGTAGCAATATTATCTAAAGTATTTTGTTTATCTACTTCGGATATTTTTTCCTTGGCCAGCATTCGGTCTAAATTCTTGGAAATGGTGGCAATACCCCTTTCAAGAGCATTTTCATTCAGGTCGATTAACTGTACCTTATAACCATTTTGGGCAAAAACATGGGCAATTCCGTTACCCATCGTTCCAGCACCTATCACCGCAATTTTTTCCATTCTTTCTTTTATTTAAAGCATTTAGGAGATTACAATAATCATCCCAGCACTGATTTATTCTCAAATGCATCTATAATCTGTAGGGCCACTTTTAAGGCCTCCGTACCCTGTTGCAATGTTACTGTGGGCCTAGTATTGTTGTTAATTGCATCGGCAAAGGATTCAAGTTCATCCAAAATAGCGTTGTTGCCCAAAATGGAAGGATTTTCAAAATAAATCTGCTTTTTAACGCCTTCCGCATTTTGCAAGATCATATCAAAATCCCCGGGAACCTCCGGTGCGTCCTTCATTTTCACTACTTCCACCTTTTTCTCCAGAAAATCCACGGATATATAAGCGTCCTTTTGGAAAAATCTAGATTTACGCATGTTCTTAAGACTAATACGGCTTGCGGTTAGGTTGGCGACGCAGCCATTCTCAAATTCCAATCGGGCATTCGCAATGTCCGGGGACTGACTCAACACCGATACCCCACTTGCCTTTATCCCTATTACCTTCGAATTCACCACGCTCAAAATGGCATCGATATCATGAATCATCAAATCCAATACAACCGGAACATCCGTACCCCTGGGATTGAACTCCGCCAAACGATGCGTTTCAATGAACATGGGTTGGTTTATGGATTCCCTAACTGCAGTAAAAGCAGGGTTGAAGCGTTCCACGTGGCCCACTTGTCCCTTGACCCCAAATTTTTGCTCAAGAACCAAAAGCGTTTCAGCTTCTTCCAAGGTATTGGTAATGGGTTTTTCAATAAAAACATGCTTGCCTTTTTCCATGGCCTTCTTGGCGCATTCGTAATGGGAAAGGGTAGGAGTGACAATATCGACCACATCAACGGCATTTATCAGCGTGTTGATGTTGTCAAAATAAGTATAACCAAACTCGGTCTCCACTTTAGTACCATTCATGATATCGGCATCATAAAACCCTTTCAATTCATATTTTTCGGATTGGTTTAGCAAACGTAAATGAATCTTGCCTAAATGACCGGCCCCTAGAACCCCAACTTTGAGCATGTTGTAACTTTTTCATCAAAAATACACATAGTTTATAAGTTACGACAGCATTGTAAAATCCATTTTTGATAATTACCATTGGGGCCACTTCATTTCTAATGCTATCTTTTATAACTTTGGTAACCAAACCAAGCTAACATTGAAAGACACCTATAAACACAGGGGCATGCGAAATCAATTGGCAGAATTGCTGATTGAAAAGGGCATAACCGACAATAAGGTCTTGGATGCCATCAGGGCAGTGCCGAGGCATCTTTTTATGGACAGTAGTTTTGAAGGGCATGCATATCAAGACAAAGCATTTCCTATTGCTGCAGACCAAACAATTTCCCAACCCTATACCGTTGCCTTTCAAACGGAATTATTGCAACTGGAACCCAATTTGAGTGTTTTGGAAATAGGCACCGGAAGTGGTTACCAAACTGCCGTGCTGTTAAAATGCAAGGCAAAAGTCTTCACCATTGAAAGACAGTTGGAACTTTTTAAAAAAACGAACCTCTTCTTTAAAAAAATGGGCTATCGCCCCAAGAAGTTTGTTTTTGGGGATGGTTATAAAGGCCTTCCCGAAGAAGCACCCTTTGACCGCATTATCGTTACCGCTGGTGCGCCAGAAGTACCAAAGGCATTGATGTCCCAACTAAAAGTAGGGGGTAGGCTTGTGATTCCTGTTGGATACGAAGAGCAGATTATGACGCTTTTTGAGAGAACTTCTGAAAAGGAATTCAAAAAGACGGAATACGGTTCTTTCCGGTTTGTGCCCTTGTTGGAGGACAAAAACTAGGCAGTTAGGCATTAAAGCTCTTTTTTATACGATCCAGGTTACGCTTATTGTCCCTGTCCTTAATGGTTTCCCTTTTATCGTAAAGCTTTTTACCTTTTGCCAAAGCAATCTGTATTTTGGCAAGACCACGGTCATTGATAAATAGGGTCAACGGAACTATGGTAAGTCCGGTCGTTTTGACCTCTTTATGCAATTTTTTCAACTCCCGTTTGTTCAAAAGGAGCTTACGCTCCGCTTTGGGTTTGTGGTTAAAGTGCGATGCATGGGAATACTCGTCGATCTGCATATTGATAACAAAAAGTTCTCCACGGTCATTGAACTCGCAAAAACTTTCAGTTATGGAAGCCTTTCCATACCGGATGGATTTTATCTCGGTTCCCGCTAGTACGATACCTGCCGTAAAGGTTTCCAACAGCTCATATTCAAAGCGTGCCCTTTTATTTTTTATGTTGATGTTCTTTTGCATTTCCCACAAAAATAAGCACATTTAAGCGATATAAGGTTTTATTGCATTTATTTTGTAATGAATCCGATAGGTATACGATTAAGCATGAAAACATCAATGACCAGAATTATTTCATTTTTCGTTTTACTTGGCCTTATTATGAGCTGTGAGGTAAAGGAAAAGATTCCCACAGCCCAAGAAATAATAGACCAAAGTATTCAAGTAAGCGGTGGGAGTAACTATACGAAGTCCAATATCGACTTTGACTTTAGGGACATTCATTACAGTTCAAAATTGGAGAATGGAAATAAAGTCTTGGAGCGGATTATAGAAAGTGACACGGCCCTTATTTTGGATAGAAAGGAACCCTCTGGATTTAAGCGATTTGTAAATGACAGTCTTATTGTATTGACCGATTCTCTAGCAAACAACTATGCCAATTCCGTGAACTCCGTGCATTATTTTGCCAATCTGCCCTACGGTTTGAACGACAGGGCCGTACAGAAGAAGCTTTTGGGTAAAGTCGACATTAAGGGCAAATCGTATTACAAAATCGAGGTTACCTTTAAAGAAGAAGGCGGCGGAGATGATTTTGACGATGTTTACATCTATTGGTTCCATACGGAAACCTTTAAACCCGATTATTTGGCCTATGAATTTCATGTTAATGGAGGTGGCCAGCGTTTTCGTGAAGCGTATAACGAACGTTATGTGGGCGATATCAGGTTTGTGGACTATAAAAATTATAAACCCAAATTAAAGAATACGTCCATCTACAACATTGACAGTCTATTTGTAAACAACCAATTGGAATTACTTTCAAATATTACCTTGGAAAACGTGAAAGTTAATCGGGGCAATTACAATTAAAAACCAATCGGGTACTTGAGGGGACACCGTTTACAATGGTCACTATGAACAAGGTTCCATTTTCAGCGTCGTCAATGGGAGCATATCGGTCCTCACCTAAAAGTAAGTTTACAAATTCTGGTGTGGTATTGCTATGGCCTACGACAAGAACATTTTTATTTAGATTGTCCTTTTTAAACTGGTCTATATCCAAAATTCTTGGATCGTAGTATTGCACGTCAATGTTCTTTTTCACCGATGTTGGTGCCGCTGTCATGGATGTCCTGTTGAAATTTGTGGAATAAATGGCATCCAAGTCCACTTCATTTAAAATTTCGGCCCAATGCATGGCCCTTCCCAGACCACTTTGGTTGAGTTCTGGGTCTGCATCCTCTGGATCGGTTCTATCCTTTTCTGCATGTCTTATAAAATAAAAGGTGGAAATACCCGAACTCGCATCCTGTTTTTCAACAGGCGTATCCTCTTTGCAGGAAAAAATAGTCAACAAAAGACAAATTGATAGAATCTTTAGTACATTCATAGTTCAGCGTTAACAATTGCGTTTATACAGAACTAAATTTACTTTAAAATAGTACGTTACACCGCTATTTTTTGTTTTTTTGCATATGAATAAATTTTGTGGGGCACTTCTTATTGTTTTTGTAGTTGTTGGTTTAAATGCTCAGGATGTTGCACTTCCTAGTGATTATCGACAGCACAATTTAACGGAATACAATTCCAGTCTACTGAACCCGGCCTTTGCATTGGATAGGAACGATCCATCCTCTTTTGCATTCTGGTCAAGGTGGCAATGGCAGACCGTTGATGGTGACCCAACGAGCTTATTTTTTAATTACTCCCATAGTCTGAACGAGCTTTCCACGGCAGGTTTGGGATTCTTTCAGCAGAATACGGAAATCTTTATTAATACAGGTATCGTTGCCAATTACGCCTATAATATTCCATTGAGCGAAACGGCAAGTTTGGGAGTTGGAATCAATATTTTGGGGTTTCAGCAAAAATTGGCGGACCAACGGTTTTTCATACCAAATCCGATACAGACCGAAATCACCAATGATTTCATTGTGCAAATGGCACCGGGCATCAATGTACGGATCGATAAGTTTAGTTTGGGACTGTCCTCGGAAAATTTAATGGATTACAATATCAGTACGAACGAAAGGAATACCAGTACCGACGGACGGATATTCCTGGCCCTCGCCAGTTACGATTTTCCGGTAGGTATACTTTCGTCGGATGAAAACTCGGTTTTAAGACCAACCATCTATTACAAATCCATACCCGGTTTTGATTCCCAGTTGGGAATTAATGCCCTATTAAGTACAAACAAGTTTTGGACGCAACTGGGTTACAATAGTTTTTATGGAATTTCAGGAGGTGCTGGAGGCCGATTTTTTAAACGCTTTTCACTGGGTGCTTTGGTGGAATTTGGTGTTTCCAATGACCTAAAAGGAACCGACCCTACCTTTGAATTGGTCACATCCTATAAATTGGGACCATTATCCTCAGAAGAACGATATCCACAGGAAGAGCTTATTGTTGACGAACCCGTTGAACCAGAGTTGACCAGATCCGAAAAACTGGCACAGCGTGAAGCACAAAAAGAGGAGGAGCGAATGGCCAAATTGGAACGCCAGCGGCAAAAAGATTCCATAAGGGAAGCAACTAGATTGGAGCAATTGGCCATGGAAGCATCAAAACTAGAAGTCCAAAGAAAACGGGATTCATTAAATTTTGCCAAGGAAAATGCGGCCTTGGCGGAAGCCCAAGCAATAGCTCAACAAAGAAAAATCGATTCTACCCATGCAGCCAAAAAGGCCATGGAAGAAGCCTTGGCATTGGAACAACAGCGCAAACAAGATTCTATAGCACAAGTAAAATTGGCGGAGGCCGAAGCTGCAAGGAAAGAGGTCGTAACCCCCGAGAAAGGCGAGCGTTATGAGGAAGTGACCAAACAGGGAACCTTGGAACCTGGCTATTATCTAATTGCCAATGTTTTTGGTACCAAACGTTATTTCGACGCCTTTATGGCTGATTTGCAGAAAAAGGGCCTGACCCCGGGATCATTTTATAGAGAGACGAACAAATACAACTACGTATTCTTGGCCCGGTACGATTCCATATCCGAAGCAAGGTCCGCACGGGATTCCAATTTTGGAGGAAAGTATACGGATAAGACCTGGATATTCCGGGTGGTTGGTGAATAATTCCTTATTAAAGGAGTTTATAGAAGAATGTGGTACGTGCTATAATTCCCGCTTTACCAGCACTTCCAAATAGGTCATGGTGTTCAGGAGATACTTTCGGTCCATTGTTATGGTAGACATGGCAACGGCACCTTGAACCATGGTAAATAATTGCTTGGCAAACTGTAGCGGGGATACCGGTATTTTGATTTCCCCTTTATTGACACCATTTTCCAATACCAAAGCGATTTTCCCCTCTATTTCCTTAATAGTTTCCTTAGCTGCCGAAGCCAATAGTTTATTGTTATGCTGGGCATCGACCCCAACATTCAAAACAGGACATCCACCCAAGGGAAGTGTAAAAGTGTCGTATTTCTTATAGAAATCCATGAGACTCTTTAATTTGTCCATGGTAGAACCGGAAACCCCAATGGCCTTGTCCAAAGCATCCAAGAGTATCTTGCTATTGTGTTCAAACGCCGAAAGCGCCAAGGCTTCCTTATTCTCAAAATTACCGTAAAGTGCTCCCTTTGTAAGACCCGTTGCATCCGTAAGGTCGCTCATGCTAGTACCTATGTAACCGTGTTTGTTGAAAATTGGGGCAACTGTTTCAATGATGTAGGCAGTGGTTTTTTCAGCTTTGGTGGACATGTTCCAATGTTTTATACGAAGATAAAAAAACAATACTGCATGGTATATAATACGAATAAAAAAACACCCTGAAAATATATTCAGGGTGTCTTTAGATTTAAAAATCCATTTACATGACCAAATCGTTCTGGTTTCTAAAGACCAGTTCGTCGTCAAATGCATCCAATAGAATCACACTATCGGATTTGATTTTACCGCTTAGGAGTTCCTTGGACATAGTGTTCAAAACCTCTTTTTGAATGGTCCTTTTTACGGGTCTTGCGCCAAATTGTGGTTCGTATCCACGTTCCGCCAGGTAATCAATGGCCTCATCGGTAGCATCCAAGGTAATATTCTGTTTGTCCAACATTTTTTTCAAGCCTTCCAACTGAAGCTTGACAATCTGCCTGATATCCTCTTTGGTCAGCGGAGTGAACATGATGATGTCGTCGATTCTGTTTAAAAATTCTGGCCGAATCATTTTGTGCAACAGCCCAAGAACTTCCACTCGTGCCGCTTCCGATGCACTATGGATATCCGTGGAGTTTTCAAATTTCTCCTGAATAATCTGGCTACCCATATTGCTGGTCATTATGATGATCGTATTCTTAAAATCGGCAACACGGCCCTTGTTATCCGTCAATCTTCCTTCATCCAAAACCTGTAGCAAAATGTTAAAGGTATCCGGATGTGCCTTTTCAATTTCATCCAGCAACACAACGGAGTAGGGGCGTCTCCTTACGGCTTCGGTGAGCTGACCTCCCTCGTCATAGCCCACGTATCCCGGAGGAGCACCCACCAATCTACTAACGGAATGTCTTTCCTGATACTCGCTCATGTCGATTCTGGTCATGGCATTTTCATCGTCGAACAAATAGGACGCCAAGGTTTTGGCCAGCTCCGTTTTACCAACACCCGTGGTACCCAGGAAAAGAAAGGAACCAATCGGTTTTTTCATATCCTGTAAACCGGCCCTGCTTCTTCGAATCGCATCGGAGACTGCCTGAATGGCCTCGTCTTGCCCCACAACCCTTTTATGTAAGACATTTTCAAGGTTCAAAAGTTTTTCCCGTTCGCTTTGCAACATTTTTGTCACAGGAATACCGGTCCATTTGGCTACCACTTCGGCGATATCCTCGCTGGTCACTTCTTCTTTAATAAGTGTGCCAGCATTTTGCTGTTGGTCCAGTTCTTCTTGCAGTTTTGCAAGGTTTTCCTGGGCCTCCTTGATTTTACCGTATCGTATTTCAGCTACTTTTCCGTAATCTCCATTACGCTCCGCACGTTCCGCTTCGGCCTTAAAGTTTTCAATGTCCATTTTGGTTTTTTGGATGTTATCCACAACCGATTTTTCAGTCTCCCACTTGGCAAAAATCTCGTTTCGTTCTTCCTTTACATTGGCGAGTTCCAAATTGAGCGATTTTAATTTTGATTGATCGTTTTCTCGCTTTATGGCCTCAATTTCGATTTCAAGCTGCATGATCCTTCTGTCCAGCACATCCAATTCCTCTGGTTTGGAATTGATTTCCATACGCAATTTTGATGCCGCCTCGTCCATGAGGTCAATTGCCTTGTCCGGTAAAAATCTATTGGTAATGTAGCGTTGGGATAATTCTACCGCAGCGATTACCGCTTCATCCTTTATACGCACCTTGTGATGGGTTTCATAGCGTTCCTTGATACCTCTGAGGATGGAAATGGCACTTTCCGTATCGGGCTGGTCCACGGTCACTTTTTGGAATCGACGTTCCAGTGCCTTGTCCTTTTCAAAATACTTTTGATACTCGTCCAAAGTTGTGGCGCCAATAGCCCTAAGCTCGCCCCTTGCCAAGGCAGGTTTTAAAATGTTTGCAGCATCCATAGCACCTTGTCCTCCGCCTGCACCTACCAAGGTATGGATTTCATCGATAAATAAGATTATGGCACCATCTGCACTCGTGACCTCTTTAATTACCGCCTTTAGACGCTCCTCAAATTCTCCTTTGTACTTGGCTCCCGCAATAAGGGCACCCATGTCCAGGGAGTAAATGACTTTGTCCTTCAAATTTTCGGGGATGTCGCCTTGCACGATTCTATGCGCCAATCCCTCCGCAATGGCCGTTTTACCAACTCCGGGTTCCCCAACCAGCATGGGATTGTTTTTGGTCCTTCTTGATAGGATTTGCAATACCCTTCTTATCTCTTCATCTCTTCCAATAACCGGGTCTAATTTTCCACTGTCCGCCAATTCATTGAGGTTTTTGGCATATTTGTTCAATGAATTATAAGTTTCCTCCGCACTTTGAGAAGTCACCTTGGTACCCTTCCGTAATTCATTGATGGCAGCTAGCAGATTTTTCTCCGTAACCCCTTGGTCCTTTAAAATCTGGGCTATTTTACTCTTAGATTTAAAGATTGCCAAAAGCAGGTGCTCTATGGAGACATATTCATCGCCCATATTTTTGGCAATGATGGAAGCTTCATTTACGGTCTTACCTGCTTCACGAGAAAGCATAATGTCGCCGCCCTGCACTTTGGGAAAGGAATTTAACTCCTTCTCCAAAATCTGTTTTATCAGGTTGGCGTTAAGTCCCAACTTTTTGAAAATGAAGGGAACCACATTTTCCTCTACTTCTGTTATGGCCTTGAAAAGATGTTCGTTCTCAATTTGTTGATGTCCCAATGACTGGGCAATAACCTGGGCCTGCTGTACGGCCTCCTGGGATTTTATGGTGAAATTATTAAAGTTCATATATGTAAATTTTGTGTTGAATGTTACTTTTGTAAGGAAGTACTCAACAATCCTACCAATTGAAATAATAGGACAAAATGTCCTGCGAAGTCAATTTTTTAAAGACATAAAGTCAGTTTTGACTAAAAGTTAAAAGCAATCATTTAAAGTTAGTTTAAGATGGCATTATTCGGGAATTTTTTTAATAAAAATAGTAACATTGAAAAGGATGGAAATAATGACATCCCGTGGATTACCCTTAACAATCCAGATCAATTGGAGGAAATCGTAGCAAAATCAAAAAATAAATCTCAGGCTATTTTTAAGCACTCAACAACCTGCGGGGTGAGCAGAATGGTGCTGAACATGTTCAATGCGTCTTTTTCTTTAGAACCCTCCCAAATGGACCTCTACTTTTTGGATTTACATGCGTTTAGGGCTATTTCCAACGAAATTGCGGAGAGGTTTGAAGTTTTGCATCAGTCTCCCCAATTATTGATAATTAAAAACGGGGTGGTAGTGGCGCATAGTTCGCATGGAGGAATCTCCGATATCAGCTTGGAAAAATATGTATAAAAAAACTCCGCAAAAGCGGAGTTCCTTTTTTAATTAAACCGTTGTCTTGTGAGTATGGATTTTAGATTGTTCTTTAAATCCTCACCGGCATCGTAGACCATTTGTTCGTTCGTTGGAAATGGTACCCGTGCCGCTTGTAAAAACGGTAAAAGATCATTGTCCAAGGCCCTTTTATCCCCATTGTAATTGGCATAAACATGTTCGAACACAAATTCACTTGCCAAAGGATACTGGTTTATTTGCTGTTGTTTTCGTAAATCCGTAAAATTGACTACTCCAACTACTTGGGCACTTTTGAACTGGGTGAACTGGTAGAAATCACAACGCACGGTTTTAAATTTGTCCACCTTGATCTTGTTTCCAAGACTGTCCTTGACAATGTTGCCATTTTGGTCCTCCACATACTGAAATCCGTCCTTGATCTGCTTTTCCTTTATGATCTGTTTTTCGTTTACCTGCTCAGGTGAAATGTTAATGTCCTGAAAGGAAACCTCCATCAAATAGTCGTAATCTATATTGGAAAGCCTATTGGTATGATATTCGGTCCAGAGGTTGTTCAACCCATAGGTATTCAGGTTCAATAATTCATCCTCCAAACGTTGGGGGATGACCTTATCCGTATTGTTTACCATTTCCACCAGGACAAAATCCAAACCTTTCTGATAGGCTTCGTCCATTTTATCTTTGGTATCCCGATAATTTGGATTGATTTCCTCTAAATACTTCAAATCGTCATAAGCTTCCCTATATTCATTTTTATATCTTGCATTTCCTAAAAGACCAACAGCATTGTTGTATAGATAATCCGACAAATAATCCTTGGAGGCAATAATATCGGAATCATAGTTATTGAAATTGAATCGGGCGTCCCTTCCCTCGTCCATGATGTATAAAGGAAGTAAGGGTCGGATCCCTTCCTGTATTTCCTTTAATCGAACATAGGACTCGTAAATGTTTTCATAATTTGCCGGGTTGCCATCCTTTTTTAGAAACTTGATGTTTTGAAGTTCCCTTTCCGTATTCTTTTGATAGGCCTCCTCCAAAAGGACAATGAATGCCTGATTACTTTTCTTTGTCTTGTTTTCAGCAATATTTACGATCGCTTTGTTAATGGCAGCATTGTAATTTCCTGTATTCAATGCCTCCTGAGTCCTTTTTACTCCATTACATGAAAGTAAAAAAGCACTTATTCCAAATAATAGTAGAAATCTTTTCATAACTAAAACTTTATGGGTTTCAATGTCATATTTCAAGACCTATGCCAGAAATATTCCCATACATAACGAAAAAGGATAAAGAATAGTGTAAAGTGAATGAACGGTACTTTTTAATTTCTTTTTAGGTACCATGTATGAATTCCCACATTTTAGTTATTAACGCTTGTTTAATAAAAATATATAGACATGCTAAATTTTATAGTAATAGAAATTAGGGCATATTGTACTTTTGCACAAGAATTAAAATTCATAAAGTCATGGAAAGGGATACCCGAATTTTTGAACTCATTGAAGCGGAAAGAAAGCGTCAAACAAATGGTATTGAGTTGATAGCTTCAGAGAACTTTGTAAGCCCACAGGTTATGGAGGCTGCGGGTTCCGTACTTACCAACAAATATGCAGAGGGATATCCTGGAAAACGCTATTACGGTGGTTGTGAAGTAGTTGATGAAGTGGAACAATTGGCCATAGATAGGGCAAAGGAACTGTTTGGTGCAGAATATGCGAACGTACAACCGCATTCCGGCTCCCAGGCCAATGCATCCGTATACCATGCCTGTCTACAAGCTGGTGATACTATACTAGGTTTTGATTTATCGCATGGCGGGCACCTTACCCATGGCTCACCAGTGAACTTTTCAGGTAAATTATACAATCCTGTTTTTTATGGTGTAGACGAAAAGACCGGAACCTTGAATTACGATAAAATCGAGGAAATCGCAAAAAGGGAGCAACCAAAAATGATCATAGCGGGAGCATCTGCCTATTCGAGAGATATGGATTTTAAAAGGTTTCGGGAGATAGCCGATAGTGTTGGGGCAATCTTACTTGCCGATATTTCGCATCCTGCAGGATTAATTGCTAAAGGTCTATTGAGCGATCCAATTCCCCATTGTCATATCGTTACCACCACCACGCATAAAACATTGCGGGGACCAAGGGGAGGCTTGATCTTAATGGGCAAGGATTTTGACAATCCGTTTGGGATTACTTTAAAAAACGGTAGTCTAAGAAAAATGTCCGCTTTATTGGATTTGGCGGTTTTTCCAGGGAATCAAGGTGGTCCCTTAGAGCATATTATCGCCGCTAAGGCCGTTGCTTTTGGTGAGGCCCTTACCGAGGAATTTGGCGTGTATATGACACAGGTAAAGAAGAACGCCGATGCCATGGCAAAGGCTTTTGTAGCCAAGGATTATAACATAATTTCAGGGGGAACCGAAAATCATATGATGCTGATCGACCTTCGTAACAAGGGAATTACTGGAAAGGATGCCGAAAAAGCCTTGGTCTTGGCCGATATCACCGCAAATAAGAATATGGTTCCTTTTGATGATAAATCACCGTTTGTAACCTCTGGCATACGTTTTGGAACTGCGGCCATCACAACAAGGGGATTGTTGGAAGACGATATGAAAACAGTTGTGGATTTGATAGATAAGGTTCTTACAAACCCAGAGGATACTCAGGTAATCTCCGAAGTACGGAAGCAGGTGAATGCGATGATGGGAGGTAGGGCCATATTCAACGAAATGACCGTTAAGGCTTAATTATCTACCTCGAGGCAGAGCCGTAGAGGTATCAGAAATCAAGACCGCTGCGCTACAAGAATAAAGAGATGAGACCTTTTGTCTTGGTCTTAGCCTTTTGTTTCCATTTAGGATGTGAACAACCTGATGCTATAACCGAGACAGAGACCAAAGGAATAGTTTAGATTAAACACCTTGGCAGCACTAATGAATTTCTTACTCGTATAAAAAATAATCAAGATTTGCGGAAATGAATTTTTTTTGCCGAACATCAAAAATTTCCCCTTCCTCGGCGGTATCCAAATAGATACCCCAATATTCGTTATACGAGGTTGGCTGTGGAAGCTTTTCCTGAAAATGGCAGTCAAATGGATTTGTCAATGAGTCTTCAAAAACAGGAATGAAAATTTCCTCGGGCTGTACAGTAAGTCCTTTTGTTATTGATACGTAGTGTTCTGCAATTTCTGTAATTATGTTGTTGAACTGATCAGGAATGCTATGCCGATATATATTCTTGATGATTACATTGGTATCCTTAAGGTAAAGGGTAAATTCCTGAATGTCTATTTCTAACTCTTTGTTTTGCTCCAATAGTACATTGAAACATTGAGCCAAAACGAAATTTGTAGCTTCGGTACTTCCCCAAAGTCCTTTGTTGAAGTGGCCTAGTACATCCAATAGATTTAATGGACAATCCAATTCCACAACCAAATCCAATTTTTGATTATATGTACCGGATGTTTTTAGGGTCACATCGGCAAAGAACCCTAATTCAATAGATTTTTTAAATTCTTCCAAGCCACCAACGGCATCCGAGCATTTTGCATTTTCAAAAAAAATATGTTGGTAATTATGTGGTTTGAAGTGCATACTTTATGAAGCTTTTATCATAAAGATAGCCGTAAAGAAAATCCGATGGACTTAGGAAAACCTTAGAATTTATGAGGATATTCTGATATTCTGAAATAAAATTAAATAATTGACTGAAAATCAACTACTTAAAATTTAACAAAAGTTAGTTATAAGAAGCCTCTTTTTTTGGCTTCCTCTATTAGTGCAAGATCATTACCATTTTTGACTCCAAATATGGACTTTAATTGTCGTTTCCGCGCTTCTACAGTTGTATTTGCCGATGCTATCAACGGGGCTATATCCCGCGTATTTGTTCCCAAGGATAAATAATAAAGAATTTTTTGGTCCTGCTCATCGATGTCAATATTACTGGCCATTCTCCTACGGACCGCTCCTAAGGCACTGGCCGTATAGTATGGAGGTTTTTTTACAACTGTATCCACCATGGTTCTTAGGGACATTTCATCTATTTCCGATTTTACCATGTAACCATCGGGATTCACGGCCTTGAAAATATTGTTGATTCTATAGCTATCACTGAAAGATGACATGAAAACTACTTTGGAGTCAGGTACGATTTCCCTCGCCAACTTACCCAAATCTACCCCAGATCTTGGATCTTTGGATTCAGCTGGGAATAATTGAATGTCCAATAGAATAATATCATAGGGGAGAGTTCGTGCAGAGTGCTCTATTTTTTCTTTACCCCTATCATAACTTTTAGCTATATCCACTTTCACGGTAAAATCTTCAAACTCTGAATCTTCAAGGATATACTTGTATCCTAAAGTTGTCATTTCATGATCATCAACCGCCAAAATCCTTACCGTTTTCATTTATTTTAATTAAATGGTCCTACTTTCAATTAACATCCAGATAAATTCTATAACAAGTTTTATTGATGCTTTATTGTTTTATTCTTTAAGCGAAATTAACTCAAACTTTCTGTAATGCGGCTTGAGAATTGGAATCCACATGTTGTAAGGGTATTTCCAAGGTAATAGTAGTTCCTTTCATGGGTTCTGATAATACCTTCCACGTTCCATTCAGTTTTTCTACCCTAGAACTGATATTACGCATTCCAATACCCCTCTTTTCCTTTTCCAAATCAAACCCTTTTCCGTCGTCGCCCATCTCTACATTTAGAATATTACCGTTTCTTTCAAATTTTACGAAGAAAGTTTTGCCATCAGAATGCTTAATGGCATTTTGCAAGCCTTCCTGAATCATTCGATATAAGTTTATCTTGATTTCACCCTTAAGCGCATCGTAATCCTCGTCTTCGTCGTAGTTGAAAATAGTGATTATTTGGGAACTTTCTTTGACCGTACCTAATAAATCTTCAACTGAGTTTATAAAATTATTGATTTTCTGGTAGGCACTATGACTCAGCTCATGAGAAATAGACCTTACTTCCTGCTCCACATTCTTTAGCGCGTTAATGGCCTCCAATCTCGCCTCTATAGCTTCTGGTCCCGTTCTTTTGTTTAGACCGGTCAACACCATTCTCGCACCTAACATTTTCCCAAGTACACCATCATGAAGTTCCTCTGAAATTCGTTTTTGTTCCAGTCTCTTGACCTCGTCCACTTTTTGTTTTTGGGTAAGCATCAAATTGAAAATCTCTTGATTGTTTGCCTGTTGCTGCTGGGCAAATAATAGTTTTTGGTTTTTGGCCCTTTGATTGATAATTATATAAACAGATATTCCCAAAAGAAAGAAACCCAATGCCACACCCGTCCAAATTTGCTTCTGCCTGGCCAATAGGGCGGTTTCCTCTTCCAATTGCTCGTTTTGCGCAATGAATTCATCCGTTTCAAAACGGATGCGTGCAAACTTATTGCGTGCCTGTCGTTCTTCACGTTGCAGACTATCGCTTAGCGTAATATATTTTTGGGCGTAATCTGAGGCATTGTCATGATCAATACGGGTAAGTAATGCGTAAGTATCCAGAGCCCTTTCGTTACTGGAACTCTCCAAAGCTTTTTCCAAGGCAGTTTTTGCATTGACAATAGCCTTCAGGGTATCCTTGGCATACAGGCTATATTGTGATAACGTGGAATAGGCGGATGCTAGGCTACGGGAATCCCCCAGGCTATCAAGTTTTTTGATGGAGGTTTTAATCAACTCTGCCGAACCCAGAGTATCGCCCAACTTAATTTTAGTCAGGGCCAAATTGTTCAAAGTTTTGGCATATAGATTTGGGCTTTGAATTAAAAGATTTTCTGTAGTCAAAAGGCCATCAAAAATGTTTTTAGAATTTTTATAATTTCCTTTATCCAAAGAAACAACACCCCTATTATGATTATTCTCCCATATTTCAATATCCGTATTTTCCATTTTTTTTAGATAAAACCGTGCTTCATTGTAATAATTAATGGCTTCATCATATTCCTCAAGGGCCTGTGAAATAATTGCCAAAGTATTGTAGCAATTATACAACTCCCTATATTTATTTAGAGGCTTTAACCTAGCAATGGCAGCGACCAAATTTGCTTCACTTCCTATATAATCACGTATCTCCTGTTGCTGTTTGCCCATATTATAGAGCATTCTCGCAGAATGGTACATATTTCCCTGTTCCTCAAAGATTTTCTGTGCATTGTAATAACTATAATATGAACTGTCCTTTTCTGAATTTTTAGCATAGAAATATCCTAGATCCCAATAGGCATTTGCCAAGGAAGTTGAGTCTTTAATTTTAAATGAGAGTTGCAGGGTAGCTGAATTTACCTGTCTAAAGAAATCCCTTTCCTCAGGAAGAATGTAATAGGAAAGATTGGATAGTAGTTTTAACCTCAGGCTATCATCGTCCAATTGCCTAATATAATCGAATGCATTTTGAAGATATGCTTTCTTATCTTGAATTGAAAGCGAATCGGCACTACTGAATTTAATTAAATCTTCTATTTCTTTTTTAAGCCTGGAATCATTATTTGAACCTGACTGAGAACAAATAGGGGACAAACAAGTGCCACAAATCAATATAAACCAAAAACAAATTCTCAAATCTTCTAGTTTTCACTTTGTAACTGAATACCTACAAGATAACAAAACGCCCTAACATTTATTGCAGGGCGCCTCAAAATATTTATTTATAAATTGACATTAAGCTTTACCATAAGGAGGATCTCTTCTATCGTCTTGTGATGAACAATTATCACAGGCCAACTTAGTGCTCAAATCTTTCATAAAGTCAAACTCGTTTGCGGTGTTTTCAACTACATAGGTGGTTAATCCTAATGCCATTAAGGCGACAGCTGCGATACTAACTATTTTTTTCATTTTTGTAAGGTTTTAAATTTTAGTGTTGCTTTTTTTATTACGTTACTAAAGTAATAGGTGTACAAGAGAATAAAACCTTGATTTCCCAAGAGTTAGTAGAGTGTCGAATTCTACGAGTATTTGAACCGGTTTTGAGAGAATCCGGTCAATTTAGCGAGGAGATGCTATTTTTGGATAAGATATTCTTTAGTTGGTCCATCCTGTCCTTGTAGGATTTTGAAAAGGGCAGATTTTTTTCGCCTTCCTTTAGCGCACAGATATTTTTACCAAAATTGATTCTTGACACAAAATCTGTATTAACTATGTAGCTTTGATGAATACGGATAAAATTTTGAGGCAGTTGGTTTTCAAACGTTTTCAGGGTCTTGAAAGCGTTTACAACCGTACCGTCCCTCATAAAGAATTCAGTGGTGTTATTGTCGGCCTGTAGATAGAGTATATCCTTAGTGTTCAGATATTGGAAATCATTGTAGGATTTTAAGCAGATGGTCTGAGGTTCCTGATTCTTAGGCATTCTCTTCCTCAGCTTTAACAAGGATTTTCTAATATCGAACTCATTGAAAGGCAACAGCCAATAATCAAAAAATCCGTTCTTTATGGCGTCATAGGCATGTTTCTTTGACTTTGATATACCAATGACCATAGGAATTTCCAAAAGGTATTGATGCATTTCCATCACCATTTGGAAAAGAGCGGGTGCCTTTTGGTCGAGGTTGATAAAAACCAAATCCGGTGCGAATTTTAAGATTTTGTTAAGTCCATCATCAGGCCCTTTGGCCATACCAGAGCAAACAAAGTCGCTATAATCCTCCAAAAATGTACCGAGTTGCAAATTGGAGACGGCATCAGAATCTATTATGACATACGAATATTCCAAATCCACTAGAGTTCTGGTGCAATTTACTAATAGACCAAAAGTCTTTGAACTAGGAAAACCTTATAAAAATGGAGGATATTGTAATATTTTCGCCTAATCAATTGATTATGAAAGTATTTTCCTCAATAAATATAAGATATAGACTACTCAATTTTTGCAATAGCTTGATAAACACCCAAATCCGGTGCGGAAGTTCTTGTGTTATTCAGTAAATCAAAAGGTACTTCCTGGGCAATAGGGATACTTCCTTTATTTATAACATCGGAATCAAGACCGATTCTAAAATCATTGTCACTGGGATTGAAATAATCCGGGTTACCATTTAAAATGATATTTTCAAAAGCAGGTCCCTCAAAATTATATAAAGTTTCGTCCTGTGAATCCGCACCCGATTCCCTGAATTTCAGGAAACAATTTTGAAATCGGTAATTGAATATGTTCTCCTTATTGGAGGCAAGCATGAGTTCCGACATGGAGTTACCGTCTATAATGCAATTACGGAAATCGGCCTGAATCAAATCGGCTCCAGCAGCTGTATCCATGCTTCCATAATTACTTAAGATCAAAGCTCTTCCCGTCCTAAAACCGTTCCAGTAATTGGCAATGGTGGCATGTGTAAATTCGTATCTGCCACCTAATTCACAATGTAAGGATGAACTACCCGAACTACCCAAAAGAAGATTTTTTGCAGTAATTGTGGACGACCGAGCCCAAAGATTATGAATAGCGCTATTATAGATCTGACTATTGTTAATCTCCAAGG
The DNA here is from genome assembly GCF_055378385.1 of Maribacter sp. C-4077. Lineage (NCBI taxonomy): Bacteria > Pseudomonadati > Bacteroidota > Flavobacteriia > Flavobacteriales > Flavobacteriaceae > Maribacter > Maribacter sp. C-4077. Next base: position 3,869,472 of record NZ_AP038807.1, read on the forward strand.
AAATAGTATCGTTTTCTATATTCCCATCTACGTATATTCCAATTTCAGCATTTTTGATGGTAAGATGGTCAATGCTATTTTGGGTACTTCCACTGGAAATGAAAATGGTTCCCCACTGACCCGGAGTATTGGAAAAAGAAGGCTCCAATCTATCTCCCTCAAAAATCACCTCACCTTCCATTTGATCACGGTCGTTACTAAACGTTCCGTTTACCTTTAAGGAAGCCGTTGGTTTTACAAGTATTCCAGAATTCCTATGAAAATGGATCCTGGCACCTGCATCCATAACCAGCTCTTTGTTTTCCGGAACGGAGGCGTATCCATAAATGACATACGGTTTTTGGTTCGTAAAATGTAACTGGTCGTCCTTTAAATCGAACCCTTCCACAAAAACCTTTGAGATATCCTCTTGTGTAAATAATTCAATGGTCTCATTTTCGCCATTTGCATCCTTCTTTGGATAAAGAAAAATGGCATCCTTGACCAAGGTAACAAGCGTTACTTCCTGTTGATGGATATCGGTATCGAATTGAATGGCATCGGTATATAATAATTGTAGAGTTTCATCTGGAAGCGCGGTCACATTGGTTTCGATAAAGATAAAGAGGCTGTCTTCTGCATACAGGGGAATATCTGTAAAACTATTCCCAGCTTTGCCGTCCACATTCAGTTTATAATAACTATAGGGTCCGTTTCTTAACCCGATGGATGGAATGAGCACATCGTCCTTGGTGGTGTTGTATACTTTTAAGGTATAAGTACTACTCCCAATATTGCTAAATACAGTGTCCAGATAAACCGTATCCCTGGAAAAGGAAAGATGTCCGTCACTTGGCGCATATTCGAAATCCTTTCTGCAAGCGCTTCCCCAGAGTACAAAAAGGACCAGTATGATTACAATTGGAAATTTCAATTTTATTCAAATTATGACTTCAAGTAATTGAAAATTAACGGTCAAAAAATTCTGCAATCCAAAGTACACAGGAAAAGCATATATGTGCCCAATTAATTATAACAATATAAGATCTAAGAAAATATTTTTTTGATATCCTCCGAAATTCGCATAGGCTTGTTCGTGTCCTTGTTCAATAGACACCATTCAGTACATGAACGCACCAGAAGCGTATTTGTTATTTCATGGAACATTTCAACTATACGTACGGAAATAGCACCCTTGCTTTTTTCAATATAAGTGGAAATTAGTATGGGGTCGTTGAGAACTGCGGGCGATTTGTATTCAATGGTGTGTTTTAGTACTACCCAAATTACGCTGTTCTGTATTTGCAACGGTGCCTTTTCCTTCCAATGTTCCTTTGAAATATCCTGTATCCATTGCACGTACCTAACATTGTTTACGTGATTTAGGTCGTCCAAATCCTCAACAGAAACTTTTAGCCGTTTTGTAAAAGGCATATTACTTCTTTTGTATTTGGACTTCAAAAAGTTTGTCCCAGTCTTTTCCGGTCACAAAAAAAGTCTTTCTTTCAGGATGATAGGCAATACCATTTAGGACGTTCTCCGTATCTACCCAATTTTCTGTTTTGGTAACCTTATCGCTAAGCCCTCCAAAGTTTATGACCCCTTCAATGGCACCACTTTTGGCGTCGATTATCATGACACCCGGTTTCTGGTACACATTCGCATATATTTTGCCGTCTACGTATTCCAATTCATTGGTGTCCGCAAAAAGGGATTTATTCGTAGCAATCTCAATATGGTCCTCTTCTACTAGGGTTTCAGGGTTTAAAATCCAAATTTTATCCGTTCCATCGCTCTTATATAGCTTTTCTCCGTCATTGGCAAGTCCCCATCCTTCCCGACTTTTCCCGTATTGAAAATTGTCCAATTTTTTCATATCCTTTAAGTCATATATGAAGCCCATTCCACTGCGCCATGTGAGTTGATAAATTTTGTTTCCCAAAATTGTGATACCTTCCCCAAAATAGGTTTCGTCCAAATCGATTTGTTGATACACCTTTCCCGTTTTATAATCGAACTTTCTCAAAAAAGAGCGACCATTTTTTCCGGTACCCTCATATAAGGTATCCTTATAAAACTCCAATCCTTGCGTATAGGCGTTGGGGTCATGGGGAAATTCGTTCAGAATGGTATACGTATAAATGTCCGGGGCCTTGGAAGCCAAGACCTTTAGATTTTTAGTTACCTCTACGGTATTTCCCTCATAAGTTACACTGGCCTTCAATATTTTATTGCCCAATTTTGGAATGGAAAATTCCAATTGGTCGTTCACTAGCGGAAGTTCATTACTATCAATACTATAAATCACACTTTCAATTTCCTTGTTTTTGATGTTTTTAAGCGAAACACCCAACGCATCGTTTTGTCTTACTTCCTTTGCATTGCCCTCCAGTTCAATAGTAAACAGGGAAGAAGGCTTTTGATTTCCGCTACCACAGGCAAAAAATAACAGAACAATCAATAAGGTTAATGGGATTCCAATAATCTTCATGGGCAATTTAATGGAATAAACTATTTGAGAATAATTTTCTATAAATAACATGCTAAAAATTTAAGGCTCTCCTAAGTCGCCAGCAAGTTAATCCATTAAAATTAGAATCTAAAAAGGATTGCCAAAGATTTAAAAGGTTGTATATTTGCACCTGGCAAGTCCTACACGACCAGCTCCTGTAGAATCCCCCAGGGTGGGAACGCAGCAAGGGTATACGGTCGTAGCGGTGCGATGTAGGTAGCTTGCCTTTTTTTGTGCCTTATAGTTACAGCACTATGGCCATTTTCATGATGTATTTGAAAGAAGTCGGTTTTGACTTCAAACCAAGTTTCGGAGAATTCAAACACCATTTATCTCATCGGGAGAATTCGAATGCAACTCCAAATATATACGTCATTAGATTTTTAAAAAACGATTCCCATCGCTTACTTTTGGAACATGAATTCAAAGATCGTACTTATCACTGGTGGCTCTTCAGGCATTGGCAAAGCCATAGGAAACTATTTGAATCAACATGGTTTTATAGTTTACGGAACTACAAGAAACTTGGAAAAATATGCAAGTTTCAAAGATTTCGAATTGTTGGAGATGGATGTTAGGGTACCGGAATCCGTTACCAAGGCCATTGAATTATTGGTGCAGAAAGAGGGAAGAGTGGATGTCTTGATCAATAATGCCGGTGTAGGAATAACAGGACCTTTGGAGGAAACGCCTAACGCTGAAATACTAAATGCGTTTGACACCAATTTTATAGGACCTTTAAACGTCATTAAGGCTATTCTGCCGCAAATGCGCCAACAAAACAACGGATTGATCATAAACATAACCTCAATAGCCGGATATATGGGCTTGCCTTATCGTGGAATTTACTCGGCAACGAAAGGAGCGCTGGAATTAATCACTGAAAGCTTGCGAATGGAAACCAAACGGTTTGGCGTAGAGTGCACCTGTTTGGCCCCAGGTGATTTCGCCACCAATATTGCTGCAGGTCGTTTTCACGCTCCAATTCAAGAAAACTCACCTTATAAGGAATCGTATGGAAATATTCTCAAATCCATTGATAAAGATGTTGATAAAGGCGGTAATCCTAAAGTAGTTGCGCACAAAGTGCTTCAAATCATAAATGCCAAAAATCCAAAGGTACACTATACCGTGGGGGCATTTATTCAAAAGTTTTCAATCCGACTAAAAAAGGTATTGCCAGACACATGGTTTGAAACGTTATTGATGAACCACAGTAAAAAGTAGGGTATAAATACGGTAATCCTTAAAAATTGTTCCAATAGATATTGGAGAAAGCATCTACGATCAAAGCGTCATTGGTAATGACACATTTGTTCATCGGGTAGAGGATGAGGCTTTCGGTAAGTTGATGAAAATCTTCCGCCATAAATTGGCTATGGGCATCAAACTCAAATTTGTTGACAATAGCTTTCCAGTTGCTGGCATCGGTTCTGAAATTAATACCTATGTATTCGTATTCAGGTTTTTCAAGCTTTAGTTCGTTCACGCGATTGAAAATGTTCTCGTAATGATTTTTGTTGGTCCCTGACCAAAAGTAGAAAACCACTTTTTTATTCTTGCTCAGTGCAGGCAACGAAACCAATGAATCATGAATGGAAACCAACTTTATATCAGGTACTGGACTGTTGGGCTGTATATTGCTAATACCCTTATATAAGCGCTGTATCTCCTCAATATGCATGTTGTTCCCGGAAAAACGTTGGAATTCATCTATAAAAATCCTATTACTGTCGGCGTCATGCTCTCGTAACAAATAATCAAAGGCAACATTCCTAAAAAGGTTATCCCTTAATTCCTTTTCGCCCACCAAACTATCGATCATAGCAAGTTTGTGCTGATTAAAATGTAATTGATTATGTGCGGTACCATTGGATTTACCGCAAGACTTGGAACAGGTCATATAGGAAAGATTGCCCAAGTGGGATTTCATAAAATCATAATAAGGGCGTAAGTAAATTAAATTTCTATTGTTGTAATCGATTCCAGAGCGATACGCATAAAAAGTAGGTGGCAACTTATGAAGTTGCTCTTCTTTCAGTTTTCCTTTGTGTTTAAAAGGATAGACCTCCTTGAATCTATAAAAGGTATAATTGATACTGGCCTTGGCGATTTCATAGGCTATATCGGATAATTCCGCTTCGGAATTCAAATCTTCCAGATCCTGAATTTTTTCCTTTCGAAGACTTTCCACCTTCTCTGAAAATTCATCTATCTCCAATTCGAACAAATCGGAATACATCAGTTGTTCTACCTCTTCATCTTCTAAAAAGATTTCCAACAAAAAGTTGTTCAATTCCTCGTTAGTACCAGAAAATACAAGGGACTCGTCAAAATACAAAGTATTTAAGCGTATCCACACGCTATCACCTTTTTCTAAATATACATATTGTTGCTCTGGACTATGGTTAAAATGGTAGAGCCCATCATCCACGGCATCCAGTTGAAAAGAGAACCGGTTGGTATCGTCCAATTTTGCGGAATCCACTGCTTCACTGCCTTTATAAAGGACTACATATTCGCTGGTGGGATTCACAATTTCCCCTGCAAAAAAGACACCTTTGCTATCGGAAACGGGGGAATTACAACCAATCAAACCTAGAACAAGTGCAATAGGTAAAACTTTATCCATACACAAAACGGGCAACATTTATGGTCAAAAATAAGGATACGTATTCTCTGTGTCTGTTAATACCTAGTTAAAAATTAATGGATTAGGTTGTAAGGAAGGTTCTATAGGATGATGTGGAACGATAGTTGGTTTTCGCCTTTAAAATTCAGTATTTTTGCACGGATTTTTAAAACGTGTTATATGTTATCCGTATCCAATTTATCCGTTCAGTTTGGAAAAAGAGTATTGTTCGATGAAGTAAACGTGTCCTTTACGGAAGGCAACTGTTATGGTATAATTGGTGCCAACGGGGCAGGAAAGTCCACGTTCTTAAAGGTACTTTCTGGTCAAATAGACCCAACTTCAGGCCATGTGCATCTGGAACCGGGGAAAAGAATGTCCATTTTGGAACAGGACCATAATGCATCGGATGCGTTTACTGTTCTGGAAACGGTGGTCAAAGGAAACAAGCCGTTGTATGAAATAAAAAAGGAAATCGATGCCCTATATGCCGATTATAATGATGCCAATGCCGATAGAATAGGGGAGTTGCAGGTACAGTTCGAAGAAATGAACGGCTGGAACGCGGATAGTGATGCGGCCGCTTTGCTGTCAAATTTGGGGATTGGCGAAGAATTGCATTATACATTGATGTCTGACATGGATTCCAAATTAAAAGTAAGGGTGTTATTGGCCCAAGCACTTTTTGGTTCCCCGGACGTACTCATCATGGACGAGCCCACGAACGACCTGGATTATGAAACCATCAATTGGTTGGAAAACTTTTTGGCCGATTACCAGAATACCGTAATTGTGGTTTCCCATGACCGTCACTTTCTGGATACGGTGTGTACCCATATTGGCGATATCGATTTTGGCAAGTTGAACCTTTATTCCGGCAACTACACATTCTGGTACGAGAGTAGTCAGTTAGCGGCCAGACAAAGGGCGCAACAAAATAAAAAGGCTGAAGAAAAAGCCAAGGAACTTCAAGAATTCATTATGCGTTTTAGTGCCAACGTCGCAAAGAGTAAACAGGCAACGTCAAGAAAGAAGATGCTCTCCAAGCTTAAGGTGGATGACATTAAGCCATCCAGTAGGAGATACCCGGCCATTATTTTTGAAAGGGAACGGGAAGCCGGTGATCAAATTTTGAACATCGAAGGATTAAAAGCTACGACCGAGGAAGGCGAACTGCTTTTTGACAATGTGAATATCAATCTGGCAAAAGGGGATAAAATAGCGGTTATTTCAAGGGATTCTAGGGCAACCACCGCCTTCTATGAAATAATCAATGGTAATAAAAAGGCCGATGACGGAAAGTTCAGTTGGGGCGTAACCACCACACAATCGTACCTGCCGGCAGACAACTCTCATTTTTTTACCCAAGACATCAATTTGGTGGATTGGTTAAGACAGTGGGCAAAGACCGAAGAGGAACGTGAGGAAGTATATATTCGAGGTTTTTTGGGTAAAATGTTGTTCAGTGGGGAAGAGGCCCTAAAAAAGTGTACGGTGCTTTCTGGGGGTGAAAAGGTGCGATGTATGCTAAGCCGAATGATGATGCTCAGGGCCAACGTACTCATGTTGGATGAACCAACCAATCATTTGGATTTGGAGAGTATTACCGCATTCAACAATTCCTTGAAAAATTTTAAGGGAACGGTACTATTTACCACCCACGACCATGAGTTTGCACAGACTGTGGCCAATAGGATAATAGAATTGACACCAAAAGGCAACATTGACCGATATTCTACGTTTGATGAATATATGTCCGATAAGGCATTGAAGGAACAGAGGGGCAAGATGTATGCTGTTCCGGCATAAGGAAATATAACCCAAATCTTAACCTCATGAAGACCTACACCTACACGGTCGGCGTTATGCTGACGGTTTTTTTGGCTGCATGTAGTAAGTCAGCCACAGAACCCTTGCAAACGGAAACCCCTACCAACACGCAAGCAGATTACACCATTTTATTGGAGGCATCCGGTAGCTTGACAACGGAAAGTCTTAAAGCAACTGGAGATGACCTAACATTGAAAGCCAGTGAATTGGAATTTCCCCTTTTTTCCGATTCGGAAATTACCTTTGCCAATAATAACTCATTTAGTTTCTATGAAGTTACCGAAACGTGTACTGGAAAGGTCCTAATTTTTGATTTTAACACAGGAAATTACAAGCTGATAGATACCTTTTTAAACCTGGATGCCTGTAACTTAGAGGTTACTTCGGTTTCACATGATAGTGCGAATGTCTTCCTCACTTTTACCAAGAGCGAAATTGGTAAGGAAGATTTTCATTTTGTTCGAATAATAGATCAAAACAATACCGAGAATCAGGTAGACATACCGTTGAATTTAAAGCCGCTTCAATCAATTCCCTCCCAAGGTAAATTGTTCGTGCTGACCCTTGATGCAACAATCACGGATGAAAATGGCATTAGTGTCATCGAAATCGGACAACAATCCGTTGTTTACGAAAAACTGGTAGGCTTCAATGCAAAGAAAATTTTTAAGGACCCCGCTGGTGATATCGTAATCAGTTATCCAGAGCTACATACCACAGTGAATCGCAATACTTTTGAAGAAGCCTATACCCAATACGGGGAAAATATCCGTCCGAACCTATATCAATCCGTATATGCAACATTTGACACCTTTGGCAAGCTTTATTACACGATGAATATGGACGATGGAGGGGGAAAAAATCCGGCAGTATATGATTTTCAGGCCAATAAGGCCACTTTATACCTTTTTGAAAACTTCCTCTCCAATGAACAAATAACACAGTTACATATAAAGTCGGCAACGGCCATTGTCTATGATTTGGAACATGATTACATAGTGATAGGCTTTGCCAAGACGAATGGTACGGAAGGAGGAATACTGCGTATTACGCCAACACCGGATTTTAGGTATATCGATGCTATCGACCTGGAAGGAGTTCCACGAGCGATCATCGTGCAGTGAACAACCTCTGGGCAAGCCAAGGGGCATTCATTAAAAACGAACCCTTTATTTTGAACCAAGCATCGGGGTATTAAACCCCATTGGCGGTGCCAATAAAACTAGGCGTTATAATACTTACTGTTCCAAATAGCCGGACTGAAGTTTTTGCCCATCGCAAATCCATAGAATATAGCTATTGCCACGATGCTTTTGAACATAAAGAAAAACAGAATCCCGAATTCCGCTACGGAATTGGATTTTGAAAACAGGCCATTGGGAATTAACAGGGTCGTCAAATAGCTGATAAGCAAGATTACGAAAATAAGATTGCCCACATTCTTAAATGGCCACATCATTAATTTTCGAAACGGATTTAGGTCATTCCCCCATTTATGGATGAGATAATAATACCCGTTGCCCATTGGGGCAAATAAAAGTGGGTCATCCTTATCCTCAAGTTTAAAGAGCTTTGAAGGAGCAATAATCTTGAAACCCTTGAGCTCCGTATTGTGTTCCTTTTCAAGTGATCTTATCTTTGAATAGGCTTCGGCAGGAATTTCCCCTTTAAAATATTTTGTGTCCAAAAACCGTAGACGGTAATCGATACAGAGGTTTTTTATTTGATCGATATGGAAAATTTTATCGGAATCCAATAAATCGAAAGTAAAGGAATTCACCGAAGAACCTGACTGGGAATTGACCAGGTTTTTGGCAATGCGGGAATTGTGATCGTCCACTTTGGATAGGATGGCCTTTACTTCGTCCAAAATGAGTTCTTCTGATTTTCTAAGCTTCTCTTTTTCTAAGCGTAACTTCTCTAGTAGATTCGTTCTTTGGAATAGCATATTTCTTTTTTTTAGCAACTCTTTCAAAGTTAGACAATAAATGAATTTATAGTAAAGCCAAGAAAATCACATAATTGTTAAAATAATGTTAAAATTGATAATTGTCATGTTTTGATAGAAGGCACATACGTGTTAAGATTGTATCTTGTCCATGTTCAATGACCGTTCATCGAACAAGTACCATTGCCCCAAACCGAGAACCCTTTTGAAATGAAAAACTGGACATCCCCTGTGTCTTTTTTATGTATCCTTTTTACAGCGTTCTGCACTGCCCAAGAACCTAAAACGGATACATTTGAAACTACTTCCGCAAATTTCCTTCCCATAGGAAACTCATTATTGTCTATCACCGAAAAAACGGAAACGCACAGTGTGCTTTTGGCTGCCTTAAGGGCTTCGGAGTTGGATTGCCTGTTGGCGTACGATGCGCAATTCACCGTTTTTGCACCTTCCAATGCCGCCTTCAATAAACTATCTGACGTTACCAAGAAATTACTTCTAAATCCCGATAACAAGGAGAAGTTAAAAGCCATTATGTCCTATCACATCATTGCGGGAAAAATATCGGCCTCCACTATTTTAAGGGCGATGTGCAGGGGAAATGGCGAGGCCTCTTTCACAACCATATTGGGAGAGAAAATTACGGCTACCATGAACGGCATTGACATTGTGTTAACGGATCCAAAAGGCAATCAAGCTAAAATAGTCACAGCGGATTCCGAACAACGCAACGGGGTAATACACGAAATAGACAGTGTTTTTTTTCCTGTAAACCTTTTTTGATCCCTATCGAAGTTCGGCTTTAAGTTCCTTCTCGTAGGTACTTTGCAGCTTGGCCATTATTCTATCTATTTGTGCATCTGTCAAGGTGCCATTGGTATCCTTCAACGTAAAGCTTACGGCATACGACTTTTTGCCCTTCGGCAAATTGGTTCCTTGATAGACATCAAACAAGTTTATCTGCGTCAACAGTTTACGCTCCGTCCTAAAGCCAAGATCATAAACATCCTTGAAGGTTACGGCATCATCAAGAAGTAGGGCGAAATCCCTTTTTACCTCTGGATATTTTGAAATTTCCTTGAAGGTGATACCGGTTCTTTTGAGACTTTTTAAAACTTCGTCCCACTGAAAATCGGCATAAAAAATTTGCTGCTTAATATCGAAATGTTTTAAAATCCCTTTTTTAACGAGTCCGAAGGAAACGAGGGTAGTACCTTCATGATTTATATAGGAGACACCTTCCGAAAATAATTTGGAAGTGTCCGGTTCCACCTTTAAATCCTGAATCCCCAAACGTTCCAAAACAGTATCCACAATGGACTTGAGAAGAAAGAAATCCGTTTTTTTGGAAGGATCCGTCCAACTGTTTGCATTAGTATCACCACTTAAAAGGATACCAAGATATTTGTCCTCTTTGCGGTCCGTATCTTCATGGTAGTAGGTCTTACCGAACTCAAATAGCTTTAAATTCTGTCGCTTTCTGTTGATATTGAAACTGGCCGATTCCAAAGCTGTGAACAAGGAGGACTTCCTTAGTACCGATAATTCGCCACTCAAAGGATTCAAAATGGTCACATGTTTTCGTTCCTTTAAATCCTCCTCCAAAAGATTTTCGTAATCGGGGGAAGTCAAACTATTGGTCAGCGTTTCAAAATAGCCTCTGGAAGCCAATAAATCCCCAATTATCTGTTGAATTTTGTAATCTTCGTACGGACTTGAGGAAGCAACGGATGCATTCAATTTTTCGCTAAAAGCAATATTGTTATAACCATATACCCTTAGAATCTCCTCGATAACGTCCACTTGGCGCTGTACATCCACACGATAGGATGGTACGGTTAGCCCCATTCCGGCTTCTGTAACGTTCCGTACTTTGATATCCAACGAAGCCAAAATGGATTTGATGGTATCTTGGGGAATATTCTGTCCAATTAGTTTATTGATTTTTTCAAAGGCCAAAAAGACCTCAAAATCCTTGTGTTTTTTTGGGTATAGATCAACGATATCCGAAGTAATGTCCCCACCCGCTATTTCCTTGATCAGCAAAGCGGCCCGCTTAAGACTATACTCCACGTTTTCAATATCGATTCCCCGCTCAAACCGAAAGGATGCATCGGTGTTAAGTCCGTGCCTTTTTGCCGTTTTACGGATGGACACCGGATTGAAATAGGCACTTTCCAAAAATATGGCCGTAGTGTGTTCCGTAACTCCGGAATGGATACCACCAAAAACACCGGCGATGCACATGGGCTTTTCGGCATCGCAAATCATTAGGTCGTCCTCGTGCAATTCCCTTTCCACGCCATCCAGGGTAACGAATTTTGTTCCTTTTGGCAAGGTCTTCACCTCAATTTTACCCCCTTTTATTTTATTCGCATCGAATGCATGTAGCGGTTGCCCCAATTCGTGCAAAACATAATTGGTGGCATCCACCACGTTGTTCTTTGGCGTAAGACCAATGGCCTTTAAACGGTTTTTGAGCCAATCCGGTGATGGTTGCACCAGAATATTGCTAATTGTTACGCCGCAATATCTTGGTGCAAGGCTATTGTTTTTGACATCAACATCGATTCTTAGAGATCTGTTGGCAACATTAAAATGGCTCACGGGTGGGGTAATCAATTCCTTATTAATTTCCTTTTGTTTCAAGCCCGCCTTGAGGTCCCTGGCAACACCAAAATGACTCATGGCATCCGCACGGTTAGGTGTAAGGCCAATTTCAAAAACTTCATCCTTCTCAACCTTGAAAACTTCAGAGGCCAAAGTCCCCGGTTTCAAAGTGTCATCCAGGATCATGATACCGTCATGACTCTCCCCAAGTCCCAGTTCATCTTCGGCACAAATCATTCCATGGCTTTCCTCGCCACGTATTTTACTTTTTTTTATCTTCCATGCCTCTCCTTCCTTAGTGTACAGGGTAGTGCCTATGGTGGCAACGGGCACTTTTTGTCCTTTTGCAACATTGGGTGCGCCACAGACAATTTGTACCGGTGCTCCGTTGCCTATATCGACCTTGGTCACCTTCAATCTGTCGGCGTTTGGATGTTGCTCACAGCTAAGTACATGTCCTACTACAATGCCATCCAAACCTCCTTTAACGGATTCAAAGGGAGTTATTCCTTCAACTTCCAGTCCTAAATCCGTTAAAAGTTCTCCTGTTTTTTGGGAGTTCCAATCTATATTGATAAACTGCTTAAGCCAGTTGTAAGATATTTTCATGTGTCCATTTTAGAGCGCGTAAAGATAAAACAATGGTATAACAGATTCAACAGACGGCGGATTGTTTTATCCCGAATTTTAAAATGAGGTTTTTAAGTCGTTAATTCGCAATAGAATCCAAAAGTTATGAGAAAAGCCTTTATTCCCATTTTATTAATGCTTCTTAGCGGTTGTGCAAACAGTGAAAAAAAGAGTAGGCCAAAAGAAGGTATTTGGCAGGCCAGACTGGAAGTGAAGGACAAACAGATACTTCCCTTTAATTTTGAATTGACCGCTAATGAAGGGGAAACAATTCAAATGAAAATATTAAATGGGGATGAGACTATATTGGTTGATGAAATTTTGGTGGAAGGGGATTCTATTCTGATAAAAGCACCTGTTTTTGAAGGTTATATTTCCGCGAAGATCGATAGTGAATCCATGGATGGGGTATTTGTCATTGAAAGTTTGGATAGGACAGTTCCATTTGAAGCCGAATTTGGGATTGAAGAACGATTTTCAAATGTAAATTCAAACACTACCGATGCAACCGGAATATGGGAAACAGAGTTCAGCCCGGGAACTGATGACAGCTATATGGGCAAAGGTATTTTTAGCCAAAAAAATGGAATTGTTTCAGGAACCTTTAGAACAACTACCGGTGACTACCGATTTCTAGAAGGTGTCATGGACAAGGATTCATTAAAGGTTTCGGCATTTGACGGGGCGCATGCCTTTTTGTTTCAAGCAAAAGTAACGGATAGTACTATGTACGGGATTTTCTATTCGGGCAATCACTTTAAAGAACCTTTCATGGCCGTGAGAAACGAAAATTATGAACTCCCTAGTCCGGATTCCCTTACCTTTATAAAAGAAGGCTATGATAAATTCGACTTCTCCTTTCCAAACTTGGCAGGGGAAACGGTATCCCTATCCGATCCTACTTTCAAAGATAAGGTTGTCATTGTTCAACTTATGGGTTCCTGGTGTCCAAACTGTTTGGACGAATCCAAATTCCTTGTCGACTATTTGGAAAATCAAACAACTGGGGATTTAGCGGTATTGGCACTTGCCTTTGAACAGGCAAAAACAAAGGAACGCGCTTTACAGAGTATACAGCGGCTCAAGGATAGGATAGGCATCTCCTACCCAATTCTATTGGCACAATATGGCAGCTATGACAAAGAAAAGGCCCAACAGAAATTACCCATGCTGAATCATGTACTTTCCTATCCAACGACCATTTTTGTGGATAAAAAAGGCAACGTACGAAAAATACATACCGGATTCAACGGACCCGCAACAGGGGATAAATACGAAGAATTCAAGGTGGAATTCGATAGTTTTATAAAGAAACTATTATCGGAATAAGTGGGGTTTTGAACTAAATTATGGTAGACTTACCTAAATCAATGTTCTCATCGTTCATGTTGAAATGATCATCCAGTTCCATGATATTGTCCGCAATAAAATCGCCCACGTAATTGGTGCCATACTTACTGCTTCCCATAATATCTGGGGTAACAATTTTCTTTGAGAAGGATTTTAATACGGCCGCAACAAGGGCATCGGCCTCTTCGTTGAGTTTAAAATGCTGTAAAAGCATGCCGGCACTTAAAATAGCGGCTACAGGATTGGCAATGTTTTTATCCTTCGCATCGGGATAGGAACCATGAATAGGCTCGAACATGGCATGCTCCGTACCCACCGAAGCTGACGGGAGTAAACCTATAGACCCAGCCAGGACACTTCCTTGGTCGGACAGAATATCCCCAAACATATTGTCCGTCAGGATCACATCAAACTGGGATGGGTTGAGTATCATCTGTACCGCGGCATTGTCAATAAAAAGCGTTTCCAGCTCAATTTCAGGATAACTCTGAGCTATTGAGTTTACGACCCTCCGCCACAAACGGGAGGTTTCCAGAACATTGGCCTTATCGACCAAGGTCACTTTTTTTCTTCTGTTCTTTGCCGCTTTAAAGGCCAAATGTGTTATTCTGCTAATTTCCTCCTCGGAATAGGAACACGTGTCCGTGGCGACATTGGTACCGGAATCTATGGATTTATTTCCGTAGTAAATACCCCCGGATAGTTCCCGATAAATAACTAAATCGGTATCCTTGATCAACTTTTTATTGAGCGGGGATTGTTTTATAAGGGCGGGAAATACTTTGACAGGTCGGATATTCGCAAAAAGATCCAGTTCCTTCCGTAATTTCAAAAGTCCTTGCTCCGGCCATACCTTTGTGTTTGGATTACCATCATACTTGGGCATACCAATTGCCCCGAACAATATAGCATCGGAATTTTTACAAATCTTCAATGTTTCGTCCGGTAGGGGAGTCCCTTTTTTATCAATGGCCTCTGCACCGATCAAGGCCTTCTTGAATCGAAAGGTGTGTCCAAAAGTCTCTTCTACGGAGCGTAGGCATTTTAAGGATTGGGCAACGACTTCCGGGCCAATGCCATCCCCTCCAAGTACAGCGATATCCAAGCGCATATTTATCCTATACTTTGTAGATTCACCTTGCTGGACTCAATAATTTCATGGATGTCATCGTCAAGGATCTCCTTCTTTCTATCCGCAAAATTCAAAAATTCCTCATAGACTTTGTCCAGTTGGGTCTTGGTAAGCTCATAGCCCACCAACTTTGCACGGTAGGCCAATGCGGCCCTTCCGCTTCGGGCGGTCAATACAATGGAGGATTCGGTAACACCAACATCCGCGGGATCTATAATTTCATAGGTTTCCCTGTTCTTTATAACGCCATCCTGATGTATTCCAGAACTGTGGGCAAAAGCGTTCGCCCCAACGATGGCCTTATTGGGCTGGACGACCATACCCATTTTGTTCGATACCATTTTACTGGTATCAAAGAGCAATTGGCTATTGATAGTGGTATCCAAATTCAGACTAGGGTGTTGCCTCATAATCATGACAACCTCCTCCAACGAAGTATTTCCGGCACGCTCCCCAATTCCGTTTATGGTACATTCTATTTGTCGGGCACCATTGATTACCCCGGCAATGGAATTGGCAGTGGCCAAACCAAGATCGTTATGGCAATGGCAGGAAAGGATAGCTTTATCGATACCCTTCACGTTTTCTTTCAAATACTTCATTTTGGCACCGTATTCCTCGGGAAGGCAATATCCAGTAGTATCGGGAATGTTCAGAACAGTAGCTCCGGCCTTGACTACGGCCTCACACACCCTGGCCAAAAATTCGTTGTCCGTTCTACCGGCATCCTCGGCATAAAATTCAACATCCTCCACAAACTTCTTGGCATAACTCACTGCCTCAACTGCACGTTCAATAATCGCATCCCTGTTGGAATTGAATTTATGCTTTATATGTGAATCCGAAGTTCCTATTCCCGTATGGATTCGCGGTCTTTTTGCATATTTTAAGGCTTCCGCCGCTACCTCGATATCTTTTTTTACAGCCCTGGTAAGACCACAAACTGTGGCATTTTTTACCAGTTTTGCTATACTTTCAACGGATTTGAAATCGCCCGGACTGGAGATGGGAAATCCCGCCTCAATTATGTTTACACCAAGTTCGTCCAACCGTTCAGCTATAACTAACTTTTGTTCCCTGTCCAATTTACAACCTGGAACCTGCTCTCCATCCCTAAGTGTAGTATCAAAAATTTGTACTATATCTTTGCTCATTATATTTATGTAGTTTTAGCAAGTTAAACGAATATATAACGCTGCCGACGAAAAAAGCAAATTTCGCAGGAATATTTACAACGTTAATTTACTTTTCAATAATATCAATAAATTGATTTACAACAATTTAAACATATATTTTTACGATGACAAATGCTCATAAAGATGCGTTGTTCGTTTTGGTAAAATCGCTTTCAAAATCTGAAAAGCGGCAATTTAAACTTTATGTAGGTCGTTTGGGCGTGAATACCGATGCAAAGTTTCTAGCGTTGTTCAATCTTTTGGACAAAATTAAGCGATATGATGAAAAGGTAATACTTTCCAGCGGAATTGTTAAAAAAGCGCAGCTTTCCAATTTAAAGGCACATCTCTATAAGCAGATTCTGGTAAGTCTCAGGCTGAATCCCGTGAACCAAAATATTCGAGTTCAGATTCGTGAACAGCTGGACTTTGCCACCATTCTGTATCAGAAAGGGCTGTATAAACAGAGTCTCAAAATCCTGGACAAGGCAAAAACGACGGCCATTGAAAATGAGGAAAAGAACATCGCCTACGAAATTGTGGAATTCGAGAAAATTATAGAGACACAGTACATCACCCGCAGCATTCCGGACAGAGCGGATGAATTAGCGGTACAGGCAAAGGAATTGTCTGGGCAGAACGTTATCACCAGTAAACTTTCCAACCTTTCCCTGCAATTGTACAGTATGATGTTAAAGGTGGGGTATGTACGCAGCGATGAGGACCTTCAGAAAGTAAAGCAGTATTTTTCAAAACATTTGCCAAAGGTAGATGTGGAAACCTTGGGTTTTAGGGAAAAACTCTGGTTGTACAAAGCACATTTATGGTATAGTTTCTTGACCCAAGACTTCCTTTCCTCCTATAAATACGCTAGTAAATGGGTGGATCTTTTCTACGATTACCGCGAAATGATTTATTTGAATCCCGTATTCTTCCTTAAAGGAAATCACTACCTTTTGGAATCCCTTTTTTATGTGAAATACAGCTCCCAATTCAAGGAAACGCTCCAAAAAATGGAGGTGGTTCTGAAGGAGAAGGATTTCCCTAAGAATGATAATATTAATTCCCTGGCCTTTTTGTATCTCAATGCCAATAAACTGAATCTCCATTTTCTGGAAGGAAACTTTGAAAAAGGCCTATATCTGGTAAAGATCATTGAATACGGTATCGCCAAACACAAGGATAGAATCGATGCCCATCATGTGATGGTGTTGTATTACAAGATCGCCTGTTTGTATTTTGGTATTGGTGATAACAAAACCTCTATCGTTTACCTCAAAAAAATCATCAATAACAAGAATCTAAAAATGCGCGAGGATTTAATGTGTTTTGCCAGGGTATTGAGTTTGGTGGCACATTACGAAGCGGGTATGGACTATCACCTGGAAGTGCAATTAAAGAGTACCTATAAGTTCCTGCTGAAAATGAACGATATGCATGCGGTACAAAAAGAGATGATCAAGTTTTTGAGAAATCTTGGCAGTATCTATCCAAATGAATTGAGGGGGGAATTTGAAAAATTACATGCCGAACTTAAAAAATATGAGGACCACCCTTATGAAAAGCGTGCGTTCCTGTATTTGGATATAATTTCTTGGTTGGAAAGCCATTTGGAGAATAAACCTGTTTCGGAAATCATTCGCGAAAAAGCCCTGAAACAGACCCGATAGTTTCCTATGAATCGCTCCCATGTTTCCCACTTATTGGAAATCAATTTGGCGATGCTCTTTATTGCCACCTCCGGACCTTTGGGCAGGTTTGTGGATTTGCCCGTTCCCGTCATTACAGGGATGCGGGGAATTATTGCTTTTATCCTGCTGATACTTTTCTGTAGGTGGCGAAATATCTCGTTGAAGGTCAAAAATGGGGACATCCCCTTGATACTAGTCACAGGTGTATTGATGGCCGCCCATTGGTTGTTTTACTTTTATGCCCTGCAATGGTCCAGTGTTGCCATAGGCATGTTGTCACTTTTCACATATCCGGTCATAACGGCCTTTTTGGAACCCATTTTGTTAAAATCAAAGCTGCAAAGGATGCATCTCTTGCTCGGTGCCATGGTACTGTTGGGCATTTACTTTCTGAGTCCGAATTTCAATTTACGGGATTCCAATACCTTGGCCATTTTAATGGGGTTGGTCTCGGCCGTATCCTATGCCTTGCGGAATATCATATTAAAACTGAAGGTGGAAAAATACCAGGGAACCACTTTAATGGTCTATCAAACGGGGACGATTGCGATTTTGATGTTGCCCGCCTTGTTTTTTACCGCTCCAAAGGAAATCTTGGGTCAGTGGGAAGGACTTTTGGCACTGGGGGTCCTTACCACGGCCATTGGCCATAGTCTCTTCCTCATGACATTCAAGCATTTCAGTATCACAACCGTAAGCATTTTGAGCAGTGTCCAGCCCATTTATGGGATTCTAATAGGAGCCCTATTTTTGAACGAAATCCCAAAGGCTACCACCCTGTTTGGAGGAGCGCTTATATTAAGTTCCGTGGTTATTGAAAGTTTCCGAGCATCGAAAAAGCAACAGGTCAGTTCTCCGGATTGATGCCGGGTGCAAATTCTTTGATTACATTATTTCCGAGTGTTTCAAACTCATTGTTCTGGGCCATCTCACGGACTTTTATCGGGTCAAAATCGCCATTGAAGTACAAAAAAGAGCCAGTTTCGGCATTGTTATTATAAATGAGGATTTCCTTTACACTGTTTCGTTTTTCACGTATGGAAACCACGTTTCTTTTTAAATCATCGTTATTTCGGTAGACTTCTATAAACGAATTGCCGGTAATCCCGTTCATTTGCTGGTTCAAGAATTGAGTCCTTGCGGGGGTTGTGCTGGGAAACTTCATATATCTCAAATCCCTAGTGTTTCCTATAAGTGATTGCATTTCAGGCGATATGCCACTTATCAATTTGAGCATGAATTGAGGTATCCTAACGGCTGTTACTTGGGCATCGTTCTTATGTGCATTATAAAATGTGTCTATGGAATTATAACTGCCACAATTATAAAACAGGGCACAAATAAAAAGTATACAGATTTTCTTGTACATGATTATGGTGTTTAGTAAGCCCAATGTACAAAAATTATGTACAGGCATCCCAAATGGAATCTTTGGGGAGAGGAGCTAAAATGGTCAAAGGCTCATTTTTTACGGGGTGCAAGAATTCCAGCTTTCGGGCATGCAAGTGGATACTTGCATCTTTGTTGCTCCTGGGAAAGCCATATTTTAAATCCCCTTTGATGGGGCATCCTATGGCCGATAATTGTGCGCGGATCTGATGGTGCCTGCCTGTTTTTAAATCGATTTCCAAAAGAAAATATGTATTCAGGGCTTTGAGCATGCGGTAGTCCAGAACAGCCTTTTTGCTGTCCGGTACTTCCTTTTCATGGGCATACGACTTGTTTTGCTTCGGATTTCTTTTGAGCCAATGGACCATGGTATCGGCTCTTTTTGGAGGTGCATCCTTTACCACGGCCCAATAGGTCTTTTTTGCCTTTTTATCGGAGAAGAGCTTGTTCAATCTTGGCAGTGCCTTGGAGGTTTTGGCAAAAACCACCAGCCCGGATGTTGGTCGGTCCAATCTATGGACCACACCCAAATACACATTTCCGGGTTTGTTATACTTCTCCTTCAGGTATTCCTTGACGACTTCGCTCAAGGGCCTATCGCCGGTTTTATCACCTTGTACGATATCCCCGGGCCTCTTATTTACGATGATAAGGTGATTGTCCTCGTATAAAACCTGAAGGTTTTTTGGGGTGGACAGTACCTTTTCCGAAGCATCCATACCTGTTATATGGAGATTTTTTTCCCGAAAAGGCTCAAAAATAGAATCAGGAGTACCCCGGTAGTTACGGCGACATCGGCCATGTTGAAAATGCCTGTTTTAAAGAAGCCCAAGCGTATTTGGAAAAAATCGGTAACCGATCCCAAGGCGATCCTATCAATAAGGTTCCCAATTCCACCGCCAATTACAAAGGCAAAAGCCCATAGCATCCACTTGTTTGTATGGGTTCTCGTGAGGATTCTATACAACAAGACCAGTAGTACGATCAGCGGAAGTACTTGGAACAGCATCACCTTTAGGGCAGGTGGGAAGTTGGCCCCGAATCCCAACATGGCGCCGGTATTTTCCACATTGGTAAGAATGAAATGATCTTTGATCAGCGGGATATACTCCTGATAGGAAACGTTTTCACGTACGACCTTTTTGGAAACTTGATCACAGCCAATGTTCAAAAGCACCAAAAAGATGATCAAAAACCGACTCAAAAGCTTGCTACCGTTTGTTTTCATGATTCTCAATATTGTTCCTCATCATTTGGAAAATCCATGGATTTTACGTCTTTCACGTAGTTCGATATGGCATTACCCATCTCTTCGTATAAGTTCATATAGCGCCTTAAGAACCTAGGATTGAACTCATGGGTCATGCCCAACAGGTCGTGCACCACCAAAACCTGTCCGTCCGCATACTTCCCACCGCCAATACCAATAGTGGGTATGGTCAATTGTTCCGAAACTTTTTTGGTGAGGGCAGCGGGTATTTTTTCCAGAACGATGCTGAAGCAGCCTAATTTTTCTAACATCGTTGCGTCTTCCATTAATTTCCGTGCCTCTTCCTCTTCTTTCGCCCGTACGGTGTAGGTACCGAATTTATAAATGGATTGGGGGGTAAGTCCTAAATGTCCCATTACGGGAATACCAGCGGCCAAGATGCGCTTTACGGATTCCTTTATTTCATCACCTCCCTCAACCTTTACGGCATGGGCGCCACTTTCCTTCATTATTCGAATGGCAGACCTAAGGGCCTCCTTGGGGTCGCTTTGGTAACTGCCAAACGGCAGGTCCACAACGACCAGAGCCCTTTCTACTGCCCTTATAACGGAGGATGCATGATAGATCATCTGGTCCAAGGTAATGGGCAGGGTAGTTTCGTGGCCGGCCATAACATTACTGGCAGAATCGCCCACCAAAATAACATCGACTTTGGCCGCATCCACAATTTTAGCCATGGAATAGTCATAGGCAGTAAGCATGGATATTTTTTCCCCGTTGCTTTTCATTTCGACCAAGGACTTGACCGTTACCCGCTTATATTCCTTTTTTGCAGTAGACATAAAGATATTTTTGTTCCAAGCAAAAGTAATGAGTTTTGGTGAGATAAAATTTTAAGCAAAGTTTGAACGGCAAGGATTTGTGTTATCTTTAATTCACAATTAAAATTTTGCATTTTGAGAAGAACACTAACATCCCTGTTTATAGTAAGTACCCTAATTTCCTTCGGACAGTCCACCGATGAGGATGCTGTCAGAAATAAAGTTGACGAATTCTTTACCGCATTTCATGCCCAGGATTCCGCGGGATTGGCAAACCTTGTTTCGGAAAAAATCGTTTTACAGACCATAGGCACGGGTAAGGATGGGGAAACCATTTTGCGACAGGAAAATTTCGAGGACCTTATCCGGTCGATTGTAAGTATACCGGACTCCGTCAAATTCAGGGAAAAGTTACTGGATTACTCCATACAGATTGATGGCGCCATGGCGAACGCATGGACACCCTACGAATTTTGGGTAAACGATTCTTTTAGCCATTGCGGGGTAAACTCCTTTCAAATGGTCAAGCAACAGGGCGAATGGAAAATTATTTATTTGATCGATACCCGAAGGAGGGAAGGCTGCGAAGGTCAACCGGATTAATTCGCCAAACACTTTTACTCAACCTTTCCATTTTCTGGATGATGTACCCGTTTCAGAAGGAAAGTCGGAAGGCAACTCCTGCGTAACGTTTCCGGTTGCGGCCCATTCAGAACCTCTTTGTAGCGTGGTTATAAACCCGACACATTCCATCGAATAATCAAAGTGGCCCAAAGTAGTATGAAAGACCCTTCCCTTTCCATAATCAATGGCCATTAGCATGGGGACGTTCTGGCCCAAGCCCTTTACCTCGGGGTTCCATGGTGGGGCATTGCGTTCAACATCGGCGAAAGCGGTTGCCAGAATGGTGGCATTCTCGAAAGGACCACGCATCCGTTCGTACAATTCGTCCTGGGTATGCATCCATGTGGTAGGAAGGCCCTTCATTATGGGATGTTCCGGTGCACGCGTCGTAATGGGGAATTCATATTCGGGTCCGTGGGAACCACAAACACCGGCGGCTTCGTCATGGATCACTTCACCAGCATCATTATAATAAACATAAGGGCCCGTACTTTCATCCCGACCACCCCATGCACCCAGGGCGATCATTTTATTGAATTCATCCCAGTCGCCCCAAGCATTATTGGCGGCATGGACCACTACGAATCCACCTCCGTTGGCAATGTACTTTTCAAAATCGGCCCTAGTAGCTTCTGGCCACAGGGGTGATTCAGCACCTAAATTGGAAACTATGACATCGTATTTTTCAAAATCCATGGAGAAATTGGAAGATTGTATCGGCTGATGGGAAACGCCGTATTTGGTAGAATCCAACGGGTATTTTTCGATGAAGGAAGTGTAGGCTTCAGGTCGGGATTCATTGTACTTTATACCCAACCAAACGGAATCCATCCGATGGATGTCCACTTCAAAAAGCTTGGTTTCCACTAAGTAGTCTTTCATCATCATGGTGGTCTTAGGCCAAACATAATGATTGTTCTGTCCGTCTAAAATCAAGGCTTTTAATTTGGCAGGGGCCACTTCCTCGGGCGTTTCGTTTTGTTTCGCTTCTTCCTTACAGGCTATTGTCAACATAGCGATAAGTATAAACAAAAAATGTCTTTTCATCTGTTTATTTTAATTGTTATTCAAAGGTCAGATGTAATTCGCCTATAACCATCTTGGTGGGTATCAAGACTTGTTATGGCTCATTTCATGATGTTTTAGGTTGTATTGACCTTAAATGTAATGGAAGTTCCCCATATTTACAACAGAAGGTCTTGCAGGGAAGTTTATCGTATTCCTACCCAATTTTTCCTTGTTGATAATTAACAGAGGTGCTACCTTAGCTTTTAAATCAAACAGTAGGTATGCAATTATTAGGAATTGGGTCGCGCATTAAGCACGCAGAATTTGGAATGGGAGTGGTAACGAACGTCTCCTCAAAACACTATTGGGTAACTTTTATGGACAAAGGCCTGGAGACCATTAAAATCGATGAAGGTTTTGAAGTAATCGAAGCCTTGGAAAACGACGTGGATACGGTAAGCTTTTTGGAAGTGGAGACCTCATTGATGTCGATTTTAAAAAGATGGAGCGATGTAACCGAACAGGTAGCGATTGCCGATAAATGGAAAGGTGGTAATTTGGTTTTGGAACCTGGCGATTCCAGTTTGAGCAATAAAGAAATCCCGATAGACACCTTTTTTCACAAAATAGTGATGGTGCGCGACCGCATCCGGGTCATGGAACAAAAAATCAATGCCAGTAAAAATCTGGACGATCAGGAAAAAGTGGACCTGCAACAGTACATTACGAGGATCTATGGAAGTTTAACGACATTTAATGTCATGTTCAAAAATAAGAGCGACCAATTCGTTGGGGAGCGTTCTTCCTAATTGTAATTTTCTATTTTAATTAAAATAGCTTTCCAAATGAAGCTCACGGACCAGTTTTTTGTTTTATTTATACTAGTGGGGATATTCTCAATGGAAGGGTTCGCACAGACAAAACCCCAGGTACTACTGGACGCTGATACGGCGAATGAAGTGGATGACGCCTACGCGCTTAGCATCATTTTGATGAACGACAGCGTGGATGTTGTAGCCCTAAACGCCACTCAATGGCAGGCTTCCCAATGGACTACCGAAAATAGTATGGAAGACAGTCACAGACTCAATCAGACACTATTGGGGATTATGGGGTTGAATACCAAGACCAACAGGGGAGGAGCATCCCGCATGTACGATTGGGGAGACCGGGCCCAACATTCCGCTGCTGCCTATGAAATAATCAAACAGGCGAAAGCGCAAAAAAATGGTAAAAAGATAAATGTAATCGCGCTTGGGGCCTTGACAAACGTGGCATCCGCTGTATTTATCGAACCAAGTATTGCGGATAACATTAGACTTTATTGGCTGGGAAGTACGTATGATTTTGAAAAAGGGGTTTTGAGGCGGGATGATTTTAACTGTGCCATGGACCCCTATGCCCTGACCCATTTATTGTTTTCAACCGTGGAAATGCACATCATTCCCGTGAGCGTTGCTAGTAAAATGACCTTTGAGTACGAAGAAACCCGTGCCAAATTGAAGAATCATTTCTTGGGAGACTTTCTTCTAAAGGTTTGGGACGATCATATAGATGGCGGCCGAACCCAAAGAACCATCTGGGACCTGACCATTGTAAATGCTTTTTTACATCCGGAATGGATGAAGGAAGTGGAAATCAACACTTCAAAGGACAACGGTGGCAGAAAGGTATATTATTACAAGGACTTTGATGCCGACCGAATGCGAGCGGATTTCTTTCAAAAAATTAAAGCGTACAATCGGCCTTAACAATACTATTGTTTTGGGCTCAATTGAAGAATTCAATTTTCAAAGGCTTACCCGCTTTATAGCCTCTCTGGCAGGCCTTGAACCTAAGAAATGGTTTCCTACGAATGCGTCACGATTTGGCCTTAAGCTAGTTTATTAAACCGCCTCCTTCTTTTCACTCAAATATTTCCAGTATCTTTTGGGAATGTGTTGGGTATGTAGTTTTTTGTTGATACGGGATTTGATATTGGTACTTTTGAAATAATTGTTCCACAAATCCTGATAATCATACTCTTCGTTCGTCATTGCGGCACTTTTTTGGATACTGTTGCCAAAACCGTTGGAAAGGTCCATCGTAATGATTTCCACCCCATGCAGATCATAATACAGACCATAGTTGCGCTTTAGGTCATAAATAATCCACGGTTGGTCCGCATAGCGCTCCTTAAAGTGTTTGGAAATCAAAGGAAGTACATCAAATTCAGGTTCTACGTTCGCAAAATAGATGCC
This sequence comes from Maribacter sp. C-4077, assembly GCF_055378385.1. Classification (NCBI taxonomy): domain Bacteria; kingdom Pseudomonadati; phylum Bacteroidota; class Flavobacteriia; order Flavobacteriales; family Flavobacteriaceae; genus Maribacter; species Maribacter sp. C-4077. The sequence continues at coordinate 3,894,253 of NZ_AP038807.1, forward strand.
GTCCTTGGTCAATTGAAACCGAACAAATGCCTCCATACGGTGCTTTTCCCGATGTACCTTTTGCGCCGTCTGACTGATTTTTAAAATGCAGGCATCGGAGAAGTCGGATGCAACGTGTTTGGAGCCCATTATTTTTCGGATGTATTGATAGAGTAGGGGCTCCAGGTTTTTCTCCCCGCTCAAAAATGAAAAATAAATGTTCTTGATGGCCGAATTGCTTCGGCCTTTGATACCGTTCCACACCCTTTTGGCCAACTCGATATTGGTGAAAATGGTCTCTGTTTCGGAGAAAAGTCCGTTCTGCGCCAAACGTTCCTTTTGGATATCGGCGAAAGGCAATTTTTGTTCAAACCCTGCGAATACGGCGGTCAAAAAACCGTTAAAGCTACCGTCATAGATAAAAGTCTTTGTTGTTGTCATGAGGCTACTCTCTTAATTGAAAAGTGATAATTGATTGGAATACTGAGGTCTAAATTTTCCGTAGAACGTGCTTAAAATCAATCCTTTAATACGTTGCGGGTCCAAATCCCTACGCTCCCAATGGCGGGAGTCACACAGGATAAAATACTTTGCCCTGTTGAGGGCCACCCCCATTTTTTTGAGATGGTCCCAATCCAATTTTCGGAATTTGCGGGCCTTCATAATTTTATGGACCGAGGTCATTCCCACTCCAGGAATGCGTGCCAAAACGGACATATCCGCCTTGTTCACATCCACTGGAAAGTGTTGCAGGTTGAGTAAGGCCCAACTCAATTTTGGGTCCACATCCATTTCCAGATTGGGATGCTCTGTATTGAGTAGTTCCTGCACGGAAAAACCATAAAACCGCAACAACCAATCGGTCTGGTACAACCTGTTCTCCCTGAGCATGGGCACCTGGGTACCTATGGAGGGGAGTCGGCTATCGTTGCTCACCGGCACATAACCTGAATAATAGACCCTTTTCATGTGAAAGTTCTTGTAAAAGTGCGTTGCGGAGTACATCACATCCTTATCGGATTCTCCCGTAGCGCCTACAATCATTTGGGTGCTTTGGCCCGCAGGGGCATATTTTGGGGTACTTTTTAGGATTTTACGTTCTTCCTTGAATCGGATGATTTCGTTTTTGACCTTGAGCATCGGTTTTGCAAAATCTTCGTGCTTTTTATCTGGGGCCAATAGTTTAAGGCCGGATACTGTGGGAATTTCAATATTGACCGACAATCGATCAGCGTACAATCCGGCCTCATACATAAGTTCGTCACTGGCCCCAGGAATCGATTTTAAATGGATATAGCCATTGAAATTTTCTTCCAAACGAAGTTTCTTGGCCACGGCGATCAGACGCTCCATGGTATAATCCGGGTCCTTAAAAATTCCGGAACTCAAAAAAAGCCCCTCTATATAATTTCTTCTATAAAAATTGATGGTAAGGTCCACTACTTCCTGAATTTTAAAGGCGGCCCGTTTTATGTCATTACTTTTTCGGGTAACGCAATAGGCGCAATCGTAAATGCAATGGTTGGTCAGCAGGATTTTCAAAAGTGAAATACAACGTCCGTCCTCAGAATAACTATGACAGATACCGTTACTGGCATTGCCCAATCCCTTGTTCGTGTTCTTCCGGTTGCTTCCGCTACTAGAGCAGGAAACATCATATTTGGCGGCATCGGCCAGAATGTTCAATTTTTCCTTGATTCGGTTAAAATCCATGCTCATCTTCTCAATTTCGATAATAAATCAAAAACCAATTCGAATGTCCGGTCGAGCGCAGTCGAGACCTAATCCAAATGATTCGAAACAATAAACCTCTCTACAGCGCTCGAGGTTACCAATTGTATATTTTGATTTATCTGATATCAATTTTCTTTTAATTGATTTTGTAATTATTCCAAAATTATGGAAATATTCCTAATTATGGAAATAATCCAAATTTTATTTTGGAAATAATCCATATTGACTATATTTGAATATGGAAAACGAATTGACACTCAAAAGATTTACCGATGTTCGCCGGGAATTGGGCTACACTCAGGCCGAGTTTGCGGAGCTCCTCGGCGTAAAGAATACCACCGCCGATATTGAACGGGGTAGGACCAAATTATCCGGTAAAGTGGTAACGGAACTTCTAAAACATTTTAAAATCAATCCCTTGTGGTTGTTCGGTGAAAGTGACAACCAATATTTGGAAACCTCCAAAACGAGCGTCATTCCCAAAGTGGTCACCGTGGACAGTGCCGATCGGGACAATATGGTGTTGGTCAATGCAAAGGCAGCGGCAGGTTATCCGCAGAATATTTCGGATACCAGCTGGTACCAACAATTGCCGGCATTCGATTTGCCCATACCGGAGTTCCGGAATGCCACCTACCGCGGTTTTCAGGTAGAGGGAGATAGTATGTTACCCAATTTGCGTCCAGGCGAATGGGTATTGGCGAGGGCCATAGAACATATTGACCATGTGAGTGCCAATAAAATGTATGTGGTGGTCTTGCAAGATTCCGTGATGGTGAAGAAAATCGAGAAAAGGCCCAATTCCAATAACATTACCTTGGTTTCCTTGAACGAATCCTATCCACCGTATGATATCAAACCTTTTTTGATCCAGGAAATCTGGGAAGTGAGCAGTAAGATTACCTTTAATGTGGATGCCACTACGGACAATGGCTTGCTAAAGCAGTTACAGGAATCCATGCAGGAACTTAAAAACCAATTACAGCACGTAAAAAAGGTATAGGGCTACTGGAATTTTTTAATGTACAGTCCGCTGTTCTTCAAGGTAAATCCCAGACTTTTATAGAGACCGATGGCAGCCGTTCTGTGATGCCCGCTGAAAAGGAGCACATCATTAAGTTGTCTTTTTTCAGCCTGAAGTAAAAGTATATCCATTAATTTCCTGCCGATGCCCCTTCCCCGATGGGTTTCGGAAACGACGACATCCTCGATCATACCTTTATATCCCGATACCACCTTATAATTTGCCATCATCGCAATCCCGATGAGTTCATTATTCTCCAAGCAAACGGCAATATCTATATAACCCTCTTCTTTAAGAATTGTTTTCAGGGAAAGTTGTTTTAATTCGGCATTGAGTTGCAGATATAATTTTGAAAGTTGTTCTTGTAGGCTTTCAGTCAGGTCTTTCTTGGATAAGAGTTTTATTTCCATTGTTTTGGCTATTGGCTGTTTGTTGATGGCTGTTTGTTGATGGTAAAATCTACATTTTTCACTTTCCGCTAAATGCTATGCGCCATAAGCTATGCGCAAATCGCTTCAAAATTTGAATCTCATGCTTCCAAAAACCATTTGCTAACAGCTATTCATTTTTCACTTTACATTTTTCACTTTGCCCTCTGAACTCTGAACTCTACATTCGCAACTAAACCCATTTTTTTGTACTTGAGTTTGTATTTGTAATTGAATTTTTAGATTAGTGATTATACCCCCTTACCTCTCCCATGGAAAATTCCAGTGGACCCATTACATGGGACTTGGGTAGAAACGCACCACTTTCCGTCACCAGCCATTCATCCCAGGTGGCCTCCACACCGCCAATAGGGATAATTTTGACCCACATCTTAAAACTTTTCGGGAAACCACTGGGTTGTAAAACCCATAAATAAGAATCCCCCGGGGTAGAACCTCCGCTGTTGTAGGTCACCAAAAGTCCGTCTGAACCATCTTCCAAGGGTACGACTTCCCTTTGGGTTCCAGGGTCAAAAACCTTGTACGGGGCCACCAGCCAAAAAGAATCGTTGTTGAACATGGAAATAGCTTTTGCCACTACGTCTTCATTTTCATTGGCATTGAGGCGTTCCCCATTCCTAAAACCAATGCTGGAACCGGTATTGATCAAATCCAATTCCACTCGGTACTCATCCCATTGTACTTCTGCTTTTCTCAATTGCCGGTCCCACTTGTACAAATGCGAACCGTTTCGTAGGGACCACTCTAAAAATCGGGTGTTTTCATACAATTCATGGTTCAAGGAAGCTAGCATTTTTTCGGCCAAGGCATCCGCCTCAGGACCCGACCTACCTTTGGGCAACGGCTCGTTGAAAATGGCGTAAAGAACCCCCAAGGCGATTACAAATACCAATACGATAATTCCTAGGATTTTCAATAATCTTCTAAGCATACTTTTTTTGTTATTTGTGGCTATTGGCTATTAATATGAAATTCAAGTTAAATGTTTTACCCAATTCCAAAATCTAAATTCTTACTTCAACATTTTCACTTTTAACTTTAACTTTTCATTATTCACTTTGCACTCTTAACTCTTAACTCTTAACTAATTCCATCTTGAACTTTACACTTGAACTTGTACTTGAGTTAGAATTTGACACTTGAACTTGAATTTAATATCCTACAGCGGCATCATCCCCGCGTCTATCTGCGCCACCTTCCAATTTGCCATCGGGTAGTATTTTAATTGCGTCCACTTTACCAATAATGGGCGTTCTGTCTTCATTGATGATATACCCTTTCGCTTTCATTTCTTCCTTTAAGGTATCGGAAAAACCGTCTGGCTCAAAAATGACCATATCGGGCAACCACTGATGGTGAAAACGTGGCGCGTTTACGGCGTCCTGCATGCTCATATCGAACTCGTAGGCATTTAGGATGGTTTGGGCCACAGCTGTAATAATGGTAGAACCGCCGGGGGTACCAACAACCATCCAAAGTTTTCCATCCTTTTCTACGATTGTTGGGGTCATGCTACTGAGCATTCGCTTTTCAGGGGCAATACTATTGGCTTCGGCGCCTATGAGTCCGAACATATTCGGTACCCCGGACTTGGAACTGAAATCGTCCATTTCATTGTTCAGGAAAAAGCCCAGTTCATCCGAATACAATTTGGAACCATAGGCCCCATTTAAAGTGGTGGTAACGGAAACCGCATTACCTTCAGCATCTACAATGGAGTAATGGGTGGTTTCCATGCTTTCCACGATTTCCACGTTCCCTCGTTCTACCTCCGAGGATTTGGTGGCCCTTTCGAAAGAGAAATTCTGCATACGCTCTTTTAAATAGGAATCGCTCAGCAATACATCCAAGGGAATATCAACAAAATCCGGGTCCCCCAAATAATAATTCCGATCCGCATAGGCCCTTCTTGAAGCTTCGGTAAACAATTGAATGGTCTTTGCCGAGTTATGGCCAAAATCCGACAGCTCATAAGGCTCTATCATTTTAAAGATTTGATTGATGGTAACCCCGCCACTGCTGGGCGGACTCATAGATATGATTCGTAGGTCCTTGTACTTAAAAATGATGGGCTGTCGCCAAACCGCTTCATACTTTTCCAGATCTTCCTCGGTAACAAATCCGCCCTTTTCTTGGATAAAGGCCGCCAGTTTTTGGGCGGTTTCCCCCTTATAAAATCCGTCCCTACCACTTTGGGCAATCCTACGCATGGTATTTGCCAAGGCCGGATAGGAAATGATGTCCCCCTCCTTGAATTCTTGGGCAAACTTGGTGCTATCTCCGTTCACTTGAATGAACAGTTCACGTTGACTGGCCAATCGTTTTTCCTGATTTGCCGTTACCGGCACTCCTTTTTCGGCCAAGGCGATAACGGGTTCAAAAATTTCTTCCAAGGGTAGTGACCCAAACTTTTTATGTACCTCTATAATTCCCGCCACGGTACCCGGAACACCCACCGCGGTGGCACCCAACGTACTCATATTGGGAATCACATTGCCCAGGGAATCCAGGTACATGTCCTTGTGACCCGCAAGCGGTGCTTTCTCCCGGTAATCCAAAGCGCCAATATCACCATCGGCCTTGCGATATACCATAAAACCACCGCCGCCCAAATTCCCGGCAAAAGGATAGGCGACGACCAAGGCCATTTCCGTGGCGACCATTGCATCGAAGGCATTGCCTCCCTTTTTCATGATTTCCACGCCAATTTTGGAGGCTTCCTCACGGGCCGAAACCACCATCGCTTTTTCGGTCACGACCCCTGTAGGCGGTACGGGAGCCTTTCGGCAATGAATAAATAATAGAAGGGAGAGCAGCGGTATGTAATATTTTCTCATATAGTTTAGGTTTGGTTATTGTTAGTTAACAATGTGTTGTATTTCTGTTTGGAAAAGATAACCAATTCCTCAAAAAAGTCCGTAAACTCCCTCTCAAAATCGCTATAGTGTTCCTCCAAGTCCAAAATCGCAAAATTCATCTTAGACCTGTTCTGGGTCCTGCGGTTCATGCCCCTTAAAACGTTCGCAATTCCGTCTATATTCGCATAATTGAGCAACCAGTTATCGGCAATCATATACGGCATCATATGTTTGGTGCTATCGGGAAGGAGAGGGTAGTAGGTCTCCAAGGAATCATAGAAATCATCCACGAATCTCTCCAAGGGAATATCGGAATACATATCCCAGTTTTTTGCCAAAAAATGATCGTAGTAGATATCCACGATTACCCTACTATAATGACTGTAATTCTTATGCAGCCGTTTACTGCTCATTTTGGGAATTTTATGGGCATCCGTAAAAGTATCTATAGCCCTATGCAACAAAATACCCTTTTGAATCTTACCGGGCAGGTGTTTGTATTTGTTGCCCCGTATACTATCCGCAATAAAATTGCCAATTGAGACCTCTTCATCGTTAAAGGAAAGATAGATATGGGCCAAGAAGTTCATTGAACCTGAATTTTGCTTTAAAAGTCGAATTTACGAATTGAAGAACTTTCAAATTACCCTAACCCTTTATATTTGCAAAAACTTACTATTATTTATGACACTCATTAAATCGATTTCAGGCATACGAGGCACCATTGGAGGTAAACCGGGAGACAACCTAACACCCATTGACGCGGTAAAATTTGCCGCTTCCTACGGTATTTGGTTAAAGGACTATTCTAAAAAAGACAAATTGAAAGTCGTGATTGGGCGCGATGCCCGTTTATCCGGTGAAATGATCCAGAATTTGGTAGTTTCCACCCTTGTGGGATTAGGAATCGATGTCATAGACTTGGATTTGTCCACAACGCCTACGGTCGAAATCGCAGTGCCATTGGAAAAGGCCGATGGTGGTATTATCCTTACGGCAAGCCACAACCCAAAACAGTGGAACGCTCTCAAATTATTGAACGAACGGGGCGAGTTTTTGGACGCCGCCCAAGGTGCCAAGATTTTGGAAATTGCCGAAAAGGAGGATTTTGATTTCTCCGAAGTGGACCACTTGGGTGAAATCATTAAAAACGATAGCTATATTGATATCCATATTGATGAAGTGCTGAACCTTTCCTTGGTAGATGCCGATGTGATTAGAAAAGCCAAATTCAAGGTGGTGGTAGACGGTGTCAATTCCACGGGAGGCGTAGCCATTCCGAAGCTTTTGAAGGAATTGGGCGTGGAAGTGGTTAAATTATACTGCGATCCCACCGGTCATTTTCCCCACAACCCGGAACCCTTGAAAGAGCATTTAGGCGATATCTGCAAAATGGTTGTTGAGGAAAAAGCCGATTTTGGTATTGTTGTGGACCCAGATGTAGACAGATTGGCCTTTATCAGCAACGATGGGGAAATGTTTGGGGAGGAGTATACCTTGGTAGCCTGTGCAGACTACGTTTTAGGAAAAACCAAAGGAAATACGGTATCTAACCTATCCTCATCTAGGGCCTTAAGGGATATTACCGAAAAACATGGGGGCACTTATGAAGCCGCTGCCGTAGGGGAGGTCAACGTGGTGACGAAAATGAAAGCGAACAATGCGATTATTGGTGGCGAAGGAAACGGTGGAATTATTTATCCAGAAAGTCATTATGGAAGGGATGCCTTGGTGGGTACCGCTTTATTCTTGATGTTGATGGCGGAAAAGGGAGGTACCGTGGCCGAATTACGAGCGAGCTACCCTAGTTATTTCATGAGCAAAAAGAAAATAGAGCTGACCCCGGGATTGGATGTGGACGGAATATTATCTGCTATGGCCGATAAATACAGAAACGAGGAAATTTCCACGATTGATGGGGTGAAAATCGATTTCCCCGAAAATTGGGTGCACTTAAGAAAGTCCAATACAGAACCGATTATACGGATTTACACAGAGGCGAAAAGTCAGGAAAATGCGGATGCCTTGGCAGACCGGATTATTGGGGAAATCAAGGAAGTCGCAGGTCTCTAACCCGACCTGTTTGCCATATAATTTGCGCGTACAATTTTAGATGTTTTATGTTCCCCGGTATGGCTCCATCCTGGGGGCATAAAAATATAGGCCAATTTGTTTTTTACACCGGGAGCTTTCCAAACATCCTTGCCCAAAGCAATAATTTCCCCAAAATAAACATCCAAAAAATTACCACTGTTCACTTTTCGGGTGATGCCGTACTCGGGTTTTGTGTCCGTTTGCTCTTCCTGATAGGTACCAAAGACACGATCCCAAATATTCAGTAGATTACAAAAATTGGTGTCCATGTATAAAGGATTACGTGCATGGTGAACCCTATGATGAGAAGGTGTAAGCATAATTTTATTCAAAAATCCAAATCGGGCATCCTTGATCATGTTTTCTCCAACATGGATAAAAGCACCGTAGGTACCGTCAATAAACATGATCAAAAACAGCATGGCCGGTTCCACGCCCAACAAAATACAAACCGTAGTTCTAATCGTATCGGCATAGGGAGCTTCCAGAAAAAAATGGGCATAGGTTACGGACAGGTTCATATTTTCCGGTACATGATGCGTGGCATGCAGGCACCAAAAGAGTCGGACTTTATGGCCCAAATAATGGTAGATGAAGTGCCCAAATTCCCAGACTATATAGGCAAAGATGAACCAATACCATGTGGGTCCCGTATTGATCAGGGCGTACGGTTCAAACCACCCAATACACAGCGTCACCATTGCTATGGCTATAAACCGACCTACAAACCTATTGAAAACATAGATAAGAAAATTGACCTTGTAGACCTTGGTTTGAGGTTTTTTGTAAACAAGCCCTAATACAAATTCCAATAATACCAAAAGGGGAATAATTGGAAAAATAAGGCTCTGTACCCCTTCAAAAGTCCTGAAAGAACTGTATTCCCCTGATTTAATAATTTCCCAAGCCTGGGAAATACCCAAGAATCCAATGATTTCATTGTAAAGCGTATCCAATACCTCCATATGATTTTAGCATTTTAACGAAAATATCAATAAATATTAGAAATTAAAATACTCAAAGGTAGCTGGTTATATCCTGGGAAGTGAAGGTAGTTAAATTACCTTGGCAAATGAGGCGGGCGTTTTGCCCCTGTGCTTCCATCGTTTATGGGTCCATAAATAATGTTCCGGTCGTTCCCTTATTTGCTGTTCCGTCAATCTAAGGAAGGCTTCGGTAATTTCGTTTTCCTCGGTATTCTTACCGTTTTCGGTAATGGGGATAAATTCGGCCTGATAATACCCACGTTTGACCTTGCTGACCTTTAGGAAAACGACCGCCAGTCCCATTTTACGTGCCATGATCTCCGCCCCATTGAAAATAGGCACCTTCACACCCATAAATTCGGACCAATATTGTGCCCTGTGGGCCTGGGGGGATTGGTCGCTGACCATTCCAAAAATACCAATGATGCCATCCCGCTTATCCCTAACTACGGTTTTGACCGTTTGTTGTTGGGTAATCAAGGTCGTATTCCAACGCCCCCGCACCTTCTTAATGAAACGATCAAAATACTTGTTCTCTATTTTTTGGTAGACGGCATATCCTTTGGCCTTTATATAGTTGTTCATGCTAACGTTCCATTCCCAATTGGCATAATGTGAGCAGACTACCAGGATACTTCGTTTTTTTTCAATTTCATTGATCACTTCAATGTTAAGTACCTTGTATTTCTTTTTGATCTGTTCCTTGCTCAAATTCATGGACTTTATCATTTCCAGGAACATATCGCACATATGTCGGTAAAACTCCTTTTCTATCCTATGGATTTCCTTTGGGCTCTTCTCGGGAAAAACCAAATTCAAGTTTTCCTGAACGACCTTGCGTCGGTACCCAATGACCCTGTACACCAAAAAGAAGGCAAAATTGGAAAAACTATAAAATAGTGGGTACGGCAAAATGGAAATAATCCACAAAAAAGGATAGGTCAAAATAAAAACCAGTAGTTGCATGGCATCTTTCATACTGGGCAAATATAGCTATATTTGAAAGCATAAATATTGGATTTATATGTACAACTTGGACATCGCCACCATTGCCGTTATAGCAGCAAATATTATGGTTTCCCTGAAAGGTTTTAACGATACGTATTTTTTTGACCGATATAAATTTAGCATTGGTGCCATTAGAAGTGGCCAAAAGGAACGCATGCTTACCTCCGGGTTTCTACATGTAGATGTGGCCCACCTCTTCTTCAATATGTTCACCCTATACTTTTTTGCTGATGTGGTCATTAGCTGGTTCGGGCAGGGAAATTTCATTATCATTTACTTTATAAGCCTTCTAGCAGGGAGTCTCCTGGCCCTGTTCTTTCATAGGGACGAAACCTATTACAGTGCCGTTGGTGCCAGCGGTGCGGTTACGGGAATTTTATATTCGGCCATACTCTTACAACCAAATGACAGTCTATACCTTATGTTCATTCCCATTCCAATTCCTGCCTATGTCCTTGGAATTGGCTATTTATTGTATTCCATTTACGGTATGAAAAGTCGTCTGGGCAATATTGGCCATACCGCACACTTTGGTGGAGCGGTAGGCGGCTACTTGATCACCCTAATTTTTATGCCAAATCTTTTGGCTACGGATACGTTGATGGTCATCTTATTGGCTATACCCATCATACTGCTTTTTGTACTGGCCAAACTGGGAAAACTCAATTAAGTAATACTATTCTTACGGATTTTTACTTTTTATAGTTTTTTTCTTGTATTTTATCGAAAAAGACTACGAAATCATAAGGAATACGGGGTCGGTTCGTTGTTAAGGGACTGAATAAAAACCAAATCTTTTACCAATGATAAGAAGATTCCCCATTTTGATTGCCACTATAGGTGCAGTGTTCTTTTCCTGTAGTGACGAAACCACCGTGTATGAAGATCCAAACAACAGGGACAACCTGAGATTGGAGTCCAATGAAACACTTTTGGAAAATAGTGTTTTATATGATAAAGCCGGTGTGCTTGACATCTTGGACGAAGCTACCATAACAGGCAAATACGCTTCCAGCGCAAAGGCACAACCTGCGGGAGATTATCCCTTGACCTTGGTGGCCCAGGTAGATGTACCGTCATTTCAAGGCGGTGAGAACCTGACTGCGTCCCACGTGGCAGTGGAAGGGGACTATGCCTATGTTTCCTACAATACGGTAGATGCCAGTTTTGTCGGTGCCGTGGATATTATAAATGTGAAAAACCCTAGAAATCCAAAGGTGTCCTCAAGACTGTATTATACCAATGCAGACATCAATGCCATTGCACATGATAATGGTTATGTTTATTTGGCAGGGGGAGTTGATTCCGAACTTTCAGTTACCGCAACCGCCAATTCCTTTGTGGCCAAAATATATGCCCCTGACGGACGATTTGACCTGGATGCCGGAATAACCTATGGTTTTCAGGATGGTTACAATGCCACGGATGTGGAAGTCGTTTCTGATAAAGTGATAGTCACAAGTGGTCAGCAAGGTTTTGTAAGAGTGTATAATAAATCGGATTTAAGCACGGTTGTTGAAGCTCCTTATGCAGATTTAAGGGCCGTTGCGGCCAATGAATCCAACATTGCCGTATTGGATGCCAGTGCAGGCGTTTCCATTTTGGATCAAAGTCTGAATACCATAAAGGACATCGCCATTGATTCCGATTTTGGGGAAAACACGAAAAGAACATTGGATTTTTATGGCCCCAACGTTATCGTTTCGGAAGGATCCAAAGGTGCCGGGGTCTATAATGGAAGTACGGGAGACTTTGTGGAATATATTCCTATTTTATTGAACCCTGAAACCGTTGACGCTGCGGATGTTGTTACGAATGCCGTGGCAACGAATGACAATGTATTGTTAATGGCAAACGGAGGTGCCGGACTTTGTCTATCCGAAGACAAGGAAAATGCCGATACCAGTTTGGTGGGTATCATCCAATTGGAGGGCTCCATCAACTTTGTGGCCTCCAAAGACGATTATATTTTCGCCGCTTCCGGTTTGGAAGGCTTGCAGATTATTAAGTTGAACAGACCTGATGAAAGTTTGGTTGCCAGATGCTCCAACTTAAATGGCTACAGCGGCAGTTCTAACTTGAACGTAGATTCAGGATCCACTCAAAGTTACAGAGGTTCAAAACGCTTTTTTGATTTTGATGTGTATGGTGAACTTTTACTTTGTGGCTCCTGGACCGTAAGAAATCAAGTCGTGATACACGAAAATGCGCTATTTGAGATGAACGGACATTTTGCAGTGGCACGAAATTCCAGAAGGGGAGATGTCACCGTTAAATCAGGTGCGACACTAAGAATAGAGGGTAACCTGACCATTTACGGGGATTTGATCCTGGAAGATGGTGCATCTGTGGAATTCATCGGGGAAAATAATGCCGTCAACATTTTTGGTTCCGTTACGAGAACGGGAGATACGACCGTAACAGGTACATTTCTAGATGTAAGGGGCAAATTCTAACCGAAACCTGAATAAAATAAAAAAGGCCAAGTGTAAAATCTTGGCCTTTTTTATTCATGAATCTTTCGTTTAATTGAGGAGTTCCGCAACCTTTTCTTCCAGGGCAGGGCCTCGTAAGTTCTTGGCAACAATGACCCCATTTTCATCCAACAGGAATGCGGCAGGTATCGCATCAACATTATAGAGTTTGGCGATTGCATCGTCAAAATAAGCGATGTTGGAAATATGGTTCCATTCCAGTCCGTCGTCCTCAATGGCTTTTTTCCAAGCATCTGCGGTTCTATCCAAAGAAACGCCTACAATGTTCAGTCCTTTATCATGGTATTTTTTATACACGGAAACAATGTTCGGGTTTTCGGCCCTGCAAGGTCGGCACCAAGCGGCCCAAAAATCCACCAAAGTCGCCTTTCCCAATAAATTTTTGAGCTCCAAGGTTTCCCCGTTGGGATTTGGACCTGAAAAATTGGGTGCCGTTGCACCAATGGAGGTATTCTTATCGGCTTCTTCGGACGCTTTAAGCCGTTCCAACAAATCTAAAATTCGTTGTCCCGGTTTGGAATCCTTGATTTCAGCCGAAAAAGTATCATATAGTTCCTGTGCTTTGGATGATTCAATGGTCTTTGTACTTATGGACCGCTCCAAAAGCAATGCGGATATCAAGGCATTGGGATTCTCCGAAACAAATTTCGTCTCAAAACCTTGGTATTCTTCGGTAAGTTCCTGCATTTCGTCACGTAGGGCCGCAATATTTTCGGGCGAGCCACCTGAGGTTGTTGCACGCTGTAAATCCTCCTGAATGGATTTCGCCTGAAATGAAATTTTTCGGGATTCCTCCATATAATTTGCAAAAAAATCATTTTGGGGCGTACCTCCAATATCCGCAAAGCCAAGGCTGTCGATGGATGCCTCAAAATCGATATCGCCATTTTCTAGAATTACGGCGGTATATCCTTGGGCCTTATCCACGAATATGTAATATAACTCGGGTTTTTCTGCCACTCCGGAGAATTTGAATTTTCCTTGGGAAATGGTGGTGGTATCCACTTCAATGGGCTGATTGCCCTCACCAATCGTCTTGAGGAAAACCTGTGTACCATCTTCCAAATCTCCCCGTAAGGATCCATTGATGGTGTAGCCATCCTTTGCTTGGTTACAACTACTCATTGCCATGGCACATAGCGAAAACAACAATAAACTTCTCATATTCTATTTTTAGTAAAAAACAAATGTACTATTATCCCATAGGATAAAAAAAAGGCCCTTCAAAAATATCTTGAAGGGCCTTTTGTTTTTATTAGGAAGTGAGCGACTAAAAGGTATACCGTACACCAAGCCCTATGTCAAAATCAAAATTATCTGAGAAACCGTCATAGCCTAGAACACCTATTTCCGGTCTAAAATCCAATGATAAGAGCAATGGAATGTCAAATTTGTATTCCACCCCAATGTCCCCGGCCGCAAAAATAAAGAGTCCGCCTTCATCGTCTACCCCTGGAATATTTGGAAAATCAACACTTCCCAAACCGCCACCAACGCCGTAGTACCAGTTAAATCCTCCCTCAATGGGTCGTACCCACTGATAAAGCGCGGCTAATTTAAATGCATCGTAGTTCCTACTGTCCCTCCAGCCAAGGTCAAACTCGGCCCTGTTGCTTCTACCTATTGATTTTTGATAGGAAATTTCCGCTCCAAAACCGTCGCTATCGCCCAAACGCAAACCAAGGGCATGATCGGAAATTTCCTGGGCGTTTACTGAAACTGTTCCCACTAACAAGAAAAAGGATAAAATTTTTAAAACTTTCATGTATTCTAGATTTTTTATTAATAACAAAAAGCAACATTGTTGTATATGTTGCTCAGACAATAAAACTTAATTTAGCGGTCAAAATTGTGCTACCTTGAATATATTATTGTCCCATTTACAACTAGAATTAGAAGGAGAACTTCAGATAGGCGACCTGTACAAGTCACTATATGCCACGGATGCTTCGGTTTACCGTAAGATTCCCTTGGCAGTGGCATTCCCTAAGTCCAAGGAAGATATCAAAAAATTGATAGGCTTTGCAAAGGAGCATAAGGTTGGACTAATCCCAAGAACGGCAGGGACTTCCCTTGCAGGACAATGTGTTGGTGACGGTATTGTGGTGGACGTGTCCCGATATTTCACGGAAATAATACATTTAGATACCGAGAAAAAACAGGTAACGGTACAGCCCGGGGTGATCCGCGACGAACTGAACCTATATTTAAAACCGTTCGGTCTTTTTTTTGGCCCCAACACGTCTACTTCGAACCGATGTATGATCGGGGGCATGGTAGGCAACAATTCGTCCGGTACCACATCCATTCAATATGGGGTGACAAGGGACAAAATAGTTTCGCTAAAAACCATTTTGTCCGACGGTAGTGAGGCCGAATTCAAAGCAAGGACAGCCTCTGAATTGGCCAAAATCGAATCATCAGATTCATTTGAAGCTTCTATTTACAAAAGCATATCCAAAGAACTGGCTAATAAGGATATAAAAAATGAAATAATCAAAGAGTTTCCCAAGCCGTCCATCCATCGAAGAAATACGGGATATGCGGTTGACGAACTTTTGAAATCCGAAATCTTTGGCGGAGAAAGACCAACGTTAAACTTGGGAGAATTACTATGTGGAAGTGAGGGCACCTTGGCGTTTACTACCGAAATCACCCTCCAATTGGATGACCTACCACCAAAATTATCGGCTATGGTGGTGACGCATTACCACACTTTGGAGGATTGCCTTATGGATGTTGTTCCCGTCATGGAACATTCCCTTCAGCTTTGTGAAATGATGGACAAGGTAATCCTGGATTGCACCAAAAACAATCGTTCACAATTGGCGAATAGGTTCTTTGTAGAGGGCGACCCAGCCGCGCTGTTGATGTTGCAGGTAAGTGCCATTGATGAGCAGGCCTTGGAAACGGAAGTCAAAAAACTGATGGCGACCATTGAAAAATCGGGCTTAAGCTATGCCAGCCCTGTTCTTTTCGGTGAAAATATCAACAAGGCCATAGAGTTGCGAAAGGCGGGCCTTGGGCTATTGGGAAATATCGTGGGGGATATGAAAGCGGTTGCCTGTATAGAGGATACCGCGGTTGCCGTAGAAGATTTAAAGGATTTTATCGGTGAATTCACCCAAATTATGAAGGGCTACGGGCAAAGCGCGGTGTACTATGCCCATGCGGGAGCGGGCGAACTTCATTTAAGACCGATTCTTAACCTTAAGAAACGGGGAGACGTTACCCTATTCCGCCAAATTACCACGGACGTGGCGAAACTCACCAAGAAATACAAAGGTTCGTTCAGCGGGGAACACGGTGATGGCATTGTCCGCGCTGAGTTTTTGCCCTTAATGATCGGGGAAAGGAACTACGAACTGCTCAAGCGGATTAAGTCCTATTTCGACCCCGATAATATTTTCAATCCGGGGAAAATTGTAGATGCCTATCCCATGGATGAATCCTTCCGCTATGAGATTGACCGTAACGAACCGGAAATAGAGACCTTAATGGACTTTTCGGACAGTGAGGGAATCCTAAAGGCTGCCGAAAAATGCAACGGCAGTGGGGATTGCAGAAAGACCCATCTGATGAATGGCGCCATGTGCCCCAGTTATCACGTTACCAAAAATGAAAAGGACACAACCCGGGGAAGGGCGAACGCCTTACGGGAATTTTTAACGAACCCTAAAAAGACCAATGGTTTTGACAGCCAGGAGCTCAAAGAGGTCTTTGACCTGTGTTTGAGCTGCAAGGCATGTGCCAGCGAATGCCCAAGCAATGTAGATGTCGCTACTTTGAAAGCCGAATTTCTTTACCAATATCAGGAATCCAATGGATACCCCTTACGCGGAAAATTATTCGCCTACAATACCCAATTGAACAAAATTGGGAGCAAGGTTCCTGGTTTGACCAATGCCGTTTATGGGTCCAAGTTTTTAGGAAAAATCTTAAAAAAAGCATCGGGCGTAGCACTGGAAAGAGAATTACCAAAAGTGTATAGTTTTAATTTCGATAAACACCTTCAAAATATTAGTAATCAAAAAGGTATAAAAAAACAGAAAGTTGTCCTCTATATTGATGAATTCACGAATTATGTGGATATTGAAATAGGGAAGGACGCCATTGCACTATTGGTAGGTTTAGGATATGAGGTGGAACTCTTTTATGCAGAAAGTGGCCGGACCTTCCTGTCCAAAGGGTTTTTAAAACAAGCAAAAAAATTGGCGGAAAAGAATTCAAGGAAGTTGGTTGACTTTGCCAAAAAAGGAAGGCCGGTTCTTGGCCTGGAACCCTCTGCCGTATTATCTTTTAGGGATGAGTATAAAAGGCTTTTGGCAAATAAAGAGGCTTCGGAGTCGATAGCAAATAATTGTTTCCTGATCGAAGAGTTTCTAGCCAAGGAGATTCAAGAAGGCAAAATAGATGCCTCGTTTTTTACGGAAGTATCGGCAGACATAAAAATCCACAACCATTGCCACCAAAAGGCATTGAGCAATCAAAAAGTAACCTTTGACATTCTCAACTTGCCCAAAAACTATAAGGTTACCATCATTTCTTCAGGTTGTTGTGGGATGGCGGGATCTTTTGGTTATGAGAGGGAACACTACGAAACCAGTATGAACGTAGGCGGATTAAAATTGTTCCCCGCGGTCAACAACGCATCACCGGAGACTATCATTGCTGCTAACGGTACCAGTTGTAGACATCAAATATTTGATGGCACCAAACGAATCGCCCAACATCCGGTAAGCATATTGGCAAAGGCACTGAAATAATTATGCCCCAGGAGGAAGCATCCTTTTTTGTTCTTCCTTGAGTTCTATGGAAGCGATGAGTTGATTGAGGTTCATTTCCTTAAGGGCTTCGTCCATAAAGAAAGGCGATAGCTTATCGTTTTTATAATGGTACATTTTCCAGCGTTTCAAGGAATATTCCAAGGCCGTTAGATTTTCCACCCAATCCCCGGAGTTCAGATAGGTGACCCTACCACCACGTTTTTCAATATGTTCCTTTTTGGGTGTATGGATATGACCGCAAATGACATGATCGTATCGGTTTTGAATGGCTACGTCGATTACGGTCTCCTCAAAATTAGAAATATACCTTTCGGATTTTTTTTCGTCCTTTTTGATTTTTTTGGACAGGGAGTACTTTTCCTTCCGAAGTCTTTTTAGGAACCAATTGTTCAATTTGTTGACAGTGATCAAAAAACCGAAACCCAGGCTACCAAATTGGGCCACCCATCTGCCATTTATCCAGGGTATATCAAAAACATCGCCATGAAAGAACCACATTTTCTTTCCATGTAAGGTCAAAACCAACTTACGGGAAAACTGAATATTTCCCAAGGAAATATTTGCCAAGGTTTTGGGTGCCTCATCGTGGTTTCCCATGATATAGTGTACTTCGGTACCCTTTGAGGCCATGGAAACTATTTTCTTGATGACGTTTAAGTGGGACGTTGGAAAGTAGCTTTTCTTAAATTGCCAAATATCCACAATATCACCATTAAGAATGAGGATTTTAGGCTGTATACTGCACAGATATGCCAGAAGTTCATCGGCGTACGTGTCATACGTACCTAAATGAACATCGGAAATAACGGCAATTTCCAACTTTCGCTTTTTCACCTACTTAAACATCAAATAGTTAACCATTTCGTTTTATTGGGGTATTTTGTCTCTACAAGAAAACCCTCTATTAGGGTTCATCCCTAAAATATTCACAAAATTAAACCTAATGGTATATGCAATGGTTAACTGCCATATCATCAATTGATAAGGATACCGTTAAATTATCATTACCGGCCAAATGAATAGGTTAATTTAAGTTTAAGAGAACTGGATAATTTTCCATAAGGCTATTAAAGTTTACATTTGTAGGTATCTTTTAGTAAAAACGATTATGGCGGGTAATTCCTTTGGAAATATATTTAGGGTAACGACATTTGGCGAATCGCATGGCAGGGCCATCGGCGGGGTCTTGGATGGTTGTCCAGCGGGCATCCCATTAGATTTGGAATTGATACAAAAAGACCTGGACAGGCGTAAACCGGGTCAGTCCGCCATAGTAACCCAACGCAAGGAACCGGACGAAGTTGAGATTTACTCTGGGATTTTCGAAGGAAGGACAACAGGAACACCTATTGGATTCGCCATTCACAATACCAACCAGAAATCCAAGGATTACGGCCATATAAAGGATTCCTACCGGCCTTCCCATGCAGACTATGTCTACGACCAAAAATATGGCTTTAGGGACTATAGGGGCGGTGGAAGGAGCTCAGCCCGGGAAACCGCTAGTAGGGTAGTGGCCGGAGCCATAGCCAAACAGTTTTTAAAGGGTATCGAAATCAACGCCTTTGTATCACAAGTAGGCACCCTGAAAATGGAAAAAAGCTATTTGGAACTGGACCTGAAAACGGCAGAAGACAATATCGTTCGGTGTCCGGATCAAGAGATGGCCGTAAAAATGGAGGAATATATTAAAGCCATCAAAAAAGACGGGGATACCATTGGCGGCGTGATTACCTGTGTGGCCAAAAATGTACCCGTAGGGCTGGGAGAACCTGTTTTTGACAAATTGCATGCAGAATTGGGAAAGGCCATGTTGTCCATCAACGCAGTGAAAGGCTTTGAATATGGTAGCGGTTTTGAGGGAGTGACCATGAAGGGCAGCAAACACAATGACCCTTTCAACACGGACGGTTCCACAAAGACCAACCATAGTGGGGGAGTGCAAGGAGGTATCAGCAACGGTATGGACATTTTTTTTAACGTAGCCTTCAAACCTGTTGCAACCGTGATCCAAGGGTATGAGACCATAGACAAGGAAGGGAACATTGTGCAAACCCAGGGTAAAGGAAGGCACGACCCTTGCGTTGTCCCCAGGGCAGTACCCATCGTGGAGGCAATGACAGCATTGGTTCTTGCGGATTATATGCTCCTTTCCAGGGTGAATAAAATTTAATCTTTGGGGGAGTGGCGTGTCTGCTTTCTATTTGGTATCTTGAGCCAAAAGATTAACATATGCGTAAACTGGAATTGCACTGGCAAATATTGATAGGAATGCTCTTGGGCATTCTTTTTGGTTTCTTGATGACCCAAGTCACCTGGGGAAAGGACTTTGTAGGGGACTGGATACAGCCTTTTGGAACCATTTTCGTCAAACTTTTGAAGTTGATTGCAATCCCCCTTATTTTAGCCTCACTAATTAAAGGTATTTCAGACTTAAAGGATATTTCAAAATTCAGGAACATTGGCGTAAGGACCATTCTAATTTACATTACAACAACTGTCGTCGCCATAACCATAGGGTTGGTTTTGGTGAATATCATGCAGCCTGGTGAGGGTATTTCAGAAGAAACCATTACGAAATTGACGGACACCTATGCCAGCGATAGCGGCGTTACTTCAAAGATGGAAGAGGCATCCAGACAAAAAGGGGCGGGACCGCTCAAATTTTTGGAAGATATGGTCCCCGATAACGCCCTCGCTGCTATGACCGATAACAGTCTCATGTTACAGGTAATCTTTTTTGCCATATTCTTGGGGATCTCTATGTTATTGATCGGAGAAAAGGATGCCGAACCGCTCAAAAAGTTCTTTGACTCTTTGAACGATGTTGTGTTGAAAATGGTGGACCTTATCATGTTAACGGCTCCCTATGCCGTATTCGCTTTGTTGGCCGGAGTCGTAGTCTCTTCCAGTGATCCGGAACTATTGCTGGCTCTCTTGAAATATGCCGGTGTGGTTGTATTGGGGCTGGCATTAATGATTCTGTTTTATTCCATTGTTGTATCCTCGTTCACCCGGTACAATCCTTTGACATTTTTAAGTAAGATGAGCCCGGCGCAGTTGTTGGCTTTTTCTACAAGTTCCAGTGCTGCCACCTTGCCCGTCACTATGGAACGGGTAGAGGAGCACATTGGTGTGGACAAGGAAGTCTCCAGTTTCGTCCTACCCGTGGGGGCAACGATCAATATGGATGGGACCAGCTTATACCAAGGAGTCGCGGCCGTCTTCATTGCGCAGGCATTGGCCTTTGACCTTACCTTGGCGAACCAGTTGACCATAGTTTTGACCGCTTTGTTAGCTTCTATTGGTTCAGCAGCCGTACCGGGCGCTGGAATGGTAATGCTTGTAATCGTACTGGAATCCATTGGATTCCCACAGGATAAATTGGCCATTGGTCTGGCATTGATATTTGCGGTGGACAGACCCTTGGACATGTGCAGAACCGTTGTAAACGTTACGGGAGATGCTACCGTAGCGATGATGGTGGCCAAATCCGTGGGAAAACTCGGAAAGCCAAAAGTAAAAAATTGGGACGACCACTATGAAGAGGTGAAATAGGGAGGAATAGATCAAGTTCAAGTAACAAATTCAAGTATCAAGTTCAAGTAACAAATTCAAGTATCAAGTTCAAGCACAAAAGCTGTTGGCTGTTAGCCGTTAGTGGTTAGGGGTTAATGAAAACCATAAAAACCAACTCTAATTGCCAATAGCTCTCCGCGTATGGCGTATAGCTTACAAAAAATTAATAATCTACCTGAATCGGCCAAAAATGAAGCAAGAACCTATGATGGAAAATTTGGTGAACGCGTATCCATATGTTTTCGAAATTGATGGAAACCTTGACCGGTTGATAAGGAGCATAGAACTCCTAAGCTATGTAAACCCCTTGAACATCGAGAAGGAAAAGCACGCTTTCTTTGCTTCAAAATATACCCAAAATCCTGAGTTTCGCTATCCCAAATTAAAGTTTGACCCTTATAAATTGCACCGTTTGTTCTTTTCGCAACGTTTGGAACGTATTAAGGACGAAAAATTGAGAACGGCCTATCAGGAGATTATCTATTACTATTCCAACATGGTTCAATGCATCCAGACCATTGGCCAAAAGAACAGATTTCATTACAATTCCCTTAGGGTATATGGATCCCCGACTGAAAAGGACGTTGAAAATGCCAAGTATATATTGCATTTTACCGATGAAACCCATGGTCCGGATATGGAAAGAAAATTTACCCCTCTCGAGGCCAAGGAATATTTTGAAGAATTTGCAAGTAGGTATGACTTCCCCCTAAAAATAAAATATTCCACCAGCATTGCCGCCGATGCCATGGTAAGCAATGCCACCAAGACATTATTGGTTAAGAAAAATACCAAATTCAGCAAGAATCAACTACTGACCTTGGCCAACCATGAAATCGGTGTTCACATGGTTACCACCTTCAATGCACAGAACCAACCCCTAAAAATATTTTCCAATGGATTTCCCAAAAACGTGGAGACGCAGGAAGGACTAGCCGTTTTCAGTGAGTATATGAGCGGTGCCTTGACATTAAAGCGTTTGAAAGAATTGTCGCATCGAGTTTTGGCATCCGATAGTTTGATTAAAGGCTACACTTTTGCCGATACCTTTGACATGATTCATGCCCAGTACAAACTTGATAGGGATACGGCTTTTTCCATTACGCTAAGGGCCCATAGGGGAGGAGGGTTTACTAAAGACCGATTGTACCTGAGCGGACTACGCAAGATATATAAGCGATATCAGCAACAAAAACCCATGGACATATTGTTATCCGGTAAGGTTTCCTTGGATTGGGAAGAACTGATTGAACATTCCTTAAAGATAGGTTTAGCCGTTCCCAATAGCTATGACAATTTTGCCTTTCAAACAAATAAAAATGAGAATAAAACCTTGGATTTTATATTGAACAACCTTAAATAAGGGGCTCCAAACCGTAAAGGATTAACCGCAGCTCAATTTAAATATCGAATCGACAATTAACCTAATTAAAGGAGCGATATCGGGCCATGGTAAACATATAAACGCCATAACAGGCAAGTCCAGCAGCAACAATGCCCATCAACCATGGTCCAGAAGAATTTTGCTGCAAAAAGGAAAATGCGCTCTCAGTGCCTTTCATTTCACCAGAAGTATTACCCACAGAAAGCCCGGCAGAAATGAAGAAATAGGCTATGATTCCAACTAAAATACCCCGGGCCGACAGTCCGGCGTAGCCCATATTTTTAATGAATTTTATTTTAGTGGTTTCCGACATGGCTTTGAGATTGAATTTGGAAATAAAAGTTCCCGTATAGGCCTTTACAAATTGATAAACACTTTTTCCTGCCAAACAAAAACCTACTACAATAAAAAAGGACTGCTGATATTCAAGTGGTATCAAGGAAGATTTACTTCCTCCATTATTTCCGGTTTGTGAGAATGCGTTTATCAAAGATAAAAATCCAAGCCCCATGTAAATTAGTCCACTAATGAAGAAACTTATGCGTTTAATCGTACCTTTTCCATCATCCCCTATGTTTTCAGGATCTTGGATACTTTGAATAAAACGCCACAATGCATAGCAACAAAGTCCTAGTCCAAGTGCCACCAAAATAAATTTCCCAAAAGGTTGCTTTTCCAAAAATTCAATGACCTCTAATTTACCGGCTTTTTGGCCACCTAGATTAAAGGCTGCCAAAAAGGCCAATACACCCGTAATCAAATAAACTACTCCTTTTGAAACAAAACCTGTGCGTGCCGTCTTTATAATTTTATCATCCATGTTTACAAGTTTCCATATTTAATCCAGAAAATGTAGCTTGTAAGCTATGGTTGTTAATCCAATCGAAATAACTAGAGAAATTTGGCCCTGATTTCAGGACTTGGAACCATACAGGCTTCCCTTTTACCGAACCATTCGTATCTATATTTTGCAATTAAATCGTATACGATATCACGTATTTTACTGGGAATCAATTGAAAAATTTTAGAAACTGTCCTATATCCTTTTAAAGACTTGCCTACTTCCAGTGCAGCATCGGATTTTATATAAAAAGCCACTCCCGGTTCGATCAGCACAACGGAATCAATTTTAGTGGTGTCAATTTTTCGTTCTTTTAGAAGTCGTTGGCCCACATCGCTTTGTAAGGAAGTAAACTGAAAAACATCCTTGTGGTCCCGTTTTATAACGAACTGGACGAAACCGTTACAGACGTTGCATACCCCGTCAAATAGAATAATTTTTTTTGCTTTTTCCACAACACAAAGATAATGCAGCTTTAATACTAGACCTAAGGGTTTATAACGTATTTAAGAATTGGTTCAAATCTGTTTCCTTGTCCAGGCCCAGTTTCTTTTTGAGTCGGTACTTGGATTTGAGGATACTATCCGGTAAAACGTTGAGGGTTGCCGCAATTTCCTTAGTGGTGAGGTTCATGCGTAGAAAGGCCGCCAAGCGGATTTCCTTTTCCGATATATCCGGATAAATGGTCTTTAGTTTTTGGTCAAAATCGTTGTGCACCTCCGCAAAATAGCTTTTAAAGACCTCCCAATCCTTGTCCGATGCATTTTCCTTTTTTAATAGCATTACGATACGCCTAAACTCCATTTTGAACTTTTCCGGGGAGTTTTTGATGTTTTCCAGGTTTTCCATGAGTTCTTGGATAAAAGTGTTCTTCTGGACCAAGTGCAAGGTCTGGCTGGCCAATTCCTTTTGTTTGTGCTCGATTTCCTGTTGGTAGATAGCTTCTTGTTTTTCCCTTTCGATTTTGTTTTTCTTGATTCGCTGCCTGAATCCAAAGAATAAAAGTCCAGAGACCGTTAGGGCAGATGCCATGCCACCGGCATAAAGACCTTTTTTAAGATTACTGATTTCTACCTCTTGACTGAGGGTTTTTATTTCTTCTTGCTGAAGTGCAATTTCTGCTTCTTTCTTTTCGGTTTGATACTTAATTTCAAGATTGTTTATTCTTTCCGTTACCTCAACACCCTTAAGGCTGTCATATAATTGGTTGTACTTTGTCCTATACTCATAGGCACTTTTGAAATTATTGGTAGCCGCCTTAATTTCTGCCATTTTTCCATAACTACGAATAAGTCTTTCTATATTCCCTGTACTGTTGGCTATGACCATTGCTTGTTGCATGTATTCTTCGGCTTGATTATAGTTTTTTTCTACCATAGCCATTTCGCCCAAATTCCTTAAAATCAATCCCTTTAATTGTGGCTCCCCATATTTTTCTGAGTGCTGCAGTGCCAAGGAATAGTACGATTTGGCCTTTCCAAAATTCTCCATGTCGTCAAAAACGGCTCCTATATTATTATACTCCCTCGTCAATGCAATACTTGGATTTTTTTCAAAATGTGTTATACTCTTGTAGTGGTACTCGAGTGCTTTTTCATAGTGCCCTTCGTAGCGATAATTTGCTGCGAGGTTTCCCCAACATTTCGGGATAAAATCATTCAAACCATATTTCATGCATATTTCTTCACTTTGGAGATAGTACTTATTGGAAGCCTCCAAGTTTTTTACATCGAACATCAGATTGCCCATGTTCAAATAACTTCTAGCCAAATCTATAGGGTCTCCTTCTATTTTTTCATTAAGTTGAGCTGCTATTTGATGTGATTTCAAAGCCTCGTCATATTGGCCCAAATAGCGCTGGGAAATACCCAATTGATTGAGTGTATTGGGCATGGGACGCTCCATTTTTAGCTGTTCCAATAGATTCAATGCTTTTTTGCAATTATCAATGGAATTTTGAAAGTCCGATTTCAGATAGAAATAATGCCCAAATAGTTGATATGCCTTGGCTTCAAAATAAATTTCCTTTTGTTTAATTGCATTAAGCATTAGGCTATCGACAATAAGTTTAGCCTCTTCTAAATTATTTTCGACTGATTCCTGATAACGCAGTATTTGAGCTTCGAAGGCCAAGCTATCCAATTTCATTTTGCTACCGTTTTGGGCAATTATCGATGCAAAAGAGAATGTTAGTATTAGAATTGCAAAATATCGCATCATAGCGTGTTTAAAAATTGGTTCAAGTCGGTATCCTTATCCAAACCCAGTTTCTTTTTGAGTCGGTATTTGGACTTTAAAATACTATCCGGTAAAACGTTGAGGGTTGCCGCAATTTCCTTGGTGGTAAGGTTCATGCGAAGAAAGGCCGCCAGGCGGATTTCCTTCTCGGAAATATCCGGATAGATGGTCTTGA
This sequence comes from Maribacter sp. C-4077, assembly GCF_055378385.1. Classification (NCBI taxonomy): domain Bacteria; kingdom Pseudomonadati; phylum Bacteroidota; class Flavobacteriia; order Flavobacteriales; family Flavobacteriaceae; genus Maribacter; species Maribacter sp. C-4077. The sequence continues at coordinate 3,919,884 of NZ_AP038807.1, forward strand.
GCTTTTGGTCAAAGTCATTGTGAACATCTGCAAAATAACTCTTAAAGACCTCCCAGTCCTTGTCAGAGGCATTTTCTTTTTTTAGAAGCATTACGATACGCCGGAATTCCATCTTGAATTTCTCCGGAGAGTTCTTGATGTTCTCTAGGTTTTCCATAAGCTCCTGGATAAAGGTGTTCTTTTGGACCAAATGCAGGGTCTGACTCGCCAATTCCTTTTGTTTGTGCTCAATTTCCTGTTGGTAGATAGCCTCTTGTTTTTCCCTTTCGATTTTGTTTTTCTTTATACGTTGCCGGAATCCGAAGAACAACAAACCTGAAACGGTCACAAAGGTGAACATGCCACCGGCATAGAGCCCTTTGGTCAATGTATCCACTTTGGCCTTTTCATTTAAGGTGTTGATTTCTTCTTTTTGCAGGGCAATTTCCGCTTCTTTTTTTTCGGTTTCATATAAAGTTTGTAGTTGTTCTATTTGCTTGGATTTCTTGGTATTGAAGATGCTATCCTTTATAAAATTCATTTTAAGTAAATCTTCTAAGGCATTCGTTTCCATACCCCAAAGCGCATAGGATTTTGACCTAAATTCCAACGCATTTTTAAGCTCATTGGCTTGGCCCAAAGAGTCTGACCAAGAAATAGCCCTGTTAAGATGAAATAAAGCAGAATCCTTATTTTTAAGAAGGGCATGGGTATAGCCCACATGATATTCATGGACAATTCTGTTGGCCATACTTTCATCATGTTCAGTGTTTTTAGTCGATTTATGAAAACTATTCAGGGCCTCCTCAAGTTTTCCCTGTTCCCGAAGTGCAATGGCCAAGTTGCCTAAAGATAAAGATCTAGATTCCTTAAAACCGTAATCTTCGCAAATGGTGAGTCCTTTTTTATAACTTTCAATAGCATTGTCATACTGTTTAAGTTCCAAGTAGACATTCCCAATATCCGACCAAACATAGGATTGAAATAGGTAATCATCAACTTTTTCATAAATATCATTGGCTTTAGTTAAATAAGAAAGTGCGTCTTCAAAATCTTTTTCCTGATAGTTGAGTTTGGCGATATTTCTATAAACATCTCCTTGGCGAAAAATATCCCTCGGAATAGTATCAAGTACATTCAATGCCGCCTTGAAACCTCTCATGGCGTTTACGTAATCTCCCTGTTCGTAAAAATGGTAGGCCCTATTATTGAGCGTAACTCCATAATTGAGATAATCCTTTTCTGCAAGGTTCATTTTTGCGACAGTATCCATAAGCTTTATAGCTTTTAGATAATTGCCATTTTGTCCTTCTATAACACTTATATTGGCCATAGCACTGGCCAAATTTCTATTACTGCCAAAATGCTTTGAGAACCTAATGGCCTCTTGATAGTTCAGCATGGCACTATCCATTATTTGCAATGCTCCATAAGCATTTGCCTTAAGAAAATGTCCGTCAGAAAGTCCATTTCCATAATTGTTATTTTTACTAATACTTAATATTAAATTGGCTAGAGCAATGGATTCCCTTGAGTCATTATACATATGATGTTCTACCATTTGAGCCAAAATATCCACACTATCCTTGTAACTCTTACTTAGCTTTAATAATTCACCAAGACTATCCGATTTTACCAGAGGTTCTTGCGAGAACAGGAGTGAATTAATAGAAATCAAAAAAAACGCTAAATTTTTAATACAGTTCATAGTTATAAATGAGAAATATCAATAGAGAAACTACAAGTTAAGCTTAATTACCTCAAATTCAGTCCTGTCCATACTTTGTCCATGAATTTGAAGTCAATAGATAATTATAAATTTATTTAAAATATTGATTATCAGATTTCTAAAAAAAATAAGTCAATGTCAATTTACAATATGTCCATACCCAATTTATACCAATATGATTTCACTTGTCCATACTTTGTCCATGGACAAAATTAGGTAAGCCATTGATTGAAAGATAGTTTTGAGGTGTTGAATCCAAAAAACCTTTCAATTATGAAAACAAGTATCCTTTCAATTAAATCACGATTTTATTGTCTACCCTTTTTGTTGTTGCTACTTCTGGCATCGTGCAGTAGTGATTCCGGTGATAATCCAACATTGACAAACGATGAATTCACCGACGCCGATTTTTCCAAAGTGGTGGCTTCCGCAGGTGAATTGGAGGCACCTACCACTTCAGAAGAAATAGTAGAAGAAAAAGAAACCAACGAAGTAATTGATGGTGAGGTATGGAACTGTACTACCAAAACCTATGATGCCCTTAAAGGTGGTGGTACGGGACGGGATGGGTTTCCACTTTTCAATCCTAACGCTTCGGTAATTTACCCCGGTAGTTTGTTGCAGGGCAAATCATTAAAGAAAGCAACACCGGACATCATAGCCGTAGCAAGGGCGGGAGGTGCCGTTTCCTACAATTTGATCAATGGCAACCTAGTCTCCGGTTTTGAGGTAGAGGAAGTTTCCAAACTTTCCATTCAAAATGCCATGAATAACATTATCGCGAATTCACCCCAAGACCTCCCTGCTAACTTTACGTTTAGTTATAGTCAAGTACAGAGCAGGCAAGCATTGGCCTTAAGTATGGGCATCGATTTTGAAAATGCCTTTGCAGATGTTAGTGCCGATTTCGATTTTAGTACCGAAAAGGAATATAATAGGATATTGGTGAAACTGACACAAAATTTCTATACCATGTCCTTTGAAATCCCCACCAGTTTGAAAGGAATTTTTGCCGATTCCGTAACTCCCGAAGATTTGGCAAAATATGTACAGCCCGGTAACCCGGCAACCTATATTAGTGACGTATCCTACGGCCGAATCTATTATATGTTGATCGAGTCGACCTCCTCCTATACCGAAATGAATGCAGCGGTAGAGGCAGAGTTCCAATCCGTAGCCAACAAGGCCGAGGTTGACATCGATGCGAGTTATCTGAATGAGCTGAGCGAAATCAAGATAAAAGTGATGGCCTTTGGAGGTGAATCGTCATCCACCATACAAACTATTGGCGGTAACCTTTCCGATTTGGTGAACCTACTTGCGGAAAGCAGTACCATTTCAACAGGCTTGCCCTTAAGTTATGTGGTTAGGAGTGTAAACACGAATCAAATTGTAGGAGTGCAACTTGCTACGCAATACGATGTAACGGAATGTACTCCTGCCAGCGGCACGGGAGGCGAACCCATACATACGGCCCACTGGAAGGGACAAGTATTGTCAAAAATGGGGCCGGTAGGAGCCGCCTATTGTGTTGAGGGAACAGAATTTGTCCTAATCAGTGCGGATGGTAAAGAGTTTATGCGTAGTGCCAACGCGCAATTGGATGGTCCTTACCCCATTGAAGAACTTTATGAAGGTGAGTATCCATTTGGTGATGATGGTATTGGTGCGGCATGCAATACTTCCTTGGGAAGTTCAACGGATAATACGATTATGTTCATGTCGCAAAGCGGCCTATTTTACAATTACGTTTTAGACGGACAAACTTGGAGAAGCAGTCTCAATAACATTGAAAATCTGGCGGCGGGTGACAATCCCTTTGCCGTAAATGGCATAGGGGCCATAGTTTTCAGAAGTTACAGTGGCGGTCCGTCAGATAGATATATGATCAATAGGGATGGCACCCAATTTTCTAGATATTCAAACAATCCAAATCAATTTAACGGAGTTTTTGATATATCGGAATGGGGTAATGGTACACTTCCATTTGAAACTGTTGGCGCTGGAATTGGCTTCTATCTTGGTAATAATCGTCAATATTTACTCTTTAATAAAGCAGGCACTCAATATGTGATATCAAACGCCGACTTGAATTGGGGCTTTATAGGACCTTTTGATCTTTAATTTAATTATGAATAATTTAATTTGAGTTAGTACAGTCGGCCGCTCAAGTTGGGTTCAACAACTTGATGCCGGCTGTTTTTTGACGATGGCTTTTAATGCTATTAAGGAATTTCTTAATCCCGGTCATTCTTTGAACATAGCCTTCTTAAGGCATTTAAATCAAATGCAAACACCTCAAAAAAGAACCAATATGCAAAAAAATGAAAAACTATAACAACACCGCGCTTTCCCAATTAACACGCATTTCCATATCCATTATCCTATTTATTGTCCTAGGATGTAGCCAAAGTGATGATGCAAGGGTAGAGATACCCAATGAAACACAAGAAGAGGAACCTACACAGGAACCCGATACAGAAATGGAGGTCAGTTTTGCAGATATCCTAAAAGTGGGTGTATTGACAAATGTCAGCAATAATAGTGCTACAGACACGATAAATGTTGTAACGGCCGAGAGTAAATTGGTTCGACAACTATTTAATAATAACATGGAAGATGTTCGTTATGGCTGTTCCAATTACACCATTGAAAGTTCCAAGAGTGAAACGCTATTCCCCATCTACGGTGAAATTGCCACCGCTCTTTATAGCGGGAGCTTTATTCAAGGTAATAGCTTGGAAACAGGAATACCAACCTCAATACCCTTATCGAGGTCAGGAGGAACCCTATCCATTAGCAATAGTGCACAAACGTTATTGGGAACGGTATCCATTGACGAGTTTAATCCTACACAGGTTGCTTTGGCTCGAACGGAACTATTGGCACAAAATAATCCATCGCCTGGTCAATACACCAACAAATTGAAGCAAATATCTTCATTAGGACAGATTGCCTTCGAGGTAGGCCTCACCGAAGAAATATATAATACCCAATTGAATAACGGGCTAGGAATTCCCGTAACATTCGAGAATTCGGCCTTTTTAATATCCATTCAGCAAGATTTCTACACCATTAACTATGATTTGCCATTGAATAAGGAAGGTTATTTTGAAGCCTCGGTAAAACCAAGCGCCTTAAATCAGTATGTATCTGGATCCAATCCAGCAGCATATGTGGCAAAAGTAAATTATGGTCGACGATTTATTATTGTAATTGAAACAAGTACATTTACCAACACGGCCCAAGAAACCATAGCGGAAGCTTTTAGCTCGTTTAATGGTACAACCCAAGGAACATTAAATACTACGGCACTAAACGATTTGGAGGATTTAAGCTTAAAAGTAATTTTACAGTCTGCCAACTCCCAAGGCCCTGTTGAAAGGATTGGAACTATTACCCTGTCTGAACTTGAAGCACATCTTTCAGAGCCTGCCTTATTATCTTTTGCGCAGCCATTGGGGTATGAAGTTAGAAGTATCAATGAACCTGACAGAAGGGCCGGAACATCCCTTAATTTAACCTATGAACAAAATTCATGTACCATCGATGGCGCTTTACCACCCGAAAACTTTAGGCCTTTGGTCAATCTGTTTGAAGACGGAGTAGGTGCTGCTTGTTTTTTTAGGAATGGTCTTATAATCGTATTTAATGGGGCGGGCACGGAATATGTATGGCTGAACGCTATAACAGGTCAGGTTTCCCAAAAATCAGGTATAAAGGATACTGACGGATTGTTACCCGCTCTTAATGCGGATGCAGTTTCGGCGGCGTTTGCCGAAAGTGCTAGTGGCACCCTGTATTTCTTTAATTCATCGGGTACTAGTTATGAAATCCATGTGAACAACAATACTTTCGGGTCAAATGCCCCGGATGCCTTTCCAACGGAGGCCCCTGTTAGACCCTTTACAAGCAGCGTTACGGGGGAACCAATAATAACTGAAATAAATCCTTTTTGGCAGGTAGCATCCGCTCCTGGGGAAACAGCGCCATTTTTGGAATCGGGAGTGGAAGCTGCCGCATATACCGGAAGGGCCAACCAAACCGATCCCACTGATGAATTTTCATACAGTGACTATCAAGACTTTTTTGAAAAAGGACGGTCAAACCGATGTGCAGGACGGGATGTAAGGGTCGTAAACCGATCTGCAGACTATTTTTGGACAGATATTTTTGACTTAAGGGATATTTCCAGAGATGAATTCCCTTTTGAAGAAGTGGGTGCGGCATGTGCCTTGGAAGTGGAGCGAGGCATCCTTCAACAAATCTATTTCAATTTGGAAGGGGATAAGTTCTTTATTGCAAATATGGACAAACAACTGGTAGCAGGCCCCTATCTTTTATACTAAACGATAAGAAAAAAAATACCGGGGTTGCTTGGCCTTAGATTGATTTAGATGTGATTCATTTAGAGCTTTACCTTACTTTGGCAAAGGTGAATTCAGTGCAGTAAAAAACTGATCATAATAAATAAAAAGTTTCAAAGGGTCAAAAAACAAATGGATAATAAATTTTAAATCAGTCGGCACCTAAAGTTGCGATTCAACAACTTGGTGTCGGCTGTTTTTTAAAGAATTTCAGGGTGCTGCATCGTAGTAAATCGTATACGATTTAAGATATATACTTGATAATCAATCCCTATTTCGACTTTTCTACCAAATCTAACTGGTCCACACTTACGTTCGTGGTAAACATGCCATAATTGACAATGGCTTTTCCTTTTTCCAGGGAATCTATGGTGCCAACGGCCTTTCCGTCAAACATTCGTACCCGATCGCCCACCTTAAAAACAGGTCTGGGTTTGCTTTTTTCCTTTTGGATGGCCTTTTTCTTTTCTACTTTCTTTTTCTCCCGAATCACCTTGACCTCCTTTTGGACTTCTTGCGCTACCTTGGCCTGCTTGGCCCGTTCCTTTTTGGCCTCCGCAGCCGATTTCTTCTTGCGCTTACTATTTTCTGTTTCCACAATCCGCAGTAACTCGGAAATCAAGGGTCTCTTTTTGTTGTTCTGGAAATATTTGTCCGCAGCAATATTTACTTTGTTGCCCAACTGGATCATACGCTGGTCATGGTCGTACAGCTCCTGGTAGTTTTCCAATTTGGACTTTATCTTGGCATTCAATTTTTCCAATCGTTCCGCCTCTTCACGTGCCTTGGCTTCTTCTTCTTTGAGCTTGGAGCCCGTTTCCGCCATTTTACTGCGTTCCTTCTGTAATTTGGCAATTGTGGCATCGAACCTGACCTTCCCGCGCTCAATTTTCTTTTTGGCCTTGTTGATAAGCGAGTAGGGGATGCCATTTTTTTGTGCCACCTCAAAGGTAAAGGAGCTTCCTGCCTGACCCAAGATTAACTGGAATGTCGGTTCTAGGGTCTTACTGTCAAAAAGCATGTTGGCATTGGTTGCGTGCGGCAGTTCATTGGCCAATGCTTTCAAATTGGCATAATGGGTGGTAATGACCCCGTAAGAGCCCCGTTCATAAAACACTTCCAAAAAGGTTTCCGCCAAGGCACCGCCCAGTTCCGGGTCACTACCTGTTCCAAACTCGTCGATCAGGAACAAGGTGCTTTCATTGCAACGTTTTAAGAACTGGTTCATGTTTTTGAGTCGGTAACTGTACGTACTTAAATGATTTTCAATGGATTGATTATCTCCTATATCGGTTAATATTTTATCGAAAAAGCAGACTTCGCTTCGTTCATGTACAGGGATCAAAAGTCCGCTCTGAAGCATTACTTGCAATAGTCCTATAGTCTTTAGGGTAATACTTTTACCGCCCGCATTGGGTCCGGAAATCACGATGATCCTATTCTCGGCATTTAGTTCGATGGTTTGGGGAAAAGTTTTCTCCCCCTTTCGCTTATTACTAAGAAAAAGAAGAGGGTGGAAGGCATCCCGTAGATACAATCTCCGCGCTTCATTCAATTTAGGCAAAAGAGCATTGATATCCTGCGCGTACTTCGCTTTAGCCGCAGTAACATCTATTTGGGTCAGATAATCCTGATAATCGCTTAAAAGAGCTCTAAATGGCCGGATTTGACTTGTCAAACGATTCAAGATCCGTTGTATTTCCTCCTTTTCGTCAAACTCAAGATTGTTGAGTTCCCTACTGTACTTTAAAGAGGCTTCGGGTTCAATGTACACGATACTTCCCGTTTTTGAGGTCCCCATGACCGCACCGCGCACCTTTTTACGGTACATCGCCTTAACGGCCAATACGCGCCGGTTCTCTACTACTGACTCCCGTATTTCATCCAGATAGTCGGAAGATTGGTAAGTGGCTAGCGCATTGCCAAAACTTTGACTTATTTTTCCCCTAACTTGGTTCATCTGTCTTCGAATCCGCAAAAGATTATCTGAAGCGTTGTCCTTTACCTCGCCAAATCGGTCTATAACACCATTTACAAGTTCCGGAATCTCTTTATTGGGTTCCAATTCCAAGGCAATATCATGCAGCAGGGGATAGTACTCCTGGAATTTTTTGAAAAATTTCTGATGTGCCAACACCGTATCGCAAATATGGGCGATACGCTTGAAACCTTGAAGCTCCAAAGTTGTATTTTCAATTTTCAATAGTCGCAACTCACCATTGATACTATCAAAACCATGATTTGGGATACTGTTCTCGCTTACGATGGAAGAAAGATACTCGGATGTCATACCCAAAGAATGCGTCATAAGGGATGCATTGCCCAAAGGTGCTATTTCTAACGACGCCTCTTTTCCCAGGGCAGTGTTACATCTTATGGAAATCTGTTGCAAAACTTTGGGGAACTCGAGATCCTGTAAGGTTTTAGAATGAATTTTGGCCATATATCTATTTAGATGGCGGTAAAGGTAGCTATTGGCAACGATATAGAGAAAGGCGTCAATTGCAATAATCAGTGGCTTGGTGGAGCATATTGGTCCAAAAAAGATACGAAGATATATGTTCCTCGAATCAAGGAATTTTAAAACCTTTCATAGTTTCTTCCGGATACAATAACTGTCGAGGATAATTAATTCGCCTCAGAAGTTGCGGCCCAAATATCCTCTTGTTCCCTCGTAGGTTCCAAAATAGGTTGGATTTGCGGCTTGATGCGCATGTATTCCTGAAAGCGATAGGATTCCAGCACATCGGCCATGGCCATGGTCTCCTTGCTCGAGAGCTGCTTTAACAGCTCGTATTTGGCCTTGGGAGAAAGGGTTTCATCCTCTTCAATGGCCTTCCGTTTCACCAAGAATTTGGCCACGGTTCCTTGAAATTCAAGGGCCTGGTCCATACCCATAACCAAACGGGGCTGGTATTTAGCAGTGATGTCCACGGCTTCGGAACGTATTTTACCATTAATTTTAAGGGCATACAGTGTCTGGCCCGAAACATGAGAAGAGCAGAAAACGGCAATTACTGCGATTAATACCGTCTTCACTACAAAGTTTTTCTTCATAACAAACATGATATTAATGAGTTACAAATTTAATAACTAGATTGTTCTTTGTCAAGTAGAAATTTTGAAATCCTATGATTTTATCGCAATCAAACACCTTTGGCTTGCCCTTCAAGGAATATACGCCTAGCTTTGTAAAAAGTAGATAAACGCGCCTATGGATGTACAAATGGAATCGGGTTGGAAATCGCAACTGCAACTTGAATTTGAAAAACCCTATTTTAAGGCCTTAACGGAATTTGTGAAACGGGAATATACACAAAACAGGTGCTACCCAAAGGGCTCGGATATATTCGCGGCCTTCGAACATTGCCCTTTTGAGGCGACCAAGGTCGTCATCCTTGGGCAAGACCCTTACCACGGACCGGGACAGGCAAACGGACTCTGCTTTTCGGTAGCGGACGGAATTCCACATCCTCCTTCCTTGGTGAATATTTTTAAGGAAATTGAGACGGACGTACAAAAACCCTATCCAACCAGCGGTAATTTGGAACGATGGGCAGACCAAGGGGTACTCCTATTGAATGCCACCCTTACCGTTCGTGCGCATCAAGCGGGCAGTCATCAAGGAAAAGGGTGGGAAACCTTTACGGATTCCGTCATCGAAAAAATATCCGAAAACAGTGAAAACGTGGTCTTTTTGTTATGGGGCGGCTTTGCGAAGAAAAAAGCTAAGCTGATCGATGGGAAAAGGCATCGGATATTAACATCGGGCCATCCTTCCCCCCTAAGTGCCAATAGGGGATATTGGTTCGGGAACCGTCATTTTTCTAAATGCAATAAAATTTTATCGGCTAAAGGCAATAAAACTATAGATTGGTAGGTTTTAGTTTTATCTTAAATAGGAATTTTCTTATTTTTCTGAATAAAAACGTTTACACCATGAATAAATTTGAGCAGGTAAATTCCATATTGCTGATTGACGATGATGAATCCAGCAACTTCCTTCATTCCATTTTTATAAATAAACTAGGCCTTGATATAGAGATAAATACGGCCCTTAATGGTCAGGAAGGCTTGGATTTCATTATGAACAGGGGACTTGAGAGACTTTCTCTTCCATGTATGGTAATGTTAGATCTAAGAATGCCCGTTAAGGACGGTTGGGATTTCATGCGAATGTACGAGGAACAAGTGCCCGAGGAATTAAAACAACAATTGGCAATCGTTTTGGTTACGGTCAGCGACAACCCTGAGGATAAGGAGCGGGCAGCGGCAAATCCCCATATTCTGGATTACGCACAAAAACCGCTTTCGGATAGTACGTTCAAAAAGCTCATAGGAAAGCATTTTAACCTAAAGGAAACGGTTTAAATATCCTCCAAGTAATGTCTTAACGGTAACGCCTTCTCAATCAATTTAAGTTGCTGGAGCGTGTCAAGTACGTTTTCAAGGACACCGGAATCCAATTGATTTTGACTCCAGGATGTCAAGGACAACCAAGTCTGTATATCCTCCAATTTTTGTCCGTATCTATTGGCTAGGGTCCTATCGATACTGGGTATATTCTTGAATTCAGCCGTGTAAAGATTGATAACTTCCAAAATGTGCGTTATCAGTATTTTATTTTCCTCCAGGAATCCATTGGTGGCTACCAACATAAAACAGGGCCAAGGTGTGGGGCAATCCCCCAATCTTCTGAAAACACCATTGTCCACGATGGGTTTTGTGGTAAAATGTTCCCACATGAAATAATCGGCCGTGCCCTCGCTCAAACTTTTAATGGCTCCCTCTAGGTCATTGATAACCTCAAACTGCAATGCATTTAGGTCCCATCCCTCGTTTTGGGCCTGCACAAAGGCCATCAAATGGCTTCCGCTACCAAATCTACTAATAGCGGCTTTTGCGCCCCTTAAATCGCTTAAATGTTCAAAATCGCTTTGGGCCGATACATGAACGCCCCAGAGCAGGGGAGACGCGATGTATTCCTGAACGATCTTGACCTGATTTCCTTCAGAAATGCTTTTGACAATACCTTCGGTTAGAATAATGGCCAGATCGGTTTTGTTCTCGGACAAGAGTTGGCACATACTCCCGGTACCCTCGGGAATATCCTCCCATTGCAAATCGATACCGCGGTCTTCAAAGGCACCTTCCTCCATAGCCAAGTGCCATGGAAGGTTAAAATGTTCCGGTACGCCTACTATTTTGACAGTTTTCAATCCGATATTATTTTTTGAAGTGCAAAAGTAATCAGTTCTTGTACCGATGCTTCGGGATTTTTGGAAAATTCCCCGGTAGCCCTGTTTGCAAGGATGCAATTTAGGGAGACGGCTTGGTGCCCCAGCAATTTTGAAAGCGCGTAAATGCCCGAAGTTTCCATTTCCAGATTGGTAATTTGCCTGTCCCGATACCTGAAATTGGAAATCGATTCAATAAAACCGTTCGTACTTGGCGCAAGTCGTAACGTTCGTCCTTGAGGTCCATAAAATCCTGTATTTGTGGTGGTTATTCCAAATCGTATACGATTTGATTTAAATTTTTTGGCCAAATCTGCATTGAATTGCACAACATAGGGCCTCGATTTTTTCGGTGACCAGCCGGTCTGAAGGATAAATGCATCCTCCATTTCCATAAAATCCGAAAGCTCATTTTTGTAAAAATGCAAGAGCCCGTCAAACCCTATGGCCAACTCCGTAAGTATCCAGGAATCTATCGGTATGTCCTCTTGGATGGCTCCGGAAGTACCAATCCGGATAATTTTTAATCGTATACGATTTTTTTTAAGCTTTCTGGTCTCAAAATCGATATTGACAAGGGCGTCCAATTCGTTCAGGACAATATCGATATTGTCCGTCCCGATTCCCGTGGAGATAACACTAATTCGTTTTCCATTGAGTAATCCCGTATGGGTTAGGAATTCCCGTTTTCCCTTTTTGATTTGTATGGAATCGAAATGACTGGAGACTTCGGTGACCCGGTCGGGATCACCTACCGTAATGATGGTCTCGGCAATATCCTGAGGTAATAGATTGAGATGGTAGATGCTGCCATCGGCATTAAGGATAAGCTCGGATGGGCCTAGACGCATTCTAGAGTTTTAAAATTCTGTTCGAATCCGTATTGTAGAGGAAATCATATTTTAAGGCTCCTCCCAAATAGACGTCATTGTCCTGTATACAGGAATAGTAACTGGTCTGTCCGTCCAATATTTCCTTTCCTTTTTTGGTCAATCGTACTGGGTTCAATGAAGAAAACAATGGTTTTAACCGTTGTAAGGCCCTTTCGTATTGGGAATCCCCAAAGCCTAGGTTGCCTTGATTGTTTAAAATGGTGCCTAAAAATTCACTTTTGGACTTAGGCTTTTTATCGATGGCCAATTGCAAAATGTTGTTTTCCATCTCGTTGAGACCATTGGCAATACTAGGAAAACGTCTTAAATGTGTTTTGACCGCATCGCCTAGATAAGCAAAATTGTAATCGTTGAAATCAGTCAGGTTTTCAAGACGGATAGGATTGTTGCTGCAATACAATTGCCATACATAATCGGCGTATTCCACATCATCTTGGTTCAGCACCACCTTATGCTTATATAATTTCAAAAGATGTTCGTCTGAAAGCTCGTTCAACGAGTATAATTTATCCGTATTGTCTTCCTTGCCACTACACACCAAAGAAATTTGGGCATATCTTCTATTGGTCAACAACCAGCTTATGACCGCTAACATATTGACCTGACAAAATAAATCATACTCGAACCAAAGTACTATTTGGTCCTGCTGTTTGTGATTACAAAGAGAACGATATTCCTTAAGCGTTTTCTCAATAAACCAAGACTTTGAAACCTTGTAATTCTTATGTAGGAACTCAAACCTGGTCTTCCAAAAGGACTCACTGCCTACGCTCGTAAGCGTTTTACCCTCACATAGCATTTCACGCCATGTGATGATATCGCCTTTTAAATTCAACTTCTTAAGACGCTCCGTAAATGCGTCTCCGTTTGTTATGTGTAGCAGGGAACTCATTTTCTGATAGTGGTTTAGGTTGAACAGTTAAAAGTACGGTTTAAAGCAAAAAAACAAAAAAAATTAACAAAAAAAGACGCAACCTATTCGCTATCCGTGCATTATATTAAGTTTTTAACCCCCAACCCTTTTGACGTTGAAGCCTTTTTCTTTTAGGATTTCCATGATTTTATCCCTATAATCCCCTTGGATGATAATTTGGTCGTTTTTGAAGCTTCCCCCCACGCTCAACCGTGTTTTTAGTTCCTTGGCCAATTTTTTGAAGTCGGAATCCGCCCCGGTATATCCTTCTATGATGGTGATCGGTTTTCCTTTTCGTTTCTCATATTTACAGATCATAGGGCTGTCCTGTAACCAAAGGTCGGTTTGCGGTGCTTCCTTCTGGGGTTCTTCCGGTACATGGTCCGGAAATAGGTTTTTCAATTGATCTTTTAGGTCCATAATTACTTTTTAATCAATCCCAACTCAATGAGTCGCTCGTGAAGGAATACACCAGCCGTGATATCCTCATAAAGTTTAGGTTGCTCCTTGTCAATACAGTTTTCAAGGCAATTCAAGGGCATTTCACTGATGGGGTGCATAAAAAACGGTACGGAGTACCTAGACGTTCCCCACAATTCCCTTGGGGGATTCACCACCTGGTGAATGGTGGATTTCAATTTGTTGTTGGACAACCTGGAAAGCATATCCCCCACATTGATCATCAACTCGTCCGGCTTTGCGATGGCATCTACCCATTCGCCTTTATGGTTCTGTACCTGCAGCCCTTTCCCATGGGCGCCCATAAGCAGGGTAATCAAGTTGATATCCCCATGGGCCGCCGCTCTTACGGCGTTTTTAGGTTCCGAAGTAATGGGAGGGTAATGGATTGGCCTTAAAATAGAATTCCCGTTCTTAATGTATTCATCGAAGTAGTCCTCATTTAAACCCAAGTGAATGGCAAGTGCTCGCAACACATATTTTGCAGTCTTTTCCAACATTTTATAGGTTTCTTTTCCTACCTCATTGAATTTTGGAAGCTCATCCACCGTTACATTATCCGGGTATTCCTCTTTCAACTTTGGGCTGTCTTCCACATACTGGCCAAAATGCCAAAATTCTTTCAAATCACCTTCTTTTCTTCCTTTTGCATGCTCCTTCCCAAAGGAGGTATACCCGCGCTGACCGCCAATGCCCTCGATTTCATATTTGTCCTTGATCTCTTGGGGAAGATTGAAAAATTTTTTGATTTCGGAGTAAAGGTCTTCCACCAACGTATCGGACAAAAAATGGCCGCTAAGCGCCACAAAACCGATATTTTCAAAAGCCGCTCCAATCTCCTGTACGAACTTTTGTTTCCTGTTAGGGTCGTCGGACAAAAAATCCCTCAAATCAACACTGGGTACTACACTCATGAAAAAATTATTTAGAATATATTACAAAGCTACAAATTCTTGCGTTCATCCAAAGTGTTGGATTTCCAACAAGATGATGTGTTTTTTGTTACATTTATTCCCTGATTTCAACCAATGTTCCTACGTATGGATTTTAAAGCTTTTAAGGTATCCAATGATGTTAAGCTAGCCTTGTACCGCGCCATGCTGAAACCTCGCATGATCGAGGAGAAAATGTTGATTTTATTGCGACAGGGAAAGATTTCCAAATGGTTCAGTGGTATCGGGCAGGAAGCGATTTCCGTAGGAGTGGCATTGGCCATGCAGAATGAGGAATATATCCTTCCCATGCACCGTAATCTGGGAGTTTTTACCACAAGAAACATTCCCTTACACCGACTCTTTTCCCAGTGGCAAGGGAAAATGGGCGGTTTTACCAAGGGCAGGGACCGCAGTTTTCACTTCGGCACGCAAGAATTCAAGATCATTGGGATGATATCCCATTTGGGACCCCAAATGGGTGTGGCAGACGGCATCGCGCTTGCGCATAAACTGCGAAAGGAGCCACATGTAACCGCTGTCTTTACCGGGGAAGGTGCTACCAGCGAGGGTGATTTTCACGAAGCCCTGAACATTGCTTCCGTTTGGGAATTACCCGTTCTGTTCTGCGTTGAGAACAATGGATATGGGCTATCCACCCCAACCAACGAGCAATATCGCTGCGAACATATTGCGGATAAGGGAATAGGGTACGGCATGGAATCCCATATTATCGATGGAAACAATATTCTGGAGGTTTTTTCCAAGGTAAACGATTTGTGCATGGATATCCGCAAGAACCCCAGACCCGTTTTACTGGAATTCAAGACCTTTCGTATGCGCGGGCATGAGGAAGCGAGCGGCACCAAATACGTGCCCGAGGAACTCATGGAAACCTGGGCGGCGAAAGACCCCTTGGAAAACTATACCAAATACTTAATGGAAACCGGTCTGTTGACCGAAACCATGGAGACATCTTTCCGTGAGGAAATTACACGTGAAATTGACCAGAATCTGCAAATGGCCTTTCTCGAGGAATCGATTTCAGCCAATATAAGTAATGAATTACATGATGTGTATCAAAAATTTGATTACAAAGAAGTTACACCCTTGATTCATAAACGAAATATCCGTTTTGTAGATGCTATTTCCCAAGGTTTGGAATCGGCCATGGAAAAACATGACAACTTGGTCATCATGGGTCAGGATGTAGCCGAATACGGCGGGGTTTTTAAGATTACCGACGGATTTGTGGAGGCCTTTGGCAAGGAACGAGTGCGAAATACTCCCATCTGTGAATCCGCCATCGTCTCAACGGCCATGGGGCTGTCCATAAATGGGATGAAATCGGTCGTTGAGATGCAATTTGCGGATTTTGTCAGCAGCGGTTTTAATCCAATCGTCAATTATCTGGCCAAAAGCCACTACCGATGGGGAGAAAAGGCCGATGTGGTTATTCGCATGCCCTGCGGGGGCGGGGTGGGGGCAGGACCCTTCCATTCACAGACCAACGAAGCCTGGTTTACGAAAACCCCAGGGTTGAAAGTGGTGTACCCGGCGTTCCCTTCAGACGCAAAAGGACTTCTGGCCACGGCCATCGAGGACCCAAATCCAGTGCTCTACTTTGAACACAAAGGGCTGTACCGTAGTGTCTATGAAGATGTCCCCGTTAATCCCTTTACGATACCTTTTGGAAAGGCCAATTTATTGAAATCCGGTAGGGATATCACCATCGTTACGTATGGTGCGGGGGTGCATTGGGCCTTGGAAATCTTGGAAAGGCATCTGGACATAAGCGCCGACCTACTTGACTTGCGTACCTTGCAACCCTTGGATACGGAGGCAATTTATACATCGGTACGGAAAACGGGGAAACTCCTTATCCTACAGGAAGATAGTCTTTTTGGTGGAATTGCCAGTGATATTTCTGCCTTGGTCACAGAAAACTGTTTTCATTATCTGGATGGGCCCATTAAACGGGTTGCCAGCTTGGATACCCCCATCCCTTTCAATAATGCCTTGGAACAACAGTATTTGGCCAAATCCAGATTTGAACAGGAACTCCTGGATTTGATGGCCTTTTAGTGTTTCGGTCAACAAAAAATGGAATCGAGCGAAGCTAATTTGATACTTCTACAAATATTTGTGGGTATTAAATCGTTATAGGCCTAAATACATCCAAAAACTTATTTGGTATCGTATATAGGGTAATCTTAAAAACAATGCTATTTATGAAAAAAGCAATAGTTCTTACGGGGATTTTCGCAATGATGCTATCCTCTTGTTCCATTTCCAAGGACGCAAGGTCCAAGCGCAACCTGCTCAGTGGTACCTGGTCCTTAAACGATGTTTCCTTTGAAAACAATACCGGTAACTTTAAGGCGGTCCTGTTCAACGATGTTGAGGATATCTGTCTTGAAGGAAGCGAGTGGTTCTTTAGGGACAACAACAGCACCGGAAGGTACACTATTTCCCCATCTACCCTTTGCAACGGGGGAGATCGCTATATTAGATGGTCTGTTGTGGAGCGTGCGGAAAACTATCAGAGTCAATTACAGTTCAAGTTTATTGACGAAAGGAACAAGGACATCTCCGGAGGTTTGGGCTACCGACTCAACATTGAAAGCCTTACGGAATCTACAATGACCTTAAAATCCAATGTACAGGTAAATGGAGAACCCGTTACCGTGGTGTACGATTTTACAAAGAAATAAATCCCCAATTTTTAAAAACAAACAGATGAAATCTAGATTATTAAAAAATACAAGTTATGTTTTGGCTTTGGCCATGGTTATGAGCTGTAGTACCGTCAAAAATGCCAACAAGACCCAAAAAGGTGCCGCAATTGGTGCTGCGGGAGGTGCCGTAATAGGTGGTGTCATTGGAAACAACGTTGGAAGCGGAAACAACACTGCTTTGGGTGCCATTTTAGGAGCCGCTATTGGAGGTGCTGCGGGTGGTTATATCGGCAACCGTATGGATAGGCAAGCGGAACGTATCGAAGAGGAAATTCCAGGTGCCGAAGTGAAAAGAGTGGGCGAGGGAATCAACGTTACCTTTAATGAAGATGCCGGTGTGTATTTTGACACCAATAAATCCGATGTTAAGGGAACTTCCGCCGCCACTTTGGATAAATTGGCCGGTATTTTTAAGGAATATCCTAAATCCAATATTTTGGTGGAAGGACATACCGATAGTGCAGGCTCCGACGAATACAATATGAAGCTCTCCGAACAACGTGCTACTTCCGTAACCAGTTATTTGGTAGCCAAAGGTATTGATCCCTCCCGGTTTACGACCAAGTGGTACGGGGAGAATCAGCCTGTAGGCGATAACAATACGGTTGAAGGCAAGGCCCAGAACAGAAGGGTAGAACTGGCCATTGTGGCAAGTGAGGAATTGAAGGAAGAGGCCGTACAACAAACCAAAGGATAACCCTGGTAAAGATCAGGGGGGCTGTCTAAATACTTTAGCGGTTACCCCGTTGCAAGCTGCGAAGCTTTTTTTTACGAGTAAGCTACCTCGGGGCATTCGTAGGAAACAATTTTTTAATTACACTGCAAGCTTGGGGATATTAAATCCTTTTGTGGTGCCAATAAATCCCTGCCTTGTGCGGGGATTATTTTTGGATTGCGTACTTTCAGGATGTGAACGAACATCAAATAGGCATTGTAGGGGGTGGTTTGGCTGGACTAACGGCCGCCATTGCGCTTTCCCGCTATGGATATGACATCGCGGTTTTTGAAAGCAATACCTATCCACATCATAAAGTGTGTGGTGAATACCTTTCCAACGAGATCCTTCCGTATTTAAATTCACTTGGGGTCGACCTTTTAGCGGCGGGTGGGAAGTCCATAGACCGATTTGAAATCAGCAGCAACCAGGGTAAAATTGCAGCGTGCCGACTTCCCTTGGGTGGCGTGGGTATTAGCAGGTATGCGCTGGATAACCTATTGTACGAAACCGCCAAGAGCCAAAAGGTTACCTTTTACTTCGAAAAGGTGCAGGATATCCGGTTTGATGGAAATGGGTTTAAGGTGGAAAGCCGACAAACAAGGGTAAGCGCTCCCATGGTTATTGGCGCCTATGGAAAAAGATCGGGGTTGGATAAAACCCTGGACCGTTCCTTTATCCAAAAAAAGACACATTGGTTGGCCATAAAGGCACACTATTCATTTTCTGAATTCCCCAATGATCTCGTGGCCCTGCACAATTTCAAGGGCGGTTACGGCGGACTTTCAAAAACGGAGAAGGGTTATGTCAATTTTTGTTATTTGGCGCAATATGATGTGTTCAAGGAGTTCAAGGACGTATCGGCCTTCAATGAAAAGATTGTTTCGCAGAATCCGCATTTTAAGCATTTTTTAACAAAGGCCGAACCGGTTTTTGAACATCCCCTGAGCATCGGTCAGATTTCCTTTGAGCCAAAGGAACCCATCGTAAACCATGTGCTCATGTGCGGCGATACGGCGGGATTGATACATCCGCTCTGCGGCAATGGTATGGCGATGGCCATTCATGCGGGAAAACTGGGTTCGGAGTGCGTACACGATTATTTCAACGGAACCTATAAAAGTCGAAGGGATATGGAGGAAGCCTACCAAAGTTCCTGGAACGCCCATTTTAGGCGTCGGTTGCTGTATGGACGTTATTTCCAAAAATTATTGTTAAAGGATAGTTTTTTGAATTGGGGCATTTCCACCTTTGGTCGGTCTGAAGGTCTGCTACAAAAAATGATTGCCAAAACCCACGGAAAAACGGTTTCACCATGATGGATTTGTCGGTACGAAGTAACCAAGAAGAACAGTTGGACGACTTTCAAGGTTCCCAAAAGGAGCTGGAAGTCATGTTGGAGGACATCAATCGGGTAAACCGACTATTAGGAGGTATCCATATCACCTCAAACGCCGTATTCAGGATGCTTCGGGAACATAAAAAAGAATCGTATACGATTTTGGACGTAGGTTGTTCCGATGGAGACATGCTCAGAAAACTCGCCTTGAAGGCCAGAAAGTCGAACATCACTGTAAATTTAATCGGTCTGGACCTAAATAGTGACGCTTTGGAAATCGCCCGAAAAAAATCCGTAGATTTTCCTGAAATTTCCTACCTAAATCGGGATGTATTTACCTTGAATTCCATCGAAGTGGATATCGTCATCACCACTTTGACCTTACATCATTTTAGCAATGCCAACATCCCCATATTTTTGGAAAGGTTTGCCAATGTGGCCCATATCGGTGTAATTATTAACGATTTACAGAGAAGTCGGCTCGCCTACTACCTTTTTAAGGCATTTAGTGTTATTTTTATTAAAACGGAAACCGCCAAACACGATGGACTGATTTCCATCTTACGGGGTTTTAAAAAGAAAGAATTGCAAACCTTTTCCGACCAACTTCTAAATGTACAGTATCAAATTTCATGGAAATGGGCCTTTAGGTACCGTTGGATCCTTAAAAAGTGCGCCTAAAATATATGAATAGTACCAAAATTGTGACCGTTTCCAAGGCTTTGCCCGCATATTCAAGCGAAACCAAGGACATCATCCCGTATGTAAACGCATGGCTTAAGGACCAAGAGGACCGCTTTCGAAGAAAAGTCGTGAAAATATTTGAAGGCGCGGCCGTGGACAAGCGCTACGGTATCATGCCGGTGAAGGAGGTATTCACGGCGACTTCGTTCGAGGAAAAAAACCGTCGCTATGCCGCGGCGTCCAAGCAATTGGGGAGCGAAGCCTTAAGATCGGCCCTGGAAACCGCGGGCTGGTCGGCAGATTCTCTAGATTATATCATCACGGTAAGCTGTACTGGTATCATGATTCCTTCCTTGGATGCCTATTTGATCAACGAACTGGGATTGCGTCAGGACGTGGTCCGACTCCCCGTGACGGAAATGGGCTGTGCGGCCGGGGTATCGGGATTGATCTATGCCCATAATTTTTTACGCAACAATCCCAATAAACGCATCGCCTTGGTGGCGGTGGAAAGTCCCACGGCTACCTTCCAATTGGACGATTTCTCCATGGCCAACATGGTAAGTGCCGCTATTTTTGGGGACGGTGCGGCCTGTGTATTGCTTTCTTCCGAAAAGGAAGTGGTAGGTCCAACAATTAAGGGTGAGGAAATGTTCCATTTTAAGGACGCCACCCACCTCATGGGTTTCGATTTGGTCAACTCCGGACTCAAAATGATATTAGATCCCGCCGTACCCGAAACAATTGCAACCTATTTCCCTGA
Organism: Maribacter sp. C-4077; assembly: GCF_055378385.1. Lineage (NCBI taxonomy): Bacteria > Pseudomonadati > Bacteroidota > Flavobacteriia > Flavobacteriales > Flavobacteriaceae > Maribacter > Maribacter sp. C-4077. The sequence goes on from NZ_AP038807.1 coordinate 3,940,632, forward strand.
TATCGTCCATCCTTTTCTTGAAAAATACGGGAGCAGTATCGAAAAGGTGGACCACTTGATCTTTCATCCCGGCGGACGCAAAATAGTACAGACCGTTGAGGAACTTTTTGGTAGTTTGGGGAAGAATATAGATGATACCCGAGAAGTACTCCGTTTGTACGGAAATATGAGCAGCGTCACGGTTTTATATGTGTTGCAGCGCTTCTTGGATAGGGGTTTGACCCAAGGAGAGCAGGGCATGGTACTCAGTTTTGGTCCCGGGTTTTCGGCACAACGGGTATTGTTGGAGTGGTAAAAAGCCCCACCCTTAAAAACGATTTCTATGAACACTAAAAAAGAATATTATTCTAAAACCTCTGGAGAAATTCAAAAGGCAAATGGGACCTGGGCCCTTATTTTGGGAGGTAGCAATGGGTTGGGCCTGGCGACTGCCAAAAAATTGGCGAGACACGGTTTCAACATCATCATTGTACACCGGGACCGACGCACGAACATGGATGAAATCGAGCGGGACTTTAAGGAGATATCGGCCCTAGGGGTTCAGTTCAAATCCTTCAATAGGGACGCAATTCACCCTGAAAAAAGACAGGAAATACTTTCGGAAATTGCAGCTTTCCTGCCGGAAGGACACAAAATCAAGGTGTTGGTGCACAGTATCGCCAAGGGAAATTTGAAACCTATGCACGCCGAAAATCAGTCCGTGCTTACGCATCAGGATATTGAAATCACCTTTGAGGCCATGGCCCTAAGCCTGTACGACTGGACCAAGGAAATACACGAAAGAAAGTTGTTTCATGAGGATACCAGGATCATTTCCTTTACTAGTGAGGGCAATACAAAGGTGATGCCAGGTTATGGGGCGGTTTCCGTAGCAAAAGTCGCACTGGAGGCCCTTACCCGAAATATCGCCTTGGAATTCGCCCCGGCAGGCATCAAGGCAAATTGTATCCAGGCCGGGGTGACCCATACCAAGTCCCTTGCCATGATCCCGAGATATGAAAAACTGATGCAACATGCCTTGAAGCGCAATCCACAGGGCCGACTCACAACCCCGGAAGATGTCGCGAATGCAGTCTATTTATTGACTACGGATGAGGCCAAATGGATAACAGGGACCGTCCTAAAAGTAGATGGGGGAGAAAGTTTGAGATAAGATACTATGACGCACCAGGAAATCTTACGTTTACTACCCTACGAAAAGCCATTCTTGTTCGTCGATGATTTGTTGGAAGTCACGAAGGATAGTTCAAAAGGCGCCTTTACCTTTGACAGGAATCTCGATTTTTATCGGGGACATTTTAAGGAAAATCCGGTGACACCGGGCGTTATCCTCACGGAGTGCTGTGCACAGATCGGGTTGGTCTGTCTGGGTATTTATTTAATGCGAAAAGAGGAACTGGAGAAGTCAAATATACTGATAGGTATGAGTAGCTCTGACATGGAATTTTTAAAACCTGTTTTCCCCGGTGAAAAAGTGATCGTAGTATCCAAAAAAATCTACTTCCGGTTTCAAAAATTAAAATGTGAGGTTTTCATGTACAATGCCAATAAGGATTTGGTCTGCCATGGAACGGTATCGGGCATGCTAAAAATTGAAGTGGATGGATAGAAGGGTGGTCATTACCGGCTTGGGCGTTTGTGCCCCCAATGGCGTTGGGCTTACTGATTTCACCGAAGCGCTTCACACAGGAAAAAGTGGTATTCGCTTTCAATCCAGATTGCAGGCCTTGGGATTTGGTTGCCAAATCGCAGGGGAACCGCTCATTAAGGACAATCTGTTGGAAAAATATTTCACCCCGCTACAATTAAGGGGACTCAACGCCTCCGGACTGGTCTATGGTGTCATTGCGGGCAGGGACGCGTGGGCCGATGCCGGATTGGAGCCCAATACCGGCAGCAGTCCCAACTGGGACCATGGTATTATTTTTGGAACTGGCATGTCCGGAGCCGATAAATTTCGCGATGCGATCTACCAAGTGGATAATAAAGAGGTACGTAGATTGGGCAGTACTACGGTCGTGCAGACCATGGCCAGTGGCATCAGCGCCTATTTGGCGGGCATGTTGGGCTGTGGCAATCAGGTTACGACGAACTCCTCCGCTTGTACTACCGGTACGGAAAGCATCCTGATGGCCTATGACCGGATTGTATCGGGGAAGGCGGAGGTGATGCTCTGTGGAAGTTGTAGCGACAGCGGACCGTATATCTGGGGCGGTTTTGATGCCATGCGCATTTTGCCCCGGGATTATAACGAGAACCCCAGTGCAGCTAGCAGGCCCATGAGCGCATCGGCACAGGGCTTTGTTCCGGGCAGTGGGGCAGGGGCCTTGGTGCTGGAATCCTTGGAAAGCGCCCAAAAACGAGGAACCAGAATCTATGCGGAAGTATTGGGGGGCGAAGTGAACAGTGGCGGACAGATAGGCGAGGGGTCCATGACAGCGCCCAATGGCGAGGCGGTACGGCGATGCATCCAAAAGGCCGTCCAAAGCGCCGGTATCCAACCCAAGGAGATAGATGCGATCAACGGACATTTGACGGCCACGACCAAAGATGCCGTTGAAATTTCCAACTGGAGCGAGGCCTTGGGACTGCAAGAGGGCGAATTCCCCTATATCAATTCTTTTAAAGGAATGATAGGTCATTGTCTGTCCGCCGCAGGAAGTATTGAATGCGTAGCAAGTATACTTCAACTGGAGCAAGGGGTACTATTCGGCAATGTTAATTGTGAGGATGTCCATCCAGAAATAACCAAAATCATTGAAAAAGAAAGAATTCCCCAAAAAACGATTCCATACCGACCAAAAATTATCGCAAAGGCCAGTTTTGGTTTTGGGGATGTCAATGCGTGTGTTATTTTTAGTTCCTTGAATCGTTACAACTACTAATTTAAAAATGCAGGAAAAAGAAAAATACCAAAAACTAAAGGATATCATTCAGGTGTATCTGCCATCGGATGTATCGGTAGATAACATTCAGCCCAGCAGTAATTTTATTTCGGAACTGAACATCAATTCGGCAAATTTGGTGGATATCATCCTGGATGTGGAGGATGCCTTCGACATCCGTCTGGAAAACGAGGATATGAACCAAATGCAGACCGTTGCCGATGCGTTACAGATCATCGACAGCAAATTAAATGGCTGATTTTATGGATCAATTTCTCCAATATGCAAAGATAAAGTTCAAGGTGGACAAAAGGCTTATTTTAGTATACTGCTTGGTATATTTGGTGTGGGGCCTGGGCATGAACTGGTTTGGTACCTTTATGGAAATCGCCCGCTTTACCTATTGGTGGCAGGTCATTACGTGCTATATCCTATACATGGTGCCTATTTCGCTTTTACTGAGAAACCGACCCTTCCGTGAACAGTACGCGTACGGACTCATCGCCATGGGTTTTTTGGAATTTGGTGGATATGCCCTGCAAACCTCCTATGCCTATCCGGACAACCTGTTGGATAAATTCTTTGGCGGACGCACATTTGCACTAGGGATGGCCCTTTTCTTCGCGCTATATTTTCCTGCCGGAAATTGGCTGGTAGGCAAAATCTATGACCGAATATTTCCGAAAGCCACCCAAAATTGGTGAATATTTCAAATCAGGTCTAGCGACCAAATCAAAGGAGTCCTTGGTTCAAAAAAGATAATTGGAATTTGGAACTTTTATTTTAGAATTTGGGTTTTGGTATTTGGATTTTGGAATTCTAAATCTCCCAAGCACTTATTCCAATTCCATAAACTATCAATCCTTTTCAGGGATGTAGAGCGAAGCCAAAATTCCACCGTTTAGGGAAACCGAGATAACCGTGAGGGATACCCATTCCGGTAAATGGATGTAATGTGAAAAGAGCATCTTCAAGCCGACAAAGGCTAAAATTACTACCAGACTGTAATTGATATATCGGAACTTTTCCAGCATTCGGGAAATCAAAAAATACATGGAACGCAGTCCTAGGATGGCCAAAATATTGGAACTTAAAACTAGGAAAGGGTCGGCCGTAATCGCCAAAATCGCAGGTATACTGTCGAGGGCGAAAAGAATGTCGGTCAATTCTATCACCATCAATGCCACAAATAGGGGAGTGGCTGCCCGTACGCCCATTTTCTTGATAAAAAAATCGTGCCCCTTGATTTCGGAAGTAATTGGATACAGCTTCTTCAAGTTCCTAAAAACAAAGGATTTTTCCGGATGAAAATCCTCGTCATCGCCCCGTAGCATTTTAAATGCCGTATACAGAAGAAATACCCCAAAGACGTAAATGACCCAATCGAATTTTGTAATCAATGCCACCCCAAAGAAAATCATCAAGGCCCTAAAAACAATGGCCCCCAAAATACCCCAAAACAAAACCCGATGCTGAAATACGGGCGGAATCTTAAACGAGGAAAAAATAACCGCAATTACAAATACATTGTCCACACTCAAGGACAACTCGATAAGGTAACCAGTAATGTATTTTAATACAGCCTCGTTTGCGGTAAGACCGGTGGGATTATCCATCATCCCATTAGAAAACAACCAATAAACCACCCCGCTAAAGGCCAAGGCTATGGTCACCCAAATGGCCGTCCAAATGCCCGCTTCCTTCGACTTTATGACATGGTCGTGTTTGTGGAAAACACCTAGATCTAGGGCCAGAAAAACAAGAATACAGGCAAGAAAAATAATCCAGACTAACATACCTATGTATTTAAAGCGGTCGAAGGTACTAAATTATGTGGTCTTCTCCATTGACAATCGTCATATGAGGTGCTAAAACCCTCCTCGAGGAATTTACTATTTCCAGTTCCAGCAGTTCTAAAAAACATAAAGTTTAAGAATCAAGCTAGGGACCTCCTATAAGACACACAAAAAAGGGGATGGATTCAAGTTAATATTTGTCGCATTCGCACAAAGAAATTTTCCCTTTAGACCTTATCTTCCTTACAAGCAAAGTAAAACCATAAAACTAAAAAATGACGACAGTAGAACAGTTACAATTAGACAAAATTGCCAAAAACGATTATCAAATATATCCCTTGCTAAAACAGCGGTACAGTCCTAGAATCTTTAGCGATCAAAAGCTTACGGAAAAGGATGTTAACAGACTCTTCGAATCCGTTCGTTGGTCGGCCAGTTCCTACAACCGTCAACCATGGCGTTTTATTTTTGCCCATAAGGGTTCCAAAGGATACGATCGGATTATGGACTGCCTGAGCGAATTCAACCAAAAATGGGCGGGAAACGCCCCATTTTTAATGTTGGCCGGTTACAAAAAAAATACGGACGAAGGAAAAGAAAACTTCCACGCCCTGCACGATTTGGGACTTTCCTTGGGAAATATGACCGTACAGGCCGAATATATGGGTATTGGTTTGCACCATATGGCCGGTGTGGACTGGAAAAAGGCGCATGAAGTGTTCAACGTTCCAGAGGGATTTCACATAGCAACGGCTGTCGCTATCGGTTTTTATGGGGGCGACTTGAGCAATTTACCGGAAGATTTAAGGGAACAGGAAGGCGCGGAAAGAACCCGCATTTCCCAGACCGAATTCGCGTTTGAAGGAGGGTGGAAATAATAATGACATTCATAAATAACAAAAATGGTCGAAATCCATATTTTGGGTTTCGGCCATTTTTGCTAGCAGAATTTGGTCAAGCTAGATCAATGATGCGTCTGCATTTTATCCTTGCGTTTCTGCAATTGTCTATGCAATTCCTCTACGGACTTTGCAATGGAAGCCTCAAAACTACCTGTACTGGCATCGGCAAAAATCCTGGGTCCAGGTGCGCTTAACCGTATGTTACATATCTTTCCGGTCTCCGGGGAAGAAGTGTTTTCCGTTTTGAAGAAAACATCGGCCCTCACTATAAAATCAAATTTGTCCAACAGTTTTTCAAGTTTCTTCGCGGCCATAATCTCCAATCGGTTGCTGGCCTTTACGTCGTCGTACTCAAAATTGATATTCATATGCTTTCTTATTAAATGTTTCGTTCAAATTACAAAATTCCTACAGGTTTCAGGTGCTGTTTTTAAATAATTCTGAATTCAAAATTAAATTATAGTTAAAGTATAATTAATGACCAAAATCATAGTCTCGTTATGGATTAATTTTGTACCTTATTGTATGAAAAATCCTTAAAAATAGTACCTTATGACTGCAGAATCTTCAAAAAGGACTACGAGTGTTTTGGACAGTAATTCCTGCTTGGTTTGGCTGGACCGATGTTATAAGGATTTGCTACAATGGAAGCGAACCTTGGAATCCTATCTCTTTGAGCCGACTACCCAGCGACAGTTCGAACTAAAACAGCGACTCACCGATGCCATGGAACGCCTTTTAAACCGATACCGGGAACTGGTGACCGTAGCCAGAAACAATAACAAGCTTGTAGGCAACCAGGTCGAGCTAATTAAAAACTATATGATTGAAACCCGAAAGTTGGAGGATGGGGTACAAGAGTATATCGTAATGCTGCACCAGGCCTCCTAATGGATAAAATGAGAGTCTATACGTACATATTATTTTTACTGGGAACGTTCCTGCTATTGAGCTGTGGAAGTGCTTCCAAAGTATCCTATACCCAGGAACAACTAACGTCCTTTACCAATTTCCTAGACGCAAAATCCTATAGGTTTTTGGCGGATACCGCAAACCCTACTATGACCAATGGGGTTTCAGCCGTAGCCAATAGTGGACTATGGCCTCCTGGAGGTACATTTTCGAACATATTACTACAGGGAAGCAACAATTACATGACGGTCAAGGGCGATAGTATTATGGCCGATTTACCCTATTTTGGGGAACGCCAAATGGGAGGCGGTTATGGCAATAATACCGGTATTACCTTCAAGGGTATCCCAAGTCGGTACAAAGAGGAATTCGATGTCTCAAAAAACGAAATGCAAATCGTCTTTACCATTACCGATAAGGTGGAAACCTATCAGGTTACCCTCAATGCCTTTCCCAATAAAAAGGCCACCCTCATTATCAACAGTTCCCAGCGTTTTCCCATTCGCTATTTAGGGGAATTAAAGGAACTGGAAGCCGAAGCATCGGTTAGTCGATAATAGTTAGGTTTTCGGTTTAACCATACGAATGATTTAGTAAAACAGACCTTTTTTTGTCAATTCAAGCACCCACCTTACTAAAAAAATTACTCCATGCTTGTAGTCATGGGTTTAAACTTTTTAATTGGAACATAACGCCAATGCACCCGATGGGTCATACGTGTGGAACCCAATTGTTTATTAGGCACATTATTCACAAAAATATTTAGAAATCGTTCAAAACGGACGTTTTTCTATAATTTTTGGCCAAAACCTGTTAAAAAAGGGTGAAAACCAGGATGTTTTGACCAATTCTTCGTTGAACGGTTTTGAGAACCCTACCTTTGCCGCTTATTGAAAATTATTAAAGAATTTATACGATGAGTAAAGTAAAGGAAGGTGATTTGGTACGAGTACATTATACGGGGAAATTGGAAAACGGACAGGTTTTCGACAGCTCCGTGAACAGGGAACCGCTTGAAGTGAAGTTAGGGCAGGGGAGTCTCATTCCCGGTTTTGAAAAAGGTTTGCTAAATATGGAACCAATGGAAAAGAAAACAATCGTCATCCCAAAGGAGGAGGCATATGGTGAAAAGAAGCGTGAGCTTTTTCAAAGTGTGCCCAAAGCCAATTTACCGGAAGGAATGAAGCCTGAAGTAAATATGGGCTTGGTAGCGACCAATGCAGATGGCACAGAAAGACAGCTACGTGTGGCCGAAGTCAATGAAAACGATATCATCGTTGATGGCAACCATCCCTTGGCAGGGGAAGACCTAACCTTTGAACTTGAATTGGTCGAGATAAAATAGTATTTGCTTTTTTAAAATACCAAACCGCCCCAATGGGGCGGTTTTTTTGTTCAAATTACCCAAAATTTAGATTATCAAAATATCCTTTATATTTGATTGTACCTGACCATCTTCCTGAAGGAAGGACATAACTTTTTGTACAATAATAACCAACAACCTAAACCTATGTTCCTATGAAAAGAGCACTATGTAACTTCTTTGGCCTAATTACCGTTTTTTATTGCTTGCACGGGCAACGCAAACAAAATAGTACCCCAAAATTGACGGAAAAATTATACGAGTCAATGACCTATAGGAACATTGGACCTTTTAGAGGAGGACGCTCCACAACAGTTACAGGAATCCCTGATGACATTTTTACGTATTACATGGGCGCCACGGGAGGAGGTGTCTGGAAGACGACCGATGGCGGCACTACCTGGAACAATATTTCGGACGGATTTTTCAACACGACAGGTATTGGTGACATTACGATTGCACCTTCAGATGCTAATATCATCTATGTGGGTACGGGCGAATCGCCCGTGCGGGGCGTAAAGACTTCCCATGGGGACGGACTTTATAAGTCGACCGACGCCGGAAAGACCTGGAAACATATGGGACTTGAAAAAACACGGCATATAAGTGATGTGTTTGTGCATCCCAAAAATCCCAACAAGGTATATGTGGCCGCCCAGGGCAATCCTTGGGGTCCCAATCCGGAAAGGGGCGTTTACCTGTCCGAGGATGGAGGTACTACGTGGGTAAAAATCCTGTTCGTGAACGAGGACTCCGGAATTGTCGATATGACGGTGGATGCCACTAACCCGGATATTATGATGGTGGCTTCCTGGGATTTTCATCGCAAACCTTGGGTCGTGCACAGTGGGGGTCCTGGAAGCCGAATTTACAAAACCACCGATGGAGGCAAAAACTGGAAGGAAATCACAAAAGGACTACCTGAACTTAAAGGTAAAATGGGCGTTGCGATTTCACCGGCCAATCCCAATATCGTCTATATTGCCATAGACGCCCTAGGGGATAAGGCCGGGGTTTACCGTTCGGAGGATGGGGGAGAGTCATTTGTACAAACTACCAATGATGCCACCATCTATGCCCGTTCTTGGTACTATATGCATATCATCGCCGATCCCAATGATGCCGACGAGGTATGGGTCATGAACAGCTTTGCCATGAAATCCATTGATGGGGGAAAAACCTTTAAAGGCAACCCCGGAAGTCATGTGGACCACCATGATCTTTGGATCAACCCCAACAATAGCAACATAATGATCAATGCGAATGATGGTGGGGCTGCGGTGACCTACAATGGTGGAAAGACATGGTCTACGCTTTACAATCAGCCTACCGGCCAGTTTTATAGGGTCATTACGGATAACGGTTATCCATATCGCGTTTATTCTGGGCAGCAGGACAATAGCACAATCGCTATAGACAGTAGGGTTATGGACGACGGAATAGGGGAGATGCATTGGGATGTGATGCGTGCCGGGGAATCCTCCACGGTTGCGGTGGACCCCAATAACCCTCGATATGTATACTCCACATATTTTGCAAGCAATTTTGTAGAGTGGGACAGGGATATCGATAATACACGGATGGTGATGCCATACCCTACTAGGGTTACGGGGGAGCAGCCAAAAAATTTAAAATATCGCGCTAATTGGAACGGGCCCGTAATCGTATCGCCACACAATCCTTCTGTTATTTATTACGGCTCTCAATACGTTATGAAATCTACAGATCGTGGGGTAACCTGGAAAGTCATGAGCGAAGACCTTACCCGAAACGATAAGGAACATCAAGGAAAGGGAGGCGAGCCTATCAGCAATGAACAGATAACAGCAGAGAGTTACAATAATTTATTCAATATAGAGGAATCCCCGTTGGTAGAAGGCGTCATTTGGGTGGGTTCCGATGATGGGCTTGTGCACCTCACCCGTGATGGCGGCGAAACCTGGACCAATGTAACCCCAAAAGGATTGAAGGAAAGCATTATCAACGTGGTGGAACCTTCGCCCCATAATCCCGCTACTGCCTATATAGCCGTAACGGGATACAAACTGAACGATTTTACCCCGTATATCTTCAAGACGAACGACTATGGTGCCACCTGGGTGAAAATCGTCAATGGAATACCAGGGGATACCTTTGCCCGCACTGTTCGCGAGGATCCGGACCGCAAGGGACTTTTATTTGCCGGTACAGAAACGGGCGTCTTTGTCTCCTTTGACGATGGCGGCAATTGGTTGCCCTTACAGAACAATTTGCCTGAAGTACCCATTACAGATCTAAGGGTTCAACGTAAGGATTTGGTCGTAGCCACACAGGGGCGTGCCCTCTGGATTTTGGACGATTTGACCCCATTGCACCAAATCTCAGAGGCGGTAGCGCAAGCGGATTCCTATTTGTACGATCCTAGGGATGTGTTTACTGAATTATCCGTTGCCTATAGTACGGATGGCGGATATGGCGAAAATCCGCCTCCGGGTCTTCAAATCCATTATGTATTAAACAAGGAAGTACCAGAGGAAACGACTATGACTTTGGAAATCCTGAACAAGGATGGGGAAGTGGTCCACTCGGAAAGCACCAATACCACACCTGTTGGCTGCGATACCCTTGTTAAACCCCAATTAAAAAAGCAAATAGGAGCCCACCGCTACCAATGGAACATGAAAATTGGAAGGTTCGATTGTCTTACGGAACTCTATACCACCAATCGGGACCTTACGGCCTACAATGCCCCGCCAGGAGCATATACGGTAAGATTGAAAGTAGGGGACAAGGTCCACAGTCAGGATTTTAACATCGATATAGACCCCAGATTGAAGAATAGCATACCCAATTTGGAGGAAGCCTATAAAGAGCGGGATGCCATTTCAATGTCCATCTATAAAGGTGCTATTGAAATGGCCAAAGGGGTTCGTGATGTACGTATGGTACAGGAGCAGCTACACCTTCTTTTGGAAATGACCGAGGACGAAGCCGTGAAACAGGAAGGGAAGGAGCTGGACACCCTGATTGAAACTTGGATAGAAGCCATTCTACAGAAGGAGATGCGTACCTTTCAGAGCAATTATATGTTCGAGGCGCGCTTGCTCATAAAGTTCAAGGATTTTCTGAACAGCATTGAAAAGGGCAATTTACCCGTAACACCGGGCGTGCGCGATGTAAGTGCCGATTATCTAGCGCAGTGGGCCGCATTAAAAACAAGGCTTTCGGACATTAGGCAAAAAGAAGTACCGGAGATGAATACGAAATTGGAACAAGCTGGACTGCCAGAATTGTATTGGCCCAAACCGTAAGTCTCTTTATTGGCTTTGAAATAAAGATACGGGCAAATTGGACGCACCCTAATTTTGTGTATTGATTAATGAAAATTATTGTCTAGATGTATAATCGACCCATTTAACCCAAATTATGCATTAGGACTTATTGATGAGGGTTCAAAATACAATAAACACAAGTGTTTTCTTAATTTTTGCATAGCATCGCTATGGTTAAATTAAAAAACAGCTTAAATAGCGTGTGTTTGAAGTAGTTTGAAGCCGTAATAGATTTTCTATTGCATATTTTGGGTTTAAGAATCACCAGGGAATTTGGAATTTTAGGCTTGAATTTTCGTCTATCTAAAACCCATGGGTCCCAATCCATAACCAACTCTTTATTTGAGTAGCGTACACATGCATGTATGGGTAGCTACTTCAAGACATCAAACCGATGCGTGTATTTTATGGTTAGGGTCTGATTGTCCAAAAAATCCAAAGGGTTATCGTCCCGTACAATATTGAATACCACGAAGAGTCCGGTGTTGGCACTTTGTAGCCATCCAAAACGGGCATTTACCGAGGTGATCTCGGAAACATTGTTGCGCTGTATCAAGCTTTGTAAAAAGATGCGCGGGGTAAAACTATAAGCCAATCGGAGTCCGCCCACCAAGGCCGTCGTATTTCCGGTTTCCAGCTGGATATCGTTGTGGCTCATGGTCAGAGAGGATACAAATTTGTTCCCTACCCTAAAATTGGCCGTACCGCTGTTGGAATAACGCATACCGTTGAAATAACCACCGATGAAGGTACGGGTACTGACGGAAAAAGCATTATTCGGGTTGGTAATCAACACAAACTGTAATTCCTCATTTTTGTATTCGCCGATGGGTACCGTCACATTGGAAATATTGAAGGGAGCGAATACCCGTTCCTGGGTGAAATTGATACCGGTATGGATCTCAAAGCCGCTGCGCCATACCCAGTGGTTGTCCACATGTAGAAAGCCCGTAACCTGCTCATTGTCAAAGTTCCAGTACCCACGATAGGAGAGGTGGGGACGCATTTCCAAGAAACTCCCGTTCCCATTCACCCGGTGTGCCTTAAAAATCAATAACTCCGGCTTTTTGAAGGCGGTCCGTTGTAGAAAACCGACTTCAGGATTGAATCCCGGAGCCACCTCGGTGTAGCCCGCGTTCAGGTTCCATCCGTCCCATTCGTAGTTGGCCAATAATTTAAAGGCATGGTCCTGCCCGTTGATGGAAGGGGTGACGCTCTTGGCAAAAAAGCCGTTCACTTCCGCCTTGTTTCCGATGCCCCATTTGCCGTCTATGGCATACACCCGGTTAAAATCATCATCGAGGCCCGCCAAACCTTGTCGGTTTACGAATATACCGCCCAAGGAACTTCGGGAATTCCCAAAGTTATGGTTGACACGCGCCACGGAGAAGTTGTTTTCCGTAATACCTGCCGATTCCACATCCTCCGTAAACATACTCAGCAGGCCCACATTGGTTTGTCCGACTTTCCCGGAAACCCGGGCTCCGCCGATGATTGGTACGATACTACCATCCTGACCCAAACCGATACGCCGACTAAAGAACAAGTCTACCTCCCCGGGACTTCCGACCGAAAACTGACCCGCATTTTCAAGGAAAAAGGCCCTTTTTTCGGGGAAGAAGAGGTTGAATCGGTCTAGGTTCACCTGTTCGTCGTCCACTTCCACCTGGGCAAAGTCCGTGTTATAGGTGAGGTCTAGGGTAAGGCTGGGGGTAATGCTGTATTTGACGTCCATACCCACTTCCGCGTCCAGTTCCTGTTCGCTGGGGGAGACGGATTGGTCGTTGATACCCTGAACCAGGGCATAGGGTATCAACTTTAGGTTCCCAGGATTTTTCAGATTGAGTCCGGTCAATTTACCGGCCAAGGCCAGGCGTTTGAGGTCGAAACCCAATGGGAGGGAGGTCCAGTAGGCAATTTCAGTGTTTTTACTTATGTTCCGCTGAAAATTGAGCCCCCATGTTTTGGCCTCCCCGGAAGCGAAACGCAGGGAGCGCAGGGGAATGGCAAACTCGGCGCTCCAGCCATAATCGCCCAATTGTGTCTTTACGGACCAGGTAGCGTCCCAGTTGATGTTGGTACCCCCAATTACGCCGCCCTGTTGACGATTGGCATTGTTATTTCCCTTGCCTTCGTTGTTGATCTGTGCGTCGTATTCCATACCTTGGGCATTGGTGCCAAAAAGGAAGCCGTTTTGCTGGTCGTTATAGGTATCGATGATAAAGAGAAAACTATCCTCATCGTTGAGATCCGCATCGCGGCGACTGTCGGAGACCACAATTTTATCGGGTTCCGTATCATAGCAGACGACGGCCACATAAAAGGTGGTATTGCTATAAGCGACACGAATTTCCGTTTTTTCGGACACGGGGGCGCCAAAGGAAGGCTTTATCTGAATGAGGTCCGGGGCCAAGGGAACCGACTCCCAAAGGGCTTCGTTGCGGATTTCGCCGTCTACGACAGGTTCGGTTTCCAAAAAGGTCGCTTGGTAAAAAGGACGGTTAAATTGTTGATTTTTTGGGGTGGTCTGTGAAAAGCCGGCAACACAACAAAACAGTACGATGCCTAGAAGGAATCGTTGAAATGGATCGGATATCATATAGTTTGGTAATTGGTGGAATAAATATACATTTCTTTTCTATGGAAATGTTTTTAAAAGTTGGTGGTTATGAATTCTAAAGCCAAAGAGAAGAGGAAGCGGCTAAAAACGAAAGAACTATATACCAGGTTTAAAAAAGTCTATTTTACATAATATAAATTATAGTACAGATTCTTATGGGTAGCAAATTGCGTATACCTATGCTATTTGATATAAAATCAGTTCTAGCGCTTTAGTGCTATAACGATACCGATTTTATGTCAAAGCAATTTGCTGATAATGTTTATTACTGACCGCATTCGTAAGTTATAATTATATATTATATAAAATATCCCTCGGCAGTTCGTCAGCAAATAAAATTTACAACGGGGTCATTAAACTTTTTTTTAATCGGTAAGCTTCGCTTGAGCTTGTTCGCATTTGTATCTATAATTTGCCGTTATGTAAAATTGCTTTGGTAGTCGTACTCAGGTTTTGAATCCTTACATACAGAAGACTTAAACTGAATTATTGGAATTATTCAGGCAACCGGTTATTTATCGTCCCAATTTGCCCCATATGGTTGGCCGAGTGTTCCATGACGTGGTACCAGATATAATGGTAGTTCAAGCCCTCCTCAATGTTCGAGGCGAACCAGGCATCATCCTTGGTTTTGAATGCGGCCAAGGTTTTTTGCCGTACTTCCTCCCATAGATCCAGATAATGAGCAATAGGCTCCCCTTTCAGCATGCTATTTACGTTGGCATTCAATTCTCCCGCAATACCAAGGCTTGCAAGCTCCGCTTCCGTCCATTCCCTAGCCTCCAAGGTCGCTACTTGGTAATAGGATTCCGTAGAGACCAAATGCATGATTAAGGCGCCAATGCTGTTCGCTTGGGCATCATATTGAAAATCGGTTTGGGATTGGTCCAAGTCCTTAACCTGTTCGGTAATGCGGTCTTTTAGGTCTTCCAACATATATACCATTCGTCCGATGTTTGGCGAATAGCCTTCCACCGACTTCAATTCGCCCTGTGCGTTCAACAATAACATCGGCAGGAATAAAAATAAAAGAAGGGTTTTTGTTTTCATGGTTGTTTAATTTTAAATGAATAAAAGAATATAAAGCCTTTGGAGGTTCTTCTTACTGGCCCTTCAAAAATATGGCAGAAGATACCCCGATCCTAAGGAAACACGCTAGTTGAAAAACAATTTGACATGTTTTTAACAGAATATCCCTTCGTATCATCCAAAATTGAACATACATGCAAAAGTATCCTTATAATTCAGCCCATACCCCACACAACAAACCAAAAACCAGCACGTTATATGATATGCTTCAATTCCATTGTTTAGAGCGGGAGTTTCAGGGACATACGAGAAAAACGTACCTAGAAATGTAATAGTGAGTCAATGGCGTAATAGAAGTCTAAAAAATAAAAGCTATGAAATGAGCCATAACAAGTCTTGATACAAACCGGGATGGTTATTGGCGAATTGCATCTGACCTATGAAAAACAATAAAAATATACAGATGAAATATATGTATTTGCTTTTGGTACTGGTGCTTGGTATGGCGGTCAGTTGCTCCTCATCGGACGACGGGCCAATAGCTCCACCCGATCAAACCCTCTATTTTCCACCCATTGGAAGCAATACGTGGGAAACCGTTCCACCCAGCAGTCTACAATGGGACGAGTCGCAACTAGATCCCTTGAAAGATTTTCTCATCCAGACCAATTCCAAATCCTTTATGATCCTCGTCAATGGCAGGATCGTGATAGAGGAGTATTTTGACGGACACACGGCCCAAGAGCCTTGGGAATGGAACAGTGCCGGAAAAACCTTGGCATCCGCCACCACGGGCATTGCACAGCAAAACGGACTGATAGATATCGATAACAAAGTGTCCGACTATCTAGGGGAAAACTGGACCAATATGGACTTGGAAAAGGAAAACCTAATTACGGTTCGGAATTTGCTCACGATGACCTCTGGCATTGACGATACCAAACAATTGGTGGTAAAATCCAACCTCACCTATATCGCCGATGCCGGCACCCGATGGGCCTACGGAAACGTGTTTCAAAAATTGATGGATGTGGTGGCCGAATCCAGTGCGACCGATTTTGAAAGCTACTTCAACACAAACCTCAAGGCGAAGATCGGTATGGACGGTTTTTGGAACGAAGGAACGATCTTCACCATCTTTCACAGCACCACCCGAAGCATGGCCCGTTTCGGGCTACTCAGCCTAAATAACGGTTCGTGGGACGGGGAGCAGGTCATCGATGCATCTTTCTTTACCGAATGCGTGACCACATCCCAAGACATCAATCCCTCCTACGGATACTTATGGTGGTTGAACGGAAAGTCCCAATACATGCTTCCCAGCGACCAAACCGTGTATCCTGGGACTTTGATTCCCAATGCCCCGGCCGACATGGTGGCGGCCATGGGTGCCAAGGACCAACGTATCTATGTGGTTCCTAGCAAAAACATGGTGGTCATTCGTATGGGCAATGCATCGGACCCGCAGAATGCCAATTTTGCGGTATCGGGATTTGACAATGCCCTTTGGGAGAAAATCAATGCAGTGATCAATTAACCCCCCTACTGTATTTTTTAGATCTTATATTTTAAAATTTTATAAACCGATAAAATCAAAGACAATGACAACAAATAAATATCTCACTGCGACCCTTATACTATTGACGGCCTTTTTTGCTTCGGCCCAGAATGCCAAGGAAGCCGTTCAGGACCACCGACAGATCAAGGTCGGGAACGCGCAATTGGAACGGGACACCAAAGAACTGGAAAGCTTTAAAGCCGATGTATCCGAATTCCAGTCGGCCCTTGAAAATGGCGATACCAAATTGGCCCAAAAGTATCGGAAGGGAATCCTGACCGCCATGGAACGGGAAATCCAGCAGACCGAGGGAAAAATAGCCTGGGCAAAGCGGGAAGTCGTGCAAAGTTCCGTGGAAAAAGGGACCAACCGTAGGGAAAAAAGAAGCAACCGCAGAACTTTCGAAGGCACCCCGGACGATAGAAGGGATATGCGCCGCGACCGAAGGAATACCCGTGACGACCGCCGCGACAAACGGGACGATGTGGCCGACCGTGCCGAATTGGAGGCCCGATTGGAAAACCAACAGGTCCTCTACGAAAGCGCCAAAGCCGATGAAACGCTTGGAAACGGTATCCTTGAAAAGTTTATTACTACCATGAACAATGACCTTTTGGGGACCCAGGAAGAAATCCAAGAGGATAAAGGGGAATTACGGGAAGACCGTCGCGAACGCAGGGACGACCGTAGGGAGCGCAGGGAAAATAGATTAAACGGTTAGACCTTCAAGCAAACGATAGATACCCTATTGCGAGCAGGATTTAATAGTATAATCTAAAATCCAGAATCTTACAGGCATCGTAATGCCTGCGGTGCAGTTCTTCCACAACCTCGAACATATCGTCCCCTTTCTTGAACAGGTTGAAAAAGGCCTTGTCCAGCATGGCACTGCTGATGCCCTGTGAGGGGTGGCCATAGCCGGATACGGCCTTGGCATTGGTAATGTCCAAAAAATACTGGGCCTCCTCCTCGTCCAGATCCAGCACTTTGGCGTTGGAAAAATGCACGATCTTGCCCCGTAACCTACCCTCAAAGAGTTCCGCGATTTCCTGCAAACTATAGTAGTAGTCGTTCAAGCAAATACTATTGGCCTCGCCTGTCATTACCAGGTAGATGATCTCATAGTCCTTAAAATGATGGTCGTCCATGACCAAGGCATTGAGGCTGTCTTCCAGCCCCTCAATGGTATCGCAGGTCTTATAAATACTCGCCACGCCGTATTGCATGGCCAGTTGTTCCAGGCTTTTTTGTACTTCGGTGATTTGGTCCAGTTCCGCATCGGCCACCGCTTCCAGGCAGTAGATGAATTTTTCGGAATCCATAGGGTATTCCTGGGGCAATTGTCGTCTTTTCGCTAGCACGTTTGAAGGTTTCCGCCAAAGTAAAAAAACACCAAATCAAGCCAAGGATTTTTATGATTTTTAACGTTTAACCGCTTCCCTACCGACTATTTATACTTCGATTCCCAAAGCGCTTCCATTTCACCCACGCGTGTATGTAACTGTTTTGCGGCTTCCTGTGTGGCGACCGTGGGTCGGGCATCGGTTTTTTGCAAGACGTTGAGCAGAAAAAGTAATTTGGATTGCAGTCCGACTAGCGTTTCATCCTCCAGATCCGACGCATAAATACTTCCATAAATCAAATCGCCATCTTCCGGGGCGCCATCCCCTCGAAAGGCCATCAACTTTTCCTTCTTTCTACCTTTTGCCGAGCTGGCGTCAATCACTTCCCGAATCTCCTGCAATCTTCCGTAATCGGTGTAGGTCTGCAGGGACAGGCCGGTTTGTAGGGCAAGGGCTTCCTCGCTCATTTCGGAGCGTGGGTCCAGTTTTACCGTGATATTTTTTTCCAAAGTTTCCCCATCGGCCTTCAGTTGGATGGTATACGTTCCCGGAGCTACAAAAGGGCCCTCGGGTCCGCTGGGGGTATCGTATTGCACGGCCGCAATGGCAAAGGCCCGATGGGCACCCTGGGGCTCCTTGTACCGTAAATTCCAAACAAATCGGTGGTGCCCAGGTTCGCCCGACAAGCCTTTAAACGGACGTATCCAATACGAAGGATGCTGCATTTGGGTCGTATCCAACACTTCCGCCACATCATCACTGGAAAAATGGTTGACCAATCCGCCTTTCGAATCCAAGATATTGAGTTCCACTTTTTTGGCATCGGCTCCTAAATAATAATCGATAAGGGCGCCATCCGGCGGATTCTGTCCCGTAGGTTCCTCCGGGGGCAAGGGCGTGTCGCTAAACATATTGAACCGTACCCGGTAGGCATCGCTGGGTTGAAATAAATGTACTTTGGAATCGGACAAGCCGACCAACTCCCGCAGCGGACTAAAATTGTCCAAGATCCAAATGGAGCGGCCGTGGGTACCAACGACCAGATCGTTTTCATGCACCACCAAATCCCGAATGGAAGATGCGGGCATGTTCATTCTTAGGGATTGCCAAGTGGCCCCATCATCCGCCGAAAAATAGACCTCCCGCTCCGTTCCGGCAAAGAGCAAACCTTTTTGTTTCGGGTCCTCCCGCACCACGTTAACCGGCCCGGAGGGATTCATCCCTGTAACCACTTCTTCCCAGGTTTCCCCAAAGTCATGGGTCTTGTAAATATGGGGTTGCATATCGTCCTTGCGAATGGCATTCACCGCCACATAGGCCGTTCCGGCCTCGAAATGTCCGGCATCGATCTGTGAAATTTTATCCCAAGAAGTAATCGAGGTCGGTGTTACGTCGGTCCAGGTGTTGCCCCCGTCCCGTGTCACCTGAATGAGGCCATCGTCCGTACCCGCCCAAATAATATCTTTGTCCAAGGGAGAAGGTCCAATGGCGTACACGATGGCACGTTGCGGCATGTTTTCCATCGCCTCGGTTTTGTAATCACCGACACTGGCGGGCACTTCGGGTCGTGGTCTGGTGAGGTCGCCACTGATCTGTTCCCAGTGCTGTCCCCCATCATGGGTTTTCCAAATCACATTCGTCCCGAACAACAACATACTATCATCGGCCGGATGAAACAGCAAGGGCATCGTACGTAGGTATCGGAAATCCCGGGAACGCAACACTTCGGGACCGACAAACTGCGATTGCCCCGTTTTTTTATTGAAGCGAATCACCCGTCCTCCATAGATGATATTGTTGTCCAAAGGGTCCGGGGCCACATAGGCATATTCATCGGCACCCACCCCTATAAATTCCCGGAAGGAGATTTGTCCCCCATTGCTCCTACTGGCAATGCCAATGGCACCACTTTCTTGTTGGCCCCCGTAGACCCAATACGGAAATTGGTTGTCCGTGCTCACATGGTACAATTGTGACGTGGGCTGGTTGTACCACGAGCTCCAAGTCTCCCCACCATTTACGGTGATGACCGCTCCCTGATCCGCGGCAAAAAGCATGATTTCCGGTTGCAGGGGATTAATCCAAATCCTGTGGTAATCGTCCCCGCCCGGGGCGCCTTTGATGGAGGTCCATGTTTTACCGCCGTCTTCCGATTTGTACGAGGCGATATTGCCCACAAACACTGTATTTTCATCCTTGGGATGTACCTTGATTTCGGCAAAGTCACTGCCCCGGCCCCAGAGTCGGTTTTCCGTGGTGACCAGGCTCCAGCTTTCACCGGCATCGGCACTGGTATACACCCCACCGTTTTCCCGGGCATCCACCGTGGCATAGAGGCGTTTGGAATTGCTGGCCGATAGCGCCACCCCTACCCTGCCCAAGCCCTCTTCCGCTCCGGGGAGTCCGTTGGTAATTTGTCGCCAGGTGTCCCCGCCATCGGTGGATTTGTAGAGTCCGCTGTTGGGGCCGGAGAATTTGGCGTTCTCCCACGGTCCTTCCTGATGTTCCCACATGGCCGCAAATAAAATATTTGCATCGTTAGGGTCCATTTCTATTTGCGTGGAACCGGTGGTTGGATTTAGATATAAGGTCTTTTTCCAGGTCTTTCCACCATCAACCGACTTAAAAATACCCCGCATTTCATTGGCACCGTACGGATGGCCCAAACCGGCGACATACACCACGTCTGGATTGGCGGGGTGTACGATCACCCGACTCACTTGTTGGATATCTTCCAGCCCGATATGTTCCCAGCTTGTACCGCCATTGGTGGATTTAAAGATGCCATCCCCCACGGCAAGGTCCGGCCGGTGCAGCCCTTCGCCGGTACCGACATAAATGATATTGGGGTCCGAGGGCGACACCGCCAAATCCCCTACGGAACCTGTGGGCGCGTCATCAAAAATGGGGTTCCAGGTACGGCCATAATCATCCGTTTTCCATACTCCGCCATTGTTTACCCCAATAAAGAATACATTGGGTTGGGAAGGTACGCCCACCGCCCCTACGGTCCTCCCGCCACGGAAGGGCCCGATCATTCGATACTCCAAATCTTGGTAATAGGACGGGTCCACTTGTGCTTGGGACTCAAAGACTGTGAAAAAGCAAAGACTAAATAGGAAGGTTTTTAGGATGGTGGCTTTCATGGTGGTGGTTTTTAAAAAAGGTTTTTCTAAGGTGTACAAAGCATTGGCGCTATACCTTTCAAAAGATACTACTTTTCTGTGATGGATTAGTTGTAGGTACTAAAAGTCCTATCTAAATACTGTATAAATGCTAAAAGTGGATTTTATGAAATTCTAAATTAAGAACTCTTAAGGCAAATTTTTAATCTATATCCCCACTAATCTTTTCACCGGTCAAATTGAAAAATTATTGTAGACTCAACCCAATTTATTAGTAACTAATTTATAAGGCAGTTTAAAATGAATTAAAATCCATAGGACGAAATCCATTTATCAATTAACCTTACTTTTCTTTATTTCTTTGATAATAAATCTTAATAAATTAAATAATATTAAGTATGAGGAAAGGCTAAATGTTTTTATCTTCTACTTTTTGAAAATTTAATTAATGGATTACTTTAAAAAATTCATGCTAAAACAGTTTAGAATAAATCTAACAGAAAGGGATAAGGATCCTGTTGTTACCTTTTCTAAATTAAAATACTTTTATGATTATTCTGATATCTGTTATATAGTCGATAATTTAAATCCTAATAATAGAACTCATGAAAAGTTGATTTATGGTTGTTCTACTCCAAAATCTATTTCTGAATTAGGAGATACAGAAACTTTGCATACTGATAAAAATGACGATTTAATTAAAGAAATTAATTGGGCTCTTTTATCAGTTAGAAAATTTGAAAACGAAATTAATTCCTTCGTAAAATTAAGAGAGCAGTACGAAAATGCTTTATTAATTGGAGAATATGAAGAATCACTTAAATATATCGATGCAATAGAAAGAGATATATGTATATCTCTTTGGAGTATTGAGCAAAGATTTATACTTATTGAAATCCAAAAAGGTTTAAAGGAAAATACCGCTTTCTTGACCAAAATTAATAAGGATAACAAAAAATGGTTCATAAAATACTTTTCTCATTTCTTTAGTTTGAAATCTGAAAAAGAGGTTTCTATTAACCAATACAAGATGAGTCTTGCCAGATTATTATTCAAATCTTATGAAGATCAAAATCATATGGATTTAGAATACTACAATTTTAAGTTAAACTTCTTAGAGGTTGATTCTTTTCAGTATTTACCCGCATTTTTAACATTTGAAGGCTACCATTCTATAATCGATAAGTACATATCGTTAATTAGAATTTTACAACTTGAAATTTTAAAACCAAAAAAAGAGAAAAAATATTCGCATGCATTAGACAGTCGACTCTACTACCTTTCAAAAAAAATAAAGGATTCACAAATTGATAAACTTCAATTTGCGTTGGATACTAAGTTCGATTGGGATTATAAAATTTCAAATATTGATAAAACGACAATTATTGCTTTAGATCTTTATACATCTGGAAACTTTGTTGAAGCAGAATGTAAACTTTTAGACATTATTTTAGAATGCCCCAAAAATATTGAGCTCTATGAAGTTTATATAAAAACCCTAATCTTACAGAATAAAAAATTTAACCCAATAGGGAAAATAAAAGATTCATTTCAAAATAGAATATTAATGAACCTTTTTAAACTTTTTGAGAAAAAGGATGGTAATTTGGAATCTCTCAATGAATTACAAAGAATAGCATATAATCTTAGTTCTATAAATTCAGTTTCATACACGTTAATAAATTATTATCATTATGAGGAAGAAGGTGTGAAAAAGATGGTTCCATTAGCCATGTTAAATTCAAATTTCTTTAATCCTAAATTATTATTTCAATATTGTTCAAACAAAACTTTTAAAGTTGTTGAAAATAAACTTGGTCCTAGTTTGACTTTTGATTTGTTAAGCCTGCAGAATAATGTTGACTTAAATAGAATCAAAAGCCATCAAAGCTTATCATCTCAAAGAAAATTAATTCTGGAGGCAAATTACTATCAAGAAACAAAATCATATGCTAAGGCCGTAAAAATTTGGGAAAAAATCCTACTTCAAAAGGATTTAAGAGATTTTCAAAAAGAATCAATTTTAATTAATTTATTTGTTTGTAAAGAACACTTACACCTTTATGATGAATGTATTGATTTATATGTAAACCAATATTTTGAAAATGCCGTTTTAGTCAAAAACATTAAGGTTGAAGAAATAAAAAAAGAAATAAAGAAAAGAAAATATAAAATTGTAAAGCACACTATTAATCTTCCGATTTTTTATAAGTTGACAGATTCAGAAGACTACGAAATACATACTGCTTATGAGTGCTTTCTTCAGAAAAATAAATTTTTCACACCAAAAGATCTTACCCTAAAAGTTCCACAAATTGAGTATGTTAGGCTCGTATTTTTCCTTGAAAATATATGCACATTAGATATATTCAAACACTCACCGTTCATAACAAGTTCCAAACATAAAATTGATGAAAGAATTTCGGTTTGCAAATTTCTTTTGGATATTAATCAATCCAAGGCTGATGATTATTTAAATGAAATTGAAAGATTAACCAAAAAACAAATTATCCAAAAGGGAATTCAAGAAATTGACGAGAGTAAAATTTATGTGAATCAAAATGGAATAATAGAAACCGAATTAAAGAATATTCAACCGATTTATAATAGGTTTAAAGCAATAGGTGAATTAAGTTCTGAAACTAATATTTCAATCATAAGTCTTTATTCTGATAAGGTTTTAAGTTTTAAAAATTCTAAAAAGAATGATGGGAATGAGTTTTCTAAAGACCCACAATTTGATGTATTTAAAGATATTTTTCATTACGTTCTTAATAAGTTTTTGTTTAGCAATTATGGACTTCAGCAATATCTAAGTGCTAGAATACGCCATGGTGTATTATTAGGTGAGATTCGCCCAGAATTTGAACTTTTAAACTTGATAACGGAAATTGAAAAAGGTATTGATAAATATAAACCTAATGATTTTTGGAACGTTGTACTTCAATTTGAAAATGAAACTCAATATAACAAGGTTCAATCCATATTCGGGGATTTTTCAAGAAAGATTGACACTTTAATAAATGAAGAAATATTATCCAAATTTTTACAAATTAAATTAGAAAACAACAATCCAGAGGGTTGGTTGGATTATACTTTTGAGGACTTCCTTTTACAAATACACTATATACCACTTAAAGATTCAAAGAATATAGATGTGTTCTTAAACAGCATTTTTGATATTCTATGGCAGCGCACAGAAAAAAATTTAGAAATTGTAAGGGAAAATATTAACGAGAAGATACGTGATGATTTTTTTAAAATAATTCTAGAACTAGAAAACAATCTTTTAACGGAACTAGATAGTATCCCTGAAGTTTTGTACAATAATATCACAGAATCTAGGGTCAACATCGAAAATAAACTTAATAAAATTGCCAGTTGGTTTAATATTACCGATAGTAATATATCTGACTTTAAAATGTCTAAAATTATTGATGTCAGCCTAGAATATAGTCAACAATCAAATATTAACAAAGCTATCGATCTGGAATTAAATTTAAATGATACCGATTTAATAAAAGGTATATTTTATCCAGCGTTTGTTGATTTATTTAGGATTTTCTTAGAAAACTCACTTAAGCATTCAGGATTTGAAGAAGGTGAAAGAATACCAATTTCGATTTCAGTATTTCATTCAAATGGTTTTTTACAGATTGATATAATTAACTCTTTATCTGAATTAATAGATATAAATGAAATAAGGTCAAAAATTGATTCATTCGTAATGGACTTAAATCAATCAATGATAGAAGGACGATCTGGTTTTCATAAAGCTATGAGGATAATTAAATCTGATTTCAATAATGATTCCAATGATATGAGAATGAGCATAGACGAAAAAAATCAGTTTTGTGTGAGTATTTCGATTTCATCCAAAAATCTTTTAGTATGAAAATCTTATTCATTGAGGATAACCCACAAAAGCTCAAACAAGTTTTAAATTATATACAAGAAAACCATTCTAACTGCCAAGTAGAGATAAGAAAATCATATAATTCAGGCTTGAGAGAATTAATTAGTAATGATGAGTATTCACTTATTTTATTGGATATGAGTTTACCAAATTATGACATAGAACCAGGAGAATCCGGTGGTGATTTTGAAAAATATGCCGGGAAATATCTACTAAATGAAATGTATCGAAGAGACATAAATACAAACGTTTTGGTTATTACAATGTATCCGAATTACGTAGATAAGGAGTTTACAAATGAGTTAAAAGGTAGTTTTTCAAATTATTTAGGCGTGATTTATTACAATGTAAAAGAACCAGATGGTTGGAAAAACGAACTAACAAAAACTTTAAATAGCTTTTAGATGATAAATATAATCGTAGTCGAAGATGATAAAATCAAAAATGAAAAGATTAAGGAATCAATTTTATCGAGTATTGATATTCCATTAGCAAATATTGATTTTGCGGAAGATATTAAAAAGGCTAAAAGATTAATTTATCAAAAAAGCTATGATTTAATGATTTTGGATTTAGTTCTTCCATTAGAAGAAACTAGTGATCCAAAACCAGAAAATGGATTAAATTTTCTCAAAGATATTCATTCCAATCCCCAGGTCAAGCCAATAACTCACATAGTTGGTTTAACTGGATTCAGTGAGTATTTAAATAAATATCAAAAAGAATTTGCAAATCATTTATGGCAATTAATTGATTACAAAGCAGAAGAAATTGATTGGAAAGAGAAATTAAAGAATATGCTTTACCATTTAGTAAAAACTAGATCGGAGTTTTTACAAAGGGATAATCTTGATTATCAATTTGATATTGCAATCATAACCGCTCTCCATGACCCAGAATTAACCCAAGTTTTAGAACTTGACGCTAATTGGGAAGAATTTAAATTTGGTAATGATGCAACAAAATATTATAAAGGTACATTTGCAAATAATGAAAAAAGTTTAAGTGTAATAGCAACTTCATCACCGCAAATGGGAATGGTGGCAGCCTCAGTCGTTTCAATGAAACTAATACACAATTTCAGGCCAAAATATATCATAATGACTGGTATAGCCGCTGGAATTAAAGGAAAAACTAATTTTGGGGATATATTAGTTGCAGACCAAGCATATGATGGTACTAGTGGCAAAATAAGCACAAATGAAAACCTAGAAAAAGAATTTTCACCTAACCCAACGCCAATAGCACTAGACGCGGATTTAAAGGAAAAAGTGCGTTCTTATCAGTCAAAAACAAAATTGTTCTTCGATATTAAAGAATCATGGAAAGGTAATTCCCCTGATACGTCTATAAAACTACAAATTGGTCCCGTTGTCTCTGTTCCATATGTAATTCAAAACCAAGAAGAACTATTGAACTTAAAAGATAGTCAGCGCAAATTAATTGGCTTGGAAATGGAAACATTTGGTGTTTTTTATAGTGCCTTTAATGGTTTTAATCCAAAACCAAAGCCTCTATCCTTGAAAGTTGTTTGCGATTTTGGAGATAAGGATAAATCAGATGACTATCAAAAATTTGCAGCTTATGTAAGTGCAAAATTTATGTACGAGTTTGTAATGAATGAGTTATAATATCATTCCATAGATATTCTTACTGAGCAATAAACATCTCTTTGGCAAATAGTATTGCGTTATTCCTAAAGCGATATTCTTAAAAAAGGAAAAAATCAATCAGGTCTGCAGAATCAAATGGCACTTTTAATTCTTAAACGATTTGCACTAGTCCCATAATATTCATTACAATCATTTTAGTAGGTCACAAATTTGTTGTTA
Source organism: Maribacter sp. C-4077 (assembly GCF_055378385.1). Classification (NCBI taxonomy): domain Bacteria; kingdom Pseudomonadati; phylum Bacteroidota; class Flavobacteriia; order Flavobacteriales; family Flavobacteriaceae; genus Maribacter; species Maribacter sp. C-4077. The sequence continues at coordinate 3,967,224 of NZ_AP038807.1, forward strand.
GGACCATTTGCTAGTACAGACCTTTGTATTTAAAGGACTCTAGGTAGTGTCCATATGGTTAGCCTGTTTGTAGGCTATTACTTATAAAATCTCCTGTGGGAGCTCTTATTTATTAAACTCCTTCACCCAGTCTGTTGAAAATTTGATAAAATCTCCTATTGGCATTTCCTCAATTTCTTTTTTGCTATAAGTTGCTGACAAATTGGTATTAAGGTCATCGATAAATTGATTATAGGCAATCCAAATTTCGCTAGGTCCAGCTATTGTTGAGGTAGGGAAGTTTGCAGAAAACCAATTTCTTACTTTGGTTATTAAGCTTTTCGGATCGTCATCATGATTTTCAATATCTTGACCAGCGATGTCAGAAATTACTTTTTGGTAATGATATCTATTAGTCTCCAGAATTAGAATTCTCTTTGTTTTTAAATTACGAGTTCCGAATTCTAATGCGCCAATATCAAGTCCTAATTCGTAAGGCATATTGAATCTAGGTAATTCTCCTTTTTTCATTGCCTTACTTCGTGATAGGTCATGAATCCCATATTTACAAGACCTAATTATTTCTTTAATTTGATTTATTCTAATCGAAGAAGATGATAGAGTTTGGGATAGTTTTGGTTGAAAACCTAAGTATATCAACTCGAAGCAAAGAGCTCTTAGTAAGGGTTTAAAATTGTCGTCGAAAGGACAGTTGATGAAAACGTTTTTGTCAAATGGCATTAATCATTCAGTTATTTTGCCAAGGAAACCCGTTTTTCAATTTCACCACTTTTCTTATGAATAATAACTTCTCCCTCGATTTTATTTGCGGTAGCTTTAGCGAATTTAATAGCACTTAGTCTTGTTGGAAAAACTTTAGTAGCCCTAACATTACCATCAGCAACAACATTCCATTTTTGTCCTTCACCAACAATAACATGGTATTTACTAGATTTTTGAGGTCTTGCGGAAACCGCAACTCTAGTACCCAATTTTTTTGTGTAGATTTTTTTACTTGACATGTTTTAAAGATACATATTTTGTTTTGAATCTTTTGCTTGTTTAATCTTATATTTTATATAAATGAACTTACCTCTATTCAATAGGAAGTTACCCTCACCCTTAACCCTAAAAACCATAAACCGCGCTCCATAGCGAACCCGTCAATCCCCTACCCTTTAGGATTAAGGAAATCCGTTCCTAGCCTCTATTTTGGAAGAAATAAAAAAAAAGAATACTATGAATGTAGAAAACAAAGTAATACTCGTCACCGGAGCCTCAAGCGGCATCGGTAAAGCAGCCGCCCATAAATTGGCCCAACACGGCGCCAAAGTGGTGCTTATGGCCCGGAGCGAAGACGAACTCAACGATTTAAAATCGGCCATTGAAGCCAACGGTGGGGAAGCACTGGTCGTGGTCGGGGATGTCACGAAAAAAGAAGATTTTGAAAAGGCGGTCTCCCAGGCCAAAGCGGAATACGGAACCGTAAACGCCCTGATCAACAATGCCGGTTTGATGCCCCTCTCCTTTGTAGAAAAACTGAAGACGGATGAATGGGAAAAAATGGTGGACGTAAACATTAAGGGCGTACTCAACGGGGTGGCCGCGGTACTACCCGAACTAAAAGCCAATAAGGACGGGCATATCATCAATATATCGTCCATGGCGGCACATAGATACTTTCCGGGCGGAGCGGTCTATTGCGCCACAAAGGCCGCGGTTAAGATGTTTTCCGAAGGCTTGCGCCAAGAACTGGCTCCAAAATATGGTATCAACGTCACATCCATAGAACCGGGTGCGGTAGCGACCAATTTAACGGATACCATTACCGATGAAGACATCATGGAGAAAATGAAGGAAATGCAGCAAATGGACACCTTGGAAGCCGAGGATATTGCAGATGCCATCTACTACGCCCTCTCCCAACCGGAGCGTGTAAACATCAACGATGTGTACCTGGTACCCAGCGAACAACAGTAATTCACTAAAAAACAGAAAATAATGTCAACGACAACAACAGATAAAACATTTAAAACAATCAATCCCGCGAACGGGAAAGCCCTCACTACGCATACGTTAATGACGGATGAACAGGTGGCCGACACCATTCAAAAATCCCACGAGGCCTTTAAAAAATGGCGCTTCAAATCAGTGGAGGAACGGGGCAAAATCATTTCCGCCATTGGGGAGGAACTACAAAACTATAAAAAGGAACTGGCGGACATGATGACGTCCGAGATGGGGAAACTCCTGACGCAAAGCGAACAGGAAGTGGACCTATGCAGTGCCATCTGTAGCTTTTCCGCCAAGAATGCCCCTGAGGAACTCAAAAGCGAGGAACGCAAAATTTCCGATGGTGGCCGAGGCATCATCACCTACGCCCCTTTGGGCGTTATTTATGGGATTCAACCCTGGAACTATCCGGCCTATCAGGTCATTCGCTATACCATTGCCAATTTAATGGCGGGGAACAGTGTGTTGCTGAAACATGCCGAAAATGTGACCGGAACGGCCAAACTCCTGAAATCGATATTCGATACGGCGGGATTGCCCGAGGGACTCTTTAGTGTCTTGGTGATTACCCACGATCAATCGGACACCATCATAGAACATGAATTGGTGCGGGGAGTAACCCTGACGGGGAGTCCGGGTGCCGGAAAGAAAATTGGCGAAAAAGCCGGTGGCGAACTGAAGAAAACGGTATTGGAGCTGGGCAGCAACGATGCCTACCTTATTTTGGACGATGCCGATATCGATTTGGCCGTGGAAAAATGCATCCAGGGACGTATCTATAACAACGGGGAAACCTGTATTGCCGCCAAACGCTTTATTGCGACGGAGGCGGTCTATGACGAGTTTCGGGAGAAATTCGTAAAAGGCATGAAGGCCCTGAAACTAGGTGATCCAACCGATTCGGAAACGGATTTAGGTCCTATGGCGCGTAAAGATCTTCGGGAAAAATTGCACGAACAGGTACAAAAGAGTGTAGCGAACGGCGCCGAAATCCTATGTGGTGGGGTGATGCCCGGTGGCGAAGGCTATTATTATCCAGCGACCGTCTTGGTTCAGGTAAGTGAAGGACAACCGGCGTATGACGATGAGTTATTCGGCCCGGTAGCCTCATTGATCAAGGCCAAGGACAATGAAGATGCCATGCGCATTGCCAACGATAGCCGATTCGGACTCGGAGGCGGCATTTTTTCCAAAGATGTAGATAAAGCTATAGAAATGGCCAGCAAACATTTTGATACCGGAATGGTGTTTATCAACTCCTTTGGCCTGGCCGAACCCAATATGCCTTTCGGAGGTGTCAAGAACTCGGGGTACGGACGCGAACATGGTGGATTCGGGATGAAGGAATTCGTAAATGCGAAGTCCATTATGATTGGTGACGCGTAAGAAAAACGAAACCATGAGTCTTTAGAAAAATATGGACGAAAGCAAAGGGGTAATCGAACGGTTGCCCCTTATTTTCATACTACAGACACGACAAACCGATTATATTTAAAGGAAGAACGTAAACGCTCCCTTGGGGATAACTTAAAATTACTAAAAACCCATTGTGGATTTTGAACCTGTCATCTTGATCAAAGGGTCAGTTCGAGTGATTTTTCGCAATGCAATGAAGAAAAATTGTATCGAGAACCTTTTTATGACCCAAAGGGTTCTCGATACACTTGATTTTCGATGGAAAAAATCGAAAATCAACCCCTCGAAGGGATACTTTTATGTGAAATTTTTAAAATGCATACGAAATAACCTAACACAAAAACGATATGATGATACAAACAATAACCTTAAAAAAGCGTCCAGTAGGGGCGCCTACCCTAGACAATTTTGAACTTACGGAATCCGAAAACGACCTGACCCTAAAGGATGGGGAAGTGCTTTTGGAAACGAAATACCTTTCCGTGGACCCTTATTTACGGGGACGGATGAGCGATGCCAAATCCTATGTCCCTCCTTTTGAAGTGGGACAACCTCTCAATTCCGGCATCATCGCGGAAGTAATCGAATCCAAGAATGAAAACTTTAAAAAAGGTGATTTTGTGAGGGACCGATTGGATTGGAAAACGCTACAAATATCCAACGGCGAAAACCTTCAAAAAGTGGACCCGGACAAAGCGCCCTTAAGTGCCTATTTGGGTATTGTAGGGATGACGGGATTAACGGCCTACTTGGGGCTGCATGAAATCGGAAAACCGAAAAAAGGGGAAACCTTGATCGTATCCGGTGCCGCCGGTGCCGTGGGTAGTGTGGTGGGGCAGATCGGGAAAATCTTGGGCCTTACGGTTATTGGCATTGCCGGTTCCGATGAAAAGGTGGAACTGTTGAAATCCGAATTCGGTTTTGACCGGGGCATCAATTATAAGACCACGGACGATATAAAAGCTGCCATTAAGGAGGCCGCACCCAACGGTGTGGATATCTATTTTGACAATGTGGGCGGGGAAATCTCCGATGCAGTGCTCTTCAGCATCAACAAGTTCGCCAGAATCATCAATTGCGGGGCGATATCGGTTTATAACAACACCGAAACACCGACCGGGGTGAGCGTACAGCCTTTTTTGATCAAAAACAGTGCCTTAATGCAAGGCTTTATCGTTTCCAATTACGCCGATAAATTCCCCGAAGCCATGCAGCAGTTGTCCAAATGGTTGGCCGAGGAAAAATTGACCTATCGGGAAACCATCGTGAAAGGATTTGAAAATACCCCACAGGCCTTTTTGGACATGATGGATGGCAAGAAAAAAGGAAAAATGATCGTAAAAGTTTAATTGCCTGTCCCCTGAGCGGCTTGTACTGAGCGGAGTCGAGGTAAGTCGAAGGGGAATCAGGTATAAAAATGTGATATGTCTCCCCCAGCGACCCGTACCGAGCCTTTCGCTCTGCTGCGCAAGGTGCGTCCAAAAAAACATATATTCTTTTCACCCAATGCCTAAGGTAAACTAAAGTGGAAATACCTCGAGGGGTTTTTCACTTCTAAAAGAGACAAAACAACATAAAGGTAGAGTGTGGTATTTACGCTTCATGTTACAAGCTAAAACCTTCATTTTATGACGAATACCCAAATTATATTTTGTCAATAGCAATCATTTCACAACATATAACCCAGGGTTGGCAACATAATTTTTATACTAAGAAATTAAACCTTTTCTTTGAAAGTAAAATACTACAATTTAGATTTCAGTAATGAAAAGAACTGCCCTCTCCTTGGTGACGGCCAACGTACTCCTAGTACTAGGGACTTACTTTTCATTCTCCCAATCCAATTTGGATTCCTTGAATTTTATACCGATCAAAGCACCTATATCCCAAAATACGGTCACCGAGATATTTGAGGATAAACACGGTTTTCTCTGGGTCGGGACCACCAAAGGTATCAATAGGTACGACGGTAGCGATTTTAAAGTTTTTGAAGAATCACGTGATAGTACTTTGGGCTTGACTCATGGCCATATTGAATATATATACGAGGATCTGAAGGGAACGTTGTTGATCGGCACCAGCAGAGGGCTTAACTTGTATGATGAGAAGCTAGCGGTCATTAGGCCCTATCCATTCCAAACGGAAGGCGGGAAAATACAGAGCGAGCATATCATGGTGATCAAAAACATTCAGGAATCCCTATGGTTGGGAACCTCTGAGCATGGTCTGTACCGTTATCATACCAAAACAGGAAAAACTGGACATTTGGAGTTTCCGAAGTCGGAACAGGACAAACCGAACAACAACCGAATTATTGAAATATTTCCCTTGGCCAACCAGGACTATTTCATCGTAACGGAGGGCAAAAGCTACATTATCGATGAAGCGTTGACCATAAAGCAGGAAATCGATAACCTACAGAACACAAGCAGTGCCCTACAAATAGGTGCCTCCCAATTTTTTCTTGGTATGCGGAATGGGGAACTCCTAATTTATAACTTAAAAGAGGGCTCATTTACCGCCGAGAACCCGATTATGGTCAGTCAAGGCCATGCCCTATTGGCCATGGAACAAGATGATTGTGGTAATGTTTGGTTGGGTACGGAGAATGGCGGACTGTCCCTCTACCAGCTAGCCAACGGTACAATATCCAATACGAAACTGGATTATAAAAATCCAAGTTCCATACCCAATAATTCCATTTGGTCGCTACATAAAACACGAAATGGGGTCATGTACGTGGGCACCTACAAGAAAGGAATCAGCTTTTACGACAGGAATTACTACAAATTTCAAAAAATAGCGGCAAACCCTTTTGACCGTAATTCACTGAGCAATAATATCGTAACGTCCTTCGCAGAGGACAAAAATGGGGGCTTATGGATTGGAACGGACGGTGGCGGTCTCAATTATTGGGATAGGAAGGCGAACCGTTTTGAACATTTTTCCTTGGATGTGGGCAACTTGAACACCAACGTGGTGCTCACACTGACTTTTGATAAGGATAAATTATGGATCGGTTCCTGGGGTACGGGTTTTACCATTTTTGATACGGCTACAAAAGCGTACGAAGTGTGGGATACGACGAACTCCTCTCTTTCCTCCAATAATATCATTGATCTTTTAAAGGATAGCAAGGGTAGGATATGGATTGCCAATTTTAGGGGAGGACTGCAAGTGTACCACCCAGATACGGAATTGTTCGAAGATATAGAACTGGAATCCGAAATCTATAGTGAAAAAATTTCCTCGGTAGCACGTTTATTGGAGGACGACGAAGGCACTATATGGGTAGGTACGGAAACCATGGGCGTCTTTAGGCTAATTGAGGAAAACGGTGCTTGGTCCCATGATCAATATCACAATTTGAGCGATACCAATTTCCTGAGCGATAATTTTGTGAACGTACTAACCCAAGATGATGATGGCAATATCTGGGTGGGCACGCAGGCGGGACTCAATAAATTTGACCCTGAAAACAACACCTTTACATCCATTACCAAAGCCGATGGATTGCTAAGCGATGCGATACGGGGATTGGTACAGGATGTAAATGGCTTTTTATGGATCAGCACGGATAAGGGCATTACCAGATATGAGGAAGAGACCGGCGAGTTTTTGGATTATGACATGTATGATGGCCTACAAGGCGATGAGTACAATTCCTCTGCCTTTTACAGGACTTTCAATTTTGATATCGTTTTTGGCGGCCCAAATGGGTTCAATATTTTCAATCCCAAACAGGCGGCAAAACAAACGGACGCCCCAGTAGTTTTGCTGTCCGACCTTAAGATCTTCAATACATCCGTTCGCCCAAATGATCGTTTTGGGGTTTTGCAGGAAGACATCAACCAAGTGGATTCCATAACCCTCAGTCACAAACACTCGGTTTTCAATATTGAATTTAAAGCGCTGACGCTAAAAGCGGCAGAGAAAGTGCGTTATGCCTATTATTTGGAAGGGTTTGAAAACAAATGGAACTATGTTGGAAACAAAACATCGGCCACCTACACCAATTTACATTCCGGAGATTACGTACTACACGTTAAATCCACAAATTCAGATGGGATCTGGAATGCCAATGAAAGGCTGCTTCACATACGCATTACTCCTCCCTTTTGGAAAACATGGTGGTTTGGCTTGATCTTGACCTGTTTTATATTAGGACTGATATATCTAATCCACTACATCCGCATCCGGAGCCTTAAAGCAAATCAATTAAAGCTGGAAAGAAAGATTTCCGAACGTACCAAGGAGCTTCAAATCCAACAAAAAAAGCTACTAAAGGCCGCGGATGAGCTATCCCTTCAAAATGAGGAAATACAACGATTTACGTATTCGGTAACCCACGATTTAAAGAGCCCCCTGAGTGGAATAAAGGGAATTGCGAACCTTATTCCAATGGATATAAATTTGGCCGAAAACCCCGATATGGAAAAATATCTTGAAATGATACATACCTCCTGTGATACCATGGGCGACCTAATTGGTGATTTGGGAAAAATGGCAAGAATTGGAAAAATAAAGAACGAAAATGAATTTTTGAATTCAAACGAAATCATCCAACTGGCACGTAATTTAGTTTGGGGTAAATTGGAGGTCAATCACATTGCATTGGAAATTCACGAAAACTTGCCCACTATTTACGCGGATAAAAACAGAATGATTCAGGTTTTTAGCAACCTCTTGGACAATGCCATAAAATATATGGGAAACCAAAACAAGCCATTGATTGTTGTTAAAGCTAAAAAAACTGAAAAGGAAGTAGAATTTCAGGTCATAGATAACGGATCGGGAATGGATAAAGAATCCTTAGGAAAATTATTTTCTCCGTTTGAGCGATTTCACCCAAATGTTAAGGGAAGTGGTCTGGGCCTTTATATGACAAAACAAATTGTTGTGTCGCATGGTGGGGACATTAGGGCAGAATCCAGTGGAAAAGGAAAGGGAACTACCTTTTTTATAACGCTACCAAACACCAGACCGGGCATTGAAGATCGGCACGAAACAAAAAGTTGGGATACAATAGCCTCCCTTTGATTGTACCAAGGAAGTAGCTCTTGGCCGTTTTAATATGTACATTTTAAAAACATTACATTTCAAGGGATGCCTGTTGACCTTCGATTCTAGGCAAGCTACTCCTTCATAGATTTGGGCACTACACTTAAAAACCTAGCTGAGGTGGGCGGAAAGTTATATCGATTGGTTTTGGGTACCTTTGACAAAAACGAGCCAACCCTATATAATGAAACCCTTGAAAACCCTAGTCTCCTTTCTTATTTTATGCTTTATATCGAATTCGGTTATGGGTCAATTGGTCAATATCGAGTCAAAGCGCATGCAAACAGATTCGACCCGATTCGCCCTAAAAAGCGATGTGCTTTTCGATTACACGGATAACAATGGGGATTATATATTCCAAGTGGCGTCCAACCTTACCACGCAGGTAAAATCCAAGGATTTAAACAAAATTTACTTTTTCATCGGTAACTATAAGCTCATACGAAGTAAAGCCCAGGATTTTCAGAACACCTGGTTTTTCCATGTGCGGTATAATCAGAAATTGTCGAAGCTATTTCGCTTGGAAGCCTTTGTCCAGAACCAGAACAATGCCTTGTTGACCATTACGAGTCGGAATTTGGTCGGTGCCGGTATTCGGTTAAAGTTTTTATCCACCGAGCGAACCACCGCTTATTTTGGGAATGCGTATATGTATGAAATTGAAGAAGTGGCGGAAACCGACCAACGATTCTTCAATCACAGAAACAGTAGTTATCTCTCCGTTAACCAAGCGTTTAAAAATACCAAGTTGGATATAACCGGAACGGTATATTTTCAGCCCCTGTACGATGCCATCAACAACCACCGAATTTTATGTCAGCTGAAAGCGGAATTACCTATTAGTAAAATTATTAGCCTCTCTGCACTCTATAACTACTTCTACAGTAGTTTTTCGCCAATCAGGGAGAATGACCGTGCCTCCAACGTTAGCTTTGGACTGACGTTTACGATTTAAATCTATTGGGTTTAAACTTTTTCTAGCCAATTATTGGGAAAATACAATGGCTTTATCCGTTTTGAATACCAGTAGGGAAAAGTTCGCAATGAATGTATTTTGAATCTTTGATATTATGATTACAAAACTGTACCATTTTCCAACCAACGTTGCAAAAGCGGTTCATTATGGGAAATGGCCACAAGATGAAATTTTTTGAATTTTGTAAGCACCCGTGATTCATTTAGTTTTTCCATACAGACGGAAACAGGTGAAAAATAGTTGGAATGAATTAAAAGTAATTCTCCGTCCCTTTTTAAAAGATAGCCCACGTGGCCTTCATCAAAACCTATAAAATAGAGTCCTTCGTGAGTCAAACGATCGATTTCCGCCAAGGCATTCTCCGGGGTTTCTTGTACAAAACTTTTAATTTCAGACCCACAACTGATCATTTTTGCTTCATCTAAGGGCGATTTTTGGGCCAAGGTATATCGATTTAGCTTTACACCCATATCACGTAAGGTGGTAGATATAAAATATCCACATGCTATTTTTCCTTGATTGGGAACTTCTGTATGACCCCCGAAACTCCAAGGTGTGCCATACCAGTGTGGAAGGATTTCATTAACCAACTGATTGGTGAAGGCCTTTTTAACGTGGTCAAGGGTAATAGTGCCTGTCCTAAGGTCTTTCTGTAATTTTACTCGTAGGGATTCGGCGGCCGTTTTGGTATTTTTATAGGAAATGGCGATACTATCGGAATCCATCTCAAAAAGTGCTGTTTTCTTTTCGTTATCCTCCTTTAATTCTTCAAGAGGCCCTTTCATTTCCGATGCATGGGATACATCCCTATTTTTACCGGCATTCACCTTAGAGGGAAGTGTAAAAATCAGGGAAAATAATAACGAAAGATAAAACATGATTTTTCCAAGTGCTCGTGTTCCTTATAGTAAAGTAACGTATTCATTACGAATTAAGTATGTATAAAAAGTTAAATCCTGCACCTTAACTTCCCCTATTCCCTAAATACTGAGGTTAACCCCCCACCAAACTTCGTAATCCCTAGGTACCAAAGGTCGGTAACTTTGAAATCCTTGATCGGCAATCTTAAGGCCTTCAATTTCATTTTTTTCATTTCGCACGTAAGCGATGAAAATGAAGGAATGTCCGTAGGGGTCCAGTTTCTTCACATCAGCTCCCTTTACCACTTTTTCATAGTCATCCTTAAATCGCCATACCTGCATCAACGCCCCGGGTTGCAACTCCCCTGCCCAAACCCCCTTTGTATCGACTAAGGTTCCCATACCGGCATACGCCACAGCCCCTGCGTTTCCCTTGCCTCTGTAGGCTTCCGGAAGGCTTCGCCAACCCCTTTTCGTATCGGAAGCGGACACATAGAGTAAATTATAGACCTGTTTTGGGGTATACCTCTTTGTGCCCATATATTCCGGTAAGTCCTGATAAACGGAGTGGCCATGGATTTCTTTGTAAGCTTTTTCAAAACGGGTTTTACTCACGGTGAGACAGTGGCCCGTGGGTTCCTTATTCTCGCTTTTTAAATAGTTCTCAACGATTCTTTGCGCTACCAGACTTTTAGGAGTTACATCAACAGATACTGCCTTATCCCTTTGTGCTAGCGAGTCCAATGTACTAATTGCGTTCAAAGGAGTCATATTTAAAGGCAGGTTAATGTAATCATGGTCATCAAATACATAACTCCAGGTATTCGACCTTGTTCGATGGCTGTTTGGCCGTTCTAGCATAACTTTCTCCTCTGGTGCGGCTAGAGTTATTCTTTGCTGGATATTTTGTTTGGAAGCACAACCAACCAAAACAAATCCAAAAGTAATATTACCTATAAACCACTTACAGAACTTTCTAAGCCCTTTGGATAACAAAATGCGGGTCATTTTTAGCCAACGGTTCTAATTACTACTCTTTCACAAACACCATACAATGTTGCCAAGGAAGGTTGCCATCATTTTGCTTTAATGTAAACCCTCCAGCTTCCCACTCCTTTGTGGCTTGGGCCTCGGTCATTTTATGGAGCTCCTTTATGGGAACGCTCCTATCCTCTCCTCTATACTCGATCAGAAATACAGCTCCATCCGGTTTCAGCGCTTTTTTTATGGATGCAATCATTTCTTTCGGATAGGCAAATTCGTGATAGACATCCACCATCAGCACCTTATCGACCGCATTTTCCGGAAGGTTGACACTCCTTTCACTTCCCAGTACAATTTGAACATTCGGTACATTTTGGGACTCTTTTTTTGAGTCGATGGCCGCAAGCATTTCCTTTTGGATGTCCACGGCATACACGGTTCCTTGTTTTGCCTTAGGAGCCATTTTAAATACATGGTAGCCGGAACCCGCCCCGATATCGGCAATGACATCCGTGGGCTGAATATCTATGTTCTTGAGCAATTTGGAGGTGTTCTCCTCTTCCTCACGCTCCGGGCGTTCCAACCAGTTCATGCCTTGAAATCCCATGACATAGGCAATTTCCCGCCCCATATACCATTTCCCGATTCCATTTGGGTCGCCCTTCTTATAAACATACTCCCCAGTGGCATCCTGTGCCTGCCCCTTACACGAGCAAACCATAAGTAAACCGATGCATAGAAAGATTCTGGTTGCCATACTTCTTGCTTTCATCATTCCGATTTAATATCCAGCCGCTTGACCATCCTTGCGGGATTCCGACGCACCCGAGTATACTTTATTTTCCAAATCGACACCAATGGCCTGATAGCCTCCATACATGCCTACCCCAAAACCAATGCGATGGCCTTTTTTTCGTAATTCCCGTCTGGTTTCAGGTGCAAAACCGGACTCAAGATTCAAGGTGCCTCCGTTGGTCATTTCGGATCCTGTAGGCTGTGAACTTCCTGTGTGTCGCATTCTGGGTGCATCCCCAGCTTCCTGCAAATTCATACCAAAGTCAACAACGTTCACTACAATCTGTGCATGGCCCTGGGGCTGAACGGCCCCGCCCATGAGTCCGAAACTTACCCACGGTTTACCATCCTTGGTAATGAAAGCAGGGATTATGGTATGAAAGGGGCGTTTCCCCGGTTCCAGGGCATTGGCATGCTCTTTATCCTGTACATTGAACATTTGTCCCCTGTTCTGGAGGACAAATCCCAATCCGTCCGGCACCATGCCAGAGGCAAATTCGGAATAAATACTTTGTATCAAGGAGACCATGTTGCCGTCCTTATCGGCTACGGTCAAATAGGTTGTATTACCCGTTTCAATTTCCATATCCCCTGCGGGATAGGTATCGGCCGCTTTGTCCATGTTTATAAGCTTTCTTCGTTGCGCAGCGTATTCATCCGATAGCAATGTTTCCAAAGGAATTTTGTTGAAATCCGGGTCGGCATAGAACTTCGCCCTATCTTCATAGGCCAGTTTTTTTGCTTCCGTGAGCACATGCAGGTATTCGGTACTGCCAAAACCCATCCCCTTGATATCAAATCCCTCCAGGATATTCAATATCTGCAGGGCTGCTGTACCTTGTCCGTTGGGCGGCAATTCCCAAACATCATAACCCCGATAGTTCACGGACACAGGTTCCACCCAATTGGAAGTGTGGTTGGCCAGATCTTCATAACGTAAGAATCCGCCGTGCTTTTTCATGTAGCTGTCAATCGTTTTGGCAATAGAACCCTTGTAAAAGGCATCCCGACCCTCTTTGGCAATAAGCTGATAAGTATTGGCTAAATCGGTATTTACAAACACCTCCCCCTTCATAGGCGGACGGCCCTTGGGCATATAGGTCTCCGCAAAACCGGGCTGGTCTTGAACCGATTCATAGTTCGATACCATTTCATAGGCGATGACCTCGGATACGGGAAAGCCGTTGTTGCCGTAGTCGATGGCGGGTTTTAGGATATCCTGCATAGGTATTTTCCCGAATTTTTCATGGAGCTGAAACCAACCGTCCACACAGCCCGGTACCGAGACGGGCAGCGGTCCGTAAAACGGTACGTATTTCATACCATTATCCATAAAATAATCGATGGAGAGGGATTTTGGTGCCCTACCACTTCCATTGAAACCGTACAGTTTTTGTTCCTTGGCAGACCATACGATGGCGAAGATATCGCCGCCAATACCACAGCTTGCAGGCTCCACCAAGCCAAGCACCGCATTGGCGGCAATGGCCGCATCCATGGCACTACCCCCTTTTTTAAGGATGTCCAAGGCAGCTTGGGTGGCCAAGGGCTGACTAGTGGCGGCCATCCCGTTTTGGGCCAGAATTTCTGAGCGGGTAGTAAAGGTTTCTCCGGTGAGTCGGTCTTGGGCATTTAGTACGGCCCCCAAGGCAACCAAGGCAACCAAGGCAATCATGGTGGTTACAAATTTCATTTTCATAGGTTTTTGGTGACAAAAATGTTTGACCGGAAAGGCACGGTCGTCTTATACCCTTAAATATAAGGATAGTCCATTCGAATTTCACGACTTTTATAAAAATTGATGCACAAGGAAGCGCAAAAACCCTTCGGTTCCCCTTTTTTGAAGTGGTCGTGAACAGGGACGGATAGCCCTTAAATTTATTCTTTGATTCGTTTAAAAGCGCTATCCCGAATAATCACGGCAATTCCCGGATTTTTATATCACGGAACCAGGATTCAAAATACCAATTTTGGAGAGCAATCTTTCCTTTGGTGGCCTTCCCAAAGGCGGGCCGGTCCTTAAAATTGGAGGCTGCGACCGTTTTGGACCATTCTGGAGCCGTTAGATCCACATCCGCTGTACGTATCCCATTGAGATAGAATTGAAGCCGGCCATCTTGTTGCACGATCTTGGCGGTGTTCCATTGTCCAGTGGGATGTGCTTCGGCCTCATTGGTTTGTGGATACAGGCCCCAAAGGCAACCGGGTCTTTTTAGGGGCGTATTTGTATCCGAGTGTTCAGGGTCCAATAGTTGATATTCTGGACCGGTCTCATAGGTCGCACGATACACTGGGGTTTCCTGAACATTGATGAAGACACCGCCGTTACCGCGAAGGCCCATTTGCCACTCGAATTGAAGTTCGAAGTTCTCGAATTCGGTATTTGTTACCAAATCCCCAAATACTCTGCTTTCATCTGTAGCGTTGCAATAAATGGCACCATCTTTCACTTCCCAAGCCGAAAAGCTTGTAGAATCGGGTTTATTAAACAAATGCCACCCGTCCAGGGTCTTACCATCAAATAGTAACCTCCACCCCTGCTCTTTTTCGATATCCAACAATTGATTGTGAACCTTGTTTTTAATGGCGAGTTCCTTGGAGCGTTCAATTTTGAATTTCGCTTTTTCTTCCTGCTGCTTACAGGAAAAAATCAATAGCAAAAAACATAGAAAACTAAAGGAAATGCGATTTAATGAAATGGTCATTTGATCATTTTGAATTACTTACTATCGTTCATAAACTTGATTTGGGTGCCATACCCAAAAGTTTTCTAAAGTAACCAAAATTTACTTAGGTGCTGATAGTAATGTAGTTTTCTACTATGACAAGTATTCACGTCTACCACCAATTCCAAAAATAATCGTTGTTGGAAAATATTTGGGTAGTTTCACCCGTAAAAATACTCTCGAACCTTGGCGCTGCCTTTTTAAATGCCTTATTACCTTTAATTATCTGTTCTAGATACGAGTTATAACCATTGAATGATTCATATCTACCTACGGATACCCTACCAATCTCAATCTGATTATTCTTGTAGACATCGTAAATTGGAAAATTCTGTAACAGTTCGGGTATTTTGGGTAATGCTATGGATGTGATTTTAGAGCTATCAAAAAACAAATTCCATTGATAGGGCGCCCCTATATCATAGCCACCTTCCATATAAATTTCACCTATCGAATGCCCTGTTCCAGTGGTCGAAATTTGTACTTCGTTATTTGTCATTGAAAAATTAACGGTCCAATCTGGAATGCTAATATTATCCCGGGGAATACCTAAACCTTTGGATTGATAATTGCCTGAATTAAAAGTATAGGCATGGGAATAAAACTGGGTATTTAAAACATAATTGTATCCAAAACTGGCATTGGCTCCATATCCGTAACTCCAAATTTGATGGTAGATATCATTGACTTCACCTGTTTGATTAAAAAAACCATAAATACTTAAATTCTTTGTTTCGGTCATATATTCTGCAGGTGTCATAATTATTTGTTTATCAACTAAATTGTCCTGAACGAAATCTGAATAATTAATCTCGAAACCGGAAGCTATAGGCCTCTCAATCAATAAGTAACTGTAAAAATTGGTAATGGGATTAAATCCATACATATATGCAGGATCCTGAGTATTCATCATGTTTGAACTTGTAAAATTGGTAATAAGGGGATCGCCTGCTTCATTAGAGGAAAAATAATAATCTCTTCCAAAAAAGGAGAGCTGTAAATCCTGAGGTTTTCCATTAATGGGATAATACGTACCGCCATCCCCGGTGTAACGAGTGGAGGTCTCCAGGGTAAGTGTATTTAGGTTTTCTAGATTGACATTGGTTATACTGTACAAATAAGAAGCAACACCATTTGACCCCAAAGATGCAAAAGTTATGGTGAATTCTTGATCTATAGCAAAGTTCTCAACTGCATGTAATTTTACTTGTCTAGAATCATGGGTGAGTTGTTCAATATCAATCAAACTACCGTCCAAATTCGAAGCTATGACATAATGAGAAGCAGGGATATTATAGCTTAAATAATCATCCGGAATATTTAAAGTAAATATGAGCCGCTGTAATAATATACTCCAAATAGAAATGGTTTTATTACCCAAACTATCCGTGGCAATAAATTTAATTTTTCCTTCTCCTAATTCAAAAAGGTCAGGATTGAAATCAAAACTAATTTCTGTAGTTAGATCAAATTCATGAATCAACTCATCCCTAAAGTATAGTTGAAGTGTATCTACCTCTGAAAAGGAATCGGTTACAACTGGATTTAGGGTAATCTGTTCATCGATTATCATATCCGGTTCCAGCGCGTCCAATACTATCTCAGGTCCTGAGTTGTCGACAAGAAAAGTAACAGTGTAGGAGGCTGTATTACCTGCTAAGTCAGAAACCTGAATTTGCAATTCATTGGGTCCATCTTGAAGGTTTGATGTGTCTAGGTTAAAATTGTACTTATTTTCTTGAGCATACGGTATCGATTGTCCATTAACAAGAACAGAAACTGAGGAAATTTCGTCATTATCCGTAGCGGAAAACATAATTGCATTATCAATTCCCTGTAAAATTTCACCTTCTTCTAAGGTAACTTCCGTTATTAAGGGCATATCATTGTCTATTATTATTGTAAATTCTTCAAGAGTTTGATTATCAGCGATATCCGTCACTAGAATACTCAATTTATAATCCGCATTTTTTGAACTAATGACCTGTTTTTTTGCGGAGAAAGAAGTCAAGTCTAAAATCAATTCATAAGGTGCGATTAAATCCTCACCAACTTTTTGATCATCAATAAACGCTTCCACTCTTTTTATTCCACTTTCGTCCTTAGCATCAATACTTATATTTACGCTACTACCCACTTTTATTGGCCCCATGCTTAAATTGGGAATACCTGCTATAGAAACCTCTATTACCGGTGCTACGGTATCAGGAATTTTTTGTTGCTCTTCTTCGGTGGAACATGATTGCAATGAAACAACGAATAAAATGGAATAGCATAGTTTTCTAATCATAAAAGGTTGGTTTTATAATTTTGGCTATGTAAAAAACATGACCCAAATCTTTTTAATAAGAAGGTAACGAATATAGAAGCATTTTCTTACAAGACTTACTATTTATTCCACATTTTATTTGGAAATAACTTTAAAAAAAGCTGTTGTGCGATGCCGAGACTTTTTATTTTTTTTTAAATATTACTGTGTTACTTACCTTTTTGGACATGCTGCGCATTAAGTAACTTACACTTTTTTGGTATTTATTCTTTCACATACCAGTTTAAGAGAATTATGGTGAGCTAGAATCCATGTAACCCAATCAATATAGGTATTTGCTACAGATACTAGTATCTCAACGAATACCATATTTTCTTAACAAACATAATTAATGACCGACCTAAGAGCTTCAGAAATATGTTACACCTCCCAAAAAATTTACATACAAAAAAGCCCATTCCAAACTTTTGGAACGGGCTTTTTGGATCGGACCTTAATTTTCCGAATTATTTTTTCATATTCACAAAACCAATAGGTTGCAATAAGGTTTCCATTTTAGCAATGTGCAGTCCTTCACCGGTACCTTTAGCCGCAATTCCTGGCGTACCTTTGGGCAGATCATAGGATTCCCCAACGCTGGCAGCCCCATACCCTAAATCCGACATAGAGCCTGCTGTGATTCTGCTTAACGGGTTTTCTCCTAAATTTAGGAATCCCGTCATCAACTCGTTGTTGAGAGCTCCTTCATCCCAGTGCCCAAAACGGGTGCCTGGACCAAAGTCGCCTTCGATGGGAAGCTCATCCGTACCACCTTCCGCATTCCAGAACACATTTGCTTTTCTACCTGCAAAATAAGGAGCATCGGGCGTACCGACACGTAATGTTCTATCAAAACCAAAAGGTGCTGTGTTCCATAAGGTACCTATTCCTAGAACATGGCCCATTTCGTGCACGATGACCTCTTCGAACAAATCCAATTGCTCCAGAAAATCCAAGTCGGCCACATCAAAGAACATCACTCCGGATAGTGTCAGGAAATCATCAGTTCTCACAAAGCTTGGCCCTGCCTGACCTAAAATATTCCCTGGACCGTCAATGGGTGCCAACGCTACTTCGATTATAATATCATCCACGGTTCCTTCCTCTACAACAGGTGGCAACCCATCAAATGCGGAAGGTAATGTACCCGTAAAAGATGGAACATCCTTTATGATTATCCGTTCCCATCTGGCAGCGGCAGCCTCAAAGACTTCAGCCTGCCTATCCGTAGGAGGTAACAAATACTTCAACGTAATGTTGAATCGTCCACGGTCCACCCCCGCTGCTGTTGTTGTTTTAAATGCTCCTTCGCCCAAATCATCGATGATTATGGGATCGACCGTACTGGATTTTAATGCCAATTCCATTTTTTGTGCATCCCCCATATCGGGTTCCGGGGAATCCATGGAATCTTCCGTACATGAAACAAATAAAAAAGCACCACAAAGGGCGCCAGATACTAGAAGCTTTGAAAAGCCTACATTCAAATTAATTCTGTTTTTTTTCATTATTAATGTTCGTTTTAATTAGTTGTTAAAAATTATAACATTTAATAGGTTTGAACAAATAAATATCACGATTTTCGATGTATGCACCTTATGCATCAAATCAACCTTATTTCATTTGAACCAAACTTCTTTTGAAAAAGACAGGGGTTTCCAAAAAACAACTGAGAACTAGACACCAAACCACAGCAATCTACCTCGTCACCTTACTTATTTCCTCGTTACCAACAATATTTTTGCGATTCCTGTACCCTTTTGGAACTTTAGGGTGAGAATTAGTTGCATGCTGAAAATCATATTTGAAAAGAAATACCGAAAACTGGGTAACCGAAGACGCTATTATTTCTTTGGGTGTTTCCTTATGTTTTTAGGTCAACTAAGGGCCCAAACCACCTTTGCCGATACTTTTTCAACGGTTTCCTACTCCAGGAATGACGGAAATACCAATTGGGCTACCAACTGGATTGAATCCGGGGACAGCAACAATGGCCCCACGGCACAATATATCCGCATCCAAAGTCAGCAGCTTTACATGTATTATATATGGTCT
This sequence comes from Maribacter sp. C-4077, assembly GCF_055378385.1. Classification (NCBI taxonomy): domain Bacteria; kingdom Pseudomonadati; phylum Bacteroidota; class Flavobacteriia; order Flavobacteriales; family Flavobacteriaceae; genus Maribacter; species Maribacter sp. C-4077. The sequence goes on from NZ_AP038807.1 coordinate 3,986,397, forward strand.
GAGGAAATTCGAAGAACCGCAAACCTATCCGGGGCAACCTCGGCAACCCTGAGTTTTGATTACACCACCAATAGTTTGGGAGGAACTAGGCAACTGGGTGTTTATATTTCCAGTACGGGCGGTGCCCCATATACGCAAATAGGGACACTTTCCGGTAGTGGCGCATTTTCCCAGGATATATCGGCCTATATTTCGGCAAACACCACGATACGCTTTGCAAAGTCGAACGCCAACTGGAATTCCGATGACAACGCCAGTATTGACAATATGCTTCTCAGTGCTGTGATACCTGTGGATACGGACGGTGACGGCATCGAGGATGTTGCCGACCTTGATAATGACAATGACGGTATTCTGGATTGGGACGAATGCACCTTTACGGCCACCACAACACAAAATTTCACTACTTCCGGGGGTACTTCGGTCACCAATACCGCAACCTCCGGGCGTGGTATTATGTATATTGATTTTATCTCGATCGACAACTCCTTTAACCTGACCGTCAACGGAACGGATATAGCTACCGAGTTTCAGTTCCAGCCTGGGGCACCCGGCAATTTTGCACGGTTCAGTACGGGCTTTACCTATGGACAGGGCGGGGTTCCACAACTTTGGTCCATGACAGGAACGCTGGCCAACCCCATGCTACGGGTAATCGTGGACGCCGATGGAAACCTGAAACTTTTTGGTGCGCAATCCCCAGGCGGCACCCTTTTACCATTAACCTTGGATACACCACCTGTAACGGTGCCATGGAATCCTTCAGGAACCAATACGATCACCATTGGGCAGTTCGTGACCGGACCAACCAACATGAACGGGCAGATCAGGTTCAGTGGGGAATGCGATACGGATGGCGACGGGATCTTTAACAGATTTGACCTGGATAGCGATAACGATGGCATCTATGACGCCGTGGAAGCAGGCCATGGACAGGCGCACACAAACGGTGTGGTGAATGGGGCCGTTGGTACGGACGGGGTTCCCAATTTGGTTCAGACCGACCCTAACGGCGGAAGTACCAACTACACCTACTCCGATAGCGATGGCGATGGTATTTTGGACTCCATAGAACTGGATTCCGATAATGATGGGTGTAACGATGTTTTGGAAGCCGGATTTACGGATACCAATTCGGACGGACTCCTAGGCCCAAACCCCGTTACCATGGATGCCAACGGTGTAGTCACCTCTGGATCGGACGGTTATACGGTGCCTGCCGATGCCGATGCGGACGCCGCGTTCGATTTTAGACAGGCCGGAGTACCGCCCAGTATAACCACACAGCCCTCGGATACCATAATTTGTCCTGGATGTAGTGGTAGTCTATCGGTTTCGGCAACGAATGCCGACACCTATCAATGGCAACGGTTTATAGGAGGTCTTTGGACGGATATTACGGACAATGCCATGTTCAGCGGTTCAAATTCGGCTACCCTCAATATCACCAATCCCACTCCTTCGCAAGATGGGGAGCAGTACCGAGTTGTCTTGACCGATGTTGCCTATATCTGCGCACAGACCACCAGTGCCACCGCCAGCCTACAAATACAGGTAAACACCATCATAACCAACAGACGCATTACCTATAGGGTACGTAAGAATTAGTCGGGCTTCCCAAAGACATACGTAAACCCCAAAAAAGGACGTCAAAATTCGTAAGTTCATTTTTTGGCCATTTGCGTCCCCATAAGTCAGTATCATAATTTACTTTTGCCAAAAATATAGGATATGGCATCAGGTTTTTTTGCAGTACTGGATGATGTGGCAACACTTTTGGACGACGTAGCTACCATGAGCAAGGTGGCCACCAAAAAGACCGCCGGAATCTTGGGGGACGATTTGGCCGTAAACGCCGAGAAGGCATCCGGATTTGTTTCCAAGCGCGAAATCCCCGTGCTTTGGGCGATTACCAAAGGTTCCCTGCTCAACAAGCTTATCATTCTTCCCATTGCCTTCTTGCTGAGTGCCTTCCTTCCTGTTGCCGTAACCATCATCCTGATTCTTGGTGGACTTTATCTGGCCTATGAGGGTGCCGAAAAGATATACGAGTTCTTTTTCCCCCATCACCACGAGGTACCCACCATAAAGGAGGTAGCCCCCAGTAAAAAGGATATCCTTGAATTGGAAAAGGAAAAGATAAAGTCCGCCATACTAACGGATTTTATTTTATCCGTAGAAATTGTAATCATTGCCTTGGGTACGGTCATAAATGAACCACTCACAACACAGATTGGGGTGGTTACGGTAGTAGCGCTTTTGGCGACGGTAGGTGTTTACGGTATCGTTGCCCTGATCGTACGGATGGACGAATTTGGATTGCGACTTATCAATTTGAACGAGGAGGACAATAGTTTTTCGGATAAAGTGGGTCGGTTTTTTGTAAATGCACTTCCAATCGTAATAAAGTCACTTGCCGTTATTGGAACCATAGCCTTACTTTTGGTATCCGGGGGAATCTTTGTACACAATGTACCATTTCTTCATCACATATTCCCCAGCATACCATCCATTTTGTTGGAGTTCGTCATAGGACTTGCAGTCGGTCTTGTGGTACTGCTGCTTGTTAAAGGAATAAAGAAAATCTTTAAAAAATAGGTTGCAACTTATCTATCGTTGATTTCCACCAACTTGTCCTCGTTCCATTCGCCGCTGGCCACTACATCACCTTCTGAATCGAAAAACTTACCAGAACCACTTCGTTTGTCCTCCTTCCACTGACCTGCGTATTTTTCTCCGTTCGGCCAAAAATAGGTGCCAAAACCGTTTCGAAGGTCATCTTTGAACTCCCCGGAGTAATATTCGCCATCTGGCCAATAAAAAGTTCCCTGTCCATGGCGTTGATTGTTCTTCCAATTTCCCTCATACCTGCTTCCGGTTGCCAATAACGCTATGCCATAGCCCTGTGCCTTTCCATCCTTCACCTGACCTATATAATGTAGCTGGTTTCCCTTTCTACTCTTAAAAGTGAGATATTCTCCAAAGGATTTTTGCTTTAGTTGCTTTTTGACTCGCTCCAATTGAAGCTTGGTCTTTTCTAGATTAAAACTTAGGGAGTCGAACTGCCGTACTGCAGCTTCTTCTGATAGGGTATTGATTTGTAGACTATCGGCATTCAAGATGCTACTGTCCTTTGGATTATTGGGATTTCTATTTTGGTTCAGCAGTTTTTCCGCGAGCGCGATGCGAAGCGGAATGCCCATTTTGATTTCCTTGCTCCTGTTGATGGTATCACTATATGATTTTATGGCCAATTCGTAATCGCCTTGCAACAATAGGGAATCCATTTGGGCCAAACGCTCAAAATCCTTCAAATTGTCCAGAATTACTTCCTTTTCTTCCTTAAGTTGGCTTATTTGATGCTGCTGCTGGACGAATCTATAAAGCAATAACATGACCCCTAAAATGGCAACAGCTAAAGCACTAAAATAAAACACTTTTCTTGACTTCATAGTCGGTTCATTTGGTACACTAATACGTACGGTCTAATCCGTCATATGGATTTCCGGAAGTTTATTTTTTATACGCCTAAAATCTGGGGAAAAATACATATGGAAGCGTAGGGTCCACCCTTGTTTGTAATCCCCCGCAAAGACGCGGTCCTGCCCTTGGGAGTACATAATCCCTGCCGCAAAGGTGAGCCGTGGGGTCGCGATGTAACCCAAGGTAGTGGTCAATCGCAAATCTTCCATTGGGCTAGCCACAACGGCCTTGCCACTCTGCATGATAAGTTCCGCTTCTGGGGAAATATAATAGGTTTTCGGTTTTAATTGGGTATCGTTCAGGGGGATTTTAGCGCGAAACATATACCGCCACCGATTCCGGAAAATATATTCACTATTTTCCGCAAACCCCTGTGTCCACCGATGCTCGATACGAATCCGATGATACAACATGGCGGAATATAAGGGCATAGCGAACTGGTATTGATGCCAAATACGCCACTCGGGAACCACATTTCTGTCCGTGGATTCTTCATCGGTATTAAAATTGACGCGCACTACCCCACCCAAACTAAAGTTGGTTTTTTTATCGTAGATGTAGCCAATGGCGTGTCGGTTATAAATTTGAGCGATCTGCCCAATGAACGGGGTGTTCTCCGTTTCCTCGAACCTGAAATGGGTCTGGGCATCCCAGAAAAAACGCTTGCCGATTCGTATGTTCCCGTAGGTATTGAACCACACCTTGGATACGGGCTCCTTATATTTTGAATTTTCCGGCAAAACTATGGGTTCGGATTCCTGTCCGTAGGTAACGAAAACAATCGCCAAAAGGGAAAGGATACACCCAAAAAAGTTCAATTTACCTTTTCTCATGCCTAGTCTTCTTTTGGGATTTGCTGTTGGAACAACTTCAAGATCTCTTCTGCCGTTCGTGCCCTTTTAAGTTTTCCTTCCAATTTTCGGGTTTCCTCGTTTCGTAAATCCACCATTCGGTTATTGGCATACACAATCTGTTCCCGTAATAAGGCAAACCAATCACATTCCCCTGTTTGTGAAATAGTTTGTACAAAATAAGGCACCAAAATATCCCTATACGCCTCCACGATACGCTTTTTGACCTCTTCCTCCATGACAGTTGCCATGAAGGGATTCCAGATATCGTCCGTATAGAGCGCCTTAATTTCTTTGATTTTTTCCGGAAAATTGGAAAGAAGTTTGATCAGGGATCTGATATCCTCCAAACAGGATTGTAGGTCTTCCCCAAAACTCAATTTTTCGCCCGGGTTGGAAATATTTGCATAGGTTGCCAATTTTTGATTGGCCGTATCGCCCAAATTTTTCAAGGCATTGGCATAATTTTCCGGAAGCTGGGGCAATAGGGAATCGATTTGCTTTTCAATACCGTTGTTTACGGAAATTAGGTTGGTCTCCAGTTCTTTTAAGGATTGGATCTGAATATCGTCCGATAGTTTATTAGACAGTTGGTCCATGACATATTCCATGCTCATTTGGGCATAGACACTTATTTGCTCCATGGCTTGAAGACCACTACCTTGAAAGTTGAAAGCATCGGCTTCGGGCAGTTGAAATGGCTCTTGCCCGACCTGTACCTCGATAGTCTTATCGGGAATTCCGACCGGAAAGATACGCTCTTCAATAGTGGATGGATTTACAAATTCAAAAATTTGATTTTGGTAAAGATCTACATAGGATTCCAAGGGACTCAGAAATTCCGATACCAATTTTTCGGTAACCGAATACCAATACTGAGCATCGGTATCCGTTCTTCGGATAATATTGAGGTGGCTATTGGAAAGGATAGTCTTGGACAGTTCCGATGCTTGGGTCAAATTATCGGAAATCCGTTCCAAGGTCTCCTTTTGAAGGCTGTCCAAAGCATACACAGGAACCTGTACCTTTATATTCGTATCAAAGGGAACAGAGCCCAATTGTGTAAGTATCGAATTGATCTTTTGGTACGCTTCGCGGTTCCTGGACAACAGTTGCAACGTGTTGCCCTGACCTATCTTATCCCGCAAGTTATATCGTAAAAGCAACAGGAATCGGTCGTCCAAGGAAATCGTCTCGTACCGTGGTGCCTCCGTATCGAAAATCACGACCTCCTCACCAGTAGCATCAAAAACGATTTTTTGTAGGAGTCCGTCTTCAAAGTGCCATGTTTCGTCCACTTCCAAGGCATTGCTTCCATAACTGGTCCATGCATCATGCGCCAAACCGTTTCTAAGAAACCTTCCAACAAGCGCGCTACTATCACTTTCTATCCTGAAGCTTTGCTGGGGAACGCCCTTTTCAAAGTTGAATTCACTATGGAACAGCTTGTTCGTTACTTCGGAGTTTTCAACCTCCTGTACCGAAATCTGCCAATCGCCATCCGGGAGACCGTCGGATAAAACACCGGTCGCCATTTCCTGGGTGCCGCTGACCAAAATCCGATATTCAAAGTCCACGACCTCGCTTTTACTGTCCGAGGTATATTTTCCAAATTGAAATTGCCACGGACCATTGGCCAAGGCGTCGCTAAAACTGCCCTTGATGGTAAATGAGGCGTCCTGTTCTTTCAATAAGGTCTCCAAATTGGACTTTTGAAACAAAAATGGGCCATCCAGCAGCGTATCGGTTTCCGAAGTATAATACTGATAACGTGCATTGCCCGTGTATTTTCCAATTTGGAACGGTCCTTCATATTCACCTTTTTCCTGAGCAATCAGTAAGGTCTGACAGAAAAGCAGAAAAAGGAGTGTGAATCCTTTGTATGTAAACCTATTCATGCGGCAAAAATAGTGTTTAAGAAGCATTTAGATAGCGTTAACACCTTGTTGATTACAAAATGAATCTTTTGGGTCAAAAAAGAACGCTAAAAGATTAACCTAGACTTTCTATAACACGAAAGGCACGGTCTATTTCTTCCTTTGAATTATAGACATGAACGGAATGACGGATCATTTTATCGCCCACGGACCGAGGCTGCAATCGCTCCTTTTCCCACATGGCTGTTTGCAAATCGGGTCCCGAAATACCGGCAACACCATAGGTCGTAATCCCTGCGGCCATTTCCTCATTCGTGGAGGAGTAAATGGTAACATGCGGAAGCTGTTTTAGACCATTGCGCAAATACATGCCCAATTCCTTGATCCTCCCCAGCCATTGTTCCGCCCCAATCGTATTGAAGAAATCCACCGCGGCATCGTAACCGGCCAAAAGTCCGGCATTCCCCGTACCATTTTGCATGAGTCGGAATCCATGGTCTTCCTGATTGTCCCAATTGTAACTGGCGATGGTGGACCATATATCCGAAGCAACATCCTTGTTGATGTACAAAAGGCCACTTCCGGCAGGCGCCAAAAGCCATTTGTGCAGGCTGGAATAATAAGCATCGCAGCCTATGTCCCGTACATCTACCGGAACCTGCCCAACACACTGGGCGCCGTCCAATACCGTAAAGATACCCATATTCTTGGCCTTTTGGCATATTTCCTTGACCGGCATCACCGTTCCATAACCTGACACGATATGGGGTATGGCAATGACCTTCGTTTTTTTGGTTACCTGCTTAAAAATAGCGTCCACAATTTCCTGCGGGTCGTTGGCCGGTTCTGGTAAGATTGCCTGCTTGTACACACATCCCTTGCGTTTTGCCAATAATTGCCAAGCCCCAAAGCCACCACCGTGTTCCTGATTTGTGTTCAGCAATTCGTCCCCGGGCTTGAGGTCCAGCCCCATTCCTACATAGTTCATCCCAAACGTCGCGTTTTGGATAAGACTGATTTCCCTAAAATCACAATTGATAATGTTCGCCAACTTAGTGCGAAGTTCTTCGTACGAGAAATAGCCGCTCAACAATTTGGGACCTGAATTATTTTTATAGTCGATGGTGGCCGCCTCTACATTGTAATGCAACATATGGTACATCATTTTGTCTAACACGTACCCCGGTGTTGGGCCCATGGTCCCATTGTTAAAATAGGTCTGTCCTTCTTTTAGGGGGAATTGCTTCCGAACGGAATTCCAATACGCATCGTCATAGAAATCCGTTTTTAAAGCCCCTAAGGACCACTCCTTTTTTTGGTCAAAGGACAGCAATGGGGCTGAAAGCAAAGCCAAAGCCCCTTGTTTTAGAAATTTTCTTCGGTGCGACATGGCAAAGGTTGCTTACTTGAACATTCAAACAATTTATAGATTCACTTTTTGTTTCACGGCTTGAAACTGTTGCTGCAAATCCTTGAATCTTTGTACTTCTTCATTGCCCGGTTTTTTATCGGACCCACCTAGGATGTTGGACAGATAGGAAATCTGGGCGACCATCATCTGTTGCGGATAGGCCCCGTCATCGTTTTTTATTGATTTTAATACATTTTCCAAGGCTTCTTTCTCCGCTTTGTCCTTGGTTTCCTTGATTTTCTTTTCCAAGGAATCCTGGAATTTTCGAGCTTCGGACAAAAGGTCGTTTACCTTGTTTTGTAGGGCCAACTGCTCCTGTATCATTTCTTGGGAAACCCCTTCCCGCTCCAAACGGGGATCCATCAGTATATCGAAGGTTTGCTCGGTAGATTTTCCGTCCACCGTCAGTTTGACGGTATAGGATCCTGGCAAAACCATGGGGCCATTTTTATAACTTCTGCTTTTGTTGGAATTCCAGGCCCCTTTTTGCCTTAGGTCCCATGCAAAACGATTGATACCTTTCTTGGTTTCCAATTTGGTGTCCACATACTCAAAGATCATACTCAAGCCCATATCCTCCACGGATTCCTTGGTAGATCTTAATTGGGTGGAATCACTCACGATGGTCGCCACCGTATTTCGGTCCGAGTCAAGTATTTCAATGCTTACCCCATTTTTGTAATCTTGCGGTAGGTAATAATCGATGCTTACGCTGGTGGATGGATAGTTGGGGAAATCACCGGAACCCCATGGCGATCTATAGCGATAGGTATCTTCCGGTTTGAAAACTACCGGTTCCTCGCCTAAGGCTGTTATTTTGGAATCCCTGATGGCACTCACATCGTCCAAAATCCAAAAACCGCGTCCCATAGTGCTCAATATCAAATCACCGCGATGCAGGATAATATCGGTAATGGGAGTTATAGGTAAGTTTTGCTGAAAGGATTTCCAACTTTTCCCGTCATCGAATGAAATGAACATCCCATATTCCGTTCCCAAATACAATAATCCAGGGGTTTTAGGATCTTCTCTGAGTACCCTCGTGGTATGGTCCGATGGAATGCCATTGGCCTCGGTACTCAACACCGTCCAGGTTTTTCCATAATCTTCCGTTTTGTATATATAAGGTTTTTCATCGCCCAGTAGATGTCGGTCTACGGCAATATAGGCTTTGGCAGGGTCGTATTGGGAAGGTTCAACGGACTCCACCCTTCCTCCTTTAGGGAGTTTCTTAGGGGTGACATCGCTCCAAGTCTGTCCCCCATCTTGGGTTACCGAAATAACCCCGTCATTGGAACCTGTCCAGATAAGCCCTTCCTTTATTTTTGACTCCCTGATGGAATAGAGAGTACTGTAATACTCCTCCCCGGTGATGTCCCTTGTGATGGGACTACCGGAAATGACCTGTTTATCGTCCTCATTGGCCGTTAAATCTGGGGAAATGGTTTCCCAAATTTGACCGTTGTTCCTCGTTTTATGAAGATATTGAGAACCCATATACACTACATCCGGATCATGGGGAGAAACATGAATGGGTGCTACCCTTTGGAACCTGTATTTTAAGTCTTTTGGATTATGTCCGTAAATATTGGAGGCCCCAATGGAGTATTCGCGGTCCGTACCCGTAAGCTTGTTAAATACGCTAAACCGACCTTTACAGTTGTTGTACACCACATTAGGATCGCCAGGTTTTGGGATGGCTGGACCGGTTTCACAGCCGCCCACATCCATCATGATCTGTGTACCCTGCGGACCACTGGCTGTCGGTGCCGAACTGGGAATAGCTATGGTGGTATTGTCCTGTTGCGCCCCATAGACCCAATAGGGATACTGGTCGTCCACGGCCACCTGATAGATTTCGGCCGTGGGCTGATTGAATTGTGTGGACCACGTCTTTCCCCCATTGTGGGAAACGTTCGCCCCACCATCATTACATTGGATCAACAGATCGGGATTGTTGGGGTTTAACCAAATATCATGGTTATCACCGTGAGGTACGCTCATACGTTTCCAGGTCTTTCCGCCATCAACCGATTTTAATAGCGGATTTGCATTGGAGTAAACGATATCCGGGTTGGTGGGGTCCAATTCAATGTTGGTATAGTAAAAAGGTCGGTTTACAAGTCCCTCATTGCTGGAGGTTTGGGTAAAGGTCTTTCCTTGATCTACGGATTTATAGACCCCTCCTTCCTTTCCCGGTGCTTCTATTACAGCGTACAGAATACTGGAGTCGTTAGGGGAAACGGCCAAGTCAATTTTTCCAATGAGGCCTTTTGGCAGTCCATCTTCCAATTTTACCCAGTCCTTGCCGCCGTTCACGGATTTATAAATGCCCCCTTCAGAATTCTCTCCGCCCGAAATAATGGTCCAAGGGGTTCTTTGCGCCTTCCAAGCAGCGGCGTACACCACATTCGGGTTACCGGGTAGCAATTCCAGATCGGCAAAGCCCGTTTCATTGGAGACGAAAAGCACCTTTTCCCAGGTATTTCCGCCATCCATAGTTTTGTAAATACCCCGTTCCTCATTGGGTTTAAAGGCATTTCCTATGGCAGCTACCCAAACGATATTGCTATTGGTCGGGTCAATTTCAACGGCACCGATCTGTCCGGCATTTTCCAAGCCGATATGTGTCCAGGTTTTCCCAGCGTCGATGGATTTATAGACCCCTTTTCCGTTGATAATATTACTTCGAATGCCATCCGAACCCGTACCCACATAGACGATATTGGGGTCATTTTGGGCCACTTCGATAGCCCCAATGGACGGTGTCTTAAAAAATCCATCAGAAACATTGTTCCAAGTGGTCCCGTAATCGTCCGTTTTCCACACACCCGCACCTGAAGCTCCCAAATAAAATGTACCCGGAAGCATGGGCGTACCCGTCACGGTGGTGACCCTTCCTCCCCTGTTGGGCCCGATCGTGCGGTATTGGAAAGCGTCAAAGTTTTGGGAAAAAACGGTAAGTCCTAAGAACAGGAAAACAGTGGATAGCAATAGCCTTTTCATGAAAAATGATATTTGAATGTTGGTTTCGCCTAAAGTTACACATTACTCCAAGTTTACCAATTTCCAAAATGGATTTTTAGGATTATCGAAATTCTTTGGGGTAGGATATGTAAAGATTCCGATAATCCATCGGGATATACTTCAAATTTCTATTTGTGCTGTTGTGCCAACCACTCCATAATCGTAACGGGCCTGCTGTCGATAAGGACCGGGCTACCATCATAATCAAAATCGGCATCATTGGCATGGGAATAGATCCACGACCAATGCCCTGGAAAATGATAATCTTCCCCACCATACATACCATTCAAATCGGTTACATGGTCATAGAGGGATAAATGCACGTTGGGTGCACCAGCGGCCACCAATCTTTCATAAAGGGGTACTACGGTTTTTTCGGGAACGGTAGTGTTATCGTCCTTGGAATGCACGAACCATATAGGAATATTAATTATGCTGTTCAATTGTGCCTCCGAGATGAACTCATTGTGATAGGCCAGCGCACTAATGTAGCCAGCTGCGAAATAATCAGGATGGTTCAATAAGAGTTTGAGACTCATGTAACCCCCATTGGAACAGCCACCGATATAGATTCTATCCTTATCGATTCCCGGGTTTTTACCTACGTAATCCTTGATCAAGGCCATCAAGGCCTCGTTGTAAATATCATTGGTGTTCCCCCGTGTATATTCCCCGGACACACTCTGCATCCAAAAGGTGGGCGTCTGGGGTGCCAGTACATAGGCACCTTTAAATATTTCCTGAATCTCTGCGGAAGCATAATTGACAGCTTTGTTGGCAATAAGGGGAATACCAGGGTCGGTGCCACCTTCCCCACCACCATGAAGCCAAATGATCAATGGAAAGCTTCCGGTGCCTTTGGGTTTAAAACTTCCATAAGTAAGGTCGATATCCTTATGGCTAAAAGTTCCCGTTAAATCAAAAATATCAAGGTCGGGAATCATTCTTTTGCCTTCCTTGTCCCACGTTGTTCCCGAAGGTACATGGGTAACGGTCAATTCATAATCGATCCATTGGTTACTGGCCCTGCCATTGGCACCTCGATAATATTTGATTGGGGAACTTAATGGGTCGTTGGGTGCTACCATGAGAACCAATGTCGTAAATTCTCCAGTCTCACTGCGGTCCCCATCTGCATTGGATGGATAGGCATATAACACATTCCTGGTTCCTTGGGCTTCCCCCTCCCGCATTTCTACATTTTCCTTGCTTCGTATAACCTTCACCTCATAATCTCCAAAAACAGCGGGTGTTTCGGATTCAACTTTGGGTACGATTATCTTGTTAACGGCCGGACCCCAATCATAGGCATCAATTAGTAAGGTGTACGTGCCCTGCATGTCGCTTTGGGCCGAAATGGTTAAAAGGGGAAAAATCAAAAATGCGAGAAGAATTTGATGGATGCGTTTCATTTTCAGTCGGTTTAGACTTTGAAAATAAACGATTTCCTTGATTTCACAAAACCCTCCACAGGAATACAGTGCTACCTTTCAATAGTTTTCAATCGAAGGAAGGCTTCCTGCAGCATTTTTGTAATGGGCCCGACATTATTATTCTGATAATATACATGGTCATCCATTTGCCGTATGGAAGCTATCTGTGTGCTCGTACCTGTAAGGAAGGCCTCGTCCATCTCACGGATTTTGTCCATTGGAACGGCCTCCTCACGCAATTCCAAGCCCAATTCTTGGCAAAGCTGAACCACTACCAAACGGGTAATGCCATTTAAAATAAATTCATTGGCCGGATGTGTATACACCACCCTATCCTTCACGAAAAAAACATTGCAATGCGAAGCTTCCGTAACCATGCCGCTTCGGTATAACACCGTTTCATAGCATTCTTGCTGCATGGCCTCCTCGTTGAGCATCACGTTGCCCAAAAGAGAGGTCATTTTAATATCGCATCGGGACCACCTAAAATCTTCCCGGGTAATCACATTTGCATGCAGGGTATTGATATCGGGCAACACCTTAGGAAGTGCATACATAAAAACCGTAGGCCTTATGTCTTTTGGAAAGGAATGCTGTCTGGGGGCAACACCCCGTGTAATTTGAATATATAGGAAACAGTTCTTTCCAATAAGGTTTGTAGCTGCCAGCAATTTGTTGACTTCCTCAGGTATTTGGCCGACATCATACCGAATATTGATTTTTGAAAGCCCCTCTGCAAGCCGAGCCAGATGTGCCTCCTCGTAAAAAAAAGCTCCATTGATCTGGGCCATGGCCTCATAGATGCCATCGCCAAAAATAAACCCTCTGTCAAAGACCGATATTTGGGCTTTTTCAGAAGGTATGATTTCTCCGTTCAGATATACTTTTTCAGGAAACTGGGCCATGATTAGTTGGAAGCTACTTGGGTATCGGAATACGTAACCCTGTAAATGGCGTCTCCATAATCATCGGATATCAACAAAGACCCGTCTTTCATCCACAGTAAATCAACGGGTCTGCCCGTTACTTTCTGGGTCTCGTCATTCAACCAACCATCGATGAAGGGCTCCGTACCCTTAACTTCACCATTTTCTATATCGGCCAGCATAATTCTATAACCTACCTTTTTACTTCTGTTCCAGGAACCATGCTCGGCGATAAACGCTTTTCCATTGTAAGATGCTGGAAACATAGTTCCTGATTTAAATTTCACCGCCAAGGGTGCCACATGTGCTCCCAAAGCTTTAGCAGGTGGCACAAAATCCGAACAAGGACGTTGATCACCAAATTCCGGGTCTTTTACTGTACCTCCGTGACAGAAAGGATAACCAAAATGCTGACCGGCCTCGGTAATATGGTTCAGTTCACAAGGAGGAACATCATCGCCCAACATATCCCTGCCATTGTCCGTAAACCACATCTCACCTTTATCATCCCAAGTAAAGCCTACGGAATTCCGTACGCCGTGGGCGTAAATTTCACGGTTACTTCCGTCGGGGTCCATTCTGGTGATGGTGGCAAAACGTTCGTCTACCACGGTCGAATCACAAATATTGCAGGGGGCACCCACAGGAACGTATAATTTATCATCAGGTCCAAAGGCAATATATTTCCAACCGTGATGGAATTCCGTTGGATAATCATCATAGACCAATTCCTTGTTCAATGTACCACCCAACTGGCTTTCAATATTGGGATATTTCCATAGACTACCTACCTGGGCAACATACAGGTCTCCGTTTCGCATGGCAATTCCGTTGGGAACCTCCATAGTATCGAGCACCATGACCGTTTCGGCTTTATAGTCCCCATCTTTGTCCTGTATAGCGTATACGGTGTTCTCGTTTCTGGTTCCGACAAACAGTGTCCCGTCAGGTCCCAAGGCCATGGAACGTGCACCATCCACTCCCCTGGCATATACCTTTATCTCAAAACCATCGGGTAAATTCAAATCCAATAATGCCAAGTCCGTACTATCCATGGGTACTTCCTCCTTGACATCAGCGCTTTCTTCCTTCTTGTTTTCCTTACAGGAAAATATGCTGAATGCCAGTGCAGCGGCACAGAAAATTTTTAAAAGTGATATTTTGTTTTTCATTGTATTTCAGTTTGCCGCTAAGATACTGAAGCATCCTTACATATTGAAAAATTTTCAATCATTCCCATTGCTCAGAAAAGGGATTATCCTCCCGAAAGGTTTAAAAATCAAAAGCTAAAAACCTGTTCGGTTTTTAGCTTTTGATTTTGGTTTTTTGAAAGTGCCAATCCTTCAAATTGCCCAGTTCAAAAAAAATTATTTGTTCTCACCGGTTACTGTTACCACATGCTATTATTAAAACGTGAATTCCTTTTTCGATGCGATTATTCTGCGTTCAATCAAAATCTTCTGTAATAATATTCTTTTTTGGAATATCCAATTCCAACAAGGCATTATACACACTATCCATCATTGGAGGTGGTCCGCAGAGGTAAAACTTTTTGTCAAGATTCTCGGTGTGGTTTTTAATAAATTCCTTGTCAATGGTACCATGGGGAAACTTGCTGCTATGTTCATCGGAAAGTATATTGATAAAATCTTTTCCCAGCCACCTTTCAAAATCGGATTGAAGAATAATATCACGCTCCCTTTGATTACCAAAGATCAATTTGTTGCCTTCTAAATTTCCTTTTCTGGCCAAATCCTTGATAATTGCGATAAATGGGGTAACTCCTGCCCCACCGGCCAAGAAAATTCCTGGTCCTTGATAAGAAATTGCCCCCCACGAATCACTTATCAACAGCGAATCTCCCTGTTCCAATGTCTGTAATTGATCGGTAACTCCATCGTGGTCCGGATACACTTTGATGGTAAACTGTAAGAAACCATCATCCGGCAAACTGGTAAAAGTAAAGGGTCGTTTTTCTTCTTTCCATTTGGGTTGGTCAATGGACATTTCGCAAGCCTGACCCGGTGTAAAATCATATCCCGAAGGTCTGTCCGTCTGTATTTGGAGTACGTTATGTCTTATAAATCCTATATCTTGAATATTTATTTTATGTGCCATCTTCTTTTGTCTTTTTCTATTTGCTCTATTTTTTTAGTTCTATAAATGAGACCCTCATCGAGGGATTTGTTTTTGTAAATTAAAGATTTTCAATAATTTAAATAATTAATTATCAAGTACTTAAAAAATTTTAATCGTGTAAAAATCATCTAGGAGACCGAATCCAACGCTTTTCCGATCAAGGTATCACCTTCCAAAATTTCAAACGTTTCGTTCGTACCGGCATCTTCATGTAAGGCATGAACTAAGGTTTGGGCCACATTGTCACGGGTAATGGAACCATGCTTTTCAAAATGCCTTTTTAAACTAATCTTTCCTGTTCCCGTATCATTCGTCAATGAACCGGGCCGAACAATCATATAATTTAAATCCGTAGATTTTAAGTATTCGTCCGCATTATGTTTTGCTTGTAAATACTCTTTAAGATCTTCTGTAGTTTCTGGATTATCAGCCCCCATAGAACTTAACATTACAAATCTTTTTACGTTAGCGTTTCTGGATGCATCGATTAATCTCTTGGCTCCTTCCTGGTCTACAGCTACAACTTTTTCACCTCCTGAGCCCGCGGCAAAAATGACTTTATCAATATTTGCAACGGTATGTGTGATATCTTCCTCCAGATCACCTAAAACCGTATCTATCCCGTCGTTTTCAAATTGCGCCAATTGTTCCTTCTTACGAACCATGGCAACAGGATTAAAATATTGGGACTTTTTTAGTAGTTGAACTACTTTTTTGCCAGTAGTACCATTGGCACCGGCAACTAATATATTTTCCATAGTGTGTGTCTTTTTCATTTATGTTAAGATAATAGGAAAGAAGTATGAACCTTACCCGAAATAGTGTAATTATTAGCTCAAATCCTGAATAAAAAAATAACTAGCCAGTGTTTGAAAACAGCATATTTATCTTGGATTTAAGTCAATCCCAGTATTATAAAACTATTACCTTATCGGAGCATTATTAATCTTAATTTGAGAATATGAGTAATCAAAAAGAAAAAACCTACAATTCAGATATTACAAAAGAGGATTTGAACGCTTTGGGCGAAAAAACAAAAAATTCGAGAACCGATCAAGGAGATGACCAACAATTACAGGAAAGGGAAAAAGACGTGGATTTTGCAGGTTCTGATTTGGATATTCCGGGTCGGGATTTACCAAAAGACAGAACCAGGAAAACGGTTAAGGACGAAGAAAATCAATTGTACAGTCAGGGAGGTTCAGGAAATGAGGATTTGGAACGGAACAAGGACCATATCAGATGGACTTTTGAATTAACGATATAAAAAAGCAGCCTAGATGGCTGCTTTTTCTTTGCAATGTGTTTTTATTTCTATGCTAAACTGACATTTAGTACGATTTCCGTATCCAATAATTTGGAAATGGGACACACATTTTTTGCCTTCGTAGCAATTTCTTTAAATTCCGAAGCTTCAATTTTCGGTACATCACCTTTAAGATCTAAGGTCACTTTTACAATCTCCCCGTCCTTAAAGGACACCTTTGCGCTTACGTCAAGCGTATTGGGTGTATAATCAGCCTCACCAAGCAAAAAACTCAGTTGCATGGCAAAGCATCCCGCGTGTGCCGCTCCAATGAGCTCTTCGGGATTGGTACCTTTTCCATCCTCAAATCTCGTATTGAAGGAGTATTGGGTATTTTCCAAAACGGTACTATCCGTCGTTAATGTTCCGTGTCCTTCTTTTCCACTTCCTTTCCATTGTGCTTTCGCATTTCGTGTAAAATTCATTGTATTTTTTTTATTGTTAAAAATTAATTCAATCTCTACTGAACCGACTCTTCTTACTTGTGGGTTTCATAGTCTATATAACCCTCTTTGCCTGGCGTGTAAAAAGTGTCTTCGTCCCAGTCGGCCATATCCCAATCATTTTTAAACCGTTCCACTAAATCGGGGTTGGATACATACAATTTCCCAAAAGAGACTAAGTCGGCATTTCCACTTTCGATGACTTTATTTCCAGATTCCTGGTCAAAACCACCGTTTATCATTAATGTGCCATTATACATGGGTCTAAAATGTTCCGCTATGTTCTCAACCGCAAATGGGATGTCTGAGACATCATTAAAAGGTTCCGAAAGATGTATATATGCAAGGTCATATTCATGATCCAATTTTTTAATGATATACTCAAAAGTTGGAATGGTTTCCTCATCCATGGTCATTCCAAACATTCCATTTAAAGACGGATTAAAGCGAGCTCCAATCTTGGATTCGGGAATAACCTTTTTGACTTCATCCAAAACTTCAAAAAAGAATCGTGCCCTATTCTCGATGCTACCGCCATATTCATCCGTTCTTGTGTTCGAGGTTGCATTAAAAAATTGATGAAAAAGATACCCGTTTGAAGAGTGGATCTCAACGCCATCAAATCCCGCCTTAACCGCATTTTGGGCTGCATTTTTAAAATCCTCGATTGTCCTGGCAATATCTTCTTTGGTCATTGCCTTTGGTATGACCGTATCCTTAAAACCTTCTGGGGTATACGATTTTGCCTCTGGGTTGATGGCGGACGGAGCTAAAGGCAAATCCCCATCGTGAAAATCTGGATGGGACATTCTACCCACATGCCATAACTGAATGAAGATGGTACCGTTTTTTTCATGAACTGCCTCGGTTACCTGTTTCCAACCCTCTACCTGCTCTTCAGTGTGTATTCCAGGTGTATTTATGTAGCCAACCGCTTCTTCGGACACTTGTGACCCCTCAGTGATTATGAGTCCGGCCGAAGCTCTTTGCTGATAATAAATATCATGTAGGCCTTCTTCCGGTTTTTTGGCCTCGTTCGCGGCCCTACTTCGGGTCATGGGGGCCATGACCACCCTATTTCTTAACGTAAAATTTCCTTTGTTATATGGTTTTAACAATGCTTTTTCGCTCATAATCAGTTTTGAATAAATAATGGATTTCTTCAAATATCCTTCAAACAAAGGATAATCATTAACTCTAATACCTAAATTAGTATCGGAAATAATAACAAACTACAAAGGAGCACTTTTTAAGACTTTTCAATCTTTGTTAGACCGATAGTCGAAAATGCATTTTATGAATCCAAACCGATGATTTACATGAATTTTAGCTTCTTTTTTGCGGTATGGAAAAAATAGACTCCTAAAATTTGAGTAAGTTGCACCGCCAATAGAAATATCCCCCGCATGAGCCAACGTGGGATTCATAAAAAACAACCTAAAAATTCGAGATAATTATCGGAAGGATTTCTCGATTACCAAATTAACCAATGAAGGATTACCTATGCACCATTGTGTGCCTATTTCTTTTCGTCCACTTAGTAACCGCACAAAAAAAGAACACCGACTATCGTTTACACATTAAAAAGACGAACCACCCCGTAAAAATCGATGGTATTGGTGATGACCGGGCGTGGCAGGATGCCGAAGTCGCTACGGACTTTTTTAGGGTACTTCCTATGGACGACGGACTGGCCACCGAACAATCTGCCATAAAAATGACCTATGACGATAAAAACCTCTATCTGTTGGCCACCTTTTACAATGCCACCGAAGCCAATTACTTTGTAGAATCGCTCCGTCGGGATTTCTCCTTTGGTAGAAACGACAATTTTTTACTGTTTTTGGACCCCTTCAACAATCAGACTACGGGCTTTTCCTTTGGTTCCAATGCTTTTGGCGCACAATGGGACGGTACTATGTTCGATGGTTCTCGAATCGACTTGAATTGGGACAGCAAGTGGATTTCTGAGGTGACCCGTGACGATGACAAATGGGTTTTTGAGATGGCCGTTCCCTTTAAGTCCATTCGCTATGAGGCCGGTGTAACGGAATGGGGCATCAATTTTAGTCGGTTAGACCTCAAATCCAGTGAAAAATCCAGTTGGACCCCCATTCCCAGACAGTTTCCAACGGCCGCACTGGCCTACACGGGAACCTTGGTCTGGGATGCACCCCCACCGGCCCCGGGCACCAACTTTTCAATTATCCCCTATGTATTGGGAGAGGTGAATCGGGATTTGGAAGCCAACGAGGATACCAAAACTATAGGAAAAATTGGGGGTGATATAAAGTTCAGTCTCACTTCTTCCCTGAATCTGGACCTTACCGTAAATCCAGATTTTTCGCAAGTGGAGGTAGACCGACAAATTACCAATTTGGACAGATTTGAGCTTTTCTTCCCCGAAAGACGACAGTTTTTCCTGGAGAACGGAGATCTTTTTGCCAATTTTGGGTATGAGACCATACGGCCCTTCTTTTCCAGAAGAATCGGACTAGGGGTGCCCATTCAAGCCGGGGCCCGTGTTAGTGGAAACCTCAATGAAAAGTTGCGCATGGGCCTTATGGACATGCAAACGGCCGCTGTGGACGAAACCGGCTTGCCCAGTCAGAATTTTGGAGTGCTTTCCTTACAGCGTAAGGTCTTTGGTCGAAGCAACATCGGGCTTATGGTCGTGAACAAGCAGTCCATCAACTATCCCTCGGAAAACGATTCCATAAACGCCCACTATGCAAAATACAATCGGAATCTGGGCATGGAATACAATCTGGCTTCCTCCAACAACATTTGGAACGGCAAGGCCTTTTTCCTGAAATCGCTTGCCCCGGATGAAAGTGGCCGCGGTATTGCCCAAGGGGCACATTTGGAATACAGTAGTAGAAAATGGAACTGGCGTTTACAGCAGGAATGGGTAAGTAACGATTATACGGCAGAGGTGGGTTTTGTACCCAGAAGAAACTATGTCAATTTCACGGGGAAATTAGGCCATCTGTTCTTCCCGAAAGCGGGTCCCATCGTGAGTCATGGACCGGAATTGAACGTCACGTGGTTTTTTAACGAAGCATTCCGTGAAACGGACCACCTGGCCTATATGCTCTATCGTTTTGATTTTAGGAACCGTAGCAATGCGTTTTTCTTTCTATCCGATGATTATGTGGAACTGTTGGACCCCTTTGACCCCACCCGATTGGGCATTGCAGAATTGGCAACGGGCACGAAACACCAATGGAACGCCTTTGGTTGGGAATACCAATCCAAGCCCCAAAGCCTTTTCACCTATTCCTTAGGGGGCCGTGTGGGAGGCTATTACCAGGATGGAAACCGCACAAGCCTGACGACGGAGCTGGGATACCGATTTCAGCCCTACGTAAGCTTGAGCGCGAATTTAAACTACAACCACATCGATTTACCAGCACCGTGGAACACCAACGAATTTTGGTTGATCGGTGCGGAGGCGGATATTACCTTTACCAATAAAATATTTTTTGCCAATTTGGTCCAATACAACGAGCAAACGGGCAATATGAACCTAAATTCCAGGTTTCAGTGGCGTTATAGTCCAGCTTCAGATTTGTTCCTAGTGTATACCAACAACTATTTCGTTACACCTTTTGAAACCCGTAATTGGGGCTTGACATTGAAGTTTACCTATTGGCTGAACAATTGATCAGTTTCTCTTTTCCAGAACTTCCAATACCCCTTTAGCGGCCATTTCTCCGGAAAGCATAGCGGCGTTCAGAGATCCATTGAGCAAATAGTCACCGGCCAAAAACACGTTTTCCGTTAGTCGGGTTTCAGAAGGCATCAAGGTGTACCTAATGTCTTTCAATTGTGGCAGTGCCCTTTTTATCGGATAGTGCTTCAGGTATTGGTCGGTGGTAATTCCACAAAATTTCTTTAGATCCTCTTTCACTTTTTGGACGAGTTGATATTCGGATAAATCATGATTTTTCACAACGGTAACCGAAAGCAATTCCGATGCCCCTTTTTGAGCCATTTCCAGGGAAGTATGGTAGAAAATATTATTGATCAATGCCTCTTCATCCGCGATCAGACCGATCAGGGGTTTATCTATAGTGCGCTCTTTGGATGTAAAATACAAAGTATCCGATGTATGCCAATCCAAATGCTGCTTGCGCAAATTTGGCACCAGCGGCGACGCATCGGTAGCGATAATCTTATAATCGAAAAATGCCGCTTTACCATCGGATAAAGTGATTTTTTCATCGGTACAACTTTCTACAGGACAATTAAATATGAATTGAGTTGCCTTCAAATTTTGTTGTAATTGATTAGGTATGGCGCCGATACCTGCCTTGGGCAATACGGCAAGCCCTGCACCGAACATTTTATAAACGAACTGAAACATCCTTGAGGAAGTAGCCAAATTAGGTTCCAAAAAGATGCCGGAAAAAAAAGGCCTGAAAAATTGGTCAATTATTTCTTCAGAAAAATGAAGCGATTTTAGATACTCAAGTGTAGAAGTTTCCGGTTCCTCAAAAATTCCCTCCAGGGATTTTTCCTTCAACATTGCATTTAATTTCAACACTTTGAATTTATCCCCAAAAGTACCGATACCGGAAGTCAGTGTAGGGAACAATAGACTAAGGTTGCGAAGTGGATCACCTATGATGGCACTTTTCCCTTTATGGAACACTTGGGCTCCCGGCAGGAATTTTTGGAGTTCCAATGCTTCGTAGTCCAGGTATTTCTGGGCCATGGGATAGGCATCCAACAAAACCTGAAAACCATGGTCCAATTGATATCCATCAACGATGTCCGTTTTTACACGTCCGCCAATACGCTCCGTGGATTCATAAATAGTGGGGGAATACCCTTCCTTTTCCAAGGTAATGGCAGCAATCAAACCACTGACCCCTGCGCCAATAATGGCGATTTTAGTCGATTTCTTTTCCATATGGTAAAAATAGGAAAAGTAATGGGCGATTTAGTAAGGAGATAATAAGATAAACCTAAATACTACTCCTCCGGCGGATGCCCGTTAATATTCTCGTAGACCGAATCAAAATTTTCCCGCAGATATGCATTCAATTTCTTTTGATAGTCATCCTTCAACCAACTCAGGAAATTATGGGTACTTTTACTGATACACTTGGCGTAGACATGGATACGATTGTCAATATCCTCCTTCAACAATTTGGCTAAGGCCAGGGCATCATAGACATCCTCGCTGTTTTCTATACAGATATAGGCATGCTGCTCTATGGAACGCTCCAGAACCACCTTGGAGGACTCGCCAGCCAATGTAGCTT
Organism: Maribacter sp. C-4077; assembly: GCF_055378385.1. NCBI lineage: Bacteria > Pseudomonadati > Bacteroidota > Flavobacteriia > Flavobacteriales > Flavobacteriaceae > Maribacter > Maribacter sp. C-4077. The sequence goes on from NZ_AP038807.1 coordinate 4,008,566, forward strand.
GTTCATAGGTTTCGCGGATATCGAAATAGGTTTCATTGGAGTTTTTGAACTCCTCCTTTATGTCCTCGGATAGGTCGTGCTTGAAACCGGCCTCGATATCCTCATCATCACGGATCCTGTCCATGTAATAATTGGGCGACTTGAAAATAGCCTCCCAATCCAAATCGGCGCCCCACGGTCCAAATCGGTATAAATTATTACCCAAATCGATGACCGTGAATTTAGATTTGTTGTTCAGTACCCGTGAACCCCTACCGATCATTTGGTAGTACAAGGTCAAGGACTTTGTGGCACGGTTCAGGATGATACTCTCAATGGTAGGTTCATCAAAACCGGTGGTCAGAATACTTACCGAAGTCAATATGGCATTTGGGGTTTCCTTGAACCACTTTAAAATCTGCTTTCGCTGCTTTTTCGTCGCGGTATTGTCTAGGTGCATGATGGGCAATCCGGCATTTCTGAACGTATAGTAGACCTGAATGGAAGTTTCTATACCATTATTGAATATCAGCGTCTTTTTATCCTTGGAATGTTTGGTATAGGCTTCCAACAATTTGTTCAACATGGCCGGACTCGTATACAGGTCGGCAGAGGATTTTACGGTATAATCCCCATTGGACCCCACCTCCAAGGAGGTAAGCCCCATGTCATAGTGATAGGTTTCGGCACGGGCCAAAAAATCGTTCTCTATTAGATTTTCAATGGACTCCCCGGGTATCAACTCATCGTAATTGCCGTTCATGGGAGTTTCCTTGTTGGAACTTAACGGCGTTGCCGTAACCCCCAAAATAAAGGAGTTCTCAAAGAATTTGAACAATTTGGTGAAGGAGTTGTAATGGGCCTCGTCGATGATGACCAGACCGACATCGGAAATATCCAATTTATCATCGTTCAAACGGTTGTTCAAGGTCTCCACCATGGCCACATAACAGCTGTACTTTTCCTGATCGTCCAAATTTGCCTTGCTATTGACCACTTTATTCACCACGCCAAAACTAGTAAGCATGTCCGAGGTCTGGTTGCAAAGCTCCACCCTGTGGGTCATGACCAATACCTTTTTGGAATGGTTTTTTAAATACTGACGGACGATTTCCGAAAAGATGACCGTTTTACCACCACCTGTAGGCAATTGGTACAAAAGATGGTAATCCTCACGTTCGTTGTCAAACTTTTCAAAAATTTGTTGGATGGCTCCCTGCTGATAGCTATACAGCTCTTTATCCGTCTTTTTCTCCTGTAACTCGTATACGGTCTCTTGCATGTACTCCTTTTCTTTTGAAGGTTGCAAAGGTACGGTCTTCTATGGCCGAATGCTAATCCATGCGATAAAAAGGGTATCTTTCCGACCAATTGATGCTAAACCGATTCCTTTTCAGATGGATGTCCATTCCCATTTTAAAATGTACAAACCCGTTGGTTTTTTGAGTCAGATGACATCGGGTGAAGCAAGACAAATACGGAACAAGAGGTTCCTGACCGAACTCTATGATTTTCCCGAAGGTACCATGCCAATTGGTCGTTTGGACGAAAAATCCGAAGGGCTGTTATTGCTTACTACCGATGGAAAATTAGCCGATACCATCAATAGCGGCGCAATCGAAAAAGAATACTGGGCACAATTGGACGGTAGCATAGATTCCCTTTCCATTAAAAAGCTTGAGGCTGGTGTCACTATCGGAATATTCGGAAAAAGCTATACCACCAAACCTTGTAGGGTGGAAAAATTAGTAGAAGCCCCTACCCTGCCCGATGCCGATCCAAAATTACGAATCGGACTTCACCGCCCTACATCATGGATTAAAATAATTCTGACCGAAGGAAAGTTTCGGCAAATTCGAAAAATGACGGCTGCAGTGGGTTATCCTACAGTGCGACTCATTCGCGTACGGGTAGGTTCCATTTTATTGGAAGGCATGCAAGAAGGTTCGGTGGAAACAATAGCTGATTTATCAGCCCAACTTCTTAGAGGTAAACCTTGAAAACAGGGTGATTCGTTTTTTCGTATTGATAAAATAGACCCCGGTAAGCAAAATCAGGGCCGCAATGACGGATTGTAAGGTAATCTCCTCCTTTAAAAAATACCAACCCAAAATCATGGCAATGATCGGATTAACATAGGTGGAAGTTGCCACTTTTTCTGGGGACACCACTTTGAGCAGATAGTTAAAAGCCGTAAAAGCTACAATACTGCCCAGCAAGATCAACAAAAGCATTGACCATTGTACGGGCACACTCCAATCAACAGGAGAAATCCACTCCTCCCCAATAAGTGCGCTGATCAAAAACAGTTGTATTCCCCCGGTTACCATTTGGTATCCGGTATTTACGAAGTAGTTGGGCGGCAGATCCGCCTTTCCCACAAAAAGACTGCCGTAGGCCCAACTGATCATACAGAAAAATATAAGTATCATTCCTAGAAGCGCACCGTCCTGTGAAATGATCTGTTTTTGGCTCACCAAAAGATATATGCCTATCATGCCCAATCCTACCCCTATAAAGGACATGGGTTGAATTCTTTTATTCTGTAGTATTCGCATCAGCAATAATACCACGAGTGGTTGGGCGGATATCTCAAGGGCGGCAAAACCACTATCCACGAATTTCAATGCCCACACGACTACACCGTTGCCAAAGGTCAAAAATAGAAAACCGGCTATGATGGAGTTACCCAACTGGCGCTTTGTAACTACCAAAGGAATTTTTAAAAATTTGGCGATTAAAAAAATAAGACTTCCCGCAGAAATGAAACGTATACCTGCCAACATGAATGCCGGCAGTTCCGTAACCGCAATTTTATTTAAAAGATACGTACTGCCCCAAATAACGTAAATGGCAAAAAAAGCAAGTAAAATAAGTACCGTATTACGCTTAAGTAAGGTCATTGGGTTATATAAATATTCAAGGTAATTAGATTTTCTTGACCCTAACAGCCTTCATACCCTTCATTCCCTTTTCAAGTTCAAAGGAAACCTTGTCGTTTTCAAAGATTTCATCAATGAGGCCACTTACATGCACAAAGTACTTCTCATTATTTTCGGAATCAATAATAAATCCAAAACCTTTTGAAGAGTCAAAGAAAGAAACCTTACCATTTCTGACTGGATCAAATTCCTCCGTATCGCTTTCTTCCTTTTTTGGTATTCCCAGCACAATATCTTCTGCATCTATCTCTACCTTCATTGTTGGATCTGGCGGCGTATCCACCAAATTTCCGTTGAAATCAACATAAGCAATGGGGATTCCGGAAGACCCGCTTTCTTTTGAAGCTTGTTTGCGCGCCTCTTTCTTTTTCTGCTTCTCTTCTCTCTTTTTTAATCTCTTTTTTACTTTTTCTGTTTTATTGAAGGTTTGCTGTGATTTTGCCATTCGCGATTTTTAAGTTTCTATTTAATTTTTAATAAAGAAAGAACAGAAGTTTGAGTAGCCTTTTACAAAATTTCATCTCTAGGGTTAAGAGAAAGATTCCAATTATTGGTCGGAGCAAGATTCCTAACTTTTCTTTAAACTACCCCAAAGATAGCATATGTTTTATAATAATATCGGTATTAAGTTTTAGTTCTTAAAGGTCCAATTACAACACTGAATTTAGTTTAGCATATTTTTAACATTTATTTTATTTGATTGATTTTCAATACTTTAATTAAAATATTTCTATTAAATAGTACCTTTTATTACATAGTACTGTAACAAATATAATCCATCTTCGTCTCCTAGATATAACAGCAATTATCAATTAGTAGTTAGAAAATAAATTAATCAACCCGAAACATATCGGGAAAAAAACGAACAACATGAGAACTTTTATCAGACAATTACCCACGGAAGCTAGAAGACATTCCTTCTTTAGCAATTTTAGAAACAGTAAACGCGTGCAATGGGCCGAGGTTAGAAACCATACCCATTAATCCGGAATTCATCAATCAATTAATCATCAATCAGCTCCCGATTCATTTCGGGACAAAAACGAACAACATGAGAAATTTTATCAGACAATCACCCACGGAAGCCAGAAGACATTCCTTCTTTAGTAATTTTAGAAACAGTAAACGCGTGCAATGGGCCGAGGTTAGAAACCATACCCATTAATCCGGAATTCATCAATCAATCAATTAATCATCAATCAGATCCCGATTCATTTCGGGACATAAAAAAACGAACAACATGAGAACTTTTATCAGACAATCACCTACGGAAGCTAGAAGACATTCCTTCTTTAGTAATTTTAGAAACAGTAAACGCGTGCAATGGGCCGAGGTTAGAAACCATACCCATTAATCCGGAATTCATCAATCAATCAATTAATCATCAATCAGATCCCGATTCATTTCGGGACAAAAATGAACAAAATGAGAACTTATATCAAACATTCAATAACCGAAGCGAAAGGGCTGACCAAAGGTAAAGTCCGTTGGGTAGCTGCCAAGGAAGTCATAGCTTTGGTTTAGCATACACATAAAATGAAAAAGGATAAGACCTCATTAATCTTATCCTTTTTTTGTCTGCCATTTTAAGGGCAAATGTTTTAGTCACGCAGGGTAATCTCCTCTTCTACTCCATTTGGGTAGGTAATGGTGGCAACGTTATCACACGTACTATCGCCAAAATCTACATTTACGGTAAGGCCATTTTTAGAAACGGTCATATCACCGGCGGCTACATACCCACAGTTGACACTACTTGTCAACGGAGCATTTACCGTGACGTTGTACGTATTTCCTTTGTAAACAACGGTCCAAGTTCCAGCAATGCTATAGGTAGTCGATTCAAGCGAATCACCAAAAGTAAGGGTAAAAGACCTTTCGCCTTCGTCGGAAATTAAGGAGCCATCGGCCATTTCAACCGTAAGGTTGCTAGTTACCGAAAATGAAACACTATTTCCTTCAGAATTGGCACTTAACTGATATGATCTGGTTCCATTGATTTTGATTTCGCCTACATAAAAATCTTCATAACTGGCCGAAAAAGACCCTTGTTCCCCGTCGGTGTCATAGGTCACGGTTAGGGTTCCGTTAATATTTTCGGTACCATTGAGGACACAATTGTTAAATGTGGCCACATATCCCGTATCCGTATACTGGGCACTGTAGCACTCATTGAACATAGTTTTTCCAGTACTTCCGTTATTGTTGTAAAGTTCGAACAGGGCAACATCGATACCACCTACAATATCGTCCGTTTCCAGCACCGCCTCCAAGTCGGCTTGTGAAAGTACAATATCATTGTCCTTTTCGGCATCATCGCTACAACTATACCCTAACATCAGGACAGTGGCCAAAAGACTTAAATTCTTTAACGTGTTTTTCAAAATTTTCATCTGTTTATTTTTTTGATTTGTTTAAAGGGTTACCTATTACAACCATAAAAACGTGCAACCAACACAAATAGTATGGTTTAAGAGCACGCAAGCCGTGCATTTCAACGAATAATTTCCGGCTGCGGACTCCAATCGACATACTAGAGCGCCAAAAACAGAGTTAAAATCATATACGATATATTATATTTGAAAAATGATCCAGAAAATAAACCTAAGGGACCAGGTAAGGGATTACTTGCTTTTTGAAATGAAACAAGGGAAGCTGCACATTGGTAAGACCATCAACCTGGCCGCCCTTTCCAGGCAATTGGGCGTTAGTGTGACTCCCATACGGGAGGCATTGACCCAACTACAGCAGTCCCATATCATCAAGGCGGTACCCAATCGCGGGTTTATCATTGCCGAACTCGATGTTAAGGAAGCCGAGGACCTCTACGGACTGGTCGCCAGCTTGGAGGTGATGGCCATTGAAAACTCGGAATTCGACCAAAATCATATCGACGCCCTTAGAAAGCAACAGGATGTATTCGAAAATGCCCAAGATGCCATTAGCCGGATTCAGGCCGATTTGGAATTTCACCACCTGCTAACCAAAGGGTATGAAAACGAACTGGCGTTAAAAATCCTGCAAGATTTACGAACCCGAATATTCTTTTACGAGCGCGCCTTTACTTCGGACGATTCCTTTTACAATAAATCCGACAATCAGCATGAGGCCATAATTTCTGCCATTGCCGATGACAACGTGCCCACCGCCTCCCTCCTATTAAAAATGAACTGGATGTTGATCCTCAATTACATCCAAAAGAAATTGACGGAATAATCATGCTTCCAAATCCTCCAACAGTGCTTCGGCAGAATTCGTTACCTTTTCATAGCTTCTATAGCCCCATCGGCTTACAAAAACCATTAGAATGATAACAAATACTATGGCTATTATCTGTTCAGGTTTCATTTCCGAAAGGATCAAAGTCTTGTCCCTGAGCAGCTTTAAGGCCAAGGCCGGCGAGAACAGTAGGGAAATAAAGCTCACGGCAATGGCAATTTGCTGAAGTTTTAGGAGTCGTTTTTTTTCCTTAGTATAGGTTATGAGGTTTTCCCTGTACGATTTAGTAAGGATATCAAGGTTTTTTATCCGATGCAATGCACGCAACACCAAGGTGGGCAAAATCGTTAAAAAAGCTAGTGTAAATACTCCAGAAAGCTTTAAGTACAAGGTATCCAGTTTCCAGAAATTAAAAAGTATAAACCCTGCCAATATATAGCATATAATGGCCCCTAAGTTCTCGTAATTGTTGAGTTTGCTGAATTTGTTCCGATAGTTGTTCCGTGTCATTTTTAAGATGATTTCGTTCGTTAATTTTTTTTGCTTTTCCAATTCCTGGCTCATGGCCATCCAATTCGCCTGTAATTCTTCCAATTCCATCTGTTTATGTTTTTACCATGTTTTTTCTAAGTTTTTCCTTAATTCGGGATATCCTGGTTCCCACATTGGACGTATTCAATCCCGTTATTTCCCCTATTTCCTGATAGGATTTCCCCTCCAATAACAGCAGCATGATACCCTTTTCCAAGGAATTCATTTTTTCAATCTGCCGATGTAACAATCTCACGCGTTCCTGAAAAAGGTCGTCAGTGCCCTCCGCCATACTAACCAGGGATTCCTTGATGGGTTCCGATTTTGGGATGCGTTTTGATTTCTTCAAATGCGTAATGGCCGTGTTCATGGCCACCCGATACATCCAAGTACTAATCTTGGATTCGTTCCTAAAACTGTCAAAATACTTCCAAAGCTGATAGACGATTTCCTGAAACAAATCCTCCCGATCCTGTTCATTATTTGTGTAGATAGCGGAAACTTTGTAAAGTAACCCCTGATGTTCCCGTATAACCTCCGCAAAAGCATCGCTATTCCCCATGCATGTTTTTCTTCATTTCCCTATAGGTATGCAATGTGTCAAAAAAATCACATAACGGGGCAAAAAACTTTTTTGGATTGGATTTAATTTGCTGGGATACAACAAATAAAAAAGGGATTCGTTTCCTTTTAAAAACATCCAATCATGCAATATTTGAACAAAGAAATTGAGGCGCTGACCAAAAGGAAGAAGTCGGCCTCCTTGGTAAAAAGGGAAATCTCCTGTGGAGTTTTTCAAGATGTTGAAAAGCTTCCACAAAAAGATATCGAAACCGACCTGTAGACCCTTATTCAAATAGAGACCTATCCAACCCTGGAATCAAATTCAGGGCATTTTCATAATATACTTTTTTGAGCACCTCGTCCGGTAAGTTTAAACCGTACATAGCCCAAAATGCGTGGTATTTCTTATAATAGGGAAAGTATTCATCGTTGCTTTCCAGTACCCTAAAATACGTGGGGAATTCATCCGGGTTCCAACTGTCCTTGCCAAAAAGTATCCTATCCTGATATTTTATAAAGAACTTCCTGGCATTCTGTGGTTGCCGACCCAATTCTGCAATCACCGCTGATATTCCCACGTTCATATTGGGCATCTCATCCAGCAATTTGCCCAGTTTTTCCAAATTGTTCGCATGCCAGCCCATGTGGGCATTGATAAATTTTGTTTTGGGATGTCTTTTGAAAACGTTGTGTTGTTCCTGAATGATTTGCTCCCAAGGTGCCGGATCGGTATTGGATCTTTTTCTTCTGGGATGCGTTTTTAGTTCCAGCCATCGCTCGTTATCGCTATCCATATCGTCCCAAAAAGACTTAGGGTCAGCTGCATGGATCAAAACGGGTACGCCCATTTCCGCACATTTGGCCCAAATAGGGTCCAAACGGGGGTCATCAATGGCCAATCTGTTCCCGGATGCATCGGTATTGCGAAGTCCTAGACTTTTAAAGACCTTGAGTCCCTTTGCCCCATTTTTGATATCCGCCTCTAATTGTGCGGCGGCCCTTTGACCCCATTCGGCACCATCCGCTCCTTCAAAATCGACATTGGCAAAGACAACGAACCTATTGGGATAGCTTTTCTGGATATTATCGACCTTCTCCTTGAGACTTTTCCCCGAACCACCACTCAGGTTTACCATAACTCCCTCGTTCAGGGATTCCATATCCTTTAACAGGCTGCCCAATTTTTCGACGGACATGTCCCTTTGATGGCTGTGGACATCTATAAATCGAAATTTTGCCCGATTTATCTCCTTGCCGGGAACTACTAGGGTCGAGGTAGGGTTGTATTCCTCAAAACTCATTTCCTGTGAAAGAATAGCTTGGGGTAAGGTAACAATGAAAGCGGCAGTGGCTATAAGGGTATACAGTTTGTTCATAAAAAAGGATTTATTGGTCGTGATTTTCGTTGTAAATTTTTTGATAGACTTCCGGAGTATCGATATCGGCCAAAAACCCTTGGGCATCCAAGCCCAGGGTGACGGATGTGTAGGAATCCAGTATGTCCCGGGCCCCATAATCGGAGTCCAGCCTTAGGAGCGTATCATACAAATCCGGTCCAAAAATTGCCGGAACGCCCAATTTTTTTCCATAGTTACTGGCTACGATGGAAACGTTTTGGGTTGAGAATTCAAGCAATATACGGTTTAGATAGTCTGGGGTGACCAATGGCTGATCGGCAAGACATATCAACACGCCATCCAAAGGAGAATAGGTTTCCCTAAGATATCGAACACCGGCGGCTATACTATTTCCCAAACCTTTTTCCCATGTGGCGTTTTCAATGATATCCGAGGTAGAGGGGTCGGTTTTTAAACTAGATTTTATTTTTTGGGCATTGGCACCCAAGACGACCACAATTCTTTTGGCTTCCAGTTCCATTACGCGGTTCAGCACATATTGCAATAAAAAAGTACCTTTCCATGGCAATAATTGCTTGATATCCTGCATCCGACCGGATTTTCCAGCGGCCAATACAACAACGCCTATGTTCTGGACCGATTTCAATTATGGATGCCTTCTTTCTTGTCTTTCAACATGATGGGTTCCTGCTTTCGAATGACCGCCAAAATCTCCGAAAGTATGGCAATGGCGATTTCCTCCGGAGCTTCGGCACCAATATTGATTCCCGCCGGTCCATGAATGCTCTCAAAAAAAGCATAGTCCTCGTCAGGATATAAATCGATGTACTCATTGAATAGTTTTTCCCGTCTTTTGGAAGGTCCCAAAAGCCCAAAATACATCGGCTTACATGCTTTTACCGCATGTAGGTATTTTAAATCCTTCACGTAACTGTGCGTCATCAACACCAAGGCCGTTTGATCATCGATTTTCTCTACGGGCAAATCATGTGGTTCCACGTTCCAAAGCTCGTCGATGCCCGGAAAATCGGCTATGGTCTTTCCCTCAGCCGGTACTACGCTTACGGAAACCTCCCATCCCATTTCCAGAGCGATTTTGGATAGTTTTACCGCATCGTGTTCCCCGCCTACGATGGCCAGTTTATAGCACGGTTTTAGGGTCTGCTCGTAAGTTGAACGTTCACTTGAATCGGGTTCTGCACCCAGGGGAATCGGTTTTTCATCAAATAAAAACAGGGAACCAATATTGGCATGTTCCCCGTATTCCTTCACGTAATAGGAAAGGATTTTAAACGGAGTCCTAGTTTTTATGGACCTATGGAAGCCCTTGAGCAGTGCTTCCGTCGGTTCAAATGGCTCAATTAGAATATATAATATTCCCTCGCAACCCAAACGAAACCTACCGTCATAGGTCATCATTTTCGGGGTGTCGGTCTTAAAAACGCTCGCAGCCTGAAAAAGCACCTCCTTCTCAACGCATCCCCCGCTAACCGCCCCAACCATGGTACCGTCCTCAGAGATTAACATACGAACCCCAGGCCTTCTATACGAAGAGCCATCCAGGGCCACCACACTGGCCAACACAGTTTTGAGACCTTTGGCCCGTAAGTTTCCATACTCCTGAAAAATTTTTTTGAGTTCGTGCGTCATTTTGAATGGCAGTTGCTATAGTTTTGCCTACTAATTAGCGAAAATTACCCAATCCCGCCTGTTTTTTAAAGACTGGGTACTTTCTTTAACACTCTTTAACATAATTTTTTCAATGGCCCATAATTTCCGAGCGGAAAGTGCGTTCTGCTTGATGAACTCAAAATGTATGACTATGAATTTGTTCCTAAGAACCTTTGGTTTTTTATTTGCGCTTTCCCTTTTTGTTTCCTGTGGTAATGCCGATGACGATGTAGACCTAAACCTTAATTTGGGTGATGGCCTTGGAAAAGGAGTGCCCGTGGACGATTGTTTGGGGCTGGAAGAAGGTGAACTCGTACTCTCAATCCAGGACCAGTATACGACCTTACCTGGAAAAGTATCCATATTTTTTAGGGTTTCCGATACCAATGGAAATCCCGTACCCGGATTAACGGCAGAGCAATTTACCATTTACGAGCAGGGAAGGAACGACGATTGTTTCAATACCATTTCCACGTCTGAATCTTTTGCACGTATTTCCCCAAATTCACAGATATTCTCCAACAACGCCCTTTTGGTGCTGGATTTGAGCAACAGTGTCTTGGAAAGCAGCTTGCAGGAACTGAAAATGGCCAGTGCCAGTTTTGTGGACAACGTGATGCCCGATGCAGAGTCCGACTCCTTTAAAATGGCGATTTATTGGTTCGATGGTGAAAATGAACTGCATTTGTTGAACGAACTTACATCCTCCAAAGACGAATTGATTACATCCATCAATGGAATTACCGATAACATCAGTACCGACCCATCAACGGATCTGTACGGAGCGGTCATAAAATCGACCGATATCGCAACGGACATTATTAATAAAACAACCAGTGGAGACAAGATTGGTGCCGCTTCCGTGGTCATCTTTACCGATGGTACGGATCAGGCTTCCAGGTTTACCGAAGAGGCAGCACTCAAAAAAGTGAACGACGCCAATTCCAATATTTCTTTTTTCAGTATTGGATTGGGTAGCGAAATCGATACACAGGTATTGATGGATATAGGGAAGACTTCCAGCGTATTTGCGAGTAACAAGGATGATTTGGAAGATACCTTTAACGAGATTTCAGAAAAGGTTTCGGAGCGGGCGAACAGCTTCTACCTCTTCGAATATTGCAGTCCAAAACGGGACGGCAGTGGAGAAAATAATTTGGCCATCGAGGTAAATACGGGTACGAGACAAGGTGCGGTACAGACCAAGTTCAACGCCAAAGGGTTTACCGGCGGTTGCGAGTAAATAATATACCGATTGATTTAAAAAGAGGCAAAAATTGCCTCTTTTTTTATATCTAAATTTTAACAGCCTAAACCTTTTTATATCAACAATTTAAAGCCTTTAAAAAGAGGTCGATTTCCAAAACATTGCCATACCAAAAAATCCATTCCCAAAAAATTCCCGTACATGTTATTGAAAGATTATTAACTAAATACACACTTGAAATGAAAAAATTATCAATAATCGGGGTAGCATCCATTGTACTTTTATCTTCCTGTGTTTCGAAAAAGAAATACGTGGCCTTGGAGGACAACTTGGCACAGACGCAAAGTAGATTGACCAAGACCCAGGTAGAAAAAGAAGAGTTGGAAACTAAAATGGCCAAAATAGAGGCCCGAGTGGAAGAGTACAACTCCAAAATAAATTCACTTAAGGAAATAAACGACAGTCAGTACACTACCGTGGATGATGTTGCCGTAATGAGCAACAATACCAAGGCAAACATGAGAAAGACCTTGGAAAACGTAGATCCAGCAAAACTAGCCGAAGCCAAAACACTTCAGGATTCCATGAATTTGGCAGTTTCCTATAAACTGAAACAATCCATCGCGGACGAAGGGGAAGATGTGGACGTAAGCATTGACAAAACCGTGGTAATGATAAACATCTCTGATGAATTGTTGTTCAACACTGCTGGATATAGGGTTAGCAACAAAGCCGATAATGTACTTAAGAAATTGGCCGATGTCATCAATTCCGAACCCAGTATGGAAGTAATGGTAGAGGGTCATACGGATTCCAGAACCATCAATACTCCCTTGTTCGAGGATAACTGGGATCTTAGTGTGAAAAGGGCGACTTCCATTGTTCGCGAACTACAGAACGAATACAATGTAAATCCAAAACAGTTGATCGCTGCCGGTAGAAGTAGCTACCTTCCCTTGGTAGAAAACGACAGCAAGGAAAATATGGCCAAGAACAGAAGGACCAAAATCGTAATCCTTCCAAATTTGGACAAATTCTTCGCCTTGATGGATGCAGATACAGCTAGTATCGACTAGGAAAAAACTGAATATTTTAAACTAAGGGTGGCAATTGCCGCCCTTTTTTATTTCAGGAATCTCTGGTAGGGTTTGGTGGTCCGATAATTGTTTATATATTATAATAACCCCAAAGAATACCAAACAAACACATCCTAAAGGCTATTGGAATGTTCAATTTAAAAATTAAACGTCATGGATGTACTCAAAGAAATTTATTGGAAAAGTGCTTTGGGCATTTTGCCAAACCCTCTTAAAAGTCTGGTTTTACTCATATTCTCGGGAATTGTAGCCATATTGTTCACCATGTTATATCTTCTTTTAAAACATGGTCATTATTTAAATGTACAATTTGGTTACTAGATTATTTTCTAAAAATCATGGCATTGGGAATAGTAATGTTTTCGGACGCTAAGTCGATAAGAAAACCATTGATGACCGCAAACGTATACTTTCCATCCTTTCTAAGGAAAAAAGTGGGATTGATACCAGGCTGGAGTCGTAAATCCAGCGCCTTAAAATTAATGCTCACCAAGTGCAAGGGTATGGGCGAATTCAATTGTTTTAGCGGAATATCGGATACTTTAAGGTAGCCATAGCCTTCGGATAACAATTTTTTGGCATCCAACTTTTTTGCTTCGGCCATAGTGGAAACCGTTTGACCATATACCTTTGCCGGAACAATTTCATGACCTGCGGCATCCAAAGTCTCATAACCGTAATAGGTGGATAAATCGCCTTGATCCCAAATCCTACTGCTGTACCAAAAATTATCATGGTCCTCATAATCCACCTCCACCTGATTGATGCCCAAGTCCAAAATATAGGAATCACCCATTAGATTATAGGTCGCACCTACAATCTTTAGGTCAAACAACATCCGGTCGTTTTCAGGTATTTTTTCATATTCCGAGATATCGATTTCCTTAAAATTTTCTTTGGCAATTGTATAGATGGCCGACAAAATGGAGACATAGTTCAGTTTACGGATTTCCTGCTTTTCAGGGTCTTCAGGATACCCACCCGATTCAATCAAAATGGTAATGGTACCCCATTTTTGGATGTTATCGCCAAAGGCCCTAGGTTCAAAGGCATCGTTATAACGTCCTACTTGTCCCGGTGCATATTTTTGAAGGATATTGTTCATGAAAACAATGATTTTCATGGCATTCCCGCGCACTTCATTGATATCCTTTTCGTAATTAAAAGCGGGGGCCAAATAGGATATGGTGGCCGGCTTTTCCGTGCGCTCCGCATTGTAGTACGTACTTTGATCGTGTAGATTAAAGCCAAAATCGGCCTCCAGACTATCCCGCACCTTTTTCAAGGTTTGTCCCTCGGGCGATTGCAAACGAAGGGCGTCCCTATTGATATCGATTCCCAACAGGTTACGACGTTGAAAGAGTTCCGCCCCATCCGGATTGAGCATGGGCAAAAAGTGAATGGTCAGGTTGGAAAGCATCGCTTCCTTTTCTTCCTGAAAATCGGGACTATCCAAGAAATTAAGGATATCAAAAATTGCCTGGGTGGCGGTGGGCTCGTCCCCATGCATCTGGGACCACAAAAAAACATCGGTTTCACCGCTACCGATACTGACCAAGGAAAGCGATTTTCCACCTATGGAGGTGCCAACGTTATTCACCGTGAACTTCGGATTCCTTCTGAATTTCTCCAACAAGGGCTGTATATCGGCGTGCTTTATTCTTCTTTTCCCAAGCGTGGGTTCCTTATATTTTTCATACGTCTCATACAATTGTTCGGTTATATCCTGTGCCTGGCTGGTAAAAATTGTCAGGATTAAGAAAGCAATAATAACACAATGAAATCTTTTCATTCGTTTGAAATTTGGTTAATAGCTTGGTTTTTAAATATTTCCTTTTGTAGACGTACTAAACTTTCCTTATAAAATCCATTGATGAGGGTTTCATTCAGGGATAGGTTTAAAGTTCAGGTCCTTTACGGCGTTCCTAACGTTTTGCATAAAATCGGTTCCCGGGTCGGTCTTCTGGGTCCTATAGCCTTCGTCCTGCTCCAACCATAAGGGATGGTTCTCAAATTTTGAGTATTCATAATGTCCGATCAGATATTCGATATCATATTTTTCCGCCAAATAGCGAACGAGCCAAATATTGGATTTTAGCTGGGCCTTGGTCAAGGGTTGTCCGGTGTCCCCGCCCACATTCTCCACACCTATGGCACAATGGTTCAAGCCTATAACATGCCTGGCCATGGTCGTTTCAGGCATTAGTCTATAAATGGTACCATCGCGGTCCACCATAAACTGGGAGGAAACGTTCAGGGTCCCGGCAGCGTTAATATCGGGCCTGGAATTGGGCAAGGTTGGCGAATCAAAAGCGTTGAAGGATTTTTCAAACGTTGGAATCACGGTCCAATGCAGCACGATCATTTTAGGTATGATATTCGGGGATTCCTTTACCAATCCGTATCTGTCCTGCATATATTCCAAGGTCAATATCCTTCGCTCGTCATCAAAGGTAATGGGCTTGTCCACGATGGTACGGGTCACCGAACAGGATGTCAGGCAGACAACTAAGGCCAGTATTTTTATAACCTTCATTTTTGAATTTCGTTTACGGTGTCTTTTTTCTTAAGAACGGCATACTGTATCTGGACCTTTCTCCGCCCCCACTCCTTGGCCTTCTTTTTGTCCTCACCCATATAAATGTCGATTCTATTGCGCCATCTGGGGTGCATCTTGTCCTTTACGATATAGATTCCCTCAAATGTATCGATTTTTACCAAGGTATTGTGTCGCAATCCCTGTCTTAAAAGATCTCTGGAGACAGCGATCCACTTGACCCCAGGTTTGATGGAGTCGCCCCAGGCAGTTACTTCTGGATGCTCAAAGGACGTCTGCCCTGGGAAGGAATTATAGGCCGTGGCCGTAACGGTTAGGGGAACCCAATCATACGTATCCGCTTCCTTGGACCTTTGGTCACATCCTATACTAACAAAAAGCACAAAAAGCCCCAGAATTCGATGCATGACTTTTAAATGAGACATGGAATATACTAATAATCTCTTTTTGTCAATACGACCCATATAAACCTTTTTCTCTAATTTAGAAGCCAATAGATGGAATATGAAAAAAATTAAATGGGCCTTTGCCCTTCTGTTGGTCGGACTTCTGATATTTGGCTACATCAATTATCCCAAACTGAACCTCATTTCCGGTTATGCCTCCAAAAATTTGGCATCCAATGTATTTCTTGCAAAAAGGGACGCCTATTTCGTGAACACAGTAGACCACGATATGCCCCTGATAAACCTGGCTACGGCCGAAGCCGATTCGGAAATCAAATCTGCCAAGGCTTCCGTATACGGACTCATGGAACGGATATCGGTCTACAAAGAAGGGCTGGGAGCCGTTCTGACCAATACCGAGCATCAAAAACACAACTTTTCCATAGTTCCGGAACGAAACCAAAAAAGGGACACCCTACATTTTCCGTATGGAAATCAAGGGGTTAAGGATACCGTAATGGCCAATGTGGATTATGATGCCTTGGAATATGTACTGAGCCGGGCCCTGCAGGATTCCGTTCAAAAGACCAGAAGCCTATTGGTGGTCTACAAAGACCAGATCATTGGGGAAAAATATGGTGACCAATTTACCAAGGACACCAAAATTTTAGGCTGGTCCATGACCAAAAGTATTCTGGGAACATTATATGGCATTTTGGAATATGAAAATGGAATTTCCTTGGAATATCGTCCTTTTGAATCGCTTTATAATACCGATGGCCCAAAATCAGAAATAACGCTGAACCATTTATTGCGGATGCAAAGCGGATTGGCCTGGGACGAGGATTACTTTAAAATTTCCGATGTCACCAGTATGTTGTTCCTCGATT
Organism: Maribacter sp. C-4077; assembly: GCF_055378385.1. NCBI lineage: Bacteria > Pseudomonadati > Bacteroidota > Flavobacteriia > Flavobacteriales > Flavobacteriaceae > Maribacter > Maribacter sp. C-4077. The sequence continues at coordinate 4,024,967 of NZ_AP038807.1, forward strand.
CCGATATGTCGCAAGCACAGGCCGATAATGCCGTAATTGCGCCACCCACCGAAGTTTGGAACTATTCTTCGGGCACCAGTAATCTGCTTTCGGGAATATTAAGGAAGCAATTTCCTACGCATCAGGAATACTTGAATTTTCCCTATGCGAAACTAATCGATAGAATTGGCATGCACTCCATGCTAATAGAGACCGATTTGGAGGGTAACTTCGTTGGCTCCTCCTATGGGTGGGCCACCACAAGGGATTGGGCCAAATTCGGACTGCTATACCTTCACCGGGGCGATTGGAACGGTGACCGAATCTTTGCAGATAGTTGGGTGGACTACATCACCAAACCCACGGAACATTCCAACGGTACCTACGGCGCCCATTTTTGGTTGAATGCGGAAGGGAAATATCCCGATTTGCCACGGGACCTGTATTCTGCCAATGGTTTTCAGGGGCAACGCGTGTTTATAATTCCATCAAAGGACATGGTCATTGTTCGAACAGGATTGGAGGAGCAGTCGGACGAACAGTTCAATACCCTGATCGGCGATATTCTAAAAACCATTAAATAGGCCGTTTTCAAAAACCCAAAATATGCAATAGAAAATCTATTACGGCTTCAAACTACTTCAAACACACGCTGTTTAAGCCGTTTTTTAATTTAACCATAGCGATGCTATGCCAAAATCAAGAAAACAACTGTGTTTATTGTATTTTAAACCCTCATGACGAAGTCCTAATGCATAATTTGAGTTAAAATTATTGTACGATTTTTCAACCAGACTACAAGATTCCATTGGTTGACCACATTTCTGCCTTGGGAGACAACAATAGTTTCCCCAAGCCCGCCTTCCTAGCTACTTTTAGAGTGTTACAAAAACGAATTAATTTTTTTCATTTTCATATAGTGTTCTCGTAAAAGAGTCCGGTCGAATTGATCGGGCTCTTTTTAGTTTTTAGCAATTTGGCCTAGTTTAAGCCCAGAGGCATTCATTTAAGGAAAACAGCGCATAAAACGTAATACTAACAGAGCACCGTTATCATGGTGCGAAGAGGAATCCTACCTTACCCTATTCTTTTTGGGATTTCTTTCAGCTTTCGAATTGACAATAAGTTCAAAGAAAACCAATTTATTCAACAGTTCTCAATGGCCTGATTGATAAGTGTTTCGCATATAACTTAATAAGAATCAAGGCAACCAATTGTTCTTGCCAAAGTTGGGCTTTCTTTTTTCCAAAAAGGCGTTCCTGCCTTCCTTGGCTTCTTCGGTCATATAGGCCAAACGGGTAGCTTCGCCGGCAAATACCTGTTGCCCTACCATGCCGTCATCCGTGAGGTTCATGGCGAATTTGAGCATTTTAATGGAGGTGGGGGATTTCTGTAAAATCTCCTGGGCCCATTCATAGGCCGTATCCTCCAATTCGGCATGGGTAACCACGGCATTGACCATGCCCATTTCAAAAGCTTCCTGTGCGGAATAATTCCTGCCCAAAAAGAAAATCTCACGGGCCTTCTTCTGACCCACCATCTTGGCCAAATAGGCGGACCCGTATCCTGCGTCAAAACTGGTAACGTCGGCATCGGTCTGTTTAAAGATGGCGTGTTCCTTACTGGCCAAGGTCATATCACAGACCACATGGAGGCTGTGACCGCCTCCAACGGCCCAACCGGGAACCACGGCAATCACCACTTTCGGCATAAAACGGATCATACGCTGCACTTCCAGAATGTTAAGACGGTGCTGGCCATCGGCACCCACATAGCCCTTTTCTCCCCGGGCCTTTTGGTCACCACCGCTGCAAAAGGACCAGATGCCATCCTTGGTGGAAGGACCTTCCGCAGAAAGCAATACTACGCCAATGGAAGTGTCTTCCTGGGCATCGTAAAAGGCCTTTATCAATTCACTGGTGGTATGGGGTCTAAAGGCATTCCGAACATTGGGTCGGTTGAAGGCAATTCGGGCGACCCCGTTACTCTTTTTATAGGTAATATCCTCAAATTCCAAGGCGGTTTTCCATTCGGCTACAGTCATTTCAAATCGGTTTTAATTTGCGATATAAAGATAGTTGTTCCTTGGGAAGTCTGCCAAGCGGAAATGAAATGAGTTATTATCTATCCATATTTTGTCCGTCCAACTCTAAGAATAGGCTTACATTAGAGGTATAATAGAACAATGTCAATGAAGAAAGCGGTCTATCGAATCATAAAATCCATACGTACCCTGCTATCCGAGCTATTTCATGCAAAGGATTCCCGTCTGCCCTATATCATTACGGTTATCGTCTCCCTTGTAATTGTGGTAGGAGGAATCAACCTGTTCATAGAACTTACGGATACCCTAAAAACCGATACCCTTGCAAGATATGACACCGCAGTAACTGACTATATCATTTCCTTTAGGAATCCCTCTTTGACCACCTTTTTTAAGTTCGTAACGGATATTGGGGATGTCACGGGCTACCTGATCGTTTTGATCCTTTTCGTGCTACTTTCCTGGCGTATCATTAAAAGTTGGAAGTATGTGCTACAGTCCGTGGTGGTACTGGTACTGGCAACCCTTTCCAATATGGCCCTTAAACGCTTCGTGGACCGAGCAAGACCGGGTATAGAACATCTGGTCACGGTTAAGACCTTGAGCTACCCAAGCGGCCATGCCATGGGGGCGATGGCCTTTTTTGGATTTTTAATCTACCTGATATCCAAATTAAGAATCAATAGGATTTTTAAATATTCCTTGATGGTGTTGGTTGCCTTGCTGATTTTGAGTATTGGTATTAGTAGGATCTATCTTGGGGTCCATTATCCCTCGGATGTGGCAGGAGGTTTTATCGCGGGATTTATATGGGTCGTATTTTGTATCCTTATTTTTGATGTGATACAGATTTTTAGAAGTGACCCCGAAGTTTAAACCCGATGCTTCCCAATTCAAAGTGACACACCATAGGAATATAAATGAACATGTTGGACAAGCTCAAATCTCTTAGAAAGGAACTACATCAATTTCCCGAAGTATCCGGAAATGAATCGCAAACCGCAGAAAGAATCAAGGCGTTTATTTCGCAAAACAGCCGACCCACACAAATTTTGGAGGGTTTAGGCGGAAACGGGCTTGCCGTTGTTTACGAAATCTCATCAGATGGGCCCGTTATTGCGATACGGTGCGAATTGGACGCACTGCCCATTCCGGAGAAAAACGAATTCGCCCATCGTTCTAAAAATCAAGGGATTTCCCATAAATGCGGACACGACGGCCACATGGCCATTGTAGCCGGATTGGCCCTATGGGTAGCGGAACCACACTTTAAAAAGGGAACAATTGTGTTGCTCTTCCAACCTGCCGAAGAGACAGGACAAGGCGCTGCCCAGATTTTGGCGGATACAAGGTTCCAAGCTTTAAATATTGAATATATTTTTGCCTTGCACAATATTCCCGGATATCCCTTACATTCAGTACTTGTTCCCAAAAAGGGATTTTCGGCTGAGGTCCTAAGTTTCGCCTTACACCTTAAAGGGAAAGAATCCCATGCCTCGGAACCTTCTAAAGGTATTAATCCCGCTCATTGCCTGGCAGAAGTGATTCAGAGGTTTGATGCGCTGAACATTAATGATCCTGAGAATCCCAATTATAAAATCCTAACGCCCATTTACATGCACATGGGCGAAAAATCCTATGGGATATCGCCTGCACTTGGGGAACTTCATTATACCGTTAGGACGTGGCGCCCAGAAACTATGGAAACCTTACGGAAAGAAATAGAAAACATTTGTTACCATATTAGTAAATCCAACTCCATTATGTATTCTTTGGACTGGTTCGAGCATTTTCCCGCAAGCTTGAATGACGCACAAGGCGTTGCTTTGGTAACCGAAGTAGCTCATAAAAACGGTTTTAATGTCATAGAAAAATCGGTGCCATTCTCATTTGGAGAGGATTTTGGGTGGTTCTCAAAAAATTATAGGGCTACGATGTTCGGGGTCGGTGCCGGGGAAAATGTCCCTGCTTTACATCATGCCGACTATGATTTTCCCGATGCCCTAATATCCAAGGGAATTGAAATGTTCAAGTCGGTAATCAAGGAAATTCTAAAGGAGTAGGCTTATTTGTTTTTATTCTTCTCCTCAATCCATTTGGATAAATACTTGGTGCTCTGCACCGTATGATGCTCCAAGATTCTGCCCATGATATTATGTTCGCGATGTGTTGCAAGTGATTCCGATACTTCCATAATCCTATTCATCAAGGATGTTTCCAAGGGTTGTTTTTGGTAAAGTGTATTGATGATTTGTATACCGTTGTCCTGTGCCTTTTGCCACACGGTTTTATCCGTATACAAATCAATAGCCTTATCTATAAAATCGTCTTGGGTCTCGGAAATAAAACCGTTCCAATCCAGCGCACCATGCATTCCTTCGGCACCTATTTTCGTGGTTACGCTGGGCGTCCCGTTCAATAGGGCCTCCACCAATTTGCCTTTTATACCGGCTCCAAATCGCAACGGGGCCAGACAAACGCGCGCCATTTTCATGACCTCGGATACGCTACGGGCACGTCCCCGCACATAAAACCCTTTTTTGGGATTGTGCAGCTTCGTGACGGCATCGGGCAGATATGCCCCATACACATAGCATTTGGCATCCGATAAACGCCCGTATATTTTAGGCCAGATATCCTGTTCCAAGTGTTTTATGGCATCCACATTGGGCGCATGCAATCCCCCGCCGATAAACAGAAAATCCCTGCGTGCCTCAAATTCCGGCCAATCATTTTGTTGTGAAATGGCATCGTACATAAACGGCAGGTGACATAAGAGCGAAGCATCAATTCTGACAGTCTGTTGCAGGAGTTCCATCTCATAGCTGGAAATGATAAGGGTAAGGTCGCTCCGCAACATACTGGCCAGCTCCCGTTTGGTCCTATCGTCTTGCAACCAATGCGCTTCGGTAAAGGGCATGCCCTTTTTAAAACAGTTTTCCCGTGAATGCCGCAAGGAATGTAAATCCTCTGAATCCAATATTCGCAGGGCATTAGGACATTGTTCTGCCACCCGCCAGCCGAATTGTTCCTCCGTAAGAAATCGGTCGAACAGAACAATATCGGGCTGGAGTTCTTTTATCAAGGCATCAAAGGAGGCATCGTTCAGTTTTATGAGATTGGTCGCAATTCCCATTGCTTCCAAATCTTGGGAATGTTCCGTTCTTGAAGCAGTGGATACAAATGTGGTCTCAAAATCATACTTTTTAAATATTTCGAGTAATTGCATCATCCGAACACCTGCCGCCGTAGCGGTAGGTTCCGGCCAGGTAAGTCCAATGACCAATAATTTTTTGGATTTCATCTCCATGCAATATTCAGGAAATATTTATTTCAAAGGATTGTACCCAATATCGTCCACAACCACCACTCCTTTGGGACTTTGGTCAAAAACAAACCGAATGTGTTTTATAGCCTTGGGGTCGAAATCCGATGCATTTTTTTCAAACTTGGAAATCGGAATGTGGAAGGTCTGCAATTGCACTTCCCAAGCGTCCCCGATCATGTCCTTATCCAGAAACTCAAATTTGGTAAACTTTGTCTTGAGCGGTGGCATGATGTTTTTGATGTCGCTTATTTTAACGGTGGCCGATTGTCCCAAGGTATCTGTCAAGACAAGACTGAAATCATAGTCCATTTTTTGGTCCGTGTCCTTATCCCCTTCCACATCGGTTTCTTTGGAGTCCGATTTCAACCATTTAGGGTCGCCGCTGCCAATGGATAGTTGAATACTTTCTACGGAATCCTTCCAAAATAGTTTTTCCGACGTTATTTCATAGTTCGGTTTTGTGTCGGTAGATATACTGTCCGAAATATGCCACCCCAACACCACTGCATTGTTGTCCTGCCGCCCGTTGTCGCGCGTCGTTAGGCCTTGCTCCTTCCAAAGATTCAGGTGATATCCCCTTATCGAAATGCTGTCCGATACGGTCGTTATATCGATGTCTTCCTCAAAATCCAAGAGCTTCACAAAATCCGATGCTTCAAAATGGGTCATTAGAAATTCGTCCGGCAACCAATCCTTGGCGTACCCCACATTTTTTAAAATGGGGATATACGCATCGTTATTTTTAAGAACCGATTCCCCAAAAGCACTGATGAAGACCTGGGCCACTTGCTGCTGTTCTTCACCTGAAAGTAGCGGTTCTAGGTTCAACAACCATTTCATGGGCGCACCAAAATCCGATTTTCCCCAGGTGGAATTGAACTGGCCGTGATTGGCATGATGGACATAAACACCCGCTTTAAAACGGGGTACGGAATCTGTAAACTGCAACCTTCGGTACGGCCGCAAGCCCCAAAAGCTGACTTCATCCGAATCATAGGAACCTTGCAAACTCAGATAGTTCACGTCTTTTAGAACGATTTTCCGATCATATCTGTAATCGGTTGGCGCAATGGACACAATACCTTTGATGTTGAAATTGAAATCGAACGGTACTTGGGCATTATCGGGGAAAAAAGGAAGTCGGTTATAACCACCGGCAATCGTTACGGCCTCCCCGCCCCTGGAATGGCCCATAAGCATGATATTTTCCATATCCACCTTGCCTGAAAGTTCGTGCGCCGAATCTCCGTTCCAAGCCTGCCATTGCTCCAAATGTTTCAGCAATAGCCAAGCCCTAACAGGCATTTCCTTGCCCCTAAAATCCCCGGACCAATGTCCATTGACAAAGTTCTCATCAACGGACACCGTTATGATGCCCCTACTGGCCAACAGGTTACCTAAATAGCCATAGCCATCGTCCGAATAATCGATCATGCTATGATTGCCATGAACGATGAGGGCAAGCGGAAAAGGCCCATCGCCCTGTGGCATGTAAACCCTCCCGTTCAACGGAAACTCGGTGACGCCAAAGCCCCAAAATTTTTCCCTCCATTTTTTCTTTTTCCCCTTCCATTCCGGCAACAGCAACGATGCGTCTACGGTTGGTGTCTTAAACCGAACTTCTTGTCCATATTCGGTTCGTTTTTTGTCCGAACCACTGCCATAGGTAAAGGCATCGACCTCAAAACTGCCAGGTTCTGACGGATTTTCAACACCGATCTCCTCCAAGCTACGTTCTCCATCGCCCACGCTAAATTTTGGGAAATCATTTTGATAGGGTTCAGACCCAGGATTCGCCAGTAAATAAATCCCATAACCCAAACCTATGCAAACAAAGGACAGCATCAGAAAAGAAAACAAGGATTTCGTCCGTAAAAACCACCACAGACAAACGATTACGAGCAATGCGGAACCTACCAAGGCATAATACAGGACATCTGGCCAACCAAACCCGAAGATTTTTAGGGCAACCAAGGTGGAAACTCCGCTCAAAACGGCCAAAATATAGATGGCATCAATTCCTTTGAAAACAAACTGGATCAATTTGAACAGTAAGTAAAAGAGTATCTGTACCAAGATTCCACTTAAAATGGCAAAAAGCATCATCAAAATTGGTGGAAGACCTGTTAAAAAATGATAGCCATAAATCCCCGTGAGAATGATGGTGGGGATAAAAGTGAGCAAGAGTTGTCGGTTTTTCATTGGAATTGGTTGAAGATGGTTGACACCCTTAAATTAACCAACTCCGGTCAAATAAGACAGGTTTCGGTCGATTTTTCGGAATACTTCAAAATACCCCTTGGTGTAAAACTTATCTTCTTGAACGAATGTGGTAAAATCGATAATATTTAAATCGTTAAAACGGTTTGTTTTAGGCAACGCTTCCCACAGCCTATGGTTTAAACCGTGGGCCGTGGGAACGAAATCAATAAAATCTACATTTTTGAGGCGAACATTTTGGATATTTTGGACCGAAGCTTACGCTCGTAATCCTCCTCCAACCATTCCTTGTAGTTTTTGGTGTTGTTCATAATGCAGTAGGAATACTGCCGCACCCGATACTGGATTTCCTCCTTCAGTTTTTTGGCAAGGATACGGGCATCAAAGACATCGTCCGCATTTTCCACGCATATCTGGGCATGTTGCTCAATGCTTTTTTCCAAAACCAATTTGGATTTTTCCCCATTGGCGAAACTTTTCTTGTATTCTTCCTTAATGTCAAATTCGATGTTTTCTGATTTTGAGAACTCATCCCTAAGTTCCTGCGGCATTTCATACACAAACTCCCGCTCGATTTCCTCATCGTTTTTGATATTCTCCAAAAAGAAATCCGGAAAATGGAAGATTTCCTGCCAGTCCACCTTGGCGTCCCACATGCCAAAACGGGCAATGTTGTTCCCCATGTCGATTACGTTGAACTCTTCCTTATGCGGCAGGTATCTGGACCCGCGTCCGATCATCTGAAAATACAGGGTAAGCGAGCGGGTGGCCCTGTTCAGAATAATGGTCTCTACGGATGGCTCATCAAAACCCGTTGTAAGAATGCTCACGGATGTCAATATGGCATCGGGGGTTTCCTTGAACCATTTCAGGATTTCCCTTCGCTCCGAAGCACTATTCTTATTGTCCAAATGCCGGATGTTGTATCCTGCCTTCCTAAATAGGTCGTACACATATCGGGAGGTATTGATACCGTTGTTGAAAATCAAGGTTTTGCTTCCCTTGGCAATCTCCTCGTAGGCGTTCATCAATTTGCCCAACATGCTGTGATTGCTGTAGAGCTCGTCAGAAGACTTTACGGTATAATCGCCATTAATGCCCAGCTTTAAGCTTTGCAGGCTTACATCGTAATTGAACATGTTGGCACGAGCCAGGAACTTCTTCTGGATCAGGGATTCAATGGACTCCCCAATGATCAACTTTTTGTAGTTGTCCTTCATGGGAAGCTTTATATTGGAACTCAAAGGCGTTGCCGTAACACCCAGAATAACCGACTTGTCAAAGTATTTAAAGAGTTTCCTGAAGGAATTGTAATGGGCCTCATCGATGATGACCAGGCCAATATTGTTGATTTCCACCTTGTCCTCCTGCAGACGGTTGTTCAAGGTCTCCACCATGGCCACAAAGCAGTTGAAATCGTCCTGGTCCTTTAGTTCCTTAACATCACTGTTGATAATTTTGTTGCGAACCCCAAAACCGGTCAGCATCTTAGAAGTTTGAAGACTAAGTTCAATGCGATGCGTAAGCACTACGACCTTCTTTCCCGTTCTTTCAATGTACCTTCGTGCGATTTCGGAAAAAATAACGGTCTTCCCTCCACCTGTGGGCAGCTGGTACAAAAGGTTGGAATTATCAGGATTGTCCTCAAGATATTCAAAGATTCTTTTGAGGTCTTCCTCCTGATATCCGTATAATGTCTTCTCCGTGGTGTCCTTTGTGGCTTTCAAAAAGGCAAGAAATTTAAGTCCGGTAAAAAATTACGAAACCTTAAAATTAGAGGATTTTTATCGGTAATTAAAATATAAATCCCGCTATGGCCCCTATTCCGTAGAGAATTTATGAACGATGATTGTTAATAGCCTTTCTTTCTGTTCACCTTATTTAGTAGTTCCTTACCCATTCTGAGTCGGTCATAATTTTCCAGTATCTGGGGCACAACGGAATCTGTATCAGAGACGCTGGCGTAGTGCGGTGTCATGAAGATTTTGGGATGTTGCCAAAAAGGATGGTCCTTTGGCAATGGCTCCTGATGGTAGACATCCAAACAGGCACCGGACAGATGATCAGCGTCCAAGGCTTCGAGCAGGTCCCTATCGACCAAATGGCCTCCCCGGGCCACATTGATGACATAGGCGCCCTTTGGTAATCTTTCAAACAGTTCCTTGCTGAGAATCCCCTCCGTATCCGGCGTCAGGGGAAGAAGACAGACCAAAATTTCGGTCGCTTGTAGAAAAGCATCCAGTGTATCTGATCCTGCGAAGGTTTTTACATTTTTCAATTCTTTTTGGCTTCTGGACCACCCCTGAACGGTAAAACCGAATTTCATCAAATCGGTCGCCGTCAAGGCTCCCAATTCCCCTAACCCCATGATTCCGACGGTAACGTCCTTGATTCGTCTGTAAATTTTGGGTTTCCAATCACTAGCTACCTGTTGCAGTTTATAGCTATTGAAATTCTTCAATTCCGCAAGGATTACCGCCAGTACGTGTTCGGACATATCACTGGCCAAGTAGGGATCTACGACCCTGGTAATGGGTATATCGATGGGTGCCGATGCATCCTCGAAAATATAATCAACACCCGCCCCAGAAGAGGCGATGCACTTTAAATTGGGATAAACCGATAGGCTTCCTTGGGGATGTTTCCATATCAGGGCCATGGTAATGTCCTGTTTTGGATGGTCTTCCAAATAACTATATACCGCTATGGAAGGGTTTCTTTCCTTCAAGGCTTTCTTCCAAGCCTCGATTTTTCCGTCCTGTCTGATGATAACTATCGCCATAATTTTCTGATTTATTCCAAAATGTCCAAGGCCTTGGAAAACCCCTCTTTATAAAGCCAATCCCCGGTCTGTGTATGATTGTAAATGCTTACGATTCGCCCTTTGAATTCCTCCAAAATCCCATGTTGGGAAATAAAGGTAGTCATCTCCGAAAAGGAATTGAGCATGCTCTTGTAAAATGCATCGGGTACATTGCGTTCCAAGGCAAATGTTTGGGCTATTTCAAGGTTGAAACACATGAGGTCCGCCACCAGGGCACTATCCACTCCAAGTTTGACAAAGTGTTTGATATACTTTTGGGCGACCGACCTTCTCGCCTTGGGCCGCTTTCTTTTTACAGGAAAATATTCGTTGGTGATTTTGGTCTTAGCTTCCTGTAATAATTTGTCCTCCTTGGGATTAAAGACAAAATCATAATAGGTTTTTACGGGGGGAAACTTTTCATAGAGTTCCATAATCTGGGCTTCCAACTCTTTTTTTCTTAATTCCGATAAATAGGTCTTTAAGGCTCTTTTGCTCATAATAGGTCCGTTATACCAAAAATACACTTTGTGGCAAGATCCACCTAAAACCTTGATAATTTATGGGATAGCTTATAAATTTTGGAAAACATTAAGGGTTTCCCTTTGGAAAAGAGCTAATAAAAATGTATAATGAGAACTTGGACATACACTAAATAATAAATACACACATACATGAGGCAACTAAAGATTATCAAGCAGGTAACCAATCGCGAATCGAAATCATTGGACAAATACTTGCAGGATATCAGTAAGATTGATTTAATAACAGCAAACGAAGAAGTAGAACTGGCCCAAAGGATACGCGAAGGTGACCAAGTGGCCTTGGAAAAATTGACCACCGCTAATCTCCGATTTGTGGTATCCGTAGCAAAACAATATCAGAATCAGGGTTTAAAACTACCCGATCTCATCAACGAAGGAAACTTAGGCCTAGTAAAAGCGGCCAAACGCTTTGATGAAACCCGAGGGTTCAAATTTATATCCTACGCCGTTTGGTGGATACGTCAATCGATTTTACAGGCCTTGGCAGAACAATCAAGGGTCGTTAGGCTTCCCTTAAATAAAATCGGTTCGATCAATAAAATTAAAAAGACCTTTTCCTATTTAGAGCAAACGCACGAGCGTCCACCATCCGCAGAGGAAATTGCCAAGGAATTGGAAATGACGGTAACGGAGGTCAAGCAATCTTTGAAGAATTCCGGTAGGCACGTTTCCATGGACGCACCGTTACGCGAAGGGGAGGATTCCAATCTATATGACGTTTTGAGATCCGGGGAGTCCCCAAAACCGGACAACCATTTATTGCAACAATCCCTGAATACGGAGATCAACAGGGCCTTGGAAACCTTATCCCCCCGTGAGGCCGATGTCGTGAAACTCTATTACGGTATTGGCGACCAACAAGCCATGACATTGGCGGAAATTGGCCATACGTTCGATTTGACAAGGGAACGTGTACGGCAAATTCGGGAAAAGGCGATCAGAAAACTACGCCACAATTCAAGAAGTAAACTTTTAAAGACATATCTAGGATAATAACCATATTAGCCTCAAATAAAAAAGCGCCTTTAAAAACTAAAGGCGCTTTTTTCGTAGTACACACTAGACACTAAGAATACGTTAGCTTGCTGATGTTTGAGTCCACAAGAATATTGTTCAAATTTTCAATAAAATTATGATAAGACGCGTTATCGTTCCCTTGATTTGCCATAATATTATATTATAAGGTTAAGAGCTATTCAATTACATGTAATCCAGCTCCGCTAATTCGTTAAGGCTTAGGATTTCGTTTAGTTCCTGAAGAAAAACCAAATATTCTTCACCGTAGGTATCGTAAAGCATGGTTAGGGGTTTTTTAGGTTTATAATTTCGATTTGGTTACTCAATTAGTACATGCTAAAAGTAGGTGCTACTTCCCTTTAGGACAATTAAATGTGGTAAACCCTTTCATTTATGTTGTAAAAAATACGGTTGCTATAGGTTTACTTTTGCAATTCCTCCATAACCCCCTAATTTACTTGGCTGCACACCTATTCCGTTCGTCGATAATTTAGATTCGTTCAACGGAATTTCACCTGATAGGCAATGCCCGCGGTAACGGACAAGAAAAAATTTCCCGAGCTAAACGCCAATTCCTGTCGGTTTACCCCCAGATTGGCCTTGTATTGATTGTTGCCCTTTTTGTTGGTAAACTGATATTCCAATCGGATTCTTTGGGCTTCCAGGTACAATAGCGTTTCGGACAACAACTGTCCGTTGATAATGAATTGGTTCAGTTCTGTATCAAACCCGTAAACCAGGTTCATGCCCAAAAAATTGTTTCCATCCTTGAGATACTTTCGGACCAGGAGATTTCCTGAAATACCCAGGCCCTTTTTTGCATCGGGCACGAAATAAGGTCTGAGCACCGCATAATAATTCCCTTTGTACAGCCCAAAAGTTCCCGTTAGTATGGTTGCCGCATCCTGCTCAAAAATCAGGTGCCTGAAACCTAAGGAAGCTTCCATGGCCTTGGGCAGCTCCTTTACCAGCTCCCCTCCCATCCGGTGCCTGGGAAAGATGACATCACCGGAATAGCCATAATTTACATAGCCGCTCAGGGATTTGGAAAATCTGGGATAGGCATCCACCTCAGCCTGTATCCCGTTGATGTTAAACCTGCGGTTATAGTTGAGCCTGGGGATAAACACTCCCCATTTCGTCCTTTTTTGATATTCCACGGCGCCGAAATACATGGGGTCCAATTCCCTATCGAACACCTCAGCCTCTGTGTATAAGGTCAGGGATTGATTGCGTTCCTCCGCAATCTTAGTTGTTTTTAACCGGTTCTGTAAAAGTTGTTGGTCTTCGATCTGTTGGACGATTTCCTGTTTTAGACGCAGCAGTTCCTCGTCCTGTGGCAAATAGTTCAAGGCCTTATTGGCTAGTCCCAAAGCGATGTTGTAGTTTTTGGCGTATTGTTCGTTCTTGATGGCACCTACCCAAGCTTCGGAATTTTTTCGTTCGGTACTCGTAACCCGATTGAATTCCAACCGAGCAGCATCGTATTCTTGGTCCCAACTGTAGGTCTTTGCCAACAAACTTCGTACATCCGCGTAATCCGGATACTTTGTTAGGATACTTTTTAAGGTATCCCTGGCCGATGCCCTATTACCAGCAAAGGCCAAATCCCTTGCTGTGAAAAAGGAAGCGTCCGGATCCCCGGAGTACCCCGTTTCCTGCCCCAAGGCATTGAGGGATACTAGCATCACGAGTAACAAATAAATCCTTTGTCTCATTTTTTTTGTGACCCTATTTCAACCGTTTCTTGCTCTATGGCACTTTTTCCTTCCACTTCTTTTCCTTGGCGGATCAAAGTGAGGGACCTTTCGAATTTTTCGTTCAAGATTTTATCCTGAATCCCGTTCTTGCGGGCCAATCGTTGAATCTCATACATATTTTCATTCTTCCCGGACCAGAAATAGGCATCCATCAAGGCGCAATAGCCATCCTCGTACTTGGGGTATTTCCGGATTACATTGCTCAAAATCTGAATGGACCTTTCAAAATCGCCTTGCCATGCCCGTACCCTACCCATGAGTATTTCCGTATCCGCATGCCTTGGAATTTCACTCAGGATATATTCGCTCAGCAATAAGGCCCTGCCATAATCCTTGTCAAAAGCCAATTGCTTGGCATGTCCGTAGGCGTTGTCAAAATCCTTTCCGTTAAAGACACTCTCGATCCAGATCAATTCTTCCTTGGTAAATTTGGGTTTTCGGTCCTCGATCAAGGAAACCGATTTTGGTATGATGCTATTATTTTCCGTGACGTACCTATTGACGGTCTTGAAGTTTTGGAAACGTTCTTCAAGTAAGGACACCCGGGTCTCTTCATCATCCTCTAATTCCCGTAGGTTCAAATCCTTGTCCAGTTTGTAAATCTCCCCATCGGAATAAAACAAATCGTCCAGTATAAAATCCTGTATTCTGTAGGCACTCCGCAACAAGGGAACCTCCCTATGGCCCTTTGGGTCGGATTGCCCGAGCAGATCCCCTCCCAGAAAACCTACTTGGTCCGGGACCTTACTATTTTGTTTTTCTGATAATAAAGCGAGCAGACTTGGCGCTATATCCGCGTGGGAAGCAAGGTTTGCTATCTCCGTGGCGGATTTCAACAACGGACTAAAGATCAACAAAGGAACCCGATACTTGGACAGGGCGTTGTCCTGCGAAAGTTCTGAGAGCTGATGGCTTCCGGTTATCACGTAGATCGTACTTGAAAAATCAGGGGAAAGTTGCTCCCGGGTCATGAACTGGGCCAACGCTTCATCGGCATAGACAAAACTGGCGAAAAGTTCCTCGTTACGTCGCACAAATCGTTGTTCTGACGCTTTCATACCAGAGGTCTCCACGATGCTTGCCACTTTATGGGTATAGGTATCGATTTCTGGGATGTGATAAGGTGCCTTCGTACTCAAGGTCAGGAACACATCCAGTTTTGGCCCTACGCTAGGCTTGGCATTCTTATGGAAATTGGAAAACAGGGCACAGTCCGGATAGCCAAGGGTAATTCCCGCAGCATCCTCCTCTTGCAGGCTAAACTCCCTTCCAAAGTTGTTACGGTCAAAAATCTGGTCGACTTTCTCTTCCTCTAAAAATCGGTCTATATTGAACAGGGCCGTATTGCCCCCATGGTTAAAACTTGTTTTGTACCCGTTTTCCCGTAAAATACTATACAGGGTATTTCTATAGGTAAAATCCGGTAGGGTTGTAAATCCGGATTCCCCAAAAGGCAAGGATCCAACAATCATTGGAAAGGCGGCATGACTTTCACCTGTATTGCTCAGAAAGTTTTTCCAGCTCAGGGATTTTCGCTTCAGTTCCTGCAAATTGGGCATAAAGTCCGTAAAGCGTCCGTTAACGAACTCATTTCCAAGACCATCCAGGATGATAATTTTGATATGAGGTAAGGTATCCATCGGTTTAAAATATCCGGCCAGACCTGTTTCCTTTTGAAAAGGCCTTACCAGCGGATATTCCTCGGTACCCTCATAACTATAGGATTGCAAGAGGCGCTTCGTCACGTGATGTGCCAAATACTGGGTCTTGTTTTCGTTGACGGGTTTTTTATCCGAATACAGCGTAGCCAGAAAAATACTGAAAAATACGATGGTCAGCGGGTACATGCGGCTTATCACGGTGTAAAACGATGCGATGTATTTGTAACAGATAAAACAGACGGTCAAGGTAATGGAGGTTGCCACCGATGCCTGTAGCAAGGAGAACCGTATTTCCTTATTCTTGAACAACCCGAAAAAATCCGAACCCAAGGGCTCAAAATTCTGTACGTAGTAGGTAATCAATACCGCTTCCAAAAGCAACAGGATAATCAACACAATTTGAACGACCCGAAGCCCAAGCCCCGGTTTTTCATTTTCCAACAGATTGAAAATAAAGGCCAAAAACAGGGAAATGACGGATGCAAATCCCAAATGGTGCAATAGATAAAGTAAGAAGCTACTGTTGAAAACACTGTCCAGCACACCAATCGCGTACAGCATGGCATTCTGATATATGGACAGGACGACCAATCCAACAAAAAAGGTAATGACCACGGGGATAAAATCCCGCAGTTTACGCTCCTTGCTTTCGATATGTTCTTCCCTGTATTCCAGCATGTTTACGTAGCTTTTGCAAATCCTTTACGGACCTGGGAACCCCAACCCGACTTGATCTTGAACAGTTTTTTGTAATTGCCACGAACCGCGGACCATACCACCAAAGGATGGAACGTTAGTGGCTCTATAATGGCACAGAACATCAAAATCAAGATATCCTTTGTTTTCTTGTATTCGTTATAGGAATAGACATCCCAAAGAATGGCGTAAAAGGAGAACATGATGGAATAGATGTAAACGGCCGCCGTTATGGCCAAAAAGAACTCCCAATTCAAAATTCCCAACCAATAAAAAAGGATGATGGTAAAAAAGCCGAAAAACTCCAACAAGGGAGCCAACCATTCATAAAAGAACCAATAGGGATAACTGAGCATGCCCAACCTTCCAAACTTGGGGTTGAAGAACATGTCCTTATGCTTAAACAGGGTCTCCAGGTTGCCTCTCGCCCACCGGTCCCTTTGGTTCACAAGGATTTTTGGGTCTTCTGGAACTTCTGTCCAGCAAAGCGGATCCGGAATATATTCCACGGTATACGGCAATTTACGTTCGTGCATGTAACGCCGCATCTTAAATACGATTTCCATATCCTCGCCCACCGTATTGGTATCATACCCCCCAACTTCCAAGGCTATTTGACGATCAAAAAAACCAAAGGCCCCGGAGATGATCAATAAACTATCGATGCGGCCCCAGGCCATTCTTCCCAAAATAAAGGACCGGGTGTATTCCAACAACTGAAAACGGGCCAACCAATTGGTGGGCAAACGTATTTCCTCCAATTGTCCGCCCTGTATGATGCAGGAGTTTGCCACACGGATCACACCGCCTACCGCGATTACCTGCTTTTCGGAACGCTGGTAGAAGGACTTAACCACATGCAAAAGTGCATCGGGCAATAGTAGGCAATCCACATCGATACAGCCCACATATTGATTGGTAGAAAGGGCCATTCCCGTGTTCAGGGCATCGGACTTACCACCGTTTTCCTTATCGATTACGGTTAATTTTGAAAAGGCCTTATGGGGCGATTTATAGATGCCCCGTATGGGTTTGTTCTTCCAATCCGGGTCTATTTCCTGCTCAATTTTAAACAGATCGTAGGCCTCGATCATTTTCTGTAAGGTATCGTCCTTACTCCCATCGTTGACCACCATGACCTCGTAATTCACGTACCGCAAGGACATGAGCGAACGTATATTCTCCACAATGGTAAGCCCTTCGTTATAGGCAGGCGCAATGATGGTGATGCTGGGGGCCAAGGGAGAAGCCATCAGCTTGGACATGTCCCCAAAACTATTTTTGTTCCTGTAGTGGATGGAATTCCTTGTGGACAAATAGCCCATTATGGTAAACATGGAAAAGAGCACTACCGTAAACACGAAAAAAACGATGTTTATATACTCCATCAATATGTCCAAAAACCCACTAGCCATTCTTTTTGTTGTAAAATTTGGTGGACATATTGCACAAATGGTCAAAAAGGGTATTGCGGTCCCCTGTATTGGAGGATCTCGTATACTTCCTTTCGGTGGAACCTTCCCCAGTTCCGGCAGGTTCAAAGTTCAATTCGAAGAAATCCGAATTGTCCTGATTTAACAGTTGTTCAATGGACAGGGGCGCATCTTCCTTTCGAATCACAGGATCTACAGAAGCCTCCTGGAGTCGGCTCTGTAACCTATACAGTACTTTTAAAGCAGTTTCCCGGATACCCTTATTCGCATGGGAAACCAAAGTATGGAGTAAGGGCAATTCCTTGGCATCGCCAACTTCTGCGATTTCGTTCAATAAAAACAGTTTGGTCTCCAAATCGCCTTTGGAAATCAATTCCTCAAAAACACTATATTCCTTTAGGGGTTCCGTGTTCTCGAAATCTGTTTGTGTAGAGTACGTGGCAATAAAGTGGTCCAAAATAGTACCGACCCGTTCCAAAACAGCGGGGGAAGTCTCGCTCTCCAATAGAGATTTTAAAAACGGGATTTCCCGTTCATCCCCCAGTTCATCAATATTTTCCAAAAGGGCCATGGTTTCCATGTCCTCGTAGAATTTTGGTTTGGGAATTAGGTGCTCCAAGGAGAAAACCGTTTCCAAAATCTCTTCCTCCGGCGTTATTTCAGCGTCTTGCGACTCGTTTTCTTGGGATTCCCATTCAAAATCCAAGGGCCATTCCATAGAATTTTCCTCGGCATCGGGGAACGCAACGGAGTTTTTACCTACCGTATCTTCTGACGAATTCATATCCGAAAAATCCAATAAATCCAGTTGAAATTCATCGATGTGAGCATCTGCTCGTGAAGCACGTATCTCCTCATAGGCGACATCCATGGATTCCGGACGAACAGGTTCCGCTTTTGGTTTTACCAAAACCTCTTCATAGTCCACGTTCAGGGATGAAACGCTTACAGGTTCTGATTTTTGGACGCCCAGGACTTCCTCAAAATCGACCCGTATTTGTAAGGGATCCTCTAATGCCTGTTCCCGGCGTTCAACCACCAGAGGCAAAAAGCTGCAATCAAATGCTATGGGCCTTGCTTTGGTTTTCAATTCCTCAAAAATCACGGGAAGATCATTAAGGGAAATTTCCTTTTCTTCGGATACATTAGCAAACCCTTCCCTATCCGAATCGATAACCAAGGGCAAAAACGCTATTTCATCCTCGGTCAATTCCAGGGAACCTGTTAAATCCAAGGTTTGCGTCTCCTCCTCCTCAAATTCTTCGAAGCTAGGCTCCCAGGTTCGCGTGTCCAAGGATACTTCATCGGAATCCAAGGTTCCGCCATCCATGAATTCTGGTTGGGATGTAGGAAGCTCCAGATTTTGGGCTTTGGATGCTACAGCCTCTGACTGACACTCGTGCTCCGTTTCATCTGCTTCCATCTGATCAACCTCATTTTCGGGCACCTCAGGCTCGGTAACTTTTTCTATATCCTTTGTTGGCAGAATAGCTTCGGGCTTGATTGTGTTGATGGCCCTTACCGCCTTGTTCTTTACCATAAAACTGTAGTTCTGACCCTCAATATCTTCCAAAAATGGAAGATCCGCCTCACTGCCAATTTCTGCTACGGTATCCAATATGTGCATGCGGATATCGGTACTGTTCCTGTCAAAAACCGACTTCAGCACTGGCAGTGCTTCCGTGATATTGAATTCCTTGATACAGTGAATGGCCTCCCGCTTAATGTGGTCACTTTTATGGTGCACCAAGGTAATCAAGGAGCTACTGGCGTCATTCTGGTTGTAATGTTTTATGAGCCTAAGGGCAAAAAGCACCACATAGTTGTTCTTGGAGGTCAACCATAGCCTAAATGGCGGCGCGAGATAGTCCTCCTTGTTCCGTACCACATCCAAAAGTTTCAATTGCTGCCATTCCGATATCTTATACTTCGTATGGTCCAAAAAGAAAGTGACCCCTTCCTGCTTAAGGGTCACCACGGCAATTTCAGCCTGTTTTCTCACCGTGGGCCGCCTATCGTTTATAAATCGGGTAATGGGCATATAGGCTTCTTCCACGTGCATTTGTGTAAGTTCGAATATGCCTTTGGCAATGTCCTCCCAACGCCAACTTCTTAGCTTTTTATACGCATCTTCATGCAGTCCCAGGTCCTGATAAATATGGAACAGCTCCGCCCTGGTCGATCCGGAAACATCCTTGCGAAGGTCCATAAGGATTTCCGTAAGTACTTTACGGTCGAACGGACTCTTGATCAATTCCCTGACCTCTATTTTGAGCCCTATATAGTTAATTTTTTCAATCTTGTCCCCGTTTTCGTCATAGAACAAAAACTCGCTCACAATAGGTGAAAGCTCCTTTTTCTTTTTCCTTATTTTTTGGGCTTCCCTTGTAATCCTGTTTCTGAAGTAGAAAACGGAGATTAGGTATACCACGGCCAGCCCTATAAAAAAAGAGGACAAACCCCATAGCAAATCCGTCGGGATTTTGGGGCTTGTGATCAAGGTCGTTATTTTATAGGTCTGGGGGACTATGACTATAGGTTTAGGTTTTTTTCAGTTCGCGTGTCAACCGGACCATTAATTCCGATGGACTAAAGGGCTTTGATATAAAATCGTTCGCACCTAATTCAAAGGCGCTCAGTACATTCTCTTCATTTCCTGCCGATGAAATAATAATAATGGGCGTGTCCAAGGATAGCTCCTTTCGCACATAGGTGATCAATTCGATTCCGGAGAAATAGGGCATCATGATATCACAAACGATGATATCCGGCCTATGGGTCTCCATATACTCCTTCATCTCCTTGCCATTGGAGGTAAAATGCACCTTAAAGCCACTCTTTTTGAGTCGAAAACTCAAAAGGGACGCCAAAAGCTCATCATCATCTGCCAATAGTACCTCCATACTTAGCTATTGGATTGTTTTTTGATTTGGGCGAAGGCCAAATCGATTTGTTTTTCATACTCCGGATATTGCTGAAGGAATGTCTCGAACAATGCCCTGAGCTTTATTTCGTCCAGTGCTTCAGTGGATGCCTGCATCTGAATCATGATATCCACAAGTTTTTCCAATTGCAGCATTTTGAGACCCGCCTTCAGCTTATGGGCGGCAAAGCCTATTTCCTTTAGGTTGTTCTGTTTGAGGTCGATTTTTACCGAACCTATGAACTCATATACATTTTGCTTGAACAAGCGAATAAGTTCTTCCAATACGACGATTTCCCCACAACAATCTGCCAATACGCCTTGTAGATTCACAGTGGTAGCAGGGTTTCCCGTAATGACGCCTGTCTTTAGGAGTGCCTTACTTTCTTTGGGAAGACCTTGTTTCTTGGCCTTTAAAAGCTTTTTCAACAACTCGTCCAGCGTGTAGGGCTTCAGCAAAAAGTCGTTGATACCGGTCGCAATGCAGTTTTCTTCGTCCTTGGCAGTAAAATCTGCACTTACGGCAATGATGGGAACCTTCTCAAGATACTTGTCGCCCCTAATTAGTTCAGTTATTTGAAAACCGTTAAGGCCGGGCATCTTCAAATCCATCAGAACTATATCAATTTGCTGTGTTCGCAGTATACCCAAACCTTTATCCGCATTGGAAGTAACGTATACCCTACAGCCCCATTTGTCCAATTGCTCCTTTATAAGGTGCTGGTTCATGGTATTGTCCTCGAACACCAAGATTTTGGTACCATTCAACAATTCCTTGCCTTTTAAGCCCGTAACCGTGCTAAGGGTCTGTTTGCGAATGTTCTGTGAACTGCCTTTTTTTAGTGGCATGGTAAACTTGAAGGTCGAACCCTCTCCCATTATACTTTCCGCCGATATTTCGCCTCCCTGCCTTTCCACCAATTCCCTGACGATACAAAGTCCAAGGCCCGTCCCCCCGTATTTGGGGTAAATATGCCTATCTGCCTGTTTGAAGCATTTGAAGATATCGCCAAGCTGTTCCTTGGACATACCGATACCGGTATCCGCTACGCTAAACTCCAATATATATTCTTCCTCATCCTGTTTTAAAAGGGAAACCTCTAACCGAATGTATCCCTTCTCCACAAATTTGATGGCATTTCCCAATAAATTGAGAAGTATCTGGGACAACTTGGAGGGATCTCCAATCAAAGTCCCGGGAATCCCGGAGTCGATTTTTAGCTGTAGGTCTATATTTTTATCGACCAATAAAGTCTGGCTTAGAAAAATAACGTCGTTGATCAATCCGTGGAAATTAAAATCAACGGACATAAAGTCCTCCATACCAGAGGATAGCTTGGAGTACTCCAACACTTCATTGATGATTTCCATCAAGTTCTGGGAGGCCATATGTATGGCATCGACCTTTTTGGATTGGGTTTCACTAAGGTTGTCTTCGCGCAAAAGATTGGTAAAACCGATGATTCCGTTCAACGGAGTACGGATTTCATGGCTAATATGTGCAATGAACTTGGTTTCCTTGCGCTGTCCCTCCGCCGATGAATTTTTGTCATTGAATTCATTTCCTACAGAAGCTATTGGTAAGGGGCTGTTGGGATTTTGGATCTTTCCCTCCAAAAGCTCCGAAAAGGCCCTAAAAGAGTTTTTTAACGAAGCGGCCTCCGCTGCATTAAGCGATTCAAATGAAAAGCTGGATAAGCTTGATTCCAAATGTTTTAACTGACTCAGTAAGTTTTCTGTTTGTACACCGTCCATGAATGGGTAGTAGTTTTGGGGTCCTTCTTAGTTTTCAGGAAATAAAATTGACCCTTTCATGGTCTACCCACAATTAAATGTTCCCTAGGCTTCCTTTTTTGTTGTGAATAGTCTTTATTTGTAGGTATAAAATGGTACAAAATGAAGCGGTACATCTATATTTTAGGCGTTTTGGCAGTATTTGCCTGTAAAGAGGAAAAACCACAGGTGGCGGAATCCCTTGAGGAAAAGGCCAGGCGCATCCATAACAACGTAATCACATTGGACACCCATGATGACATCAATGTGGCCAATTTCACGGATAGTATCAACTATACCCAGCGCCTGAATACCCAGATAAATCTTCCTAAAATGGAGGAAGGAGGTCTGGACGTGGCATGGTTGATCGTCTATACGGGACAGGATACCCTAACGGCCGAAGGTTATGCCAAAGGGAAGGAAAACGCCATGGCGAAGTTCGATGCCATCCACAGGCTTTGTGAAGAGATTGCCCCGGACAAAATCAATCTAGCACTTACCTCCGAAGATGTACGCCGCATCCACGATGAAGGCAAAAAAGTGGCCATGATCGGGGTGGAAAATGCCTACCCTATGGGCGAGGATTTGTCGGAGTTTGAACGCTACCATGAACTTGGGGCGCGCTACATTTCGCTGGCCCACAACGGTCATAGCCAATTCAGCGATTCAAACACGGGCGAAGCGGATTCCGTATGGTTACACAATGGTTTAAGTGAATTAGGAAAAGAAGCTGTAAAAGAGATGAATAGATTAGGAATTATGGTGGATGTTTCCCATCCATCGAAAGAAGCCATGAAACAGATGATCGCGTTGTCCAAGGCTCCGATAATTGCATCCCATTCCTCGGCCAGGGCACTGTGCGACCATAGCAGGAATCTGGACGACGAGCAGTTGATGCTGATGAAGGAAAACGGGGGCGTTGTCCAAACGGTCGCTTTTAGTTCCTATCTTAATACGGAAAAGCACGAAGCCCGTGCAGCCTATATGAAAGAGGTATATCAGCAGATAGCGGACTCGCTAGGTATCGAATGGTACGAGCGTTCACAGTTTAGAAGCCTTACGGACGAGCAAAGGGCCTCATTTATGGAAAACTATCCCAAGGTCACCCAGATGGGCCAGGAATTGGTAAAAAGCAGAAAAGATGCCCCTGAACCCGTGAACGTTTCGGATTTTGTGTACCATATCGACTACATGGTCAAATTGATAGGTATTGACCACGTAGGTATTAGCTCCGATTTTGATGGAGGCGGAGGCATCGACGGATGGTCCGATGCATCAGAAACCTTCAATGTTACCCTGGAGCTTGTAAAAAGAGGCTATACCGAAGAAGAAATCGCCAAGCTTTGGAGCGGTAATTTACTCCGGGTATTGGACGAAGTACAGGCCCTCGCCAAAACCATGTCCTAGAATTTTTTAGGTGGTTTCGGCCGCTGCCAGTCGGTCTTTCACGAACTCAACCTTGGTCTTACCATGTGGGGCAGGCTTGCCATCCTCACCAAGGTTTACCATGATAATGTTGTCCACGGTAACAATGGTCTCGTGGTTCATTTTGTTTCGAACCTCACAGTTCAAGGTAAGCGAGGTTTTCCCGAATTTAACGACCTGAACCCCAATTTCAACGATGTCGCCCTGTTTGGCGGCGCTCATGAAATTGATTTCGGACATGTATTTGGTGACAATCTTGCTGTTTTCAAGCTGTATGATACTATATAGGGCGGCTTCTTCATCGATCCAGGCCAATACTTTCCCACCAAACAAGGTTCCGTTGGAATTCAGGTCTTCCGGCTTTACTAATTTTCTAGTATGGAATCTCATAGCGTACTGTTTTACAAGTCAAAATTATAACGAAAAAAGTAAGGAAATAGGGCTCTTCACCATATTTAACAGACGGATTTATGAAGATGTAAAATGTTGTGCCAGCGTACTATGGAATCAGCAAAAATATAGGTCGGATTTTAGGATAATCGCCGATTTATAGGCCACGTCAACAGATCCTTTAACATTTCATTGTCCTTTGTTAAACCCAAAATATGCAATAGAAAATCTATCAAACTAATTTTAAATGTGTGAAAGAAGGGCATTGTTTATAACCCCGTTAAAAACTAATATCCCAACGCAAATCCAAGCGGACTTTAATGGCTACCTTTATAAAAACCGCACAAAATGAACGACAGGTCCCAAAAGTTGCTTCAGATTCGCCCCGAAATTCCTTCCGCAAAAATTCTCCCGAACATGAGCGAGGAGGAACGATTCCAGAACGAAACGCTGCGCCCGGTAATCAAACTTCAGAACGGTTTGTTGCTGGCTTCTTTTCAAAATTATATCGTGAAGGGCAAGAACTCCTTTTATACCTTAAGCTTGGAGAACAGGTTGAACTATATACTCAATGCCATCCAAAAGGATATCAAATTTCGGAATTCACTAAAGGGAATGATCATTGGTCAGTTTACCTTGGAGGAATACGAAGCCTATATTAAAAACTCATCGGCCTTGAACAAAAGGATGATGAACATGGTCATCAAAAGACTTCAGGACCAGATCCAGTATTTTGAGGACGGTGTCCTAGTCTAAAAGGGACTCCCCGTTAAGGTCCGTGGTCAAAATGTTGCTCATCAGATCAAAAAAAGGCCGAATAGCCATAAAGGATTCGTTAATTTTCTCGGCAAAATCCGGTGCCATCACTTCCTGATCCGTGAACTTTCTCATAAAAATGTATTGTTTCCTGCGGATGAGGTCGATGTTGGGGTCATCCTTATCGAAACCCTTAGGGGCGGTCTTTAGCTCCTCCCCTTCCAAACTTCCCCAAATTTTTTGGAAGTCATGGTTTTCCATAATACACCTAAACTCGATGGCGTCCACCTCGAACTCCTTTCGAATCCTGTGCAAATCGTCCTTTTCTGGATTCCAAAATCCAGTGGCGATAAAACTACCTTCGGGCTGTATATGCACGTAATAGCCGCCCCTACGCTCGGCGCCCATTCTGGTGTATGAAGCCGAAAAATTGAACTTATAAGGCGTTTTGTCCTTTGAAAACCGGACATCCCTGTAAATACGGAATATCTTCATCTTCTCTATTTTGTCATGCACATTCAGTGCATCCATAACTTCTTGGAAAAACTTCTTCATCTCGGCCTGCTGGCCCTTGAACCGTTTTTTATGCTCCTCAAACCAGTCCCTATTGTTGTTCTTCTTTAAATCGTTCAATAAATCAAGGGTATTTTTAGTAATTACGGTTTGTGACATACGACTACGGTATTGTGATTTTAAGCTAAAGTTAACCATTTACGAGGAAGACCTTTTGAATTAATGGTTAATTTTGAAAGATAAACCAAGCCAATGAGCCACCCATCCATCGTTGAAAAAATAAAACTTCACAAGAAGCAGCCAAACCTGCGGTTTCGGTTGAAGAAAGATACCGAAGCCTTTACGGACCTCCTTTTCCATACCTTGTTCGATATTGAGATCCCCGTGGCGGATAATTTGGAAAAACTAGAAGCGCAATTCGACAATCTTGTAGATTTGGCTTGTTGGGATTGTCAAAAACCCTGCAAGAAAATTTGGGGCAATTATGTGCAAAAGCTACCCGGCATTCTTGAAAAATTGAACATGGATGCGGAAGCCACGGTTAACTGCGACCCTGCATCCCTTTCCATTGAGGAGGTTTATATGGCCTATCCCGGTTTTTATGCCATTGCCATTTACAGGCTTGCCCATGAGCTCTATACCATAGGTTTTCCCTTGGTACCCCGATTAATGACAGAATATGCCCACCGACAAACGGGTGTGGACATCAACCCTGGCGCCCAAATTGGCGATTCCTTCCATATCGACCATGGAACTGGTGTCGTCATCGGCGAGACGGCCATCATTAAAAACCATGTGAAAATCTATCAGGGAGTGACCCTGGGCGGACTGTATGTAGCCAAACATTTGCAGCAGACGAAAAGGCATCCCACTATTGAGGACAACGTTACCATCTATGCCAATGCTACGATTTTAGGAGGGAATACGGTCATTGGTGCCAACAGTATTATTGGGGGAAATGCTTGGCTGACGTCCTCGGTTCCAGCAAATAGCACCGTTTACCACTCCCCAGAAATAAAAATCAAAACCCAGACCGATGTCTAATTCGATTCTTGACCTTATTGGAAACACCCCGTTGGTGGAATCCAAAGTATTGAACACCAATCCCAACGTTAAACTACTGTTTAAAATGGAGGGCCATAACCCAGGAGGCAGTGTAAAGGATAGGGCCGCCTATAATATGATCAAAAGCGGACTTGAACGTGGAAGTTTAAAACCGACGGACAAACTCATTGAGGCTACCAGCGGAAATACGGGCATTGCTTTGGCGATGATAGCAGGAATATTCGGATTGGACATTGAACTCGTAATGCCCGAAAATTCAACCAAGGAACGGGTACAAACTATGCGCGCTTATGGTGCAAAAGTGACCCTTACACCATCCGATATAGGTATCGAGGGTGCCCGTGATTATGCCGAAAACAAGGTCGAAAAAGAAGGATTTGTCATGGTCAACCAATTTGCCAACGATGACAACTGGAAGGCACATTACATGACCACTGGACCCGAGATCTGGAGGGATACCCAAGGTACCGTTACCCATTTTGTATCGGCCATGGGGACAACGGGCACCATTATGGGAACATCAACGTTCCTAAAGGAGAAAAATAAGGATATTCAGATTGTTGGGGTACAACCCACGGACAACTCTAAAATACCCGGCATACGTAAATGGCCAAAAGAATACCTACCCAAAATATTCGATGCCTCCAAAGTGGATACGGTGATGGAAGTCAGTGAGGCAGAAGCGGTGGAAATGGCAAAACGATTGGCCAAGGAAGAAGGCATTTTTTCCGGTATGAGTTCTGGAGGGGCCGCTACAGTGGCACTTCGTTTGGCCGAGCAATTGGAAAGTGGTGTCATTGTGTCCATCGTGTGCGATAGGGGTGACCGTTATCTTTCTTCAGATCTATTCGATTGATCGGACAATTTTCTACAGCCAGTCCTTTCTTTTAAAATAGACCATCATTCCTATGAAAAGCAGGACCATTACGGCCCAAACTGCATAATACCCATATTTATAATGTAGTTCCGGCATGTGTTCGAAATTCATACCATAGATACCCGCAATAAAGGTCAGTGGAATGAAAATGGACGCCATAATGGTCAATACCTTCATCACCTCGTTCATTTTATTGCTCATGTTGCTCATGTACATTTCCATAAGGCTCATACTCATTTCCCTGTAAATCTGAAGTGTTTCGTTTATTTCCAGGGAGTGGTCCAAAGCGTCCCGTAGAAATAACTTGGTATCGTGTTTGATCAGGGGGCTTTCAGAATCGATGAGCCTGCTCACCAACTCCTTTACGGGGAAGACCCAACGTCGTATTTTCAATACCTCTTTCTTTAACAGTTGTATTTGGTGGGCCACCTCAGGTTTTGGGTCGGCATAGACTTCATCCTCCAAGAGTTCAATACGGTGATTAATTTGCTCCAGAACCAAAAAATAATTGTCGATGATGGCATCCAAGAGTGCGAAGAACAAATAATCTGCCCCTCGACTCCGTATTCGTCCGGATTTTGAGTTTATTCTATTCCGCACCCCGTTGAAAACATCATCCTTGACTTCCTGAAAAACCAGCACGGAATTCGTCATGAGTACCATAGCGATATGTTCAGGAACAATTTCATCGTTTTCGTTCAAATAGAGCATTTTAAAAACCCCAAAAATATAACCATCATATTCGTCGATTTTTGGACGTTGGTCCGTATCCACGGCATCCTCCAAAAGGAGGTTGTTCAGGGCGAAACCCTGCCCCAATTCCTCTATAAAACGTACATCCGTAATGCCAATAACATTGATCCAAGATGTTCGTGGGTCCTTTTGATATTGGAGGATATCTTCCAATCGTTTATGTTCCTGGGTCTCCACCTCTTCTGAATCGTAGGTGGTAATGAATACGAGACTTTCCGACTTCTCCTTAGTACCCAAATAACTGACCGTTCCCGGGGCGGCACCTACTTTTTCCCGAACACGCGATACCTTTTTCTTTCTTTTTGGCAATCCAATTTTTCTTTTCACCATACCGGAAATTTATTTAAATATAGTCAAAAGCCCCAAGTCGTATCAATCGAATTTTACCTCGTTCAATATGAGTCCTGAGCCAGGGGCTACGGTAGTCAATCTTAATTTTATATCGGGATTTAGGGAATCCAGAATTTCCTGCTTCCCTAGTTCGCCTTTGCCCAATTGGATCAAGGCGCCCATGATCATTCTAATTTGGTAGCGCATAAACCCTTGTCCCCTAACCACAAGTTTATAGCTATTATTGGGTAAAAAGGAACCGTATATTAGGTCGTTTTCCAAAATTTCACAATAGTCTACGGTCCGTATAACCTGCGTATTGGGTTTTAATCGGGCTGTATATGTAGAAAAGTCATGCGTACCCACAAAATGGGGTGCGACCTCTTTCATCAGTGAAATGTTAAGGTTTTCAATGACATTGTAAAGAAAAGGCGCACAAAAGGGATGGTTCTTTTCCCCGTAGGAAAATAGGTATACATATTCCTTAGATTTGCTGTTTTTGATGATATTGAAATCCTTGGAAACGGATTTTATGTCCAACGCACGAATATCCGGTGGAAGGTTCCTATTAAAGATAGGTAAAAAGGTTTCAAAATCGGGCAAGGGCGTATCATCCAAAAACAGTTCAAAAACGCCATCCAAGGCGGAAACCTTGGAATCGGTACGTCCGGAACCCAAAATTTTGAACTTTGCATCAGGTAGTACGTGTCTGAACGTTTTGTCCAACATGCCTTCAACAGTCTTTCGGCCAGGCTGTTTTTGCCATCCGCTGTATCTAAATCCTAAATATTGGATACGAATCAGATAATAGTAACGGGTTCTTTTCATTTTTGGAGTATGGATCTAAAATAAGAAGGATCGTTCATTGCTTACAACTTTTTTGTAATTTAAACACAACTAATCAAAACCAATAATTATGACAACTGAAACTAAAATAAAACCACCTGCGTGGTTTTGGATCGTAAGTGTTTTGGCATTACTTTGGAATTTGGCCGGAGCCATGGCCTATATTGGTCAAGCCTATATGTCCGATGAAGTGCTCGCCGCGATGACGGAGGCGGAACGAAATCTATATGAAACACAACCTGCCTGGGTTACTGCAGCCTTCGCGATCGCCGTTTGGGGTGGTACCATTGCATGTATTTTTCTACTTCTACGGAAAAAATGGGCCAAGCCGTTATTCATTATTTCCTTGCTTGGGCTTTTGGGACAAATGAGCTATAACTTTTTTATGAGCGATACTTTTGAAGTCTATGGGCCAAATGCGATGATTATGCCCATTATGATCTTGGTCATCGCCATAGCCCTAATTGTATTCTCCAACAAGGCCATAGCTAAAAAATGGATTTCATAAAGTATTGAAAATTAGAATATTAAAGTTATAATTTTCCTTTTAAAAGAAGAACGTACCGTTCATCGAGTTTTTAGAATAAACCAAAGTTGTTTCCGTTTTATAAGGAATCAATCATATTCAATACCGAAAGATCAAATATGCTCAGTACCATAAAAAGGGTTTTTTCTTGGAAGCTTACGCTGCTTTTATCCTTGATCAGTATCGTTCTACTCAATGTGTTGAGTTTTTACGGACTTTACACCAACAAGTTCTACTTTTTTAAGGTGGACAATTATATTTTCCCAATCCTTTCCTTGGTACATCTCGTTTTTTTATACGTGATGTGGTTTAAAATTAGGGAAAGGGAGTTGAGCGATGTTCCCATGCGAAATTTGGAATACGGACTTTACATCGTCAGCCTGGTCTACCTATTTAAAATTATTGAGACTTTAATTACGCTGTTATCCTATAGCGATTATGAAAACCATTTGATTCCGGTGACCTTTCTTCCCATTGGAATCTTAATGTTTGTACTGTATACAATGCTGTTCGGCCTTACGTTTCTTACGTATAGCTATCGCAAGCAATTTGTAGGCACCTATGTTTTTGATGATAGGAACCAGCACATAGATACCTGGAACTCTTAGGAAATAACCATAACCAATCAAACTAAAAATCCCTTCCAATATTGGAAGGGATTTTTTTATATATCCTTTAAAAAACTGCTATATAAATCCTTAAACTGATAGCCTTCTGAAAACCGATGTTTATTGAGCTTTTTATGCGATACCAAACCCCAAAGCAACAGTTCCTTTAGAAAATAGACATCTCTCTTTGGGTACTCCGGCTGATAAGTCTTTATTAACTCATTCAGTGGCGGTATGCCGTCCAATGCCCTTTTGTATTCCTCGTCCGTAAAATCATCTAGAAGTTCAAAACCTTCTCCCTGAAAAAACCAATGCAATAGCTCATCATACGGCGTCTCTTCATCCTTGCGCTGTAATTTGTTGATCTGGGGGAAAAATTCCGGGAAAAGCGATTTGACGGCTTCGTCTATAAGGATTTCGGCAACGACGTCCGCCCCTTCTTGCTCGCCTTCATAAACCAATTCAATTTTACCGGTTATTGCTGGAATCACCCCTAAAAAATCGCTCAACCGCACTGCGGTATTCTCCGCCCCGGTCAACAAGGCCCTGCGTTCAGCGGTGCTTAAAAGGTTTTCAAAGGCCGTGATGCTGGTACGGGCACTTACCCCACTCTTCGCGTCCACATATTCACTGTTCCGGGCCTCAAAACTAATCTGTTCCAAAAGGTCCTTGGCCAGGTCTGGCACGTAAACGGCATCGGTTTGTCTGGAATCCAAATGTGCCTCTTGTTCCGTAATTTTTCGGGCTGTTTCAATATCATCGGGATAGTGGGTAAGGATTTGGGAACCGATCCGGTCCTTCAAGGGCGTCACGATACTTCCCCGATTGGTATAATCCTCAGGATTTGCAGTGAATACAAACTGAATATCCAAAGGCAATCGGAGTTTAAACCCGCGAATCTGTATATCGCCCTCCTCCAAAATATTGAACAAGGAAACCTGGATACGCGCCTGTAGATCTGGCAGCTCATTGATTACGAAGATGCAGCGATTGGCCCTAGGTATCATTCCAAAATGGATTACTCGATCATCCGCATAGGACAATTTTAAGTTTGCTGCCTTTATGGGGTCTACGTCCCCTATCAAATCGGCCACGGTCACATCCGGAGTGGCCAGTTTCTCGTAAAATCGCTCACTTTTTGGCAACCATGCAATGGGTGTTTCATCCCCTTTTTGGGCAATCAGTTCCCTTGCGTAGCGGGACATGGGCGCCATGGGATCGTCGTTGATTTCGGAACCTTCTACCACGGGGATATATTCGTCCAACAGGTTGACCATCAAGCGTGCTAATCGGGTTTTCGCTTGTCCGCGTAGTCCCAAAAGGTTAATATTATGTCGGGATAAAATGGCCCTTTCCAATTCTGGAATTACAGAATCCTCATAGCCCCAAACCCCGGTGAAGGTCTCCGCACCCGATTTAATTAGTTCACGCAAGTTGTCCCTAAGTTCGTCCTTTATACTTTTGGATTGATATCCTGCCTTTTTTAAGGCTCCCAATGTTTTTATTTCTTTATAATTCAAGCTCATATATTTTTTTGTTATTCGTTGATGGTAGTTGGCTATTGGCTTTTGGCTGTTGGCTGCTAGCTTTAAAATTTAGGATTTTAGATTATTCTCAATTATCTACCGTTCATTTATAATTTTTCACTTTTCATTTTTAGTTTTTCACCCTTAACCAGCTACGCGCTGCAAGCTCTACGCCCTTCGCCATATTGATAATTGTCCACTATTAACTGTCCACTGAAAACTCACTTTGCGTTACACGCTCTACGCCATACGCTTAATTGTTAATTGTTTATTGATAATTGTTGAGTGTTTACTTAGTAATGTGAATCCCCAACTTTTCATTTTTCACTTTTAACTCTTAACTACCTCAGCTTCTTCCTTCGGTTCGACTCATAATCCTCAAAAATCATTTCGCCCAGACCTTTTAGGCCCGTAAAGAAGGCCTTACCCTTGTTCGCTTCCGTAAAGTGCCGGATAAACTGCATTAAATACGGGTCTTGGGCAATCATGAACGTGGTGATGGGAATATGAAGTTTTCGGGCCTGCCGGGCCATATTATAGCATTTCTCCACAATATAATCGTCCAGTCCCACACTGTTCTTATAATAGGTACCGTCCGGCAAACGAAGGCAACTCGGCTTTCCGTCGGTAATCATAAAAATCTGTTTGTTCGTATTTCGTTTGCGGCGCAGCATATCCATTGCCAATTGTAATCCAGCCACTGTATTGGTATGGTAAGGGCCAACCTTCAAATAGGGTAAATCCTTTATGGGAATGGGCCAAGCATCGTTCCCAAATACCAAAACTTCCAAGGTATCCTTGGGATAACGGGTGGTAATCAGTTCCGATAGGGCCATCGCAACTTTTTTCGCCGGGGTTATCCTGTCCTCCCCATACAGAATCATACTATGGCTGATGTCGATCATCAAGATGGTACTCATCTGGGCCTTGAATTGGGTATCCTCAACGACCAGGTCCTCCTCGCTCAGGTTAAAACTGCCTATGCCGTGGTTCACCTGAGCGTTTTTAAGGCTTTCCGTCATGGAAATATGCTCGAGACCGTCACCGTAGCGGTATTCCCTAAAATCGCCCGTATGTTCATCGCCCTGTCCGGATTTGCCCGTTTTATGGTTTCCGGCACCCTGACGTTTGAGCTTGCCGAATATTTGGTCCAGGGCACGCTGACGAATGATACGTTCCATTTTAGCAGTGATGGAGATGCTTCCTTTTCCAGAACCTTTCTCACCGTCTTCGCCCATTTCGCCATTCTCCGCATCGGGGTCTAAGTCGAATTCCTCCTGGATGTAGCCCTTATCCTTGAGGTCCTCTATAAAATCCTCAATGGTGTAGTTCTCGTCCGTAAGTTCGTATTCCTTGTCCAGTTCACGAAGCCAATCGATGGCCTCGTCAAAATCGCCCGAAGTATGGGTTATGAGTTCCTGGAAAATATCAAAAAGTTTTTCAAAAGGGGTTTGTTCCGGCGCCTCGTAAGGCACAAAACGGAATCCTTTTCTTGTATTCATAGCCATACCCTAAAATTAACATATTTGAGTATTATGGGAATGCTTTTTAGGAAATGTTAACGTTGATTGGATGTTGGCAGTTGGCTATTGGCTTTTAGCTTTTGGGATTTTAGCTATTGGCTGTAGGCTTTAAACTACAAGCCGTTCGCCAAACGCTGTCATCAATTACGGGTAGTTGATGGTTGATGGTTGATGGTTGATGGTTGATGGTTGATGGTAAAATCTACATTTTTCACTTGTCATTTTTTCACTTTTCATTTTTAAATTTTCACATATAACTAGTAACTTAAAACTTTTAACCAACCTCCGTGTACTCAAACTTAGCCCAACAATTCACCGGATTTGTAAACACTCCGCCGCTGTGGACCAAGACCCAGTTTGGGATAACGCAGTTCGAATTTCCTCACGTAGAATTTACCCACTTCACCCCTGCCCCCATTCCCAAAAAGATTCGGTTGGGACACCAAATGGAACATGTCTGCAAACAATTGTTGGACGCCTCCCCTGCCTATGAGGTCCTGTTATACAACGAGCCGGTGCGGCAAGGAAAACAGACTTTGGGGGAAATTGATTATATCCTGCGGGAAACCGCTACGGAACAGATTATCCATTTGGAGCTGACCTGTAAATTCTACATCATAGACCCCCAAATTTCAGAGTCCATCCACCAGCTGATGGGCCCCAACCGACGGGACATGTTCTTTACCAAAATGGAAAAGATCAAGAACGAGCAGTTTGGACTGCTGCATTCACCTGCGGGACAAAATACATTGGCCGAAAAAGGTGTTCCAACCAAAAACATCCAGCACCAAACCTGCTACAAGGCCCAACTATTTGAGCCCTACCAAAGTAAGCCCATCAATATCCGCCCCTTAAATCCCCAATGTATCGTTGGCTATTGGCTGCGTTTGGAAGATTTACGGAGCGCCGACTTCCAACCTTATGAATTTTACATTCCCTATAAAACGGAATGGGTGGTAGCGCCTCACGAAGACGTGGCCTGGATGTCCCAGTATGAAACTATTTTGGAAGTAAACATGCGGCTACTCCAACAGAACGCCCCTATGCTTTGGGTCAAAAAAGGTCCTACTACCTTTGAAAAGTGTTTTGTAGTCTGGTGGTAGGGTTTTTCTGATGGTATTGTTGATAATTCTAAATAATTCAGGTATTCGTTGTATTCTTCAATGGTAGGAAAGAAGTATCTTGTTATTTAAAAACGGAACTTATCGCTATCTACACTATTAGATATGAAGAACTCGAATATTTATAGTTGGCTCAAATGGAAAAAAAGGAACTTCATAAATTAACGGACGAAGAATTATTGCTCGAAAAAAAGAAACATTATAAATCTAAAATTTTCAACGCAATAGCAATAGGTTTTCTTGCTGGCATACTAATTTATGGCGTTTTTTCTTGGGTCCAAACACCGGACAAAAAACTTGGATTCCTAATCCCCATGTTAATACCTCTATTTTTTATCTATCGGATGCTTAAAAATCCAAATAAGCATAATGATTTGGAAAAAGTATTAAAGGAACGTGGGTTAAAGTAAGAGGTCAAAAATGGATAGTGTCTACTCAAGAAGACGTGGCCCGAATGTCCCAGTATGAAACTTTTTTGGAGGTAAATATGCGACTCCTCAAAGAGAACGCCCCCATGCTTTGGGTCAAAAAAGGGACTGACACTTTTGAAAAGTTCTTTGTGGTCTGGTGGTAGGGTTTTTCTGATTTTAGTGTTGATAACTCGGAATAAACCACTTGTTTACAATGTTTTTGAATATAAGGAAAGAAGTATCTTGTTACCCATAAAATAGAAATAAACGTACCTAGTTACGTTTATACAATTGTTGTGCTTTATTTATGCAGAGAACAGAAATCATCAATAAGGACAATCTTTGGAAACTCGTAGAAATATGTTTTTCAAACGGAGAAGTTAAATTTTTGAATCATATTCTGAACCAGAATCCGAAATCGTAGAAATTAAGGATTTGTTGGAATTTAAAGACTATTACAATAAAAGCTGCGGTAAATACAAGCATTACGGATTTGGCATTTATTACCCAGAAACAAGAGGATTTTTCTCAATTGAAAAGATTGAACTAGATCCAAAATATTGTGACGGAAATACTTTTCGATTCAGAACCTCAGGATGGGGGGTAATTTATCTTCAACTTACCCTTCTGAATCCAGAGACTGAAATCAAATGTATGATAAATGTCAATTCACAAAAAAGAGCTGAGGCCTGGAGCGACACAAATCATAAGATGGGCAATCCTGAATTATGGGAATGGAAAAAAGTAGAAAGTAAAGCGCGTAGGTTGATTTACAATTTGAAAAAGCTGGCTTCCGAATAGGACAAAATAAAAACAAAGCACAACAAAGAACTGAGGTAAAAAACAAGCTTTTTTAGCTCAATATTGATACAAAGTTCTCATCATAGGGCAGTCCGTTTTTCACTACACCAAAAGCTTGTTTGAGCAATTTATTACAAACTGCAATCAGAGCCAATTTTTTGCTTTTGCCTTTTGCAACCAATCGGTCATAAAGTGCCTTACAGGCCCTGTTGTATTTACAGGCATTAAAGCTACACATGAACAATAGTTTTCTAAGTTTTGGGTTCCCCATTTTGCTTATTCTCGGCCTTCCCTTGATACTTGAACCGGATTCCCTGGTCGTTGGTGTAAGACCGGCATAACTGCACAGTTCACTTGCTGTATCGAAACGCCTGAAACCATCTGTGAAGACCAAGAGCAACAAAGCCGATTTATTTCCTATTCCAGGAATTGACCTAAGCAAGGTAAGTTCCTTTGCATTGGCCTGTCTTACCTTTTCTTCCAATACACCTTCCAGTTTTTCAATCTCCTTTTCGGTATGGCGCAATTGCCGCCTTAAAGAGTTGACGACCAATTTTGAAGGGTTTCCCAAAACCGCTTCACCATGGAGCTTGTTCTTTAATTGGGTGGTCTATTTTGTGTAAGTGGCCAGTAAACGGACTATTTGCAGACATTCCTGCTGCGATCTGCTCTCTCCCTTCCATAAAGCTGGATTCTGGCTCGATCCGTATTCAAAAAGTTGTTTGGCGTCACTCTTATCGGTCTTTACCTTACTGAGCTGCATCTGGATAAAACGTTTTACCTTCAACGGATTCTCCACGAAAACCGCCCTACCGTTTTCCAAAAGAAAATAGGCCAGCTTATAATGATAATATCCCGTGGCCTCCATGACGAATTGCGACCGCTCTCCACTTAACTTCAGCAGCTTTTTAAATCCTGCGTAACCGTTTTTAATTTGATAAAAAGTGCTTCCATCATAAACATCCAAGGTATCCTTGCTAACATCGATACCAACAAAATCTTTATTTTTAATCATAGATAAATGAATTGGAAAGAAAAAGCTACTGCGTATTCCACAACTTGAAAGCGAGATCTAGGTCTCATAAAACTGAACGAATTCCAAGTAGTAAAGCGTAGGGATTATCAATGTTGACGAAATCTAGGTTTCTCGGTGTATATTAACCTTATTCTACGCTTTTTTCTTTCTGGTTTATTTCGTTAAAATAACTAGAATCAAACTTAAGCGGTGTATAATTAATTGCGGGCTGATTTCCCACAGGGAAATCATTACAATCAAATATCTTTAGTCTCCGGCGGACATTTTCCGTTGGAAAAGTTCGCAACTAATCATACACGAACCGATGATGTCGAATACGCCTGCGGCGTACTTTTGTCGCATTGCTGGCGCAATTGCCGCACCAAAAGCCAGTCGACATATCAGGACGCTATATGTAATCTGGTCGACAAATTTTATTCCCAATACCGTGAAAACCACGATAGACGGCCACTACGTAGCCTTATCGATGAACGATGATTCGGTTCACAATACCCAAAACCTGACAGATAACCGAACCATCGTTACAGGTTTTCACTATATTTCCATAAAACTCGCCGGACTGCACATAGCGCGGCGTTTTACTTAATGCTGAAAAGAAAATATAATTTACATAATGTTTTTGTGAATAATCATAAGAATTCCAAGTGCTATTTCCAAAAGCATATACTTTATTGAAAAAGGGTATTGAGTTGCCTATTTTCTTTTTTAAAATAAAAAGGCCTGTATCTCGTTTTTAAAGCAATAGTTTGAAATCAAATCAACTTACGAACCAATTACAACAGCTGAAAACCAAACCTATTATTTCTTCATGAAAAAATCAATTCTAGCACTTTTAACGATTACTTTTATCTTTACATATTCGTGTTCAAAAGAATCGTCAAACCCTACTGCTGAACCAGATGTAACGGCGCCAACCTTCAATTTTTCAATTGCCGGTTTCAACAATAATTCATCTGCTATTCCAATTGTTGTAAGCAATCAAATAGAAATCAATATTAACGCCCAAGATGCAGGCGGTATTTCCAAAGTAGAAGCTTTTATAGACGACGAAAAAGTGGGTGAAGACACTAGTGCGCCATATTCCATAATCGTAGATGTTTCTTCTTTAGCTTCTAAAACAGGTAAAACAAATACATTTAAAGATTATATTTTGAAGGTAGTTGTTACGGATAAATCCGGTAATTCAGAATCAAAGAACACAATTATCAATGTAGACAACGAGAAACCAACGATAACTGGGGTTAACCTATCGGCTGGAGCAGTAATTAATGGAGACAACAATACTGTAACTTTTGATGTAATGGATAATCAAGAATTGACTTCGGTAAAGGCTTTTTTAAACAATGAGCTGTTGATTGACCTACCACTTGATAATTTATCGATTAACATTAATACCAATAACCTTACTGATGGCGAAAACGTTTTAAAAATAGAGGCTTTAGACTCCGGCGAAAATCTCGGGTCATTCGAAGTAGCCTTTATTTCTGATAACACTGGACCTGAAATAACAATTGAATCATTGGTTGAAAATCAAATAATAGATAGCCTTATAACAATTAGCCCAAATGTAAATGATTTATATTCTGAGGTAGATTCTTTGAAAGTGTTTTTAGGAGATTCTATCATAGTTTCTTTAGCAAATCAGACAGACTATAGCTTTGACTTCGACCCTAACTTATTCGGAACAGGTGCCAATTCAATAAAGATTATAGCTACAGATAGTTTAGATAATATGTCCGAATTAATTATTCCAATCGAAATATATCGAAGGTTAATTACTTTGAATTTCCCTTCTAATTTTTACGACCCACAATTGGCAAGAATTTACGTTTTTGCTTCCGATGTAGAAGGCAATCTACTTGACAGTAAAAGAGTTATGCAAGATACCGATAAGATAACACTGCGAACTATAGAAGAGATTAGCCCTAATTCGGAATTTATGCTCACCATAGGTGAATATAGCACAGGTGCATTTGGTAATTCAAGTGAATTTACAACACTTCAAAATTTAACCCCATCCACTTTAGGAGAAATCAATTTTAAAACTTATCCGCGATTTGACTACAGCCCTACGAATCCGATAAAGTTTCCAGCTCAAGGTTTCGATTCTCAAGATATTATTTCATTGAATTCTGAAGGTTTTGGATATGGGGGTAGTTTCTATAGCGAAACAGAAGAGTTTAGCATAGATAGAAGGAGAAGAACGACAAGCGCCGTAAATTCTGAGTTCATTTATGTTCCTCAAGTTAATTTGACTTTGAATGAATATAGTTATTATGTTGCTGATTGGGATATACCGTCGGATTTTGTTTTCACGCCACAGCTATTTACAAATCAGAATGTAGAAAAAAGATTCTATCAACCCATTCTAAGCAATGGAGATACGTTTGAATCATCATCTTACTGGATTGCAGGTTATTTTAGCAATGATGATTTTCAAAACAATATTTACCACCGTATTGACGGACATGGATATGGTTATCAGGGATTAGAGGGGATACCTTATTATTTCAATTCTATTTTTACTAATTATAAGTACAATGTTAGAATTAATGACTATTACACAGAACGAACTGGGGAGCTTGCACCGTCATTTCATACTCTAGATTGGTCTATAGATTATTCTTATTCAAATAACGAAATTGAAGTAATTAAAAATGGATTGGACCATACTGTTGGGAAGGTTTTTATTAATAGTGACCCATATGTGGTTATAGGAGGACTAAATATAAGTTATCGTTGGAGCCTGGTTTTTGATAGTCAAAAGACAGATAACATCAAACTTCCAAAAATTCCTGAAGAAATAAAAACATGGGGGTTTTATGAATTGTATGAACAGGGGAATATGGAGGTACAACAGGTTGAGATAAAACGCTATGAAAATATAAACTCATATGACGAATACCTATATAAGGTTATCAAAGATAATCGTCACTCATATTTAGTGTCACCAGTAATGGAATCTAAATTCAAATCAACTGTACCGGGATATTACCAAAAAGCACCACATTTTTTATTGGATTAATTAGGTAATAAATTCATACCGGAGAGGATTATTAAAAGGAATTGCCAACTAAATTTGATATCTGGAGAATTCTGTTCGTACTTGTTTTACTAGGAGACCAACTGTCCAGAAAGCACTAAGTACAACAAAACCTAAACGTAATTCGGACTTTAGGGCAAAACTGAAAGGTGTGTGTATATTAATGATGTCTCTAAATCTTATGGATTTAGCTTTAGAGCAGAAAAATAAATCAAAACAATAAGCTTTAGCTTCGTGCTCGGACGGAAACGAAAAGTTTCCTTGCCTCCGCACTACGCTTAGCTCAGACGTTGCCATTAATTTAAATAAACCTAACCTGAATGAAATTTTTTATTATTGAAAAAAAAGAGAAACACAAAAAGTTTACAGATTCCCAATTACTAACAGAGATAGATAAGGAGTATAAATTCGACGAAAAAAAATCCAATAATAACAAATCAATATTCTCTAAAACAGAATTGAAAAAAAATGTTAGTTATACATATTTAGTCTTAATTATTAGCCTAGTATTACACATTATTGGATTAACGATAATTTTTAATATCGAGAATGATTCTGATGGACTTGTTACTATCGGTTCAATCGTATTATTGAGCGCAATTGTACATGGGTTAGTGATGATCACTCTTCCTTTTTGGTTCAAAAAAGAATTAATTTTCAATAAAGAAAAGGGATTAATTCAAACCATAACCTTGGTAGGCCTAAAAACTACTAGAATAAATATCAACAACATTTACCGGATTGTTCAAAATGTTGACAAGCAATATTCATACTATACATTTAGGGAACGTAAAAATGATTTAGTTTCCGAAAAATCGCCAATTTTAGTTGTGAAAGCAGAAGATGTAGAAACAATAGAAGCTTTAAACACATTTTTTGACAATAATTTTCCTAAAATAAGTTTGGAGAAAATAACGAATAATGAGATTTCTAGTTTAGAAAAGTGCCTTTTACGTTAAACTTTCATAAACCCACGAAATAATGACATTATATAGGGAAAGACGGCATCAAAAATGTTGCCACCGTAATCAACAATGCTGGCAATAGAATTTTAGGGACAAATTATTATGCTCTAAAATATGACTTTAAATCAAACGAAGGTTATATTGCTCTAAAAAAACCTAATTATTGGAGACTTTACACCCTAAATTGGACTAAAAGTAGGTCAAGACAGTTACTACAAGGAATCGACATTTGAAAAGTGTATAGAAAGACTCAAGGATTTTAAAGGTGAGGACCTGATTACAGTTTGTGATTCAGCTGAAGTGGAGATTCTTTATAGTAAAAAACTAATGACAACAAAGAACTGAGTTAAAAAATAAGTCTTTTTAGTTCAATTATGATACATAATTCTCATCGTAGGGCAGCCGGGATTTGGCAATCGTAAATGCCTGTTTCAACAACTTGTTCGACACAGCAATCAATGCAAGTTTCTTGCTTTTCCCCTTCCCTGCCGCGAGCATCTTGCCCGGGCCTTTAAAAGGAAGGGGCAACTAACGTGCTGCTCGAGGTAAAACCGTTGTTTAACGAAGTCCTTTCTGGCAACAAGTACAAAAATGAATATGAGAAAGCTATATTTTTTCAGTGGTCTATTTTTGACTTTGAGTGTAATCATCCTTTTGGTTACCGGTTCCCCGTTACTTACAATCGCTCTGGATAAAAACAATGAAATTCCTTTGGGAACCTTCATAACTTGGATTGGTATGATTTCATTACCCTTTACTATCTATTGGGGCTTCAAAGACCTCAGAGAGCCTTCGAGCAAATTCAATGGAATTCTATCAAGATTCTTGAAAATAATACTACTGTTGGGCATTCTTTGGGTTCCAATATCCTATGTACTTTCTGGCAATCTTTCATTCACTTTTTCCGAAAAAACAACCTTTCAGGGTGGTCAACTTGCCATGCGGTTGTTTTGGTGGTTAAGCTATGGGATTGGAATTGGAACAATACTTACATTAATCATATCTGGGATTTCATTGTTGTTTAAAAAGAAGAAAACCGTTAACCATTAGTAGCGCGTGCGAAATGCTCGAGCTGTTAATTGTTAATTAGATATCAAGAGTAAAATGAAAAAATCAATTTTAGCAACCTGTTTACTGTTCTTACTTTATTTTGAAGTTTCGGCCCAGACAGAATTCGTATTGGAACCTTCCCAAAGTATGATCATGACCGGGAAAGGTACCGGTCAGGACGCAACGATAAATCCCTTTTACGGCGAAGACAGCTATGGCATCGTCAAAAATATTGGGGAGCGCCCATTTTCCATAAGGGTACAAACATCTGGAAACATCTTGGAGGAAATACCCATTCAAAAGGGCGAGACCAAAAAAGTGAAACTTTTAAAGGGGTATGAATTGTATTTGGACCCCAATCCGGACGGCTTGGCGAAGGCCCGTGTCGATTATGGGAAAATAATAGATCAGGAAACTTTTAGGCAAACATTGTCTATTATACCCAGCATGCAACGCCTAATTACTATCCGGTAATAGGTACCTGTATTTCAAAAGGTTTTTTACACTATATTTTCTCCTTATTTTAAACGATGCTATGAGACTGTTATGCTTGCTTTCCGTTTTACTTTTATTCACAAATTGTGCTGACAAATATGCCGAGTACAAAAAAGTGCCGAAGTACATCACCGATCCGTCGCCTTCCAAGGAGGCCTACTATAAAGCCTATGACCAAACCCTAAGCTTGTGGGATGTGTCCTATGAAGAGTTATACATCACCACTACGAATGGAATTGCCCATGTTATCGTAAGCGGTCCGAAAAATGCGGAACCCTTGGTATTACTGCATGGAATGAATGCCAGTTCTACCATGTGGTATCCAAATATTGGGTCACTTAGCAAGAACCATAGGGTATTCGCCATTGACTTCATTCTGGAGCCTGGAAAATCCTATTTGTATAATGATATTGAAAGTGTAGAAAAAGTAACGGATTGGTATGAAGAGGTTTTATATGTTTTGGATTTGGACCAATATCATTTAATTGGTGCTTCCCGTGGGGGTTGGTTGGCCGTTACTTTGGCATTAAATAATCAAAGCAAAGTCAAAAGCCTAATTTTATTGAGTCCGGCCCAAACCTTTACTTGGATTAGACCCAGTATGGATTTATTGAAAAACATTGTAACCTTACTGGCCTCCAAAGAAAAACAAATAGAACAAAGCCTGGAAAGTATGTCCGAAAATGTGGATAAAATTAACGACGCCTATTTAAAACAGTACACATTAGGATTGGATTTAGAATCAGAAAATAAGTTCATCACGAACATGCAGCCTTTTTCAAATGACGAATTGAAATCCTTGCAAATGCCCATATTGGTGCTGATTGGTGATGACGATATGATCAATACCGAAAAAACAGTTGAAATCGCCAATTCCCTTCCAAACGGTAAGGGTGAAATTGTTCAAAACGCCGGGCATTTTTTATCCATCGACCAAGCGGAAGTGGTAAATGAAAAAATGAAAATCTTTTTAAAAAAGAAATATTAAAATACAATAACCAATTAATAATTTTTTAATAATTAGAGTAGATTCAAGTGGTTGTATTCTAAAATCCACCTTGGTAATCCTTGAACCATGCCAACGCATTTAAGACTTAGTTTTAAAAAATGTCCCATTCCCTAATAACACATATTCAGAAATTTATTCCCATATCCAATGCGTTGCAAGACAGATTAAAGGAAATCTCAATACCAAAAACACTTAAAAAAGGTGGGTTTCTTCACAGACCGGGTCGGGTTTGCGAGCACACCTACTTTATCGAAAGTGGGCTATTGCGAATATTCTACAAGAAAGGCGATAAGGAAATAACGGACAATTTTTGTGCGGAAGACGAGTGGATTACCTCTATTTATAGCTTTATGAAAAATGTTCCGGACAATTGCCATATAGAGGCCTTGGAAACATCGGTACTGATCGGTATCCATATTCAAGACCTTGAAAAATGTTTTGAGGATTTTCCAGAAATGGAACGTTTTGGCAGGATGCTTATTTCCAACTACTTCGTCAAGCAATCGGAGCGTATCATATCCATGCAGTTTCACAAGGCCAAAGAAAGATATGGTTTCTTCCAAAAA
The DNA here is from genome assembly GCF_055378385.1 of Maribacter sp. C-4077. Taxonomy (NCBI): domain Bacteria; kingdom Pseudomonadati; phylum Bacteroidota; class Flavobacteriia; order Flavobacteriales; family Flavobacteriaceae; genus Maribacter; species Maribacter sp. C-4077. The sequence goes on from NZ_AP038807.1 coordinate 4,068,783, forward strand.
ACCTCGAAACACAAACTTTATAGGGTACCCTTGGGCATGCTGGCCTCATATCTGGGTATGAGCCAAGAAACATTGAGCAGGGTACGTGCGGCAAAGGACTCTTTTTGATATAGGTCAAATGGGCGAAACCCTTACATGGGTAACTTAGCGATGTTAAAAGTTTAAATTATGACAAACAAAAAGTATGCGCTCATAGGTTTTCTTGCACCGACCATTTTCTGGACGACCTATTTTATAATGGCCAATCAAAGGATAGAATATAGTTTCCTTACCAAGGCCATTAGCGAGCTAGGCTCCATGGATGCCCCCAACAAATGGATTTGGAATTTTTTGGGATATATCATACCCGGTCTTCTTATTACTGTTTTTTCTGTGGGTTTATACAGAAGCATTGCTCGTGACAATGGAAGCAAACTACCCTTGTACGGTATATTTTTAAGTGGGATTTTTATGGCAGTTTCGGGACTATTCCCGGGCGATTTTGAAAATAGGCAGTCCACCACCATGTTGTTCCATACCGTTGGCAGTATAGGAAGCTACCTATTTTTTCTAGTAGGCGCTTTTAGCTATCCCAAACCCATGAAAAAGACCGACCACTGGAAAAGTGTGCTACCATGGCTATTGCTACTAACGTGGCTGAGCATTTTATTTGGAATATGGCCATTTGTATTTACCAAATATCCGGCGGTTGGCCAACGGATTATCTTTTTACTCTATTTTTCATGGATGACCATAGCAGCATATAGCTTATACAGAAAACCTGATACCAAATATGAAGCCGTTTAAACTTCGCTTATGGAAATCTACCGATGTGGATAACTTGTTACGTTTTGCCAATAATGAGAACATTGCCAAATATTTGACCGATAAGTTTCCTTTTCCCTATACCAAAGCCGATGCTAAATCCTTTATTGCGTATGCCAATAGGAGCGGGAATGATTTCATTTACGCCATTGAAGTCCAAAATTTGGCCGTAGGTTCCATTGGGCTTCATTTACAACAGGATATTTATAGGAAAAATGCCGAAATTGGCTATTGGCTGGCCGAACCTTTTTGGGGACAGGGAATCATGACCAAAGTCATTCTGGAAATGTCATCCATTGGATTTGAAAGATTTGAAATTGAAAGAATATATGCCAGGCCGTTTGAAAATAATCTTGCCTCGCAAAAATGTCTTGTAAAAGCGGGTTTTACGATGGAAGCGAATTTACCTGGAACAGTCTTTAAGAACGGGGAATATCTTGGTGAATTGATTTACGGAATAAGGCGGGAAGATTTTAAAGTGAAACGACCTAAAGTACTGGATATTTAAATTTCCACACCCCATCCCTAAAATTGCACAGTTGGGTAGCACAAATTATTAGTTTTCTCTGAACCAATTTACTTTTGTTGGGTAATCAATTTAAAAGCTTTATGGACAAAAGGGATTTAAAAAAGTTAAAGTTAGAACTGGCAATCAACACCAAAAGCGGTATCGATTTTATCATTTCCGCGGCAATTGTCTGGTCCATAATCGCCTACATCTGGACCTGGCCACAAGAACCCTTTACTCAAAGTATTTGGACATTCTATATAGGTATGATTATGTTACCATTAGCATATGGATTATCCATAATTCTTAAAACCAAATGGACGACCAAAACGAATCCCTTACAGCCTTTGGCCATATGGCTCAATTTTGCGCAGCTCTTCTATTTTCCCTTTTTGTTCTTTATACTTAAGGACAATCCAGATTATTTCGTGATGACCTATGTCATCATCACAGGCGCCCATTTCTTCCCCTATGCATGGTTCTACGATGAAATGGGTTATGCCATCGCCGCGGGCATTATCGCCGTTGGCGCCCTGCTGGTAGCGATAAATACACCTACACAACAAATGTACTATGTACCGCTTTTAATGGTAGGGTGTTTGACATTATTGTCCTTTTGGTTGTTGATTGTTAATCGAAGAAAAAGGCTAGATGTGAAACCAAATATTGCCCAAATTTAAATTACTCCTGTAAATCGAATAGATTTTAATTAAATTTCGATAAAACCATAGTTTTTGGGTATCACGGGGAAATCGGAAGAAATAAAAGACTGAGTACAAATAATAAGAGATAGGTCATGAACAGAACACTCGAAGAACAACGCATAGAATTTGCCAACCAAAAATTTCTTGCAACGCCCTTGGCAGGATTGATTGTTTGGACCATCATTGGTTTCATTGGAATTTTTTTCTCTGAGTTTGTGTCGGTTTGGTCCACATTTATTGGTACCGGCAGTATCGTCTACCTAGGATTGTTCCTATCGAAATTCACGGGCGAAAACTTCCTGGACAAAACAAAGCCCAAAAATGAATTCGACACCCTATTCCTTTACACGGCAGGCCAGGCAATTCTCGTATATTCCATAGCCATCCCCTTTTTTCTTTTGGATTACACCTCCCTGCCCATGACCGTTGGCATTTTGACGGGATTGATGTGGTTGCCCTTTTCTTGGATCATCAAACATTGGAGCGGTATCTTTCACACGTTGACCAGAACCATTTTGGTGCTTGTGCTATGGTATCTTTTTCCGGAGTATCGGTTTATAGTAATTCCGTTTGGCATCGTTTTGATCTATATTATCACGTTGGTTATTTTGAGGTATAGAAAGCAGGTTGAATGATATGGTCCTATACTAAGGATGCATTTGTATTGCTATCTTTTTTCTAAGGTTACAGGCAAATCCATTTGTCCCAGAGGTCTATCTTAAAAAGGTCCGGTAACTCTTTATTCGTGAATAAGGTTTGCACTTAAGAAAAAAATAATACGAGTTTGTGCTGTTTTTTTAAGTAACTTCCTTAATAAGGATACTATAGCACTCTTTAAACAAAAAATCCCAAAAAACATGACAAACAATCAAATACTGGTGGATGAAAAACCGGCGGATATTGGCCAATTTACTGTAGGGCGACTCCTACCCATCCGTAAAAAACGACAAGTAGGTCCCTTTACCTTCATAGATCATATGGGGCCCGCTACCTTGGGAAGAGGTATTTATATGGACGTAGACCAACATCCGCATACGGGACTCAGTACGCTGACGTACCTCTTCGAGGGTGAGATCGCCCATAAGGATAGTACGGGCGCCAACCAAATCATTACCCCCGGGGATGTAGGTTTTATGACGTCCGGAAAAGCCGTGACACATACAGAACGCACCCCGAAACATTTGCGCACAGAGACCGAATTTACCATGCACGGTTATCAGGTGTGGGTAGCTTTACCCAAGGAATTGGAGGAAATCGAACCTAATTTTCAGTTCATTCCCAAAGAGGACTTACCCATTTGGGAAGAGGGGAACACCAAATATACCCTGGTGGCCGGAGAAGGATATGGCCGTAAATCGCCCCTAAATGTTTTTTCACCCTTATTTATGCTTAAAATTGAAAGTCCGGAGGAAAAGACCATTAAAATCAATGGGGAACTGGAAGGAGAAATCGCCATTGTGGTGGTCACGGGCAGTGTCTTGGAAAGGGACCAAGAAATCAAGGCCGGCCAAATGCTTATATCCAAAACGGAGAATCATTGCGACATTCACGTGAAGGCGAATACCCAGCTATTGTTGTTCGGGGGCAAACCCTTGGGGCGGGAACACTATTTGCTATGGAACTTTGTATCATCGGACCGGGAAAAACTAAAACAGCAAAAACAGGACTGGATGGACAAGAAATTCCCCAAAGTTCCCGGCGATGATACCTATATCCCGTTTCCTGAAATGCGGTTGAAGTAAGGTGCTTTGCGCCTCTTTCTATGTATGTATTGTCATTTCGAACCTGTCAGACGGAGCGACCTGCCCTGAGCAAAGTGGTATAGGAATCGAAGTCGACTGCAGGGAGCGTTAGAAACCCAAAGTTGCCAAATCAACAGCTATCCCCTATTTTTAAGGAATAATCAACCTATTTAGTAAATCCTCCTCCATGAAGCCAAAACTAGTATACGTTCCTGTACTCATCCTAAGCATGTTGGCATGTAAAAACGAAACAAAGGGAAAAGCAGAGGCAGTAAAAACGGAAACCATTACCATATCCCGGGACGCGTACAAAGACCAACTCTACGGATTTTGGCTGGCACAGTGCATTGCCAATTGGACGGGGCTGGTAACGGAAATGGATAAAATAGGGAACATTGGAGAAATACAAACAGGCGAGTTTTATACCCGTGAAGATTGGGGCCAACTGGACCAACCGAGTATTTTTTCCAATGGTGAACCCAGCGACCTCTCCCCTACTATTGATTTTGTATTTCGGGACACTACTGAAATATGGGGCGCGGACGATGATACGGACATCGAATATATGTACCAGCATCTGCTAGATGTGAACAATACCAGTCTATTGAGTCCGGAACAGATCAGGGACGGGTGGTTAAAACACATCAGGCCCGAGGAAGAAAACTATCTATGGGTATCCAATCAAAAGGCCTTTGACCTCATGCAGGAAGGCGTGTTGCCCCCGGAGACGGGCAGTCCGGAACGGAACGAACATTTTGAAATGATAGATGCCCAATTGACCACGGAGATTTTCGGTCTTTTCGCCCCTACCCGATCAGATATAGCGAACAAACTCGCGGACCTTCCAATACGCACCGTGGCCCGTGAAGAAGCCGAGGATATTTCACAGTTTTATGTAACCATGTATTCCCTCGCCGCAATTCCCTCCGAGGAAAATAGGCCCCAACGCATAAAAAATATGGCCCAAAAGGCCCGGGTAGGGTTGCCAAATAAGGAATATCCCGCCAAAATGTACGACTATGTCCTTGACTTATACAACTCCGGGATTCCTTGGGAACAAACCCGGGATTCCATTTATGAACGATATCAGGTACAACAATTGGACGGGTATGACATCACCTCCCAAAATTTATATTGCAATGGCTGTTTTGCCGCGGGCATCAATTTTGCGGCCAGTTTGGTGAGTTTGTTCTATGGTGAGGGCGATTTGAAGGAGACCCTAAAAATTGGGGTGCTCACAGGCTGGGATTCGGACAATCCTACGGCCACTTGGGGAGGTATGCTCGGTTTTATGTTGGGCAAGGAAGGTGTGGAGAGAGCCTTTGGAAGAAAATTTTCCAATCGGTTTCACATCCACAGAACCCGACAAAATTTTCCCAACGATGGCATGGATACCTTTGAAGAAATGGCCGAAAAAGGACTTCGCATCACGGAGAAGGTCGTTCAGGAACATATGGGCGGTAGCATCGACCTTGAAAAAAATGTTTGGATAATCCCTTTAAAAAATGAAAATGAATAGAATATTATTTTTAGTGGCACTTTGCGCCATCGGACTTACTTCCTGTAAACAATCGGAAAAAATACCTCCCCAGGAAGTGGCAAAGGAATACTTTGAAATGTTGGATACCTCAGACTATGCCCAAATCCCTAATTTATTGGCGGATAGTCTTGTAACCGAGGAAGGGGATTATACCGTTACCTATTCCCATCAAGGATATGAGGAACTATTAAAATGGGACGCCGTTTTTGACCCCAGTTACGAAGTCCTGGAAACTTTACTAGAGGAAGACGGCACGGTAAAGATACGAGCCTCCAAATTGGATACGCGTATTCAATTTCTATACGAAAAACCATTTATTACGGATAATTACATTTCCCTAAACAATGGAAAAATTACTAGGGTCCGAACCGAATACGTGGATTTTGATGCTGAAACGTTTGGAAACAATAGGACCCGACTGCTCACTTATATAAATGAAGCGCATCCGGAACTCAATGGCTTCCTGACCGACCAGACCGAAGCCGGTGCCCAAAAGTATCTACAGGTGCTGGAACTTTACAAAAACCGACCCCGATTCGATTTAGGGAAGGATTTATTGCTGATGCATTTTGATTGTAAGACCGATGTGGACGACCTTCAAGCAGCAGCCGGACTTTTAACGCTCATGTCCCACCCCAACTTTATGCATGTGAACTACCATACTGTTGCTGGAACCTACGGTATGCAGGAGGGCCTCTACGTACCGCCCAATGCGTTGTTTCAAAAAGCCTTTGGTAAAAACTGGACCGATGCCCACAATCGTATGGGAGCCGCTGTAGAGGAAGTGGCAAAAAAGGCCATAACAACGCTTGAGGCCCAAGGTGATATCTGGATTGCGGAGGCGGGTCAGTCCGACTTCTCCGCCAAACTCGTAAAGGCTCTACAGTCAAAACTGCCGGATTTGGAAACCACCAAACGAATCCACATTGTGCAGCACAGCGATTGGAACGAGGAAGTGACCACATCGGAGCTATTGGAATTTGCCAAACAGCAGACGGATTATCACAAAATCCCTGATGGCAATGCGGTGGGCAATGGTACCCCAGGTTTCCGCACACCGGGCTATACGCAATGGAAGGAGCAAGTAATGGATCCTCAATTGAAATCGGTTTGGGAATTGGCGGTGGACCTCTCCAACAAGTACAATGGCAAGGAAGGTCGGTATTTGAACGAGGCCGTGCAGCAAAACGGGGTCGATTTTTCGGACCTCTCAGAAGTATGCTGGATGTTAAGATTGGAGGAAATCAAGGATACCGAAGAATTCTTTGAGCGTTATGCCAGATAACAGTTTTAAATAAGGAGTTTTCAGGTCGAATCGCTTTTATCAAGTGTCATTTCGAACCTGTCAGACTGAGCGGAGTCGAAGTCGACTGAATGAAGTGTGAGAAATCTACATTAAAATTAGCTTCCTCGTCGCTTCCATAGGTATCGAAGCGCTGTCGGACTGCAAAAAATACAACGAAAGACGTTACAAAAAAGTCGAAAAATTCCGTATCGAAATAGCGTTGATCCCCGCATTTGTATTGAGAAATAATCTAATTTTAGTTTTTAATCCGAATGGGGTTTGGGAGTAGAATGTTTCTTATAACCAACTCATAAAGAGACACTTAAAACCATTAAAAAAAATGATTCACCCGCATACCGAATTACGATTTATAAGCAACGAAGTAGGCTACGGCGTCGTCGCCACCAAATTTATTCCCGCAGGGACCATCACCTGGGTTTTGGACAAATTGGACCGGGAGTTCACTCCCTTGGATTTTCAGAAAATGGAACCTCTGTATCAGGAAATATTGGACACCTACACCTATAGAAACAACAACGGAAACTTGGTGCTTTGCTGGGACCATGGGCGTTATGTAAACCATAGTTTCAATTCCAATTGTCTTACCACTGCCTACGATTTTGAAATTGCCATTCGCGATATCCAGCCAGGCGAGCAATTGACGGACGATTATGGGTACCTGAATATTTCCAGCCCTTTCCGAGGCATCAACGAAGGCACCAAACGAAAAACAGTCTACCCGGACGATCTTTTAAAATACCACAAGGTATGGGACAATAAAATCAAAAAAGTATTTCATAAAATAAAAAAAGTGGACCAACCCTTGGTGTCCATCCTCAACCCAAATACTTGGGACAAAATAGAACGAATCCTAAACGGTGAGGAAGCACTCACCTCCATTCTTTCCAACTATTTTGATACCGAAAAGTCCAACGTGCCCTCCAATTGATAGAGGGCCAATGCTTCACCCACTAATTTAAAATGGGTATATTGAGGATTTATAAATTATGAAACTATAAATTTTTCAGCATTGGTATGAATTTAAAACCTAATTTAAAAAGAAGACTTTTGATGGGATGGCTCGGATTAAGTCCGCTGACACTCCTTGCCAGCAAAATGCCAAAATTGGAAAAAGAGGATTCCAGTATTGCGGATATTTTGATAAACCGATGGGAAAAATCAAGGAGCTATACCATGGCCGTTTTGGACGCCATGCCCGTAGAGGACTTCGAATTCAGGCCCAGTCCGGAGCAAATGAGCTTTGCCCAGCACTTTTTGCATATCGGGTATACTAATAACATGTTCCTTGGGGTGTTGAAGGATGAAAAGACCTATGCCGATTTTAACGCTTTAAAGGATGCACCTTTCTTTTTTGACCTTCCAGACCCCGTAAGTGTCTTTAATGCAGATAGTCTCCAAAAACGCAGTCCGGAAGTTAACAAGGCCTTGATTGTAGCGTATCTCAATGAAACCCACGATTATGTATTGGCAAATTTGAAGGGATTAAAAGATGAATTCTTAAAAGAGGGACGAGAAAAGGTAAAACCTTGGTATTTGGAGGGCCATACCCATCTTGACCTCATACTCCGAGCCGAAAACCATACGGTACATCACAGGGCACAGGCAGTTAGCTATTTGCGGATGAAGGGGATTCAACCTCCGGGGTATTCCAAACACAATACGTTGTAATCATAGATTTTCATCCAAAGAAATCCCAGTTACCCTATTACAAATTCCACAATTTCCCGAAGCTCCTCTTCCAAGGACAATTTTGAAAAAGGCCTATTTGCCTGTCGGTACCAATAGCCGGCATTGAATCGGTCGCCCTCCTTTCGGTGGAGGTAGGCATGGATCCAACTCCCTAATGAATTATGCATTTCCTGGGCAATGTCGTGGGATGCTTCCCAGTCGCCTTTGGCATCGAACCAAAGGGCTTTTAGTCCCTCTGGCCAATCGGATGGTGGATGGGATGCTAAAAGTGTCGCTTCAAATTCGGTATAATCCTTTGGTTTCATTTTGTAACGCGTTCTACTAATTTACCAACAGTGAGACCTTGGGCAATAATGGAAAAGACCACCACTACATAAGTTATAACCAAAAACAAATCCCGATTCATATCCTGCGTCAGACCCAAAGCCAAGGCGATGGATATCCCGCCCCGCAGTCCGCCCCAGGTCATGACCAAATTGGTTCCGGGTACAAAATCCAACCGTTTCTCAAAAAACTTTATGGGCATCAGCAAACTTAAAAAACGACATCCCAACACGATGGGAATGGCAATCAATCCGGCTACGATATAACTGGTTTCAAAACTGATGACCAACATCTCCATACCGATGAGTACGAACAACAAGGTGTTCAGGAGAATATCCAGCAATTCCCAAAACTTGTCCACATAAGTTTCCGTGGTTTTGGACATGGCCGAATTCCGCACCGTATCGTTCCCAACGACCAGACCCGCCGTTACCATGGCCAAAGGTGCGGAAAGATGCAACTTTTGGGCCACCACCGTTCCCATCATTACCGCGGCAAGCGTAATAATGACCTCGATATCGTAATCATCTATACTGCGCATCATTCGGTACGTAACCCAACCAATCAATAATCCCCAAAGTATACCACCAATGACCTCTACCCCAAAAAGCTCCAAGATTTCAATGGGATCCACTGGGGTCCCACCAGAGGAGGCCATTTTAAAAATCGTCAAAAACACAACTACGCCTACCCCATCGTTGAACAGGGATTCGCCCACAATTTTGGTTTCCAGCTTTTTGGGAGCTCCCGCTTGTTTCAAGATTCCCAAAACGGCGATGGGATCCGTTGGGGAAATAAGCGCCCCAAAAAGCAAACAATGGATGTAGCTTACGTCCATGGGCGTCATTTTCAACAGATAAAACATGATGGTACCTACCAAAAAGGTAGAGACCAAAACGCCCAAGGTGGAGAAGACCAAAATGGGCCATCGCTGCACCTTCAATTGCTCAAAGTTGGTATGCAGAGCCCCGGCAAAAAGCAGGAAACTCAGCATGATATCCAAGAGCACGGTCTTAAAGTCGATTTTGGAAATAATATACTTTTCGGCATTCAAAAGGGTGTCATCCACATAACCTATAACAAAAACGGCTAGGGTAAACACAATGGTGATCAACATCAGGCCAATGGTATTGGGCAACTTTAAAAATCGGACATTGATATATCCAAAAATTGCAGAAATAAAAACCAGTATTGCACTGATAATGAAGTAATCCATATCTTTTATTTAAATCATTGCTAGAAATTCTTGTTCCGTGATAATCGGGACACCCAAAGACTCCGCCTTGGTCCTTTTACTAGGTCCCATTTTGTCCCCGGCGACCAAATATCCTGTTTTGGAAGAAATGGAGGAACCCACCTTGCCGCCGTTGTCCTCGATCAATTTTTTAAGCTCATCCCGACTCACCGTTTCGAATACGCCCGATACTACAAAGGTAGCACCTTTCAATATTTCGGTTTGGTTTTCCAGTTTTTCTGCCGACAGTTCCAACTGTACCCCCTTTTGTCGCAATCGGTTTATAGCATCCAAGTTCTTTGGGTTTTGGAAAAAATCCACCACGCTCTCCGCAATCCGGTCGCCAATCTCGTCCACCGAAACCAGCTCCTCCTTGGAAGCCACCATCAGCGCATCGACGGATTTATAGGCTTTCGCCAATTTCTTGGCAACAGTCTCGCCCACATAGCGAATGCCCAAGGCGAACAAAACCCGCTCAAAAGGCACCTTGACGGAATCCGCAACCCCCTGGACCAAATTTTCTGCCGACTTCTCCGCCATCCGTTCCAAGGGCAACAATTGCTCTTTGGTAAGATCGTACAAATCCGCATAATCATTGATCAGGCCCTCCTTAAAAAGCAGTTCCACCGTTTCACCGCCCAAACCTTCGATATCCATGGCCTTTCTCGAAATATAATGCTGGATCCTACCCGTAATTTGTGGCGGACAACCGTATTCGTTTGGGCAATAATGCTTGGCGTCGCCTGGAGTTCGAATCAATTCAGTGTGGCATTCCGGGCACTTAGAAATATACTGCGTCGGTTTGGAATCTGCTGGCCGTTTGGATACATCCACCCCAATGATCTTGGGAATGATTTCCCCGCCTTTTTCCACAAAAACGGTATCCCCTTCGCGGATATCCAGTTTTTCGATTTGATCGGCATTGTGTAGGGAAGCCCGTTTTACGGTCGTTCCTGCCAACAAAACGGGCTGTAGGTTGGCCACGGGGGTTATCGCTCCAGTACGGCCCACCTGATAGGTAATTTCGTTCAATACGGTGTATACCTGCTCCGCCTTGAATTTATAGGCCATGGCCCATCTTGGGGACTTGGCGGTATACCCAAGTTCCTCCTGGTGCTGGATACTATTCACCTTCACCACCACCCCATCAGTTTCGTACGGCAAACTGTGTCGGTTTACGTCCCAATATTCCACAAAATCCATTACCTCTTGGGTACTATGGCATAATTTCGCCACTGTGGGCACCTTAAAACCCCATTCTCGCGCCTTTTCCAACATTTCAAACTGGGTGCTTATCCCGGTGTTCCTACCAACGATACTATATAAAAGACACTCCAAAGGCCGTTGGGCCACTAAAGAACTATCCTGTAATTTCAAACTTCCCGAAGCCGTGTTTCTGGGATTCATATAGGGTTCTTCCCCGTTGGCGATACGCTCCTCGTTCATCTTGGCAAAACCATCAAACGGCAGTATGATTTCCCCCCGTATATCGAACTTGTCCGGATAATCCCCTTTCAATTGCAAGGGAACCGACTTGATCGTTTTGATATTTGTGGTGACATCATCGCCCTGAAATCCGTCGCCACGGGTCACCGCGCGCACCAATTTTCCGTGTTCATAGGTAATACTGATAGATGCACCGTCATATTTAAGCTCACACGTGTAGGATACAGGTGCATCGCCCAAGTTCCGTTGAATTCGCTTTTCCCAATCTTCCAGATCCTCCTTGGAATAGGAATTGTCCAAGGAATACATGCGATGCTCGTGCACAACGGTTTCAAAATGCTTCGTAACCATACCACCCACGCGGATGGTGGGCGAACTTTCATCATAAAACTCGGGATGTTGTGCTTCCAAAGCTTGAAGCTCCTTGAGTTTCATATCAAACTCATAATCGGAAATCGTTGGCTTGTCCAACACATAATAATTATAATTATGGTCCCTAAGCTCCTCCCGTAAGGCCTTGATGGTTTCTTCAATGTTCATAGTTGGCTATTCTTTGTGGCTTTTATCATTCGGTCGTTCCCGTACATATCCTTGCGCAATTCAATGGTATTGAAATCGAAAGTATTCAATAAGGCGCATGTTTCAGGGCCAAAGTATTGATTGATTTCCAGGTACAACATACCGTTTGGTTTTAGATGTTTGGATGCAAAATATGCCACTCCCCTATAAAAAATCAATGGGTCCTCATTGGAGACAAAGAGTGCGGACTCAGGTTCGTACAATAGCACATTTTTATTCATTTTATTTTTTTCCAACTCCCTGACGTAAGGAGGGTTGGATATAATTATATCAAATGAAAGTTCACTATAAAAATCCAACATATCGGCCTTAAAAAAATGAACTTCGACCTCGTTTTTAAGGGCATTCCCTCGGGCGATTTCAAGCGCCCCTTCCGAAATATCCAGTGCCTGAACATTTGCATTTTTCAAGGATTTGGCAAGGCCGATGGCGATACAACCGCTCCCCGTTCCCATGTCCAAAATATCCAGATTGGCCTGTTTATTCACATCGGCCAACACCCATCGAACCAATTCCTCCGTTTCAGGTCTTGGTATCAAGACCTTCGGCCCCACCTTGAATTCCATATCCATAAATTGCGCTGACCCTATTATATGTTGTATGGGCCGATGCTCCTTCAATTCTGACAATGCCGCGAACATCTTTGGTTCCTCATTCTTTTGGACTCTCAAGTTGGGCTGAATGGCAAGGACAAATCGCTCCAGACCCAAATAATCCTCTATCAGCAAATAAAAAAAACTGGAAACCTCCTCCTTGCCGTACAGAGCATCCAATTCTTTATGAAAAATCCTTTTTAGTTCACTGAGCAACATATTACAAGGTCTTCAGCATCCAAACGGGACAGGAATAGTGCCCCGTATTTCCCATGGGCGCATCGATATATTCGAAACCCGACTTTTTATACAGTTTTTGGGCGTCTTCCATGTAAGGCATGGTTTCCAAATAACATTTCTCAAAACCGAATTCCCGTGCGCGTTCCAAACAGGTCTCCATCATTTTTGCACCCAAACCACGCCCACGGGCAGCCTTTAAAAAGTACATTTTTTGAAGCTCACAAACGTTGCCATCATAGTTTTCCAACTGGGCAACACCGGCACAACCAATGATTTTGCCACCGTCATCGATAACGAAATAGGTGGCCCTGGGCACATCATAGGTCTCGTACATGCGGTCCAAGGCGGCATCCGCGTAGGCGGTACCTACTTTGGGAACGCCCATTTCTACCAAAACCTCACGCACTACGCGTGCCACTTCCTCATTATCGGTGGGTCTTATCTCCCGTATTACAACCTCTTGCATTGCTTTTAAATAATAGGCTTTAAAGTACTATTTTTGATTGGTGAAGATACACGAATTGGGCAAAAAGCTAAAAAACAGTTTTCAACAAGCCGTACCTTTTGGGTATGGACTCCATCAACCCGAACCACCCTATGTCCGCGAATGAAAAATACATGCGACGTTGCCTTGAAATCGCCAAAAATGGAATAGGCTCTACGGCTCCCAATCCATCAGTAGGTGCCGTTATCGTCCATAACGACCGTATTATTGGGGAAGGCTATACCAGCCCCTATGGCGGTCCGCATGCCGAAGTAAACGCCATTCGTTCCGTAAAGGATAAAACCCTGCTTTCAAATTCAACGCTATACGTCACCCTGGAGCCGTGCTCCCATTACGGAAAAACTCCGCCCTGTGCCAATTTAATTGTTGAAAACAAGATACCCAAGGTCATCATAGGTCTAAAAGATCCACACGAAAAAGTTGCCGGAAAAGGCATGGAAATCCTTGAAAAGGCTGGATGCTCAGTCACCCTGGGGGTTTTGGAAAAAGAATGCAGGGAACATCACAGGCGATTTCTGACTTTTCATGAACAAAAACGACCCCACATAGTATTAAAGTGGGCGGAAACGGCCGATGGTTTTATGGCGCCCATCAAGGAACATCGAAATTCCAAAGCCGAACCTTATTGGATTACCAACACCTATTCAAGGCAATTGGTCCATAAATGGCGGAGCGAGGAACAGGCCATTTTGGTGGGCACCAATACCGTATTGGACGACAATCCAAAATTGGACACAAGACTATGGAAAGGAAGTGCACCAATCCGACTCGTCATCGATAAAAATCGTAAAATACCAAAAGGTTTTCATGTTTTGGACGGGAAACAGTCCACCATCGTAATTAGTTCTATTACTAATTCAGATAATAATACGCAAAATTATGATTTACAGTTTATTGAATTTAATGATGAATTTATTTTAGAGCTGTCTAAAAATCTGTTTAAAAGGAATATACTGAGTGTTTTTGTGGAAGGTGGAGCCAAAACCCTGCAAGCTTTTATCGATGCAAATCTTTGGGACGAAGCCCGAATCTTTATCGGCAAAAACACGTTTGAAAAAGGAATTAAAGCCCCAACATTGCAGGGGCAACTCACTACAGAAAGATCAATAGTAAACGACCAATTAAAAATAATAAGGAATGATAAAAAACATCATATTTGATTTTGGGGACATCTTCATCAATTTGGACAAACCGGCGGTGTTCAAAAAAATAGCCGCTTTTGGATACACGGAATATACCGATGCTTTGGATTTGCTCTGCAAGGAATATGAAATGGGCCTTATGTCCTCCGAGGATTTTTTGGCAGGTTTAAAGGAAATGTATCCAGAAGCAACGGAAACGGATTTAGTGGATGCCTGGAATTCCATTTTACTTGATTTCCCGGAACACCGATTGGCATTCATTGAGAATTTGAAAGCACAAGAATCTCACCGTTTGTTTTTATTGAGCAACACCAATGACCTACACATTGAATATGTAAAAAAGACGATGGGCCAAGATCGTTTTGACCGGTTCAAGAATTGTTTTGAAGGCTTCTATCTGTCACAACAAATCAAGATGCGAAAACCGAACAACGACATTTACGAGCATGTATTAAACGAAAACTCCTTGATTCCCGAAGAAACACTGTTTATTGACGACACCAAGGCAAATACGGATAGTGCGGAAAAATTGGGAATACGTTGCTGGAACCTCCAAGTTGGCAAGGAAGATATTACGGAGTTAAACAAAGAGCTGTAATGGAGTACTTGGCGTTAAGCATTCTTGCATCCAGCTTGATCTTCGTAATTTTTAAATTATATGCCAGATACGGAATCCAGACACTCTATGCCATAATCGTCAATTACTTTATCGCATGTTCCGTAGGCCTCTATTTCTACCAAGGAAAGGTTACGTTTTCAACAACCACGCAAAGGCCATGGTTTATGGGAACGTTGGCTTTGGGAATTTTATTCATCATCGTTTTCAACCTAATGGCGGCAACATCACAAAAAATAGGTGTTTCCGCAGCATCGGTAGCGACAAAAATGTCCTTGGCCATCCCTGTCGTATTTGGCGTCTGGATGTACGGGGAAAGGCTTGGCCTTTTTGAAATCCTAGGCATCCTTTTGGCCTTGGTGGCGGTGTATCTCGCCACCATGCGTAAAAAAACCGTAGTAGACCATACGTATTTGCTGTTATTGCCGATAGCCGTCTTTATAGGATCCGGGATAATCGATACGAGCATTAAATATGCCCAACAAATATCCGTCCCAGAAGAAGAATTTCCGCTGTTTTCTGCCATGGTATTTGGCTCTGCCGCCACCTGTGGTACCCTCTTTGTTTTAGTAAAGGCCGTTAAGAACGGTATCCTTGTAAATCTAAAGAATGTGCTAGGCGGTATATGTTTGGGTGTTCCCAATTATTTTTCTATCTATTTTCTAATGAAGGCATTGGATAGTGATACTTTAAATAGCGCTTCAATATTTACGATAAACAACGTAGCCATTGTTATGTGTTCTACCTTTTTGGGAATTCTATTGTTCAAGGAACGGATAAGTAGTAAAAATTGGTTTGGTATAGGCCTGGCCATTCTAAGCATTATACTTGTGGCTTTGGGAACCAGAATCGAGAGTATGCTATTAGGTCAAACTCCATAGATGGAACAGGAAGCAACCAAATACAAGTCGGTCGACACACCTGGCGAAGAGGTACTTTTTAAGGAGCGAAAAAGTAAATTCTATGGCTATACTTTTCCCATAGAGTCCGAAGAAGCCGTAAAACCGATTCTAGAGGAACTCCGTAAGCGGCACTCAATGGTGAACCATATTTGCTATGCGTGGCAATTGGGGGTAAAGGACATCCGGTACAGGGCCAACGACGATGGAGAGCCCAACAATTCCGCAGGAATGCCCATTTACGGACAAATACAATCCTTTGGGGTGACCAATATTCTGGTCGCCGTAGTACGAATTTTTGGAGGCACCAAACTAGGGGTTGGCGGTTTGATCAGTGCTTATAAGGAAACGGCCAAAATGGCCTTGGATAATTCCATCATCATGGAAAAAGTGCTAACCCAGCACATAATCCTTGTCTTCGAATATTCTGAAATGGATACCGTCATGCGATTTATTAAAAAGCACCAGTTGGATATTGTGGACCAAAAGCTGCATTTGTATTGCGAGATAGTGCTTAAGGTTCAAAAAGACATGGTACCGGATATTTTGAAACAATTGGAAGCGTTTCACAAAATTTCAATCAAAATACCCGAATAGTTTTGTAGGATTTACGATAACTTTTTCAAAATATATTCTGGACATTTTATTGGTTTTCTTTTATTGGAATCCATAAATACCAAAACAGTATTTGCCTCGATTAAAACCTCACCCTTTTCGTTCGTGATAACATAGTCAAATTCGATACGTACGGAGGGTATTTTTTTAAGCTGTGTACGTACCGTAATAAGATCGTCATAAAGTGCCGGAATCTTGTAATCGATCTTGAGGGAAATTACCGGCAACATTACCCCATGTTCCTCCATCCATTTATAGGATAACCCAAGGGACCTTAGCCACTCAACTCTTCCCATCTCCAAGTACTGCGCGTAGTTACCGTAATACACCACGCCCATTTGGTCCGTTTCTCCATATCTGACCCGAAAAGAAATTTCATTAAATCCCATTGATTTCTAATTAAAAACTATATATTTAAAGCCCCCGTTGGTAGGCAACGAACATGAGAAAAAAAAAGGTCAAATTCAATAGGCGTTGATTTTTTTTTTAGAATT